>NZ_JBIRST010000016.1:0-112535 GCF_044334385.1 Streptomyces sp. NPDC020801
AGTACCAGCTCAAACCCCGCGACTGGGCCGCCGCCGAACGCGAGGGACGCACCATCGCCCCCCTCATCACCCGCCTCAACGACATCCGGCGCCGCCACCCCGCGCTGCACCATCTGCGCAATCTGCGCTTCCATCCGACCGACAACGACGCCGTGATCGCCTACAGCAAGACCACCGGCCCCGACTCGGTTCTGGTGGTCGCCAACCTCGACCCGCACCACACCCAGGAGGCCACGGTCTCGTTGGACATGCCGCAACTCGGCCTGGAACGGCACGAGTCCACTTCCGTGAACGACGAACTGACGGGTGAGACCTACCACTGGGGCAGGACCAACTACGTGCGCCTGGAACCGGGCCACCGGCCCGCGCACGTGCTCCATGTCCAGCGATCGTCCACCTCGCCGCAGATAGGAGGGCCCCCAGCACCATGACTGTCAACGAGCCCGTCGCGGACATCTTCGAGGACGCCCCGGCCAGGGACCGCGACCCGGAGTGGTTCAAGCGCGCCGTCTTCTACGAGGTCCTGGTCCGCTCCTTCCAGGACAGCAACGGCGACGGCATCGGCGACCTGAAGGGCCTGACCGCCAAACTGGACTATCTGCAGTGGCTCGGCGTGGACTGTCTGTGGCTGCCGCCGTTCTTCAAGTCACCGCTGCGGGACGGCGGTTACGACGTCTCCGACTACACCGCCGTACTCCCCGACTTCGGCGACCTGGCCGACTTCGTGGAGTTCGTCGACGCCGCCCACCAGCGCGGCATGCGCGTCATCATCGACTTCGTCATGAACCACACCAGCGACCAGCACCCCTGGTTCCAGGAGTCGAGAAAGGACCCCGACGGCCCCTACGGCGACTTCTACATGTGGGCCGACGACGACACGGGCTATCCGGACGCCCGCATCATCTTCGTCGACACCGAGACCTCCAACTGGACGTACGACCCGGTGAGGAGGCAGTACTACTTCCACCGGTTCTTCTCCCACCAGCCGGACCTCAACTACGAGAGCCCCGCCGTCCAGGAGGAGATCCTCGCCGCTCTCCGCTTCTGGCTCGATCTCGGCATCGACGGCTTCCGCCTCGACGCGGTGCCGTATCTCTACGCCGAAGAGGGCACCAACTGCGAGAACCTGCCCGCGACCCACGAGTTCCTCAGGCGGGTGCGGCGCGAGATCGACCAGATGTTCCCGGACACCGTGCTGCTGGCGGAGGCCAACCAGTGGCCGGAGGACGTCGTCGACTACTTCGGCGACTACTCCAGCGGCGGCGACGAATGCCACATGGCGTTCCACTTCCCCGTCATGCCCCGCATCTTCATGGCCGTACGGCGGGAATCCCGCTACCCGGTCTCGGAAATCCTCGCCAAGACCCCCGCCATTCCCTCGAACTGCCAGTGGGGCATCTTCCTGCGCAACCACGACGAGCTGACCCTCGAAATGGTCACCGACGAAGAACGCGACTACATGTGGGCGGAATACGCCAAGGACCCACGGATGCGCGCCAACATCGGCATCCGCCGGCGCCTGGCGACCCTGCTGGACAACGACCGCAACCAGATCGAACTGTTCACCGCCCTGCTGCTGTCGCTGCCCGGCAGCCCGATCCTGTACTACGGCGACGAGATCGGCATGGGCGACAACATCTGGCTCGGCGACCGCGACGCCGTCCGCACCCCGATGCAGTGGACCCCGGACCGCAACGCCGGCTTCTCGTCCTGCGACCCGGGACGCCTCTTCCTGCCCACGATCATGGACCCGGTCTACGGCTACCAGGTCACCAACGTCGAGGCGTCGATGTCCTCGCCCTCCTCGCTGCTGCACTGGACCCGCCGGATGATCGAGATCCGCAAGCAGAATCATGCCTTCGGACTCGGGTCGTACACGGAACTGCCGTCCTCCAACCCGTCCGTGATCGCCTTCCTGCGCGAGTACAAGGACGACCTGGTGCTGTGCGTGCACAACTTCTCCCGGTTCGCCCAGCCCACCGAACTCGACCTGCGCGCCTTCGACGGACGGCACCCGGTCGAGCTCATCGGCGGGGTGCGCTTCCCGGCCATCGGAGAGCTGCCGTACCTGCTGACACTGGCGGGACACGGCTTCTACTGGTTCCGGCTCACCAAGGTCGCATCCCGGATCGGCCGACGAGTCTGAGCGTGTGGCCGACGAAAGGAGGCGTGACCATGCCGAAGACGGCACCCCAGCCGGGCACTGCGGGCCTTGCCGGGTCCGTGGCCTCGCTCGGCTCGCTGCTGCGCGACTGGCTGCCGCGCCAGCGCTGGTTCGCCGGCAAGGACCGGCCCGTCACCGATCTGCGTCTGCTGTCGATGACGGAGCTGTTCCCGGGCTGTCTGCATCTGCTGGTCCACGCCGAACACGCCGACGTCGCCGCCGGTCACGGCGGCGTCCCCGCGCCGGCCGGTACATCCGCGCCGCCGCCCGCCGACTGCTACCAACTGCTGCTCGGCGTACGGCAGCAGCTGGCCCCGCGCCTGCACCGGGCCTTCATCGGCCGCCCCGTGGAGGGCCCGCTGGCCGGCCTGGCGGTGTACGACGCGCTGTACGACCCGCGGTCGGCGCAGCTGCTCCTCGAACGGCTGCGGCGCCCCGGCACGGCGGGCCCCCTGCGCTTCGAGGCCGACCCGTCCGTGCCGATCCCCGGCGGTCTGGTGCCGCGGCTGCTGGACGCCGAGCAGTCCAACTCCTCGATCGTCTACGGCGACGAGTTCATCCTGAAGGTCTTCCGCCGCATACAGCCGGGCGTCAACCCGGACCTGGAGGTGCCGTGGGCCCTGGCCCGGCAGGACTGCAGCCGCGTCCCCGCCCCGGTGGCCTGGTTCCGTACGGCCCGGCCGGAGGCGGCGACGCTCGGCGTGCTCCAGCCGTTCCTGCGCAACGCGGCGGACGGCTGGGCGCTGGCCCTGCGGGCGCTGGCCACCGGTGACGACTTCACCGCTCAGGCCCACCAGTTGGGGCGGGCGACGGCGGAGGTGCACCTGGCGCTGGCCGGTGCCTTCCCCACCGGTGCGCACCGGGACGTCGCCGGCGTGGCGGCGGCGATGACCGACCGCCTGGAGGCCGCGGCGCACAGCGTGCCCGCGCTCAGGCCGTACACGACCCGGCTGCGCACCGCGTTCGCGGCGCTCGCCAGCTGCGACGCCGGACCGCCCGCCCAGCGCATCCACGGCGATCTCCATCTGGGCCAGGTGCTACGGGCCGGGCGCGAGTGGTTCGTCATCGACTTCGAGGGCGAGCCGTCCCGTCCGCTCGCCGAGCGCCGTATCCCCGAGTCCCCGGTGCGGGACGTGGCGGGGATGCTGCGCTCCTTCGACTATGCCGCCCGGCAGCGCCGACCCTGGCGTCCGGAATGGGCGCGCCGCTGCCGGGAGGCGTACTGCGCCGGCTACGCGTCCCGGGCCGGCTGGGACCCCCGTAAGAAACACGCCCTGCTGCGGGCCTACGAGACGGACCGTGCCGTGTACGAAGTGCTGTACGAGGCCCGGCACCGTCCCGACTGGCTCGCCGTACCGATGGCGGCGATCGAACGTCTCGCCGTGAGAGGAGGCTGAACCGATGGCACTGCGCGACACGTCACTCCCCGAGCCGTCCGGACCCGTCCTGCCCGCGGCGGGTGCGGGCAGGACGGCCCCGCCCCTGGACCCCGCCGACCGCGAGCGCCTCGTGTCCGGCGCCCACCACGACCCGCACGCCCTGCTGGGCGCGCACCCGGTGCCGGGCGGGATCGCCTTCCGGGCGCTGCGGCCGTTCGCCCGCGCGGTGAGCGTGGTGATCGGCGGCGAGCGCACCCCGCTCGTCTCCGAGGGCGACGGCCTGTTCTCCGGCGTACTGCCGCTGGACGCGATCCCCGCGTACACGCTGCTGGTCGCCTACGAGCAGGACGAGTACGAGGTCCACGACCCCTACCGCTTCCTGCCCGCCCTCGGCGAGCTGGACCTGCATCTCGTCGGGGAGGGGCGGCACGAGCAGCTGTGGCGGGCGCTGGGCGCGGAGCCGATGACCCACGAGGGCGTGGCCGGCACCCGGTTCACGGTGTGGGCGCCCAACGCCCGGGGCGTGCGAGTGGCCGGTGACTTCACGTACTGGGACGGCACCGCGTTCCCGATGCGCTCGCTCGGCGCCGCCGGCGTGTGGGAGCTGTTCCTGCCGGGCATCGGCGAGGGCGCGCGGTACAAGTTCGAGATCACCTCGCAGTACGGCGGCCGCTGCCTGAAGGCCGACCCGATGGCGCGCCGCACGGAGGTGCCGCCGGACACGGCCTCGATCGTGACGGCCGCGCACCACGACTGGGGCGATCAGGAGTGGATGGCGCACCGCGGGGACGTCCCGGTGCACGAGGCGCCGTTCTCGGTGTACGAGGTTCACCTGCCCTCCTGGCGGCAGGGGCTGACGTACCGCGAACTGGCCGAGCAGCTTCCGGCGTACGTCAAGGACCTGGGCTTCACCCACGTGGAGCTGATGCCGGTCGCCGAGCACCCCTTCGGCCCGTCCTGGGGCTACCAGGTGACGTCCTACTACGCGCCCACCGCCCGCCTGGGCTCCCCGGACGACTTCCGGTACTTCGTCGACGCCTGCCACCGGGCCGGCATCGGTGTGATCATGGACTGGGTGCCGGCCCACTTCCCGAAGGACGACTGGGCGCTGGCCCGCTTCGACGGCGACCCGCTCTACGAGCCCGGGAACGCGCAGCGCGCCGAGCATCCCGACTGGGGAACGCACGAGTTCGACTTCGCCCGCACCGAGGTGCGCAACTTCCTGGTCGCGAACGCCGTCTACTGGTGCGAGGAGTTCCACATCGACGGCCTGCGCGTGGACGCGGTGGCCTCCATGCTCTACCTCGACTACTCGCGCGACTCCGGCCAGTGGACGCCCAATGCGTACGGCGGCCGGGAGGACCTGGACGCGATGGCGTTCCTGCAGGAGATGAACGCCACCGTGTACCGGAGGGCTCCCGGCGTGGTCACCATCGCGGAGGAGTCCACCGCCTGGGGCGGGGTGACCGCGCCGACCGACGGCGGCGGGCTGGGCTTCGGGCTGAAGTGGAACATGGGGTGGATGCACGACTCACTGCAGTACATGAGCAAGGAGCCGGTGCACCGCAAGTACCACCACCATGAGATGACCTTCGCGATGGTGTACGCCTACAGCGAGAACTACGTGCTGCCGATCTCGCACGACGAGGTCGTGCACGGCAAGCAGGCCCTGGTGTCCAAGATGCCGGGCGACTGGTGGCAGCGGCGCGCCAACCACCGCGCTTATCTCGGCTTCATGTGGGCCCACCCCGGCAAGCAGCTGCTCTTCATGGGGCAGGAGTTCGCCCAGGGCGGCGAGTTCTCCGAGGAGCACGGGCCGGAGTGGTGGCTGCTGGACGAGGGCTACTGCGCCGCGGGCGACCACCGCGGGGTGCAGGACCTGGTGCGCGACCTCAACACGCGCTACCGGGACACCCCGGCGCTGTGGCAGCGCGACACCCGTCCCGAGGGCTTCCGCTGGGTCGCCGTGGATGCCGCCGACGACAACGTCTACGCCTTCCTGCGCTATGACGCCGAGGGCGTCCCGCTCCTGGCCGTGTGCAACTTCTCCCCCGCCGTACGGGAGGGCTACCGGCTCGGCCTGCCCGACGACGACGTCACCGCCTGGTGCGAGGTCCTCAACACCGACGCCGCCCGGTACGGGGGCAGCGACGTCACCAACCCGGACCCGCTCAAGCCGGAGGAGGGCGGGATCCGCCTCACGCTGCCGCCCCTGGCCACCCTCTGGCTGGCGCCGTACCCCGCCTGAGCGGTGCCATGGTGGCGGGCGGCCACCGGATCCGGGGACCGTACCCAGGTGTCCGGCCGCCGTCCCGGGGCAGTCGGGGTCGTACGACCCGGTGAGCGGCCGGCGTCGCGGCAGACGGACGGAGAGGCGGCAAGAGGTGCGGACCGTCGGAGTGGAGGAGGAGCTCCTCCTGGTCGACCCGGAGACCGGTGAGCCGAGGGCGCTGTCCGCGGCGGTGCTCGCCCACGCCGAGGCGGACGACGCCGGCCAGGACGTGTTCGAGAAAGAGCTGTTCGGCCAGATGCTGGAGTTCGCCACGCACCCGCAGACGGACATGGCGGCACTCGGCGAGGAGATCGTCCGCTGCCGCAAGGAGGCGGCGCGGCACGCCGGGGAGATCGGCTGCGCGGTGGCCGCGCTGGCCACCTCCCCGCTGCCGGTCAGCCCCACCATCAGCATGAACCACCGCTACCAGTGGCTGGCCGAGCAGTACGGCATCGCCACGCAGGAGCAGCTGGTGTGCGGCATGCATGTGCACGTGGCCGTGGAGTCGGACGACGAGGGCGTCGCGGTCCTGGACCGCATCCGCCCCTGGCTGCCGGTCCTGTTGGCGATCAGCACCAACTCCCCGTTCTGGCAGGGCCAGGACACCCGCTACGACAGCTACCGCAGCCGGGTGTGGGACCGCTGGCCGTCGGCCGGTCCCACCGAGCTGTTCGGCTCGCCCGGGCGCTACCACCGGCGGGTGGCCGACATGGTGGCCACCGGTGTGATCCTCGACGAGAAGATGGCCTACTTCGACGCGCGGCTGTCCGCGCGTTACCCGACGGTCGAGATCCGGGTGGCGGACGTGTGTCTGCACGCGGACACGGCTCAGCTGATCGCCACGCTCGCCCGTGGGCTGGTTCAGACCGCCGCCCAGGAGTGGCGGGCGGGCCGCGAGCCGGTGGACCACAGCGTGAGCCTGCTGCGGCTGGCCGCTTGGCAGGCCGCCCGGGCCGGGCTGGCCCGGGAGCTCCTCCATCCGGTCACCCTGCGGCGGCTGCCGGCCGAGTCGGTGCTGCGGGCCCTGCTGGACCATGTGGCCGAGGCACTCGCCGGCACCGCTGACCTCGACCGGGCCAGGGGCGCCATGAGCGAACTGCTGCGGCGGGGCAGCGGCGCCCGGGTGCAGAGAGAGCTGCTGGAGCGCACCGGGAGCCTGCGCGACGTCGTCACCGAGTGCGTGCGGCGCACCCAGAACTGACTTCGGTCCCGGGGCCCCCGCCTCGGGCAGGCCGCTCTCTGTGGGCGGGGTCTGTGGACGGTACGCCCGCCCCGGGTTCCGGGCCCGGGGTCCGTTCAGGATCCGGAGCCCGATCCGGATCGACGTGGCCCATGCCTGTCGAGTCCCCGATCGGGCCGAGATCAACAAAACGGGGCGACTTCCCGGTTCGGGGCCCCGGCACTTGCTCACCTGGGCTACATTCGACCCGCCCGACAACGGTACTCATCGGTGGAGTCACCCTCCGTATACATCAGGAGCAGCGCATGCGCGACTTCGCCCTCGCTCCGTCCGCCGTGTCCACCCTGGCCGGCGGGCTCGCCGACAGCGTCTTCGAGACCGCGGAGACCCGTCCGACCCTGCCGGTGCTCGCGCGCCGCCGGGACCCCGCCTCCGCCGCGTGGGAGGAGGTGACCGCGGTCGAGTTGCGGGACGAGGTGTCCGACCTGGCCCGCGGTCTGGTCGCCGCCGGGATGTCGCCGGGCCACCGGGTGGCCGTCATGGCCCGCACCCGCTACGAGTGGACGGTGCTCGCCTACGCGCTGTGGGCGGTCGGGGCCGAGGTCGTCCCGGTCCATCCGACCTCCTCGCGCGACCAGGTGGAGTGGATCCTGCGGGACTCCGGATGCGTGGCCGTCGTGGTCGAGGACGAGCAGGGCGTGATGACGGTCGGCTCCGTGTGCGCGTCCCTGCCCCTGCTGCAGCACGTGTGGCAGCTGGACGCCGGGGCGCTGGCCCAACTGGTGGAGCGGGGCGCCATGATACCGCCGACCACGGTCGACTCGCTGCGCCGGATCGTGCTGCCGGACGCGACCGCCGTGATCGCCTACACCTCCGGCACCTCGGGGCACGCGATGGGGTGCGCGCTGAGCCACCGCGCGCTGGCGAGCCCCTGCGACACCCTGCTGGCGGGCTGGGGGCACACCGCCGCGCCCCCGGGCGAGCAGGCATCGGTCCTCGCCTTCCTGCCGTTCTCGCACGTGTACGGCCTGATGGTCCAGGGCCTGTGCATCCGCGGCGGCATTCTGATGGGCCACGAGCCCGACCTGAGCGCGGCGGCGCTGGTGTCGG
The DNA here is from genome assembly GCF_044334385.1 of Streptomyces sp. NPDC020801. Lineage (NCBI taxonomy): Bacteria > Bacillati > Actinomycetota > Actinomycetes > Kitasatosporales > Streptomycetaceae > Streptomyces > Streptomyces sp. NPDC020801. The sequence continues at coordinate 8,106 of NZ_JBIRST010000016.1, forward strand.
CGCTGCGCTCGTTTCGTCCGACGTACTTCTACGCCGTGCCTTCCGTCTTCGAGAAGATCTACAAGAACTTCCTGCGCACCGCCCAACAGGCGGGCCGCGGCGTGCTGTTCGAGCGGGCCGCCGCGACGGCCCGCGACTTCGCCGCGGCGCTGGAGCGGCAGCGGACCGGCCGGGGCCCGGGCCCCGGGTTCGACCTGCGGCTGCAACACGCCCTGTACGAGCGGACGGTGTACCGCAAGCTGCGGGCCGCGCTGGGCGGCAGGATTGTCCGCGGCACCTCCGGCGGCTCACCGCTCAGCCGTGAACTGTCCCTGTTCTACGAGGGCATCGGCATCTACGTGCACGACGGGTACGGGCTCACCGAGACCGCCGGCGGGATCACCATGCAGCCGCTGGGCCGGGAGAAGTCGGGGACCGTCGGCAAGGCCCTGCCGGGCACCGTTATCGAGGTGGCCGACGACGGGGAGATCCTGGTGTGGGGGCCCTCGGTGTTCCAGGGGTACGTAGGCGACGAGGCGGCGACCCGGGCCGCGCTGCGCGGCGGCTGGCTGGCCACGGGCGACATCGGCCATCTGGACGCCGAGGGGTATCTGACGATCACCGGGCGCAAGAAGGACATCATCATCACCAGCGGCGGCAAGAGCGTGGCTCCGGCCCTGCTGGAGCAGCGGCTGAGAATGCATCCGCTGATCCACCAGGCGGTGGTCGTGGGCGACAACCGCCCGTGCGTCGGGGCACTGATCACGCTGGACCCGGAGTTCCTGGCCCACTGGCGTGCGGCGCTCGCGCTGCAGGGCGACGCGCCGGGCCGCGAGGCACGCGAGGAGAACGCGCTGCGGGAGGAGATCGGCCGGGCCGTCGCGGCCACCAACAGCGTGGTCTCCCGCTCGGAGTCCATCCGGGTCTTCCGGGTGCTTCCCGAGCCCTTCGACGTGGCCAGCGGGCTGCTCACGCCGTCGATGAAGCTGCGCAGGGACGCCATAGTGCGGCACTACGCCTTCGAGATCGACGCCATGTACCAGGCCCGCGGCCGCACGGCGCGCCGGTCGGCGGGACAGGATCCGGCGGCCGACTGGGACGACTCCGACAACGTCTTCCGCTGAGCTCGTCTCTTGGACAACTTCCTCCCGGCGCGCAGGCGTGGGGTCGGCCGCGCGGGAGTCCTGTGTTCGCATGTTCCCGGCAAAACCCATTGCCCCTGCCCCCGTTCGTGTGCGGAACGGGAGGTGAGCCGTGCTCTTCCTGGTCGCGGCGCTGCTGTTACTGGCCGTAGTCCTCGGTTCGGTGGCCCGTCTTCCGTGGCCCGTCACCGTCGTCCTGAGCACGGTGGTGGTGTGGACGGCGGTCTTCACCGTCCGCGAACGCAGGCGGCGCACTCGGACCGGGAGGGCGTGGGCGATGCGGCTGACCGCGCCACCCCGGCAGTACACCGGCAGGCGCGACACCGAGGGGATGGCCGTCGCCTCCTTCGTTCCCGGCCTCGTCGGACTGGTCGTCCTGAATCTGGTCCTCGGGCCCGTCGCCATCACCCTGGCCCTGATCGCGGTGCGCCGGGATACCTCGCGCCCGTTCCGGGCCCGGCTCGGGCTGGCACTGGGCATCGCCGACCTGGTGATCCCGGCCGTTCTGCCGGCGGTCGGCTACGGCGCCACCTGGACGGCCTCCGGCTGAGCCGGACGGCCGTCCGGGGCGAGCCCCCCTGAGACCGGACCCGCTGGACGCCGACGCGTAGCCTCCGCGCCCATGGGAACAAGACAGTGGGACGCAAGGGAAAGAAAGGACGACTGCCCAGCTGACGACGCCGGGCCGGAAAGGCGAGATGGCAACCGAGCCGCGTTGGGACGACACACTGGCCACCGAAGGGATTCCGAGCCGCACCACCCGCTTCGCGGGTGAGCTGCACCATGTCACGGGTGCGCGCCTCGCCGCGGAGGAGTTCCTCGACGACCTCGCGCGGACCAGACTGCCGACGGCACCGGAGCACTGGGACGACATCCTGCTGGTCGTCACGGAACTCGCGGCGAACGCGGTGCAGTACGCGCCGGGGCCGTTCGAGCTGCGTATGCGCCGGACCTTCGACGGGGTGCACGTGACGCTGAGCGACACCAGCACCACCCCGCCGGCCCCGAGGCCGTTCCATCCCAGCCATGGCGGCGGCGGTATCGGCTGGCATCTGGTCCACACCCTGTGCGACCAGGTCAGCGTCGTGGTCAACGACCACGGCAAGGATGTGCACGTCTTCCTGCCCTGGTGATCCCCGCCCTTTCCGGTGATCCCCTGCCCGGGTCGTCCGGGCCCGGGGAGCGGGGCGGGCGGGCTCAGTCCCGGTCCGGCGCGGCGTCTTCCCGCAGCGGCACCAGCACGCTGATGGTCTTGCCGCCCCCGGGGCACCGGTCGATGACGATCTCGCGCGCCAGCCGGATGATCAGCGGCCAGCCGTACCCGCTGCCGTGGTGAGGGTGCGGAAGCGCGCCGGACCCGAAGGCGACGGGCGGGACGACGTCGCTGTGGTCCCGCGCCGCGAGCCGCACTCCGTGCTGAGCCGGTACCACGTCGAACGCGGCGAGTCCGCCGCCGTGCCGGATGGCGTTGGTGACCAGTTCGGAGACGATCAGCAGGAGGTCGGCGACGTCCTCCTCACGCGCCCTGCGCCCGGGCGAGTCCCACTGTTCGCGCACCATCGACCGTGCGTGGGCGCGTGCCGTCGCGGCGCTGGTAACGGCGGCCGCCGTGCCCCCGGCCCGGGTGGCGACCGACCCGTGCTCGTCACTCCTCACCGGTCGGCCACCACGGGTCCGGCGTCCGGCACCGCGGACCTCACGAGGTGGCCGTCTCGCGCGGCGGCAGCTGGTGGTAGTAACCGCCCACGCGCGTAAGGTACTCCGGGTCCATGGTCTCGCTGTCGGTCCTGAAACGCGGCGCCGCCTTGATCTCCGCCCGGGAGCAGGACACCGTGATCCTCCGCTCCTCCAGGTCGATCTCGGCGACCACGCCGACCGGCACCAGAACGCTCTTGCCGAACACCCACACTCCGGTGTCCACGACCAGGTGCCGCATCCCGGAGGGGTCTGCCTCCCGGTCCACATGACCGACCGTGCCGTCGGTGGCGACGACGCCGAAGCCGGTCAGGTCGAGTCCCTCGGCCCGACCGACCTGCGGCGGGTACGACCAGATCACGTCGATTGTCACGGTGCTCCTTCCTCCCCGGGCGAACCGGTCACGGGCCCTCGGGCCGGCGGTCCCGGCCCGTGGCCTCTCACGCACCAACTACCCTGCTCCGACAATGGCATTCGGCGTTCCGCGGCCATGCGGGTCAGTACGCCGAGGGGTCCGCGGAGCGGGCGGCCCGGCGGCGGCTCAGGGGGCCTGCGGGCGGTGCCGCCCGGTGGTGTCCCGGGGCGGGGCGGTGAGCAGTTCGAGGGTTCCGGTCATGTCCAGCAGTCGCTCCAGGACGGCCGGGCGCCCGTCCAGGTGGAGTGCGATGCCCGCCTCGTCCGTACGGCGCCGGATCTGCAGCAGCGCGGACAGGCCGGAGGAGTCGATGCCCTCCAGCGCCGAGAAGTCCAGGTGAACTGCGCCCACCGGGTGCCGTGCGGCATGACGCCGGGCGAGCAACGCGGTGACCGTGCCGACGAGTTGGTCGTGGGTCGCGTAGTCGAGGTCGCCGGCGACACGCACCACGACGGCGGAGGTCAGGGTCTCCACGGAGAGACTGAAGGGCGATGGCTGAAATGTGGTCATACGAGCGTTTCCGGGGCCTGAGTCTTCCGGGCAGCAGTGTGCTGGTCGGGCGCGTGGTGCGCCAGGGCGAGCGTACGGCAGGCGCATTCGGAGTCGTCCACCGGAGGTGACCTCCCGCGGAAAGCGACGTCGGAAAAATAGGTTTGAGTACCCCCGTTTGCCGACCTCATGCACCCTTTCCTGGGGCGAGAATTCTCCGGGGCGCGCATTGTCGCGAAGTTTTGTTCGGCGCGGTCGAAGTGGGTTAGCCTGCGACGTATTTTCTCATCGCGCAGATCCGTGACATGCGGAAATGCACGCACAACATGCGGGGCGGCGACGACCCGACGAGATGTCCAAGTCCTCATCGCCGAGGACTTAAGGGGAGCGGGACGAGGGTGCGCATGACCAGCGACAGGACCGAGGTCGTCGTCGACACGGTGCCGGGCGACCAGGAACTGAGGCAGCTTCTGGCCGGTCTGACGGCCGTGCGGGACGGCGACTTCGGCACGCGTCTGCCCGAGGACGCCGACGGGCTCATGGGCGACATCGCGACCGTGTTCAACGGCATGGTCGACCAACTGTCCGTGTTCACCTCCGAGGTCACCCGCGTGGCCCGGGAGGTGGGCACCGAGGGGACGCTCGGCGGACAGGCGGAGGTTCCGGGGGTGTCCGGGACCTGGGCCGACCTGACCGACTCGGTCAACGCGATGGCTGGCAATCTGACCACTCAGGTCCGCGACATCGCCCAGGTGGCGACCGCGGTGGCCAAGGGCGACCTCTCCCAGAAGATCGACGTGCCCGCGCGCGGCGAGATCCTGCAGCTGAAGGAGACCGTCAACACGATGGTCGACCAGCTCTCCGCCTTCGCCGGGGAGGTCACCCGCGTCGCCCGCGAGGTCGGCACCGAAGGACGCCTCGGCGGACAGGCCAAGGTGCCCGGCGTCGCGGGCGTGTGGCGGGACCTCACCGACTCCGTGAACTTCATGGCGGGCAACCTGACCAACCAGGTCCGCAACGTCGCCCAGGTGACGACCGCGGTCGCCAAGGGCGACCTCTCCCAGAAGATCACCGTCGACGCCCGCGGCGAGATCCTCGAGCTCAAGAACACCATCAACACGATGGTCGACCAGCTCTCCGCCTTCGCCGACGAGGTCACCCGCGTCGCCCGCGAGGTCGGCACCGAAGGACGCCTCGGCGGACAGGCCGACGTCAAGGGCGTCAAGGGCACCTGGCGGGACCTCACCGACTCGGTGAACTTCATGGCGGGCAACCTGACCGCCCAGGTCCGCAACGTCGCCCAGGTGGCGACCGCGGTCGCCAAGGGCGACCTCTCCCAGAAGATCACCGTCGACGCCCGCGGCGAGATCCTCGAGCTCAAGAACACCATCAACACGATGGTCGACCAGCTCTCCGCCTTCGCCGACGAGGTCACCCGCGTCGCCCGCGAGGTCGGCACCGAAGGACGCCTCGGCGGACAGGCCGACGTCAAGGGTGTCTCGGGCACCTGGAAGGACCTCACCGACAACGTCAACGTGATGGCGTCGAACCTGACCGGACAGGTCCGCTCGATCGCCCAGGTCGCCACCGCCGTGGCCAAGGGAGACCTGTCCCGCAAGATCACGGTCGAGGCCAAGGGCGAGGTCGCGGCCCTGGCCGACGTGATCAACACCATGGTGGACACGCTGTCCGCGTTCGCCGACGAGGTCACCCGCGTCGCCCGCGAGGTCGGCACCGAAGGACGCCTCGGCGGACAGGCCCACGTGCCGAACGTGGCGGGCACCTGGAAGGACCTCACCGACAACGTCAACTCCATGGCGAACAACCTCACCGGCCAGGTGCGCAACATCGCGCTGGTGACGACCGCGGTGGCCAAGGGCGACCTGTCCAAGAAGATCGACGTCGACGCCCGCGGCGAGATCCTGGAACTGAAGACGACCATCAACACGATGGTCGACCAACTCTCCGCGTTCGCCGACGAGGTCACCCGCGTCGCCCGCGAGGTCGGCACCGAAGGACGCCTCGGCGGACAGGCCGAGGTGGAGGGCGTCTCGGGCACCTGGAAGCGGCTGACGGAGAACGTCAACGAGCTGGCCGGCAACCTGACCCGCCAGGTGCGGGCGATCGGCGCGGTGGCCAGCGCCGTGGCGGAGGGCGACCTGACCCGCTCGATCACCGTCGAGGCCTCCGGCGAAGTGGCCGAGCTCAAGGACAACATCAACTCCATGGTGGAGTCCCTGCGCGAGACCACCCGGGCCAACCAGGAACAGGACTGGCTCAAGACCAACCTCGCCCGGATCTCCAGCCTGATGCAGGGCCACCGCGATCTGCCGGTCGTGGCCGAGCTGATCATGGAGGAGCTCACCCCCCTGGTGTCGGCCCAGTACGGCGCATTCTACCTCGCCGAGGAGGGCCGGCGCGGCCCGGAGCTGCGGCTCGTCGGCTCCTACGGCCGGCCGGACGACGACGAGCGGCCCACCCGCTTCCCCTTCGGCCGTTCACTGGTCGGCCAGGCCGCGCGCAGCCGCCGTACCATCACGGTCGACGAGCTGCCCCAGGGCTACGTCACCATCTCCTCCGGGCTCGGCCAGGCGGTGCCGACCGCGCTGATCCTGCTGCCGATCCTGTTCGAGGACCAGGTCCTCGGCGTCATCGAACTGGCGTCGGTCACCGCGTTCACGCCGATCCACCGGGACTTCCTGGAGCAGCTGCGCGAAGCGCTGGGCGTCAACGTCAACACGATCGTGGCGAACGCCCGCACCGACGAGCTGCTGGACGAGTCGCAGCGCCTGACGGCCGAACTGCAGGCCCGCTCGGCCGAGTTGCAGTCGCAGCAGGAGGAGCTGCAGCGCTCCAACGCCGAACTGGAGGACAAGGCCTCGCTGCTGGCGACACAGAACCGCGACATCGAGGCGAAGAACCTGCAGATCGAGCAGGCCCGGCAGGAACTCGAGGCCCGGGCTCAGCAGTTGTCGCTGGCCTCGAAGTACAAGTCGGAGTTCCTGGCGAACATGAGCCACGAGCTGCGCACCCCGCTCAACAGCCTGCTGATCCTCGCCCAGTTGCTGGCCCAGAACCCCTCGCGCAACCTGACCCCGAAGCAGGTCGAGTACGCGGGCATCATCCACTCCGCGGGCAGCGACCTGCTGCAGCTGATCAACGACATCCTCGATCTGTCGAAGGTCGAGGCCGGCAAGATGGACGTCAGCCCGGAGCGGGTGTCGCTGCGCCAGCTCATCGAGTACGTCGAGGCCACCTTCCGGCCGATGACGAGCCAGAAGGGCCTGGACTTCGCGGTGACCACGGCGGCGGGCGCGCCCGCCGACCTGCTCACCGACGACTCCCGGCTGCGGCAGATCCTGCGCAACCTGCTGTCCAACGCGGTGAAGTTCACCGAGCAGGGCAGCGTCGAGCTGTGCATCGAGCCCGCGGCGGACGACGAGGTGCCCCAGGGTGTGGTCCGGGGCGGTGCCGTCGTGGCCTTCCGGGTGAAGGACACCGGCATCGGCATCCCCGAGCAGCACCTGGAGACGATCTTCGGCGCGTTCCAGCAGGCGGACGGCACGACAAGCCGCAAGTACGGCGGGACCGGCCTCGGTCTGTCCATCACCCGGGAGATCGCCCATCTGCTCGGCGGTGCCGTCGCGGTGGACAGCTCGCCCGACCGGGGCAGCACCTTCACCCTCTTCCTGCCCGTGACCCGTCCCGACTTCGAGCAGCTGCTCGGCAGCGGGCGGTCCACGGACAAGGCGCCGGCCGAGCTCCTTCCGGCCGGTGCGGCGGACCGTCTCTCCACCGCCCCGCAGCCGGGCACACAGCGCCGGCGCCCGCGCCGGCTGCTGGTCGTCGAGGAGCGGCCGCGCGGCCTGCTGACCCTGGTCGCCGAAAGCGTGGTCGCCGACGTGAACCGGCACAGCCCGGACGACGGCACCTCGCTGCCCACGGTGGAAGTCATCACCGCCGTCGGGGCGCAGGAGGCCGCGGGCGCACTGGCCGCCGAGCCGTGCCACTGTGTCGTGCTCGACCTGGACATGCCCGAGGGTGAGGCGTCCCGGTTCCTGCAGGCGCTGGACGGCGACTCGGCGCTGGCCGGTGTGCCGGTACTCGTCCACAGCGGTCACCGCCCGGACGTGGCCCGGGCGGAGGCGCTGCGGTCGCATCCCGACGGCGCCTCGATGGAGTTCCTCTCCAGCCTGGACGAGCTGCGTGAGCGGATCTCCCTGCACCTGTCGGCCGAGGAGCCGGGAGATGTGCTGTCCCTGGTGCGGGCCGACGACCCGCAGGAACTCGCGCCGCCCGTCGACGGCTCCTTCGCGGGCCGCACCGTCCTGGTCGTCGACGACGACGCGCGCAACCTCTTCGCGCTCAGCGGGATCCTGGAGCTGCACGGCTTCCGGGTGCTGCACGCGGAGAACGGGCGCAAGGGCATCGAGACACTGGTCGGCAACCCGGACATCGCGCTGGTGCTGATGGACGTGATGATGCCGGAGATGGACGGCTACACCGCGACGGCCGAGATCCGCAGACTGCCGCAGTACGCGAAGCTGCCGATCATCGCGGTCACCGCCAAGGCGATGCCCGGGGACCGGGAGAAGTCCCTGTCGTCGGGCGCGAGCGACTACGTCACCAAGCCCGTCGACACCCACGACCTCATCGCCTGCGTCCGGCGCTGGCTGTCCGCGTGAGCGCGCCGGCGCCCGCCCCGCGCGCCGGCGGGACGGGCTCAGCCCACCGCGGCACGTTCCGCACCCCAGCGCAGTCCAGCCGAGGAGCCTTCGCATCGTGAGCACGTCCGAGCAGCAACGCGAGCCGGTCGGCGCCGGGCTGCGCCCGGAGACGTCCGCCTGCGAGGCGCAGCCGCCCGTCGGCGACCCGGCACCGTCCGGGCCGGCGGAGGTCTCCCCCGTGGGCCGGCTGGCCGCCACGGTGGAGCGGCTGCGCCGCGAGGTGCGTACGGCCCAGGCGGAGGCCGAGGGCCGGGCCCTGATCGAACTCGCCAAGGGCATCCTGGTCGAGCGCCTCGGCTGCGGTCCGGCGCAGGCCGCCCGGCAGCTCGAGGAGCTGACCGAGCAGGCGAAGGTGACGCCGCTGGAGTTCGCGGTGGAGGTCATCAACCAGGCCGCCCGCGACCGGGTCTCCGAGGTCACCGACGCCTTCCTCGCGGCCGCCGCGGGGGCACCGGAGCGCGACTCGGCCGTACGGCTGCGCGCCGCGGAGAGCGGGGCGCTGGCCGCGGACGACACCCAGGCCGTGGCCGACTCACTGCTTGAGCACGCGCTGCGCCCGCTCGGCGCGGAGGCCGTGGCGGTGTGGGCCGCGGGCGCCGACGGCTCCCTCACGCTGGCGGGCAGCGCCGGCTTCTCCCCGGCCGAGGCCACCCGGTGGCGTTACGTTCCGCCGGAGGTGGCCACCGTGGCGCGCCGGGGACTCACCGAGCGCACCGGCCAGTGGTTCACCTCGCTCGCCGAGACCGGGCTGCCGACCATCGGCCGGCATCTGTACCCGGACGGCGGCCGGGTCGCGGTGCCGGCCGGCACCGGCGGCCGTATCCACGGCGTGCTGGAGATCGCCTGGCCGGGTCGGCTGGAGCCGCAGCCGCCCCAGATCGTCCGGCAGGTGGAGGCCCTGGCCGAGCTGTGTGCGCACACACTGGAGACGTACACGCTGCGCCAGGACCTCGGCCATGAGCCACGGGTGCTGCCGGACGCCGCCGAGCTGATGGACCTGGCCGACGGACTGCACGATCCGGCCCTGGTCCTCGTTCCGCACGTCGACGGCTCCGGCCAGCTGGTGGACTTCCGCATCCAGCACGTCAACAGCCGGTTCCTGGACCCGGCGGGCCGGCCTCGGGCGGTGGTCAACGGCGCGCTGCTGCTGGAGGCCTACCCCATGGCCGCCGGGAAGAGCGAGCTGTTCCAGCGGGTGGAACGGGTGTATGCCACGGGCGAGTCCTTCCGGGCGCACCGGATGCATCTGACGGCGCTGGTCGACCAGGTGCCGCTGTCGGCGGTCGCGGACATCAGCATCAGCCGGCACGGCAACAGCGTGCTGCTGATCTGGCGCATCGAGGACGAGACGGCGCGGCTGGCGAGCCTGCTCCAGCACGCCCAGCGCCTCGGCCGCATCGGCGGCTTCGAGGAGAACCTGCTGACCAGTGAGATCACCTGGAACGACGAGCTGTTCAGCCTCTACGGCCGTGCCCCGACGAGCAGCCCGGTGCCGCTGGAGGAGCTGTCCGCGCACGCGCACCCCGACGACGCCGTGACCATCGGCCGTTTCCTGCGCACCCTGCTGCACCAGCGCCGCGCGGCGTCGGCGGCCTTCCGGCTGCAGCGGCCCGACGGGGTGACCCGGCACATCCGGGTGGTCGCCGAGCCGGTCCTGGACACCGACGGCCGACTGTTCGTGGTGCGCGGGGCCTACCAGGACATCTCCGCCCAGCACTGGACGGAGGTGGCGCTCGCCGCGACCCGGGACCAGCTCGCCCACACCGAGCAGCAGGCGACCGAGCGCAACCGGCTGACCCTGCAGCTCCAGCACGCCATCATGCCGCCCACGCAGGCACCTCTGCAGGTGCCCGGCCTGGAGGTCGCCGTGCGCTATCGCCCGGCGGAGACCGAGCAGCTGGTGGGCGGCGACTGGTACGACGCGGTGGTGCTGCCGTCCGGGCTGGTGCTGCTGTGCGTGGGCGACGTCGCCGGCCACGGCATCGAGGCCGCGACCAGCATGGTCGTGCTGCGCAACGCGCTGCGGGGCCTGGCGGTGACCGGGGCCGGGCCGGGCCAGCTGCTGTCGTGGCTGAACATCGTCGCGCACCATCTGACCGGTGCCGTCACCGCCACCGCCGTCTGCGCCCTGTACGACCCCGGGCGGCGCACCCTGCGCTGGGCCCGGGCGGGCCATCTGCCGCCGGTGCTGGTACGGGGCCCGGAGGCGGCCCCGCTGCCGCTGGTCAGGGGCATGCTGCTGGGCGCCGTGCCGGAGGCCGCCTACGAGGAGGCCGAGCTGCAGTTCGCGCCGGAGGACACGCTGCTGATGTACACCGACGGTCTGATCGAGCGCCGGGACCGCTCGGTGGAGGAATCGCTCACCCATCTGCTGACCACGGCCCGTTCGGCGCCCAGGACGCTGGACCAGCAGCTGGACCGCCTGCTGACCTACAGCAAGTCCGACACCGACGACGACACCTGCATCGTGGGCATCCACGTCGCCTGACGCCGGGGTCGCCCGTTTCGCCGCGTGTGTGCCGCATGCACAGGGGCATGCATGGCCGCATGCATAGCCGCATGCACAGGGGCACCTGGACGCGGCGAAACGCACCCGTCGATCCCCGGGTGCACCCCCCACGGAGGGGGCCATGGCCGACGACCGCCCGCAGGCCCCCGCGACCCGGCACCCAGCACCCGGCACCCGGCACCCGCGGCCGCAGTTCCCGCAGCAGGACCAGAAGCACCCCGGCCGGACCGGGCCGATGGACCCGCCGCCGGATGACGGCGAGGAGTCTTACCGGTGCAGCGGTGTGCCGACCGATCGCAAGGTGCTGCCGACCGGCGCCGGCTCGGGCAACGGCCGGGCGGTCGCCATCGCCTTCGCGCCCGAGGGCGCGGACCTGGTTGGGCGCCCCGCCCGGCCTGCCGAGACGGCACCGGCGTACGTCTTCCTCGACTCCGGGCGCGCGGGCTTCACCACGGCCGAGATCCTCGACGCCACCGACGGCACGCCGCTTCCCTGACGGGCCCGGTGGCCGGTGGAGGGCCCGCGCGGCGCCCGCGCATGGCGCCCGGTTTCGTGGGTAGACGGCGCTGCGCAGTGCGGGTCGCACCCGTCGGCGGTGCCAAGAAGTGGATCATGGCGCCGGTTCACCACCGGTGTGCATCGAAGTCGCCGACGGGGGTAATCCAGCACTGGCCGTCAGCACTCGTTGGAGGTACCCGTGCCCATTGCCCAGAACCCGCTGTCCGTCGAGGTCACCCTGCCCCGGGAGGATGTCGCCCTGCTCACGGTCGAGGGCTACCTGGACGTCGACACCGCGACCGAGTTGCAGGCCCATCTGGCGAACCAACTCCACCACGGCCGGCGGCACTTCCTGCTGGAACTCTCCGGCGTGCCGTTCATGGACTCCTCGGGCATGAACATCATCCTGCGGGTGTACCAGGAGGTGCGCGAGCGTCCGGGCAGCGTGCACATCATCGACCCCACCCCGGCGGTGCGCCGGATCCTCGATCTCACCGGCGTGAGCCTGACGGTGCCGGTCTCGGGCAGCGTGGAGGAGGCACTGGCACTGGTGGACCAGCAGCCGGAGGAGCCGGGAGGACAGCCGGCCTGAGCAGGGCCGCGCCCGCACGGGCGGGCCGCCGATCCTTCGTTTACCCGAACACAACAGTTGTCGTTTGACAATTATATGGCCGAGGCAAGAGAGTGAGCGCAACAGCAGGCGAAGGGACCATGGTGTGTCGACGAGGACGGCGTCAGGCCGTGCGGGCGTCGCCCGTCGCACCGCCGTCATGGATCAGTGCCGACGCGGCCGAACAGAACCCCTCGAGCCCGGTCAGCAGCGCGGCCCGCTGCGCCGTCGGCATCCGCTCCAGTACGGACTGCAGCTCCGCCTCCCGGCGCGAGCGCAGATCGCCCAGGAACGCCCGGCCGCGGCGGCTGAGATGCAGTTCCACCTCGCGACGGCTGTTGGCCGCCGCCTGCCGCCGTACAAAGCCCACCGCCTCCAGCCGGTCGCAGAGTCGGCTCGTCGACGGCGGCGTGGAGGCCAGGGCGTCGGCCAGGGTGCGCAGGTTGATGCCTTCGTTGTGCTCCAGGATGAACAGCACCCTCAGCTGCGAGGCGGAGACGGGCGCCGTCGAGGCGCGGCCCCACAGGACCTCCAGCAGTTCCGCGGCCTCCGAGGCCACGCGCGCCACCTCGTCGCGGGGTGGGGGCTGCGGGCGCGGGTAGGAGGACGTCACGATGACACTCTCGCAGGCTTCAGCGGCGCTGTCAGCTCGCCGTGGGGCGGGCGGCGGCCGAAACCCTTACCGCAACGGACCGGTGCAGTCACGGCCACCACGGCCGGGACCCGGCTCGGTCCTCTCACAGAGAACGGCACAAGCGACATCGTGAACAGACTCGTGGCCGTGCAGCGCGTCCTGCGCGCCGCGGCTCCGTACCGAGTGGCCGACGCCCTCCGCGAGGCCGTGTGCGGCCAGTACGCGGCGGAGGAGGCCGAGTTCCTGATGGCCGACTACGGGCTGAGCACGCTCCGCCCGGTGGCCGGCTCAACCGTTGGCGGGTCACCGCTGCCCGTGCACGGCAGCCCGGCCGGCCGGGCGTTCGGAGCGCAGGAGTCCTTCATGGAGGACCTCCCGGGCGGCCGGGTCCGGCTCCACCTCCCGGTGACCGTGCGCGGTGACCGGCTCGGCGTGCTGTCCGTCACCCTGCCCCCGGGCGCACCGAGCCAGGAGTACCTGGGCGAACTGGCCGAAGTGGCGCAGGCCCTGGGCCACGAGGTGATCGTCGCCGACCGGGACACGGACGTGTATCTGCGGGCCCGGCGCACCGACCGCCTCACGCTCGCCGCGGAGATGCAGTGGCAACTGCTGCCGGCCCGTTCCTGCGCCGGGCCGCAGTACGCGCTCGGTGCCCAGTTGCAGCCCGCCTACGCCATCTTCGGGGACAACTTCGACTGGGCCGCGTCCGCCGACCGGCTCATGCTGTACGTCACCAATGGCATGGGCGAGGGCATCGAGGCCTCGCTGCTGACGAACCTCGGCGTCAGCGCGCTGCGCAACGCGCGCCGCGCGGACCTGTCCCTCGCCGACCAGGCGGCACTGGCCGACCAGGCGATCTACGCGCACTACGGCGGGCGCGTCCATCTGTCGGTGCTGATGCTGGACCTGGACCTGTCGACCAGCCGTATGCAGGTGGTGGACGCGGGCTCGCCGCGCATGCTCCTGGTGCGCGACCGGACGGTGACCGCCGTGCCGTTCGACCAGCAGCTGCCCCTCGGCATGTTCGAGGAGACCGACTACGTCCCCCAGGAGTTCGCCCTGCTGCCCGGCGACCGGCTCGTCTTCGTCAGCGACGGCGTGTACGCCGTCGCGGCCCCCGGCGGTGAGCAGTACGGGCAGCGCGCGCTGGCCCGGGCCATCACCGCGGCCTCGCTGCTGCCCGCCGCCGAGGTGCCGGCGGCGGTGCTGCGGGAGCTGACCGGGCACCGCGGCGGTCACAAACCGGACGACGACGCCCTGGTCGTGTGTCTCGACTGGTTCGGCGAGCAGGACGGCGAGCAGGCCGCGCCGTAGGAGGTCCGGACGAGGTGTCGTACGAGGTGGACACCCGGTTACAGTTGTCGCCCGGCAAGGGTTTGCGTCGCCGCCTCGTTGCCAGAAGCGTGAGCGGAGCGGCGCAACGCGGATGAGGAGTTGAGCAGGTGCCGGAGCACGAAGCGGCAGGACAGCACGGATCGCCGGCGCGCGAGGTCGGGGACTTCCTGCGCCGCCGCCGGGAGCAGATCGCCCAGCGGTGGGCCGACGAGTCGCTCTTCCGGACCGTGTTCACCGTCTCCCGGGACGAGGCGGTGGAGGCGGGCCGGGCCGTCGTCGAGGCGCTGGGTGAGGTGGCCGCCTCCGAGCGGGTGGCGGACCCGGAGGCCGGCGGCTTCATGGTGGTGCGTGATCAGCTGTCCCGGATGGGCGCCGCGCGCAGCCGGACCGGCCTGACCGTCTCGGACGTCTCGCGGGACGTGGACGCCCTGCGGCCGCCCGCGGTGGACCTGCTGGTCGCCGAGTTCCCCGACGCCCCGGCGGAGCACGTGCGCGAGTGCACCAACGTCCTGACCGTCCTGATGGGCACCCTGCGGCTGGTGGTCATGGAGACGGCGCTGACCGAGAACCAGGCGCTCATCGACCGCCAGCGGCTCCAGCTGCTGGAGGTGGCCACACCGGTCATCAAGCTGTGGGACGGCATCGTCGCGGTGCCGCTGATCGGGACGCTCGACAGCGCCCGCAGCCAGGTCGTGATGGAGACGCTGCTGGAGGCGGTCATCGACCAGCAGGCGCGCTACGCGATCCTGGACATCACCGGCGTGCCGACGGTCGACTCCCTGGTCGCCCAGCACCTGATGAAGACCGTCGCGGCCGCCCGGCTGATGGGCGCCGAGTGCGTGGTCTCGGGCATCCGCCCCGCCATCGCGCAGACCATCGTCCACCTCGGTCTGGACCTGGGCACGGTGGTCACCCGCGCGACACTCGCCGACGCACTCGCCCACGCCCTGCACCAGCTGGGCGCCGACATCGTCAACCCGGCAACCCATGGTGTGGGTGAACGGTGATCGACGACTTCTCCCGGCCCACCACGGGGCACGTGCCGGTACTCAGACTCGGCGACGTGCTCCTGGTCACACTCCAGGGAGATCTGTACGACAGCACGGCCGAACAGCTCCAGCAGGACATCGGCGAGGCCATCGCCCGCAGTTCGACCACGGGGGTGGTCATCGACATCTCCGGCGTGGAGATCGTCGACTCCTTCCTCGGACGGGTGCTGGCCGAGATCGCGGCCAAGGCGAAGCTGCTGGCCGCCAAGACCGTGGTGGCCGGAATGCGGCCCGCCGTGGCCATCACCATGGTCGAACTGGGCCTGACACTGCCCGGCCTGCGCACCGCGCTCACCACCGAGGACGCCCTGCACCTCCTCACCGGCCAGGACACGGTTCTGCGCCCCGGCGGCGCACGCCTGGGGAGTCCGTGATGGAGACAGCAACGGGCGTTCAGGCCTGCCTGCCGATCCGCTCGGACATGGATCTAGTGTGGGTGCGGCAGCACGTGCGCCAGGCGGCCGCCCAGCTCGGTTTCGGCCTGGTGGACCAGACGAAGCTGGTCACCGCGGCCAGCGAGCTGGCACGCAACACGCTGGTGCACGGCGGGGGCGGACGGATGGAGGCGGCACACGTGGTCAACGGGCATGTGCACGGGCTCCGGCTGACCTTCAGCGACGAGGGGCCGGGCATCACGGACCTGGACCGGGCGCTGAGCGACGGTTACACCTCCGGCGACGGCCTCGGGATGGGGCTGGGCGGCGCCCGGCGCCTGGTGCACGACTTCGCGATCGACAGCACCCCGGGTGCCGGCACCCGCGTCACCGTCACCTCCTGGGCCGCCCGGCCGGCGCAGCCGCGCGAGGAAACCTGATGCCACGGGTCTGGGACGTTCCGGTGCACGACTCGACCCGGGTGCGCGACACCCGGGTCGCCGCCGAGGACGCGGCCGCCCTGGCCGGCCTCGACGCCCCACGCGCCGCCGCCGCGGCGCTGGTGGCGACCGAGCTCGCCACCAATCTGCTCAAGCACGCCGACGGCGGGCAGGTCCTCATCGACGTCGTGCCCCCGCCGGTTCCGGGCGCGGACGGCGGCCTCGCGCCGGTGGTGCAGATAGTGGCCGTCGACCACGGGCCGGGCATGGCCGACGTCGACGCCGCCCAGCGCGACGGCTTTTCGACCAGCCGGTCGCTCGGCGCCGGGCTCGGTACCTGCCGGCGCGTGGCCGACGAGTTCCATCTGCACAGCGCTCCGGGCCGGGGCACGGTGGCGCTCGCCCGGGTGGGTGCCGCCCTCGGGCGCGCCGGGGCCGTGACACCGCGGGCCGCGGTACGGGCGGGCGGCGTCAACGTCCCCTTCGCGGGGGCGGAGTACTCGGGTGACGCCTGGACCTGGGTTGCCGCCGAGGACCGGGTGACCCTCATGCTGGCCGACGGTCTGGGCCACGGCCGGGAGGCCGCCCGCGCTTCGTCGGCGGCGGTGGAGACCCTGCACCGCTCGGCCCGTCTCACCCCCTCCGAGCTGCTCGGGCGACTCGACGCGGCGCTGCGTGGCACCCGGGGGGCCGCCGTCGCCGTGGCCCAGCTGGAGCTGCGGGCCGGACGGGTGCGCTTCGCCGGCATCGGCAACGTCGGGGCGCGGCTGCGCGCGGACGGCACCTGGCATCACCTGCTGTCCCGGCCGGGAATCGTGGGCGTGCACCGGCCCAGGACCCTGCCCGAGACCGAGATGCCCTGGGCGGCCGACCGCCTGCTCGTCCTGCACAGCGACGGCCTGCCCAGCCGGTGGACACCGCCGGGCGAGGACGGTGTCCTCGCGGCCGACCCCGCGGTCACGGCCGCCGTGACCATACGTGACGCCAGCAGCTCCGCCCGCCCGGTACGGGACGACACCGCGGTGGCCGTCCTGACTCCCACTCCGCCGGACCGCCCATGACGCACACCTGGCAGATCACCACCGTCACCGACGCCGCCCGGGCCCGTATCGCCGCATCCCGCGTCGCGGCCGCCTACGGTGTGCCCCTGCTCGAACGCACCCGCCTGGCCACCGCCCTCGGCGCCCACCTGCGGCAGTGCCTGACGAAGGGTGGCACCTGGAGGGTCGCCCTGAAGGTTCCCGGCCCCGGTGCCGGGGTTGCCGGGGCGTCCCCCCTGCACATCACGGTGACCCCGGCACACGAGACGGGCGACGGCGGCGGGCCGCCACCGTGGCGGACGTCCGTCGTCTGCCCCGAGGCCGCCGAACCGCCGGACGGCGAGGTGCCCGCCGACGCGGCCGCCCTGGCCGAGGCCTTGCTGGGCGCCGACGAGGACACCGCGCTGGCCCTGGACAAGCTCGCGGAGCAGGAGGAGCTCGTCGCCTTCCACCGCGAGGAACTGCACCAGACCAACCAGGGCGTGCTGGCGCTGCACGCCGAGCTGGACGCGGCCGGGCGGGCCCAGCGCGAGGCGTTCGCGGCCGAGCGCAAGGCGCGCACCGAGGCGGAGAACGCCCGCCGCAGGCTGACCTTCCTGGCGGACGCCAGCGCCGTGCTGACGGCCTCGCTCAATCACGAGGAGATCGTGCGGCGGCTGCCGGACCTGCTGGTGCCCCGGTACGCCGGCAGCGTCGATGTGTGGCTGTTCGACCATGAGGACGACAAGCGGCGGCGGCCGGCTCCGCACCCGGCCGCCGCCGTGATCGCGGCCCGCACGGGCCGGCCGCAGTACGCCGCCGACCATCCCGGCCGTCTGCCGGGCGTCGACGACCAGCCGCCGTCCGCGCTGGATCCGCACCGGCCCCTGCTCTGCATCCCGCTGCCCACGCGGCGGGCGCCGCTCGGCGTGCTGACCCTGTCGCCGCCCGGCGACCGCTGGGACGCCGACGACGCGATCATGCTGATCGAGCTCACCCGGCGCGCGAGCATCGCCATCGACAACGCGCGCCGATTCGAGCACAGCCGCGACATCGCCGAGACGCTGCAGCGCGCGCTGCTCACCGACCTGCCCACCACCCCGGGTCTGGGACTGGCCGCCCGCTATCTGCCGGCCACCCACGGCCTGAACATCGGCGGTGACTGGTACGACGCCTTCCGCCAGCCCGACGGCAGCCTGATCACCGTCATCGGCGACGTCACCGGCCACGGGCTGCACGCAGCCGTGATGATGAGCCAGTTGCGCACCGCGCTGCGCGCCTACGCCGTCGACGGCGGCAGCCCCGGGCAGCTGCTGACCCGGCTGCACGTGTTCCTGCACCATCTGCAGCCCGACCTGTACGCCACCGCGGTCATCGCCCGTTTCCGCCCCGACGACCCCACGCTCACCTGGGCGTCCGCCGGTCATCCGCCGCCGGTGCTGCGCACGCCGGACGGGCGGTCGCGCATCCTGGACGCCAAGCCCGGTGCGATGCTCGGCATCCCGCTGCGGCAGGAGATCCACGACCACACCGTCCCCCTCTCCCCCGGCTCCACGCTGGCGCTGTACACCGACGGCCTGGTCGAGCGGCGTGCGCAGGGCATAGACCCGGGCATCGACCGGCTGGCGGCGGAACTGAGGGCGTTCGACTCCACGGAGCTGGACGCCGACCTGGACGGCTCGGCGGACCGCATTCTGGAGCCGCTGCTGAGCGACTCCCCACGCGACGACGACGTCTGCCTGCTGCTGTGCCACGTCGACAGCGCGGCGCGACTGGGACCGGGCCGGGTCCCGGCGGCACGGACGGCCGGGGGTTCTGATCCAGGGGACCGGCCACGGTGACGGGCGGCGGTCAGGGGTCGAGGGCCCGGCAACGGCAACGGGCGGCGGTCAGCCGTAGGAGGGCGGCCACGGTGAAGGACGGTGGTCAGCCGTCGAAGGGCCTGTGGCGGTGCGGGTGGTCGTGGACGGCGCCCGAACGTGCCTGGTGGAAGGCGAGCAGCCCCCGGTGCAGATCGGCGCGCTGGGCCGGCGGCATGGAGGCGAGCACGGCGGCCAGCCTGCGGACACGGCCCTCCTTGATCTCGGCGAGCAGCCGTCGCCCGTGAGCGGTGACCATCAACTGCACCTCGCGCCGGTCGTGGGGCTGGACGGTCCGCTCCAGCAGGCCGGCGCCCTCCAGCCGGTCGCACAGCCGACTGGCGTTGGGCAGACCGATGCCGAGGTGTTCGGCCAGCGCGGTCAGGTTGAGTTCGGGCCGGTGGCGAACGGTCCGCAGGGCGAGCAGGTGGCGGGCGGGCAATCCCGGCGTGGCCTCCTCGGCCGCGGCGAACCAGAGCGTCACCAGGCTCTCCACCGCGTCCGTCACCTGCCGGGCGATGCCTTCCCACTGCTGGGGGGCCGGTTCGCAGCCCACATCAGTTCCCTTCGCCCGCCACGCTTGTCATGCACGTCGGCGTACCCGTAAGGGAGGGCCGTACACGGCGCCGCTGCGGCCCTTCGGCGGGAGCCGTCCAAGGACCAGCGCTCCCGGCCCCCGGATGCGCTACCGGGCGAAGCCCGGCACCCGCGTCCGCGATACGTCGCCCGATCTTGGGAACCCGCATGTGCAACCGTGCCGTCCGGCTGTGTCCGGGGGCACGGCGGGATCGATGAGGTGCGAAGCAGCGATCCAGGGGCAGGCGCTTGGCGTCGAGGCAGACCGCCTGGAGCCGCAGAAGGGATGAACACCGTGACACGACCCAGGATCCTGGTGGTTGGCGCAGGCTTCGCCGGAGTCGAGTGCGTTCGCCGCCTGGAGCGCAAGCTCGCCCCCGGCGAGGCCGACGTCACCCTGGTGACGCCGTTCGCCTACCAGCTCTACCTGCCGCTGCTGCCCCAGGTCGCCTCCGGGGTGCTGACGCCCCAGTCGATCGCCGTCTCCCTGCGCCGCAGCAAGAAGTACCGCACCCGCATCATTCCGGGCGGGGCCATCGGCGTGGACCTGAAGGCCAAGGTCTGTGTCATCCGCACCATCACCGACCACATCGTCGACGAGCCGTACGACTACATCGTGCTGGCCCCCGGCAGCATCACCCGCACATTCGACATCCCGGGCCTGACGGATCACGCCTTCGGCATGAAGACGCTCGCCGAGGCCGCCTACATCCGCGACCACGTCATCACCCAGCTCGACCTGGCCGACGACAGCGAGGACCCGGCCGAGCGGGCCGCGCGGCTGCAGTTCGTGGTGGTCGGCGGCGGGTACGCCGGCACCGAGACCGCCGCCTGCCTGCAGCGCCTGACGCACGCGGCGGTCAGGCGTTACCCGAGGCTGGACCCGGCGCTGATCAAGTGGCACCTCATCGACATCGCGCCGAAGCTGATGCCGGAGCTGGGCGACAAGCTGGGCCGCAGCGCCCAGGAGGTGCTGCGGCGGCGCGGCATCGAGATCTCGCTGGGAGTGTCCATCGCGAAGGCCGGCCCGGAGGAGGTCACCTTCACCGACGGCCGGGTGGTGCCCACGCACACGCTGATCTGGACCGCGGGCGTGGTGGCGAGCCCGCTCATCGCCACCCTCGGCTCGGAGACCGTCAGGGGCCGGCTCGCGGTCACCCCCGAGATGTGCCTGCCCGGCCACGACGGGGTGTTCGCGCTCGGCGACTCGGCCGCAGTGCCGGACCTGGCCAAGGGCGACGGCGCGGTCTGCCCGCCGACCGCGCAGCATGCCATGCGGCAGGGCACGAGGGTCGCCGACAACGTCATCGCGACGCTGCGCAACCAGCCCATGCGGCCCTACGAGCACAAGGACCTCGGCCTCGTCGTCGACCTCGGCGGCCGGGACGCCGTCTCCAAGCCGCTGGGCGTGGAGCTGCGCGGGGTGCCCGCACAGGTGGTGGCCCGCGGCTATCACCTGGGGGCGCTGCGCACCAACGTGGCCAGGACCAGGGTCGCCACGAACTGGCTGCTCAACGCGGTCGCCGGCGACGACTTCGTGCGTACCGGCTTCCAGGCACGCAAGCCCGCCAAGCTGAAGGACTTCGAGTACACCGATGCGTACATGAGCCCGGAGCGGGTGCAGGAGCACGTCGAGCGGACCCGGTCGCGGCAGCTGTGAGGCCGGGCGGGGACCCGCCGGCCGCCGGGAACGGCCCCGCTGCGGCGGGCGGTGCGGCCGCGAGGGGCGGTCCGGCCGTGGCGTGCCATGCTGGGGAAGCGGATGATCGCCTGGAACGGAGATTGCGGCGGCGTGAGGGCAGCGCAGGGGTCGGTCCGGGCGCGGCTGCGGGATCGCGTCGCCGCGTCCGATCCCGGGCTGCTGCGGCTGGCCGCCGGCTCACGGACGGCCGGCTCGATCGCGCTGACGCTCGCCGTCCTCGCCGTGCTGCGCGCCCCCGTGGCCCATCTGGTGGCCGGTGCGATCGCGTCGATGGTGGCGACCTTCGCCATCCGGGAGAAACAGCGCTCCCAGCAGGCCCTCACCCTCGCCCTGGGCCTGCCCGTGGCGCTGGTCTCCGTGTCGCTGGCCGCGCTGCTCAACGCGCGTGTCGTGGCCGGGGACGTCTTCTTCGTCGCCCTGATCTTCGGCGCGGTCTACAGCCGCCGGTTCGGTGACCGCGGCAACGCGCTCGGCCTGATCGTCTTCCAGATCTACTTCATGTCCCTGTTCGTCGGCGCCACCACGGCGACGCTGCCGGGACTGTACGGCGTCATCGTGATCGCCTTCGCCTGCAGCGCCCTCGTACGGTTCGTGATCGTCTACGAGACACCGGCGGGCATCCTGCAACGTCTGCGGGAGGCCTTCCGGGTGCGCCTGGCACAGCTGGTGTCCGCACAGCTGGAGCTGCTGGACGCCGGCCCGGACGACGTGGAGCAGGTGCTGGAGTCCGTGCGCGAGGGCACGGCCCGGCTGCACGAGACGGCCATGATGATCCAGGGCCGGCTGGAGGAGGGCACCTCCGACGAGGCCGTGGCCCGGCTGGTGCAGCGGCGGATCGCGGGCGCGGAGATCTCCGCGGAGCGGCTGGGGCTGCTGCTGCTGAGCGCCCGCAGCGCCCAGCGGACGAGCACCCTCACTCTCCACCTGCCCGGTGCGCCGGTCCCGCCGGGCGGCCGGCTGCCGGTGCGGGACGAGGCGACCGACACGCTCCGCCGTGACCTCCGGGCGCTGCGGATGCTGGTGCTGCGGCCCGTCGGGGAGGGCGGCGGCACCGCGATGGCGCACGTGCGCAACCGGCTGCTCGGCTACCGCGACGAGGAGAACCTGCCGCCCGCGCCGGCCCCCGTCCAGGACGTCTTCCGCGGGATCGGCGAGGCCGCGCGGGCGGTGCTGGGGCTCAGGCTCGCGCTGGACGGTCCGCAGGACGAGTCCGACGACGCGCCCGCGACGACCCGGTCCCGGGAGGAGCTGGACGCCGAGAACGCCGCCATCGAGGGCGCCGAGGAGGACGAGCGGGCCGAGGAGCAGGCGCCCACCGGGCTGCAGCGGCCCACCACGCGGGCCGCCGTGCAGGTCGCGGTGGGCTCCGCCCTGGCCATTGTGGGCGGCGAGTTCCTCTCCGGCCGGCGCTGGTACTGGGCGGTACTGACCTGCTGGATCGTCTTCATCAACACCTCCTCCACGGGCGAGATCCTGGTCAAGGGCTACCGCCGGCTGCTGGGCACCGTGCTCGGGGTCGTGGCCGGCATCGTGCTGGCGGGACTGATCGGGCCGCACACGTGGACGGCGCTGGGCATGGTGCTGCTGTTCGTCTTCGCCATGTTCTACACGGCGCCGCTGTCGTACACGTTGATGTCGTTCTTCGTCACCGCGGCGCTGGGGCTGCTGTACACGCTGCTGCACAAGTACAGCTGGGAGGTGCTCGTGCTCCGCGTGGAGGAGACGGCGCTCGGGGCGGCCTGCGGGATCATCGCGGCGGCGGCGGTCCTCCCGGTGCGCACGGACCGGCGCACGAACGACCTGCTGGTCACGGTGCTGGACCGGCTCGCCGACGTGACCGGCGCCGCCGTCGACCAGCTCAGCGGCGGGGCGGGGGACGACCTGCTGGACAAGGCGCGTGACCTGGACCGGGCGCTCGGCGACCTGCGGGCGGCCACACAGCCTCTGACGCATCCGATCACGCCGCTGCGGGCCCGGCGCGACACCGCCCAGTACGTCGTCGCGCTCCTCGAGACCTGCGCCTACCACGCACGGACGCTCGCCGCGGCGGCCGAGCTGCTGCCCACGCATCCCTCGATCGCGGCGGACCCGCGGCTGCGCCGGGCCTGCGGCCGGATCACGCACAACATCGCGGCGATCAACGCCCATGTGGCGGACCAGCACGCCGGTGCCCGGATCGAGACGGGGCCGAGCATCGCCTCCCTGCTGGAGGACGCGGCGCCCGGCGGTCCGCGGTACGGGCGCATCACCGACCGGGTGCTCCGGCATCTGCAGCGCCTGGACGAGGCGGTGATGGGCCTGGCCCGTCCGCTGGGGGTTCCGGTGCCGGAGCCCGCACGCTGAGCGGCCGGGAGGCCTCCCCGCCGGAGTGGGCACGACGGCCGGCGCGGGGATCGACGACGGCCGGCCGGAGCGGGGCGAACGGCGTGCGATCAGAAGTCCGTGGGCAGATCGCTCACCTCGGCGATCCCACGCAGTTCCTCGGTCTCCCGGTGCCGGTCACGGATGTAGCCGGCGATCTCGGTCAGGCGGTCGGGGTCGGCGGCGGTCGCCGCGTCGGTGACCACCCGGACCGGTCCGGTCTCCTCGATGTCCAGGACGACCAGCTCGTTGTCCAGCCTGCCGGTGACCGCGGTGGCGATGACCAGGGCGGCCTCGTCCCGTATCTCCTGGGGCAGCCCCTGCGCCTGCGCGGCGTCCAGCGGGAAGTCGGCGGAGGGCACGCCCTGCTCGTCTATCGCCCTCAGGACCGGGTCGACGACGGTGAGCAGGAGGTCGTAGTCCTCCTCGGGCAGCCGGACGCGCAGCAGGTCGAGGTACACCTGCACGGCCCGGCCGTCGGGCGAAAGCTCGTCATCGTTCATCCGGTCCGTGTTCCCCGTGCGGGGCAGCTCAGACACGACGCCAGCGGGCCAGTGCGAAGGAGAACAGCCCGAACAGCACGAGGCCTGCCGCGACCAGCGCCAGCAGCCACGGGCCGAACGGGGTGTCGGCGAACGAGCGCAGGGTGTCGTCCAGGCCCTTGGCCTTCTCCGGCCGGTAGTCGACGGCGGCCCGTACGAGGAAGGTCCCCGCGGTGGCGAACACCAGCCCGCGCGCGGTACCGCCGCCGACACCGGTGATGTCCACCAGGCGCCGTGTCCTGCGGGACAACGCGCCGAGCTTGAGCTTGTCGTGGTAGTCACGGCGCAGCGCCTGCACACCGATCCACAGGCCCGCCACCACGATCCCGGCGCCCGCGGCGCCGACCAGCCACTGACCGGCGGGCACGCGCAGTGCCCTGGCCGTCAGGTCCCGGGACTGCTCGTCGCCGGACCCCCTGCCGCCCGAGCCCGCCGCGAAGGAGAGCACGGACCAGGCGACGAAGACGTAGAACACGCAGCGGACCACGGCCAGCAGCCGCTTGCCCGCCTTGCGGCCCTCCGGCCCCATGGAGCCGAACACCGCCTCGGACAGGCGCCATACCGCCATCCCGGCCAGCCCGATGCCCAGCGCCCACAGCAGCACGGCGCCGAACGGCTCGTCGGCGAGCGCGGCGAGCGCGCCGTTGCGGTCCGCCTGGTGCTTTCCGTCACCGAAGGCGACCCGCAGCGCCAGCACGCCGACCAGCAGATAGATCACTCCCCGCGCGGCCAGTCCCGCTCGCGCGGCCCCCTCCGTCACCGAGCCCTGCGCGGCCCGCCGGGCCCGGATCCGCCCGGGACGGGCCATGGCACTCGACTCCATCTCCACCTCCAGCTCCACCTCCAGCTCCACCTCCAGCCCCGGGAATCCGGATGCCCCGGCTGCGCCGGGACACACTCCTCCCAGCGGGCGCCGGGGCCCGGACGGGGCACGCACGGCACGCACGGCACGCACGGCACGCGGAGCCCGCACACGCACGGCTGCCCGTATGCGGCTCAAGCGCATACGGACAGCCGTGCGTGGCGAGGGCGGGCCTGTCCGTGCCGCGGGGTGGGTGTCCCGTCCTGCTGGGCCCTGTTCTGTCAGACCGTCAGCGGTACGGCCGCGGTCACGGTCGCCGTCGCCGTCGCCGTCGCCGTCGAGAAGTTGCCGTCGTTCCCTGCGCCGGTGAGTACCGCGAGCATGCGGCGGGCCTCCTCCACGGCCAGTGTCACCTCGCGGGTGCCCGTCGACACGCACAGCGTGTACGCCAGGTCCTGCGCCCGCACGCTCGGGCCGGTGGCGCCCGCGCGCTCCTCGGCGAGCACCGCCTCGTACTCGTCGAGAAGCTTCCGCAGGAACTCGGGGTGGGGAATCAGCACTCGTTCGGCCTTCCGTGGATGCTCATACGTCCCTGCTGGGACGTGACTGCTCGGACACCTCTGCTCGGACACGTCTGCTCAGATGGCGGCCGGCCGCGGGCCGTTGCCGCGGCGGTTCGACCGCTCCGCCAGCACCTCGTCCCGGACCCGGGCGCAGCTGCGGCTGATCAGCCGGGAGACGTGCATCTGGGAGATGCCCAGCCGGTCGGCGATGCGGCTCTGTGTCATGTCCTCGAAAAATCGCATGTAGAGAATGGCCCGTTCACGTTCAGGAAGGCGCCGCAGCCCCTCCTTCGCGGACTCCCGGTCGACGACGACGTCGTACGAGGAGTCCGCCGCGCCGAGGGTGTCGGCGATGCTGTACCCGTCCCCGTCCCCGTCGCCCGACATCTCGGCGTCCAGCGACAGCGTGCTGAAGCTGTCGAGGGCCTCCATCCCGGTGTTGACCTCCTCCTCGGTCAGCCCGGTGTGGGCGGCGAGGTCGGCGATCGAGGGCTCGGCGCTGCCGGGGTTCTGGGTGAGTTCGCGGCGCGCGACGCGCACCCTGTTGCGCAGTTCCTGCACCCGGCGGGGCACCCGCAAGGCCCACATCCGGTCCCGGAAGTGCCGCTTGACCTCGCCGGTGATGGTCGGCACGGCGTAGCTCTCGAAGGCCCCGCGGTCCGGGTCGAAGCGGTCGATCGCCTTTACCAGCCCCAGCGCCGCCACCTGCCGAAGGTCCTCGATCGACTCGCCCCGGTCGCGGAAGCGGCCGGCGATGCGGTGGGCCATGGGCAGCCACGCGGTGACGAGTTCGTCGCGGACGGCGTCCCGTTCGGGGCCCTCCTGCGCGGCGGCGAGGTGCTTGAAGAGGGCTGCGGTGTCGGGGGCGTCGTCATGCGCCCGCCGGGCGGGCGCGGCCTGGTCCTCGGGCGCGTCCTCGGGCGCCTCCTCGGGCACATTGGGACGGCTTGTCGACATATCGATGAGCATGCGGTATCGCTCCTGAACGGTGGTCTCAGGGGAATGACCGCGGAAGTGGTTGCGTCCGGTTCGCCCGTTCACCTGGAGGGCCCACCGGAGCAGTCATGCCGCTTCCGCCGGCGCGCCTCCGGTCCGAAGCACGAGATTTCGTCTGCCCGGGGGTGGGAGGTGCAAACTCCGCTTCGCGGAAATTGATTGCACCGGACAACGCTCCACGACGACCACACCCGGAAGCGGACGCCCACCGGTACGCCCGCCGGTGCGGTGGAGCCGTGCGCGCGAGGGCCCACCGGGGCTGCCGGGGCCCACTCAGCCGAGGGGCACCACGGCGGTGATGCACTTGCCGCCCGAGGGCAGGTCGGAGACCTGGACGTCACGGGCCAGCCGGCACACGATCGGCCAGCCGCGGCCGCCGGCCCGGCGCCGCCCCTGCCGGTCCACGGGTGGCGCGGCCACCGGCACCCGGTCGCTGCGGTCGCTCACGCAGACGCGCACGCCACGCCCGACGACGTCGACGTGGAAGTCGGTCATCCCGCCTCCGTGCAGGATGGCGTTGGTCGTGAGCTCCGAGGCAACGAGCTGCGCGTCGGAGACGGCGTGTGCGTCACAGGGGGCGTGGGTCGCGCGGCAGCATTCGGTGATGGCGCGTTCCACCGCCCGTCGGGCGTCGGCCGGTTGACACGGCCCCGGGTGCGTACAGGGGTCCGCGCCGGACGAATCGGGCTGGAAATCGGTCCTGTGCTTCTCGCACATCTCCTCGCTCCCTGGGTGTGAAGGAAGAAGCCGGACCCGTGCGGAAACCCGCACCGGCGGCCTTCCGGACGCCGTGTGCGGTGACCGCGCGCCTCCCGTTCGGCGCGAGCCCCGCAGGTCTCCTTTTCCGGCTAGCCGCTCCCGGACGGGCCAAACATCCATGCGGGGGCCGCACCCGGCAGCCGCCGGCAGGCGCAAGCCGCCGAAGCACGGCGGCCATCGTGCGTTCCGGAAACGGCCGGTGCACGGTGGCCATCGGAGCGCGTCGAGCGGGTAGGCGCAGCGCATGACCGATGTCGTGGACTCAGACGAGCTGTTGCGGCGCATCCGGCGCGCCAGGGCGTGCGCGGTGCAGGAGGAGCACCGATGGCGTGACCGCCGCGACACGCTCGGGCCGACCGACCCGGACGCGGCCCGTGAGGCGGGCGTGCGCGTGCTGACCTACGAGACCGTCCTGCGGGTGCTGGACGAGATCCTCACGCCGGGCCGGCACGCCGAACAGGGTTCCGAGTGAATCCGGTCACCTGACCCGCTCCCGGCTGGGTGAAACGACCGGAGATGGTTTATTGTTCATACTTACGCGGCAACGGGGTCGATCCCATGAGTCCCCCGTACGCCGGCGCATACGGCCCTGGCTGGTCTCCCCCGTCCAGCCAGGGCTTTTTCATGCCTCCAAGTCGCCACCGCTGCGGGTACCGGCCGGGGCCGTCCCCTCCGCGCGGATGGGCTTCGCCCCTTCCCACGGCCCTTCCGGCGTGTGGCACCCGAGCAGTCCTCGTCGCAGTGGGCGGAAGTCGCCTCCGCCGAGGTGCCCGGGGCGCCCGCAGCGGCTGAAATGGGCTTGAGGCACATGCGCGGAACCGATCGCCGGCAAGGAGCCCCGGGCCATGACCAAAGCGATAAAACTCCTGACCGCCCTCCCCCAGAAGCAGCGCGAGCGTCTGATGGAGCTCGCGCACGAGGTGTCCTTCCCGGAGGACGCCAGGATCTTCGAGGCGGGCGGCACGGCCGACCGCTTCTGGGTGATCCGCTCCGGCGCCGTCCACCTGGACCAGCAGGTGACGCCCACCCGCCGGGTGACCGTGGCGAGCCTGGGCGCCGGCGACCTGCTCGGCTGGTCCTGGCTCTTTCCGCCGTACGAATGGGACTTCGGGGCCGAGGCGTTCAGCCGGGTGCGCGCCTACGAGTTCGACGCCTCCGCGGTGCTGGCGCTGTGCGTGGAGGATCCGCTGCTCGGGCTGTCGCTGGTGCGGACGGTCGCCGAGATCCTCGCGCACCGGCTGGAGCTGACGCGCGGCAAGCTGCTGGAGCAGTACACGATCCCGCGGCGCGGCCTGTAGCACGGGCCGGCGGGACCTCACCGTCCCCGGGGCCCGTACGGCCCCCGGGCCTCAGATGCGGTAGCGGCGCAGCGCCGGGACCGCCGCCGCCAGGCCCAGCATCAGGGCGACGACCAGCAGACCGCCGCCGGCGACGGCCGCGCGCGGGCCGAGGACGGAGCCGGCCGTGCCGTGCAGCACGTCGGCCAGGCGCGGGCCGCCCGCGACGACGACCGTGAAGACGCCCTGCATCCGGCCGCGCATCTCGTCGGTGGCCGCGGACAGCAGGATCGCTCCGCGGAAGACCATGGAGACCATGTCGGCGACTCCGGCGGCGGCCAGGAACCCCACGGCCACCCACAGACTGCGGCTCAGGCCGAAGCCGGCGACCGCCGCGCCCCACGCCGTCACCGCGCCGACGACCATCCAGCCGTGCCGGCGCGCCCGGGAGAAGGTGCCGGAGAACAGGCCGCCGATCACCGCCCCGACGGGGATGGCCGCGAACAGCAGGCCGAGCGCGAGGCCCTCGCCGTAGGAGGCGTAGGTCTCTGCGGCCAGCTGCGGGAACAGGGCGCGGGGCATGCCGAAGACCATGGCGATGATGTCGGCGAGGAAGGACAGCAGCAGCACCTTGTGCCCGGAGATGTAGCGGAACCCGGCGGCGATCTCCCGCACTCCGGCCCGGCGGGTGGCCGAGCCCGTGAGCGGTGGGAGCGCGGGCAATCGCAGCACGGCCCAGACCGTCACGCACAGGGCCACGGCGTCGACGAGGTACAGCTCGGGCAGGCCGATCACGGGTATCAGCGCGCCGGCCAGCAGTGGCCCGGCGACCAGCCCGGTCTGCATGACGGTCGACCCCAGCGCGTTGGCGGCGGGCAGCTCCCCCTCGGGGACCAGCCGGGCGATGGACGCGTTGCGGGCCGGGGAGTTCAGCCCGAAGAAGGCCTGCTGCACGGCGAGCAGCGCCATCAGCACGGCGACCGAGTCGAGCCGGATGGCGGCCTGCAGCCAGAAGAGCAGCGAGGTGACCGCGATGCCGCTGTTGGTGACCAGCAGCAGCCTGCGGCGGTCCACGGTGTCGGCGACGGCCCCGCCCCACAGCGCGAAGACGACCATCGGCACCAGACCGGCGAGGCTCGCGTAGCCGACCCAGGCCGAGGAGCCCGTGATGTCGTAGATCTGCTTGGGCACGGCGACGGCGGTGAGCTGGCTGCCGACCGCGGTGACGACGGTGGAGGACCACAGCCGGCGGAAGGCGGGGCGGCGCAGCGGGCGGGTGTCCATGGCCCAGCGACGCCAGCCGCGCCGGACGGCTCCGGCATGGTCAGGGGTGCCGGTCCGCGGCGGGGTGGTGCTGCTGTCGGTGCTCTCGCTGGTGTCCACGGGCTTCCTGGTTGCTCGTTACATCTTTCTGTCCGGGGGTCACTATCGCAGCACTGGCTGTGTTCTTCGTACCCCACCGGCCGGGACGCCCGCCGTGGACCGTCAGGCTCCGGCCACCAGCGTGAGACCGAGCGTGACCATCGTGGCGGCGATCAGCCCGTCCAGGACCCGCCAGGCCGAGGGCCGGGCCAGCACGCGGCCCAGCAGCCGGGCGCCGAAGCCGAGGGCGGCGAACCAGCACAGGCTGGCGAGCGCGGCACCCAGCCCGAAGGTCCAGCGCAGCGGCCCCCGGTCGGCGGCGAGAGAGCCGAGCAGGAACACCGTGTCGAGGTACACGTGCGGGTTGAGCCAGGTCATCGCCAGGCAGGTGAGCACCGCGCGCCGTCCCGATCCCGCCGCCTGCCCCTCCGCGCGCAGGCCGGCCGGTGCGGGGCGCAGTGCCCTGCGGGCCGCGAGGGCGCCGTAGCCGAGCAGGAAGGCGCCGCCGATCAGCCCGACCGCGGTGAGCGCCCCGGGCCAGGCCACCACCACGGCGCCCACCCCGCCGACGCCGAGCGCGATGAGGACCGCGTCGGACAGGGCACAGATGCCGACGACGGCGAGCAACGCCTCGCGGCGCACACCCTGGCGCAGCACGAAGGCATTCTGGGCCCCGATGGCGACGATCAGGGAGAGGCCGGTGCCGAATCCGGCGGCGGCGGTGGTCAGGGCGTGGTTCATGTCCTCGACGCTACGGAGCGGATCACCGCGCGTACAGCTAAAGATTCTCACGTACCATTAGCCATCGTGATGACGGAGCTTCCCCTCGACCAGGTGCGCACCCTCCTCTCGGTGGTGGACGAGGGCACCTTCGACGCGGCCGCGGCGGCCCTGCACATCACGCCTTCCGCGGTCAGTCAGCGGGTCAAGTCGCTGGAGCAGCGCACCGGGCGGGTGCTGCTGATGCGCACCAAGCCGGTGCGGCCCACCGAGTCCGGCGAGGTGATCGTGCGGTTCGCCCGGCAGGTGGCCCGGCTGGAGCGGGACGCCTCCGCGGAACTCGGGCTGAGCGGCACCGGGGAGCCGACCCGGGTGTCGGTGGCGGTGAACGCCGACTCGCTGGCGACCTGGTTCCTGGGGGTCCTGGCGCGGGTGCCGCGCGAGCGGCACATCTGC
The DNA here is from genome assembly GCF_044334385.1 of Streptomyces sp. NPDC020801. NCBI lineage: Bacteria > Bacillati > Actinomycetota > Actinomycetes > Kitasatosporales > Streptomycetaceae > Streptomyces > Streptomyces sp. NPDC020801. Next base: position 38,996 of record NZ_JBIRST010000016.1, read on the forward strand.
TTCGAGCTGCGCCGGGAGGACGAGGACCACACCGCGGCGCTGCTGCGGGAGGGGCTGGTGATGGCCGCGGTGACCTCCGCACCGGATCCGGTGCCGGGCTGCTCGGTGCGCGCGCTCGGCCGGATGCGCTACGTCCCCGTGGCCCACCCGGACTTCGCCGCCCGACACCTGCGCGGCCCGCTGCCGGACGTGCTCGCCGGGGCCCCCGTTGTCGTCTTCGACCGGCGGGACGACTTCCAGGACGGCTTCGTCCGCGCACTGCGGGGCGGCGAGGGCGGGGCGAGCGCGGTCCGGCACTACGTCCCGGCCTCCGAGGGCTTCGTCGACGCCGTCGCCGCGGGCCTGGGCTGGGGCATGGTCCCCGAGGCGCAGGCCACGCCGCTGCTGCGCGCCGGCCGGCTGACCCGCCTCGCACCGGACCGCTCGGTCGACGTCCCCCTGTACTGGCAGCAGTGGAAGCTGGACTCCCCCGCGCTCGCGACGGTCGCCGAGGCCGTGACGGCGACGGCGGCCGAGGCGCTGCGACGCCGGGTCCTGCCCTCAGGACCCGGGTCCGAAACGGACGGGGGTTACTGACGGGAGTTACTGACGGAGGTCATTGACAGGTGGGCCTCCTCTTCCGGCGCACCGCCGCCAGCTGTGCCCCGGCGCTGTCCAGCAGCATGTCCAGGGCCGTGGGGTAGGCGCTGGTGACCATGCGGGTGATCAGCAGCGGGGCCGCCTCGGCGATGCGGGGGTGGCTGCTGGCCGGGAGTCGGGCGTAGGTGGAGCGCCACATCTCCTCGTCGGCGCGCAGGGCGGCGCTCGGCAGGGTCAGGGAGGCTGCGTCCAGCGCGGCGAAGGCGAGGGTCTGGTCGACGAAGGCGTGGTAGATCCGGACGGTGTCGGGCAGCGGGAAGCCCGCCCTGCGCAGCACGTCGAGGACCGTCTCGTCGGCGGCCAGTTCGTGGGGCCGGCCGGTGACCCGGTTGGCGGTCACCACGGCGGCCTGGGGATGCGCCACGTAGGCGGCGTGGATGCGCAGACCGACGGCGCGCAGGTCCGCCCGCCACTGTCCGGTCGGCTCCCAGCCCCGCAGGGCCCGGCCGACGAGGGCGTCGCCGATGGCGAGGGTCAGGTCGTCCATGCCGCGGAAGTAGCGGTAGAGGGCACTCGGGTCGCAGTCGAGCGCGAGGCCCAGGCGCCGCGCGGTCAGTCCCGCGCTGCCGTGCTCCCGCAGCAGGCGCAGCGCCGTGTCGACGATCAGGCTCTCGGACAGCACGGTGCCGCTCCTGGTGGGGCGGCGCCGCCGGCGCTTCTCCTCAGGCACCACGGCTTTGGGCATCACGGCCTCCCGGCCTCCTCGTCGCGCGCTCCCGCGCCCTTATGCCAACGCCATTGACCTTACTCGGCCGACGGGCGTTGGATCGCGGTCAGGGGCGCGCCCGGTCTTTTGCCAACCTCACAACGAGAGGGAGTTCTCGTCATGCGTGTACTGCTCGTGGGAGCCGGTGGCGTGGGTACCGCGATCACCCGGATCGCGGCCCGCCGTCCGTTCTTCGAGGCGATGGTCGTCGCCGACTACGACCGGGCCCGGGCCGAGGCCGCCGTGACGGCCCTCGGCGACGACGGCCGCTTTCGCGCCGAGCGCGTGGACGCCGCCGACGAGGCGGCGGTGGCCGCCCTGCTCGCCCGGCACCGCTGCGACATCCTCCTCAACGCCACCGACCCGCGCTTCGTGATGCCGCTGTTCCGGGCGGCCCGCGCGGCCGGTGCCGGCTACCTCGACATGGCGATGTCCCTGTCCCGGCCGCACCCGGAGCGACCGTACGAGGAGTGCGGGGTCAGGCTCGGCGACGAGCAGTTCGCGCAGGCGGCCGACTGGGAGAAGGCCGGCGCCCTCGCTCTGGTCGGCATGGGCGTGGAACCGGGCCTGTCCGACGTGTTCGCCCGGTACGCGGCCGACGAACTCTTCGACGACATCGAGGAGATCGGCGTCCGCGACGGCGCGAACCTCACCGTCGAGGGCTACGACTTCGCCCCGTCCTTCAGCATCTGGACCACCATCGAGGAGTGCCTGAACCCACCGGTCGTGTACGAGGCGGGGCGCGGCTGGTTCACCACCGAACCGTTCAGCGAGCCGGAGGTGTTCGACTTCCCCGAGGGCATCGGGGAGGTCGAGTGCGTGAACGTGGAGCACGAGGAGGTGCTGCTGGTCCCGCGCTGGGTCGACGCCAAGCGCGTGACGTTCAAGTACGGTCTGGGCCGCGAGTTCGTCGACACCCTCAAGACTCTGCACCGGCTGGGTCTGGACCGCACCGGCCCGGTCACCGTTCCGGGCCCGGACGGGCCGGTCGCCGTCTCGCCCCGGGACGTCGTCGCCGCGTGCCTGCCCGACCCGGCGACCCTGGGCGAGCGGATGCACGGCAAGACCTGCGCGGGCACCTGGGTGCGCGGCACCCGGGACGGCGCGCCGCGCGAGGTGTACCTGTACCACGTGGTCGACAACCAGTGGTCCATGGCCGAGTTCGGGTGTCAGGCGGTGGTGTGGCAGACGGCCGTGAACCCGGTCGTCGCGCTGGAACTCGTGGCCACCGGAGTGTGGAACGGTGCGGGCGTCCTGGGCCCCGAGGCCTTCCCGGCCCGCCCCTTCCTGGACCTGCTGACGGCGTACGGCTCCCCGTGGGGCGTGCGCGAGCAGTGACCGTGTGCGGATTTCGCGAAGATCCCCCGATCGCGGACCCGCGCTGTTTCACCCGCGCATCGTCAGGTGACCCGATGACGAGTACGCAACTTGTCAAGCCACAGACGACTTTCGATCGCAGGTGACTATTCATGGACAACTGGCGAGACCACGCCGCGTGCCGCCAGGAGGACCCCGACCTCTTCTTTCCGATCGGCACCACCGGTCCGGCGCTGCTGCAGACCGAACAGGCCAAGGCGGTCTGCCGGCGCTGCCCCGTTTCGGAGCAGTGTCTGGAGTGGGCACTGAACACGGACCAGACCATCGGCGTCTGGGGCGGCACGAGCGAGACCGAACGGCGGGCGCTCAAGCGGCGCCGCGCGGTGGCCCGCCGCCGCCTCGGATAGCGCCGAGCGGCGCGGAAGGGCGATCCGGGCGGGTGAGGGTGAGGGGAGCCGTCAGCGCCCGGAGCGGCGCAGGGTCCCCCACTCCGTCTCCTGCCGGGCCGCTCCGGTCCGCGCCTCCCCGATGACGCCGGAGCCGATCCGGCACAGCGGGTCCACGTCGGCCACCAACGGCCAGCTGCCGGGGCCCCGGCCCGTCTCACGGCCCTTGAAGGACCCGGGGACGTACGCCGGGGCCCTTGTCATGGGGCAGGTGCGTGTGGTCGTACAGCCGGCGGGCCATCACTTCAAAATCACTCCTTCCGCATCGCGGACCGGCGACGCTGGGCGGTGCTGAAGCGGGCGGCGCGGCGGCGCAGATGGCGGTGCCCGGGTGCCGGGCTGGGCGGGACGGGAACCTTCGCGGCGCGGTAGAAGAATCGCTTGCCGACCTCGACAAGGCCCAGGTAGGCCACGACCAGGGCGGCCAGCGTGGCGAAGAAGCCGACGGGGAGCGGCTGGAATCCGAGGGCCGAGGCCGCGGGGCTGGCGGGCAGGACGGCGCCCACGAGGACCACCGCGACCGTGGTCAGCGCCAGCGGCACGCTCGGGTGGCTGCGCCAGAAGGGCAGGCGCCGGGTGCGGATGGCGAAGATCACCAGGGTCTGGGTGGCGAGGGATTCCACGAACCAGCCGGAGCGGAACTGGGCCGGTCCGGCATGGAAGACGCCCAGCATGAGGGCGAAGGTCGCGAAGTCGAACAGCGAGCTGATCGGCCCGAACCAGAGCATGAAACGGCGGATGAAGGCGATGTCCCAGTGGGACGGCCGGCGCACCTGCTCCTCGTCGACCTCGTCGGTGGGGATGGCCAGTTGGCCGGCGTCGTACAGCAGGTTGTTCAGCAGGATCTGCGAGGGCAGCATCGGCAGGAAGCTCAGGAACACGGAGGCCCCGGCCGCGCTGAACATGTTGCCGAAGTTGCTGGAGGTCCCCATGAGCACGTACTTGATGGTGTTGGCGAAGATCCGCCGTCCTTCGGCAACCCCGTCCGCGAGCACGTCGAGGTCTTTTTCGAGCAGGATGACGTCGGCGGCGTCCTTGGCGACGTCGGTCGCCGAGTCGACCGAGATGCCCACGTCCGCGGCGTGCAGGGCCAGGGCGTCGTTGACGCCGTCACCGAGGAAGCCGACGGCGTTGCCCGACTGGCGCTGGACGCGGACGATTCTGGCCTTGTGCTCCGGGCTGACCCGGGCGAAGACGGTCGTGCGGTCGAGGACCGCGGCCAGTTCCGTGTCGTCCATGGCGTCGAGGTCGGTGCCGGACAGCGTGCCGCCGCCGGCGAGGCCCAGGTCGTGGCAGACCTTTTCGGCCACCACCGGGTTGTCCCCGGTCACGATCCTCACGATGACGCCGAGGTCCGCGAGGCGGCGCAGGGCCTCGGCCGCGTTGTGCTTCGGGGGGTCGAGGAAGACCAGGAAGCCGGCCAGACGCAGGCCCTCTTCGTCGGCCGTGGTCGGCGGGCGGGCCGCCGGGGCGGGCCGGGTCGCCACGGCGACCACGCGGTTCCCCGCGGCGAACTCCGCGTCGAGGGCCTGCCGGGCGGCGGGCGGGACGTCCGGGCACCGTGCCAGTACGGCCTCCGGTGCGCCCTTGGTGACCAGCGTGGCGGTCCCGCCGGGGTCGGTGACCAGCACGGAGACCATGCGCCGCTCGTGGTCGAAGGGCAGCGTGGCGACGCGGGTCCAGGCGGCGACGGCGGAGCGTTGCCCGGCGGCCGCGGGTGACTGCCACAGGGCGGCGTCCAGCGGGTTGCCGCCGACCGGGCGGCCCTGGTCGACCTCCGTCTCCGTGCCCAGCAGGCCCCATCGCAGCACCTCACCGGCGGATCCCCCGTCGGCCGGCAGGGCCCGCATGAAGTCGATCCGGCCCTGAGTGAGGGTTCCGGTCTTGTCGGTGAACAGCACGTCGACGTCGCCCAGGTCCTCGATGCACACCAGCCGTTTGACCAGCACCTTGCGCCGGCTCATCCGGCGTGAGCCGGCGGCCAGGCTGGTGGAGACGACGGCGGGCAGCAGCTGCGGGGTGATGCCCACCGCGATGGCCAGGGAGAACAGCAGGGCGTCGATGATCGGCTTGTGCAGGGCGACGTTGATGACGAAGATCGACGCGGTGAGCGCTCCCGCCACGTACACCAGCAGCATGGAGAAGCGGCGCAGCCCGTTCTGGAACTCCGTCTCCAGCTGATGGGAGCTCAGGCCCGCGGCGATCCGGCCGAATTCGGTGCCCGCCCCCGTGGCGACCACCACGCCCCGCGCGCTGCCGGCGTGTACGACGGTGCCCATCAGGGCGCACCCGGACAGCTCCGCCAGCGCCGTGCCCGGCGCCACCGCCGCCGTGTCCTTGGCCACCGGAAGCGACTCACCGGTCAGGATCTGCTCGCTGCACTCCAGGCCGGTGGCCGCCAGCAGCCGCAGGTCCGCCGGCACGATGTCGCCCAGCCGCAGTTCCACCACGTCGCCCGGGACGAGGGTGGTGACCTCGACCTCCGTGGGACGGCCGTCGCGCAGCGCCGTGGCCCGGTGGCGGATCTGGGCGTGCAGCGACTCGGCGGCCTTCTCCGCCCGGTACTCGTTGGTGAAACCCAGCCCCACGGAGAGCAGCAGAATGATCCCGATGATCAGCGCTTCCGACCGCTCGCCCACGAAGTAGGAGACGACGGCGGCGATCAGCAGCAGGCCCAGCAGAGGGGAACGCAGCTGGTGCCAGAGCACCAGCAGCAGGCGGGCGCGGTGCGAGTGGACCGCGTTCGGCCCCCACTGCCGCAGTCGCGCCGCGGCCTCGGACCCCGACAGGCCGCCCGGGCCCGCCCCGAGCCGCCGCAGGACGTCCTCGCCGGGTTCGGCCGCTGCCGTCACGATGCCGGTCCCCTCGGTCTCCCGTGCGGGGGCGGCCACGCTCACCAAGGCCGCCGCCGAGGATGCCGGGCGCAGCGGCTCGCCGTGTGCGGGGCCGTGCAGTTCATGGCGGCGTCATCCCCTCGTCCCGAGGCGGCGGGAACCGTCGGCCGGATGCCGGGGCCCCTGGTGTCTCCTTCACTGTGCGGATGGCCACGGCCCCCGGGACAGGGCCGTCCGGTCCCCCCGGGGGCCCGGACGGTCCTGCGTGCCGAACCCGGCACGCTACGGCCTGTTCGGCTTCCCCTTCGTGTACAGCCAGGTGCGGAACAGTGCGTCGAGGTTCCTGCCGGACTCGCGCTCCGCCAGGGCGGTGAACCGGGCGCTGGTGCCGTGCCCGTAGCGGTGCGAACACGCCCAGGCGCGCAGGATCCGGAAGAACTCCGGGTCGCCGACGGCCTTGCGCAGTTCGTGCAGGACCATGGCGCCCCGGGCGTAGACGGGGGCGCCGAAGATTTTCTCGCCGCTGCCGGGGTCGCCGGGCGGGTAGGCCCACAGCCCGTCGCTCGCCGGGCGGGCGTAGAGCGCGTCGAAGGCCTTCTGGGCGCTCGGGCCGCCGTGCTGTTCGGCGTAGAGCCACTCGGTGTAGGTGGCGAAGCCCTCGTTGAGCCAGATGTCCTTCCACCGGGTCAGCGAGACGGAGTCGCCGAACCACTGGTGGGCGCTCTCGTGGACGAGGGTGCCGAGGTCGGGCGCCGAGTCGTACAGGGGGCGGGTCTGGGTCTCCAGGGCGTAACCCACGCCCGGCGCGTGGTCCACGACGGCGCCGGCGGCCCGGTAGGGGTAAGGCCCGAACAGCCCGCTCTCCCAATCCAGCACGGACGGCAGCTTCTTCAGCACGGGCGCGGCCTTGGCCGCCTCGCGCGGGTCGATCGCGTTGTAGACCTCGATGCCGTCGCGGGTGGTGTACCGCTCCACCTTGAAGGTGCCGACGGTGGCGGTGGCCAGATAGGCGGCCATCGGCTCCGACTGGCGCCAGCGGTAGGTGGTGCGGCCGTGGGCGGTCCGCTTGCCGAGGTAGACGCCGTTGGCGATGGCGGTGCGCCCCTCGGGGACGGTGAGGGCGAAGTCGTAGGAGGACTTGTCCGTCGGGTGGTTGTTGGCCGGGAACCAGGTCATCGCGCCCTGCGGTTCCCCGGCGACGAAGGCCCCGTCGTCCGTGGGGATCCAGCCGTCGAGGGATCCGTCGGGGTCGGTGACCGGCCCCGGGGTGCCGCTGTAGGTGACGGCGACGCGGAACGAGCGGCCCTGGGGCAGGGCGGTGCGGGGGGTGACGACGAGTTCCTGGCCGTCGCGCCGGTAGGCGGCCCTGACGTGGTCGACGGTGAGGCCGGTGACCTGCAGGCCCTTGAGGTCGAGGTCGAACCGGGTCAGCCGCTGGGTGGCGCGGGCGGTGAGGACCGCCGTGCCGTCGAGGTGCCGGCTCCTCGGGTCGTAGCGCAGGGCGAGGCCGTAGTGGGCGACGTGGTAGCCGCCGTTGCCGGCGAGCGGAAAGTAGGGGTCGCCGGCGCCCGCCGAGCCGGTCGTCCCGGCCGCCGCGGGACCGGCGGCCGCCAGCAGCGCCGCGACGGCGACGGGAACGGTGGCGACGACGGCCTCGCGCCGCAGTACGGCGCCGCGGCGGGCGGACTGCTTCCTCAGTGGCGTCACATGCTCTCCTTCGGCCGGCCGGGTGCTCCGGGGGCGGTGGATCGGGGGCGGCGGATCGGGGGCGGTGGATGATCAAGCCCTCAGAGTAGGGGCGGATCGCCGTCGGCGCGCCCTCGTTCAGGTCAACTCCCGCCGCGTCGACCGCGGCGGGGGGCCGCCGTCCGGTGCCGTCGCAGTAGGCTCCGGCCACGACCGCCCGCACCCGAGAAAGGCCCGACCGTGAGCGTCCGTGTGCGTCGCATCTACGATCCGCCCGAGCCCGACGACGGCCTGCGCGTCCTGGTCGACCGGCTCTGGCCGCGCGGTATCTCCAAGGAGGACGCGCACGTCGACGAGTGGCCGAAGGCCATGACCCCGTCCACCGAGCTGCGCCGCTGGTACCACGGGAGCGAGGGAACCTACGACGAGTTCCGGCGCCGTTACGAGGCGGAGCTCGCCGAGCCGGAGGCCGCCGAACACCTCGACCGCTTCCGCAAGTTGGCCCGAAAGGAGCGCCTGACGCTGCTGACCGCGTCCAAGGCGCCGGACAGGAGCCACGCGACGCTGCTGGCGGGTCTGCTGCAGAAGTGAGCCGTCCGGCGCGACTCGTGGGCCCGCCCCCTCGCGTCCGCGCAGGGCGGGCCGTCCGGCTCGTTCAGGCGGTCCGCCGTGCCGCGGCCCGCCCCGCCGCGCGTCCCGAGAACAGGCAGCCGCCGAGGAAGGTGCCCTCCAGGGCGTTGTAGCCGTGCACTCCCCCGCCGCCGAAGCCGGCCACCTCGCCGGCCGCGTACAGGCCGTCGATGGGCTGCCCGTCGGCGCCGAGGGCACGGGAGTCGAGGTCGGTCTGGATGCCGCCGAGGGTCTTGCGGGTGAGGATGTGCAGCTTGACGCCGATGAGCGGACCGGCCGCCGGGTCCAGGATGCGGTGCGGGGCGGCGACCCGGCCGAGGCGGTCGCCGATGTAGCGGCGGGCGTTGCGGATGCCCTGCACCTGGGAGTCCTTGCTGTAGGGGTTGGCGATCTGCAGGTCGCGGGCCTCGATCTGGCGGCGCACCCCGGCGGCGTCCAGGAGTGCCTTGCTGGTGAGCCGGTTCATCTTCTCGACCAGTTGCTCGAGGCTGTCGGCGACGACGAAGTCCGCGCCGTGCCGCAGGAAGTCCTGCACGGGTCCGGGGGCGCCCTTGCCGAGCAGCCGGTCCCGGAGCACCGCCCTGCGGTCCTTGGCGGTGATGTCGGGGTTCTGCTCGGAGCCGGAGAGGGCGAACTCCTTCTCGACGATCTTCCGGGTCAGCACGAACCAGGAGTGGTCGTGCCCTGCGATGTCCTCGGTGGTGCGCAGGTGCCTGAGGGTGCTCAGCGTGTCGTAACCGGGCAGGCAGGGGTCGGGCAGCCGGCGTCCGAGGGCGTCGAGCCAGATCGAGGACGGCCCGGGCAGGATGCGGATGCCGTGGCCGGGCCAGATCGGGTTCCAGTTCTGCAGGCCCTCGGTGTAGTGCCACATGCGGTCCCGGTTGACCAGGCGTACGCCGGCCTCGGCGCTGATGTCGAGCATCCGGCCGTCGACGTATGCCGGGACGCCGGTGACCATCTCCGCGGGCGGGGTGCCGAGCCGCTCGGGCCAGTAGCGGCGGACGATGTCGTGGTTGGCGCCGATGCCGCCGGTGGTGATGATCACTGCCTGGGCGGTCAGTTCGAACTCGCCGGTCTCCGCACGGCTGGAGGCGGCGCCCCGGGGCGAGTCGTCGGCGGCGAGGAGCGTGCCGCGCACACCGCGCGCCGTGCCGTTCTCGATGACGAGCTCGTCCACGCGGTGCCGGTGGTGGAAGGTGAGCAGCCCGTCGCGCGCGGCCCGCCGGGCGTGGTCGGCGAAGGGCTCCACGACGCCCGTCCCGGTGCCCCAGGCGATGTGGAAGCGCGGTACGGAGTTGCCGTGGCCGTCGGCCCTGAGGTCGCCGCGCTCCGCCCAGCCGACCGTGGGCAGCAGCGTGATCCCGTGTGCCTCCAGCCATGAGCGCTTCTCCCCCGCCGCGAACTCGACGTAGGCGCGGGCCCAGCGCACCGCCCAGGAGTCCTCGTCCTGAAGCCGGTCGAACTGCGCGCTGCCCTGCCAGTCGCTCCAGGCCAGCTCGAAGGAGTCCTTGATGCCCAGGCGCCGCTGCTCCGGGGAGTCGACCAGGAACAGCCCGCCGAAGGACCAGTACGCCTGCCCGCCGAGGTTGGCGGCGTTCTCCTGGTCGACGAGGGCGACCCTGCGGCCCCGGCTGGTCAGCTCGTGTGCGGCGACCAGGCCCGCGAGGCCGGCTCCGACGACGATGACGTCGGCGTCCATGGCGACCGTCTCCTTCCTCGGTTTCCTTGTGTGTCCCCTGCCGGGGCGCCGCTGCCGTCGGTGAGCAGCGCGGTGAGCAGCTGCTTGAGCCAGGCCCGCGCGCCCTCGACGTCCTTGTCCAGCAGCAGTTGGGTGGTGACGCCGTCGTACGCCGCGACGACCGCGTGGGCGGCCCCGTCGGCGTCGCCGAGGACGGCGGGCAGTGCGGTGTGGCCCCGGGCGCGGGCGAGCCGGTCGGCGATGGCCCGGCGCAGCCGCGCGCGGTGCTCCAGCAGGGTCTCGGCCACGGCGGGGTCGCGGGCGGCGTGCACCAGGAAGTCCGTCTTGACCAGCAGCCAGTCCAGGTCGAGCAGGAGCACCTCGGTGACCCGGTCGACGGCCGCGGGCACGTCCAGGTCCGGTCCGTCGAGCGCGAGCGCCCCGGCCACCTGGTCGGCGATCAGCTCGGCCCGCTCCTGGTACAGGGCGAAGAACAGCTCGTCCAGGGTGGCGAAATTGGAGTAGAAGGCGCCCCTGCTGTAGCCGGCGGCCTCGCACACCTCCTCGATCGACACCCGGCCGAAGCCCTTGGCCGCGAAGACCCGGAAGGCGGCGTCGAGCAGGCTGGCCCGGGTCCGCACCCGGCGCCGGGTGACGCGCCGCGCGGTCTCCCCCACCGTCACCTCCTGCCTCCGTCCGGCCATCGATACGTGAATGTATCCGATACACCGGTGTATCGAAAGGACCGGGCTGTATCGAAAGGACCGGGCCGCAAGCGGGACGGAACCCGCCAGATGCGGGAGGCGCTCCGGCGCGAGCCTCCGGCGCCGACCTCCAACGCGAACATACTTTCGATTAAGGAGTAGGCTGGACCCATGAGCGCGCACCACCTCCAGGGCTCCCTCTTCGACCAGGCCGACGAGCTCCGGCTCGGCCCGCTGGACGGGCTGCGCCGTACCGTGCTCGGCCTCGGCGCCTGGATCGACGTACTGCCCGGGTGGCTCGGCGGGGCCGACGACCTGTTCGAGCGGCTGGCCGCCGGTGTGCCCTGGCGTGCGGAGCGCCGGAAGATGTACGACAACGTCGTCGCCGTACCGCGGCTGCTCGCCTTCTACGGCGCCGGGGAGCAGCTGCCGCACCCGGTGCTCGCCGAGGCGCGCGCCGCGCTGTCCGCACACTACGCAGACGAGCTGGGCGAACCCTTCGCCACGGCCGGGCTGTGCTACTACCGCGACGGCCGGGACAGCGTCGCCTGGCACGGCGACCGAACAGGCCGGGGCGCGCGGGAGGACACGATGGTCGCGATCCTCTCGGTGGGCGCGCCCCGGGATCTGCTGCTGCGTCCGGCGCGGGGCGGCGGCGGCACGGTCCGGCGTCCGCTCGGGCACGGCGACCTGATCGTCATGGGCGGCTCCTGCCAGCGCACCTGGGAGCACTGCGTACCCAAGACCGTGCGGGCCACCGGACCGAGGATCAGCGTCCAGTTCCGTCCGGCCGGCGTGCGCTGAGCACATCCCCTCTTGTCGGACCCCGGCTCGCATCTGGTTGGCTGTTCCCCACGGGCAACCATCGGGACATCGGGAAACGCGGGGCGATCGATGCGGACGGACGTGCGGCAAGTCGCCGACGGCACCTACCTGGTGCACGGCAGCAACACCAACTGGGTGATCCTGACCGAGGGCGAGACGGCCACACTGATCGACACCGGCTACCCGGGCGACCGGCAGCAGCTGCTGGACTCGCTGGACGCGGTGGGCAGTTCGCCCCAGGCGGTGGCGGCGGTGCTCATCACCCACGCGCACAACGACCACCTGGGTTCCGCCGAGTACCTGCGGGACACCTACGGCACCCCGGTGCACCTGCACGAGGCCGAAGTACCGCACGCGCGGCGGGAGTTCCTGCACCAGGTGAGCGTCGGGCAGGTACTGCGCAACGGCTGGCGGCCGGGCGTGCTGCCGTGGGTGGTGCACGCGCTGCGCGTCGGCGGCACCGCGCACGTCCCGGTCGCCGCCCCGGAGCCGTTCCCGGCGGCGGGGCCGCTCGATCTGCCGGGGCGGCCCGTGCCCGTGCACACGCCGGGCCACACCCGGGGCCACGCGGTCTTCCACCTGCCGGACACCGGGGTGGTGGTCTCCGGCGACGCCCTGGTGAGCGGCCACCGCACCTCGCGCATCCAGGGACCGCAGCTGCTGCCGGACATGTTCCACCACGAACGTGCACAGGCGCTGGCCTCGTTGGAGATACTCGAACGCCTCGAGGCGGACGTGCTGCTGCCCGGGCACGGACCCGTGCACCGCGGTTCGGTGCGGCAGGCCGCGCAGCGGGCGCGCGAACACGCGCTCTAGGGTTCGTGTCATGGCCTTGCAGATCAGCGCCACCAACCCGGAGCACCCCGCGCTCCTGCTGGAGCTGCCGTGGGAGACGCCGCTGGAGGAGTGGCCCGAGGAATACCTCGTGCCGCTGCCGCGCGGCATCTCCCGGCACGTCGTGCGCTACGCCCGCGCCGGCGACGAGGTGATCGCCGTCAAGGAGCTCGCCCAACGCCCGGCGCTGCGCGAGTACGGGCTGCTGCGCGACCTGGACCGGCTCGGCATCCCCGCCGTCGACGCGCTCGCCGTGGTCACCGGGCGCACCGGTCACGGCGGCGAGCCGCTGGAGCCGGTGCTGATCACCCGGCACCTGGGCGGTTCGATGCCCTACCGCTCGATGTTCGAGACCACCATGCGCCCGGCCACCATGCACCGGCTCATGGACGCCCTGGCCGTGCTGCTGGTGCGGCTGCACCTGGCCGGGTTCGCCTGGGGCGACTGCTCGCTGTCCAACACGCTCTTCAGGCGCGACGCGGGGGCCTACGCCGCCTATCTGGTGGACGCCGAGACCGGCGAACTGCACCCGCGGCTCAGCGGCGGGCAGCGGGAGTACGACCTGGACCTGGCCCGGGTGAACATCAGCGGCGAGCTGCTCGACCTGGAGGCCTCCGGCGCGCTGCACCCCTCGGTGGACCCGATCGAGTTCGGCACCGAGATCTGCGCCCGCTACCGGCGTCTGTGGGAGGAGCTGACCCGTACCTCGGTCTACCCGGCGGGCAAGTACCACTACATCGAGCGCCGGATACGCCGGCTGAACGACCTCGGCTTCGACGTCGCCGAGATGCAGATCGAGTCCTCCTCCACCGGCGACACCGTCACCTTCGTGCCCAAGGTCGTCGACGCCGGCCACCACCAGCGGCAGCTGCTGCGCCTGACCGGCCTGGACACCGAGGAGAACCAGGCCCGGCGGCTGCTGAACGACCTGGAGAGCTGGATGGCGACCCAGGACGACTACGCCCCCGGCAACCCGCCCCCGGGCCCTCGGCTTGGCTCGAGCAGGGGGGACGCCCAGGCCGCCCGCCCGGAGGTCCTGGCCCACCGCTGGGTGCGCGAGGTGTTCCGGCCCACCGTGCGGGCCGTGCCGCGCGAGCTGCGCGGCGCGATGGATCCGGCCGAGCTGTACCACCAGTTGCTGGAGCACCGCTGGTACCTGTCCGAGCGGGCGCAGCACGACATCGGCCTGGACACGGCGGTGGAGGACTACATCCGGAACATCCTGCCCAGGGCGCGCGGGACGCTGCAGCCGACCACCGACTGACTCAGGTGTGCGGGACGACGGCCACCGGGCAGCCCGCGTGGTGCAGCATCCCGTGCGCGACGGAGCCGATCCGCGCGCCCACCGCCGTGGGGCGGGCGCGGCGCCCCACGACCAGCAGCTGGGCCCGGTCGGCCGCCGCCAGCAGCACCTGACCCGCGCTGCCCATCTCCACGTGCTCGACGACGGGGACGTCCGGGAACCGCTCCCGCCACGGCTGCAGCGCGGCGGCCAGCCCCTTCCTCTCGTACGGCTCCAGGCCGCCGGCCTCGTCGAGGAGCCTGAGCGAACCGGGGCTGTAGGCGAACATCGGCGGCAGGGTCCAGGCCCGCACGGCACGGACGGTGGCGCCGCGGGCGGCCGCCGTCTCGAACGCGAACCGCAGGGGGTCGGCGCTGTCCTCCGGGGCGCCGTGCTGGCCCACGACGACCTCCCGGCCCGCGGCCTCGGCGGCGGCCTCGTCCCCGGCGCGCACCATGACCACGGGCCGTACGGCCTCGGCGATCACCTGCTGTCCGACGGAACCGACCAGGAATCCCACCAGCGCCCCCTGTCCGCGCGAGCCGAGCACCAGCAGCTCCGCCTCCGCCGCGGCGGCGATGAGCGCCCGTACGGCCCCGTCCTCCACGGCGTCGGTGGCCACCGTCAGGCCCGGGTGCCGTTCGGTGACCCGCCGGGCGGCCTCGGCGAGTGCGTCCCGGGTCCACTGCCGCTGCGTGTCCCGGTCGCCCATGTCGAAGGCGTCGTGCACCTCGAAGCGCCAGGCGTGCACCACGCGCAGCGGCAGCCCGCGGCGCACTGCCTCCCGCCCCGCCCATGCCAGTGCCGCGAGGCTCTCCTCCGATCCGTCCACCCCTGCCGTGATCGGGCGCGTCATGCCGTCTGCCTCCCTGTGTCGGGTTCCCGTCCGTGGGCCCAGTCTTCCCTACGCCGCCCGCACGCCACCCGCGCGAATCCTGGAATACGCTGCCCCGCATGACCTTGGAATGGGAACAGGTGATCGTCGACGCGGCCGACCCGGTGGCCCTCGGACGCTGGTGGGCCGATGCCCTCGGCTGGGTGGTGGTCGAGGACGATCCCGAGGAGTTCGAGATCCGCCCGGCCCCGGACCGCCTGCCGGGCCTGCTCTTCGCGTCGGTGCCCGAGGCGAAGACCGTCAAGAACCGGCTGCACCTCGACTTCCGCCCGGACGAGCAGGAGGCCGAGGTCGCCCGCCTGCTGTCGCTCGGGGCGCGGCGCGCGGACGTGGGGCAGGGCGAGCAGACGTGGGTCGTGCTCACGGACCCCGAGGGCAACGAGTTCTGCGTGCTCCGGTCCCGGCACCGGGCCGGCTGAGGGACCCCGTCCCCCGCATTCCCGGCCCCGGGCCGGCTTCAGGGACCCGTCCCCGCATGCCTGAGCGAAGCGGGGGGATCGAACATACGATGGGCGGGAGCCGGCGCCGTGACGACGGGGGCGCGCCGGCCGCACGATCCGACCGCTCGGGGTGGGAGAAACATGGCACAGGCCGCGGAGCCGACGCGGACCGTCATCATGACCGTGGACGACGATCCGGGGGTCTCCCGTGCCGTCGCCCGTGACCTCAGGCGGCGCTACGGCGAGTCGTACCGGATCGTGCGCGCGGAGTCCGGCGAGTCGGCGCTGGACGCCCTGCGCGAGCTGAAGCTGCGCGGCGACCTGGTCGCCGTCATCCTGGCCGACTACCGGATGCCGCAGATGAACGGCATCGAGTTCCTCGAACAGGCCCTGGACGTCTACCCGGGCGCACGGCGGGTGCTGCTGACCGCCTACGCGGACACCAACGCGGCGATCGACGCGATAAACGTCGTGGACCTGGACCACTACCTCCTCAAGCCCTGGGACCCGCCCGAGGAGAAGCTCTACCCGGTCCTGGACGACCTGCTCCAGGCGTGGCGGCACAGCGACTACCGGCCCGTGCCCAGCACGAAGGTGGTCGGGCACCGCTGGTCGGCGCGGTCCTCCGAGGTGCGGGAGTTCCTGGCCCGCAACCAGGTGCCCTACCGCTGGTACTCCTCCGACGAGCCCGAGGGCCGGCGGCTGCTGAAGGCGGCCGGGCAGGACGGGCAGCGGCTGCCGCTGGTGGTCACGCCGGACGGCACGCCGCTGGTCGAACCGGAGGCGCCCGAGCTCGCGGCCCATGTGGGGCTGGCGACGACTCCGGCGGCCGACTTCTACGACCTCGTGGTGATCGGCGGTGGACCGGCCGGGCTCGGCGCTGCGGTGTACGGGGCCTCGGAGGGGCTGCGGACGGTGCTCGTGGAGCGCTCGGCGACCGGCGGCCAGGCCGGCCAGAGCTCGCGGATCGAGAACTACCTCGGCTTCCCGGACGGCGTCTCGGGTGCCCAGCTCACCGACCGGGCGCGCCGGCAGGCGGCGAAGTTCGGCGCCGAGATCCTCACCACCCGGGAGGTGACCGGCCTCGAGGTCAACGGCGCGGCGCGCACCGTGCGGTTCTCGGACGGCTCGGCACTCGCCGCGCACAGCGTGATCCTGGCGACCGGCGTGTCCTACCGGCAGCTGCCGGCATCGGGGTGCGAGGACCTCACCGGCTGCGGGGTGTTCTACGGCTCGGCGCTGACCGAGGCGCCCTCCTGCCAGGGCCAGGACGTGTACATCGTCGGCGGCGCCAACTCCGCGGGGCAGGCCGCGATGTACCTGTCCCGGGGTGCCAAGTCGGTGACCCTGCTGGTGCGCGGCCCGTCGCTGTCGGCGTCGATGTCGCACTACCTGATCCAGCAGATCGACGAGGCCCCGAACATCTGCGTGCGCACCGGCACCGTCGTCGAGTCCGCGCACGGCTCGGACCACCTGGAACAGCTCACCCTGCGCGACACGAAGACCGGCGAGAGCGAACGCGTCGACGCGCAGTGGATGTTCGTGTTCATCGGCGCCGCCCCGCTGACCGACTGGCTGGACGGCACGGTGCTGCGTGACGAGCACGGGTTCATCCTGGCCGGCCCCGACCTGACCGCCGACGGACGGCCGCCCGCCGGCTGGGAGCTGGAGCGGCCGCCGTACCACCTGGAGACCAACGTGCCGGGCGTGTTCGTGGCGGGCGACGCCCGCGCGGAGTCCGCCAAGCGCGTCGCGTCCGCCGTCGGAGAGGGAGCCATGGCCGTGATGCTCGTCCACCGGTATCTGGAGCAGTCGTGAGCGGCCGGCCGCTGCCGTGCAGCCCGAAGGAGATCGGGTCGCTGTTCCTGTTCGAGAAGCTGTTCCCCGAGCAGCTGGGCCGGCTGTGCAGCGAGGGACGGGTGGAGGGGT
Source organism: Streptomyces sp. NPDC020801 (assembly GCF_044334385.1). NCBI lineage: Bacteria > Bacillati > Actinomycetota > Actinomycetes > Kitasatosporales > Streptomycetaceae > Streptomyces > Streptomyces sp. NPDC020801. The sequence continues at coordinate 55,841 of NZ_JBIRST010000016.1, forward strand.
TCGAGCCCGGCCCGGTGTACACCGAGGGCGACCCGGCCACCTGCTTCTACGTGATGCTGGAGGGCACGGTGGTGCTCTCCCGCCGGGTCGGCGGCGACGACGTGGAGGTCACCCGGACCTCGCAGCGCGGGGTGTACGCGGGCGCGATGCAGGCGTACATCGGCGACCGGGTGCGGCAGGTGTACAACAACTCGATGCGTGTCACGGAGCCGACGAGGTTCTTCGTACTGCCCGCGGACACGTTCGCGAGCATCATGCAGGAATGGTTCCCGATGGCGGTGCATCTGCTGGAGGGGCTGTTCTTCGGGGCGAAGAGCACCCAGGCCGCCATCGGCCAGCGGGAGCGGCTGCTGGCGCTCGGCTCGCTGTCGGCCGGGCTCACGCATGAGCTCAACAATCCGGCGGCGGCGGCCGTGCGGGCGACGGCGACCCTGCGCGAGCGGGTGGCCAAGATGCGGCACAAGCTCGCCGTCATCGCCGAAGGTCCCTTCTCCCGCGACCAGTTGGCGAACCTCATCGACCTCCAGGAGCGCACGGCCGAACGGGTCGCCAAGGCCCCGTCGCTGACCCCGCTGGAGGCCGCGGACCGGGAGGACGCGCTGACCGACTGGCTGGAGGACCACGGCATCGACCACGGCTGGCAGCTCGCGCCCACCTTCGTCCAGGCGGGGCTCGACGCCGGCTGGCTGGAGCAGGTCGCGGCGGCCGTGGACGAGGAGATCCTGCCGGGCGCCGTGGCATGGCTCAACTACACGGTGGAGACCGAGCTGCTCATGGACGAGATCGCGGACTCCACCACCCGCATCTCGCACCTCGTGGACGCGGCCAAGCAGTACTCGCAGCTGGACCGTGCCCCCTACCAGGTGGCCGATGTGCACGAACTCCTGGACAGCACGCTGCTGATGCTGTCGGGCAAGATCGGACCGCGCATCAAGGTGGTCAAGGAGTACGACCTCACGCTGCCGCGGATCCCCTCCTACCCGGCCGAGCTGAACCAGGTGTGGACCAACCTGGTCGACAACGCGGTCTGCGCCATGGACGGCGCCGGCGGCGACGGCACGCTCACGGTGCGCACGGGGCGGCACGACGACCGGCTCCTGGTCGAGTTCCGCGACACCGGACCGGGCGTTCCGGCGGAGATCCGGGACCGGATCTTCGACCCGTTCTTCACCACCAAGCCGGTCGGCCAGGGCACCGGCCTGGGCCTGGACATCTCCTGGCGGATCGTCGTCAACAAGCACCACGGCAGCCTGCGCGTGGAGTCGGTGCCGGGCGACACGCGCTTCCAGGTCCTGCTGCCGCTGACCGCCGCGGAGACCGGCGCCACGCCCCCCGGCCGCACGGCCGGCGACACCCCGCTCACGTCCGAGGAGCCGGCATGACCAGTGATCCCGGGATCGACCCCAGCGTCCCGCCGAGCGGCACCGGCTGCGTCGAGTGCGACGCCGCCGGCGGCTGGTGGTTCCATCTGCGGCGCTGCGCCGCCTGCGGCCACATCGGCTGCTGCGACGACTCCCCCGCCCAGCACGCCACCGCCCACCATCACGCCACCGGACATCCGGTGATCCGCAGCTTCGAGCCGGGCGAGAGCTGGTTCTGGAACTACGAGACGAACGAGCTGCAGGAGTCGGGCCCCGAGCTGGCCCCTCCGGCCGCCCACCCTGCGGACCAGCCGGCCCCGGGCCCGGCCGGACGCGTCCCGGCGAACTGGGCGGACACGCTGCGCTGAGCCACACATGCGGATGCCCCGCCGGGGGCGGGGCATCCGGTCGTGCTCGACGACGAACCGTCAGTGGCGGTCCGCCGGGGTGTTGGCGGCGGTGACATTGACCGCGGCCCAGGCCCGGTCCACCGTCTTGTACTCGGTGCTGCTCGCGCCGTAGAGGTCCTTGGCCGCCTTCAGCGTCGCGACGCGCGCGTCGTGGAAGTCGGTCGTGGAGACCATGTAGCGGGTCAGCGCCCGGTAGAAGATGGCGGTGGCCTTGGTGCGGCCGATGCCCGTCACCGACAGCCCGCCGTAGGTCGGCGAGTTGTAGGCGACGGTGCCGATCGTCTTGCGGCCGCTGCCCTCGGCGAGCAGGTAGAACGCGTGCGAGGAGACACCGGAGCCGGCGTGCACCTCGGTGTAGTACACGTCGGGCGACCAGTAGTCGATCGTGCCCTCGAGCTTGTCGAGGGACGGGTGGTCCAGGCGCCGCAGGAACTTCTGCGCCAGGCCCAGCTTCTCGCCGATGAGGTAGTTCGGCGGGTTCTTCGTGTTGTTGGCGAAGAACTCGACGTTGGAGCCGAAGATGTCGGCCAGCGACTCGTTCAGCGAGCCCGGCTCGCCGTACTGGTTGCCGTTGGAGTCCACATAGGTGGGCTGCAGCTTGGCGGTGGCGTCCACGACCCCGTGGGTGAGCTCGTGTCCGGTGACGTCGAGGGCGACCAGCGGCTTCTTGAACATCTGGCCGTCGCCGTCGCCGTACAGCATGCAGTCGCACGTCGGGTCCCAGAACGCGTTCGCGATCTTGTTCCCGAAGTGGACCATCGCCTTGGCACCCTTGGAGTTGTTCTCGATGCCCTTGCGCCCGAAGGTCTTCTTGTAGAAGTCCAGGGTCTTGGTGATGCCGTACTGCGCGTCCACGGCGGCGCTGGCGCGGCTGGAGACGGCGCCGTTGCCCCACTTGTTGGTGGTGCTGGTGAACTTCGTACCCTTCGCGAAGTTCTCCAGCAGCTTGTTCTTGGCGTCCCGCGTCTCGGTCCCGTAACGCGTCGGGTCCTTCAGCAGGAAGCTGGTGCGGGCCGTCTGGGTGGTGGTCAGCGAGACCGTGCCCACGAACAGCGACGCGCCGGAGCCGGTGACGGTCCGCGGGTAGGCGGCCGCCGCGGTGGGGCTGGTGACGCCGAGGCCGGACGGCAGCGGGGCGCCGGCCGTGGCCGGGTCGAGCGTCTCGCCGCGCTTGCGCAGGGTGTCCAGCAGCTTGGGCGACAGGAACTCGTCGCTGTCGGGCGTGTTGCTGCGCACCTTGCCGGTGACGGCGTCGATGACGACCGTCCGGGAGCCGCCGCCCTCGGTGGTGGAGCTGTCCGTGACCCGCACCTGGTAGGCGAGGGCGGAGGAGCCGTCACGGGCGTCGACCACGAGGTGGGCGCCGCCCGCGTCGCCCTTGGCGACGGAGGCGGCCTTGGCCGCCGCCTGCGCCGGCGTCACCTTGGCCTGGGTGGCGGCCGGTTCCACGTCGTGTCCGGCGGCCCGGGTGACACCGGTGTACGCCAGCGAGTGGTCCAGGTGGACCACGAGGTCGCCGCCGAGGACCGGCATGCCCTGGTGGGTGCGCATGAACCGGACGTGGCGCGCGCCCTCGGGGTCGAGCATCACGTCCTGGGCCCGCAGCCCGTCCCCCTGGCTGACGCCGGTCTCCGCCGCGTGGGCGAAGGCGGCGGTGCGGGCGGCTTCCACGACGGGGGCGGCGGAGGCGGTGGCGGACGCCGCCGCACTGTCCGGCCCCGCGCCGGGAAGGGCCAGCGCCGGGCCGGCCAGGCCCGCGGCGGCCGCGGTCACCGCGACGGCGACCGCCACGGTGCGTATGTGAGGTCTGTGCACTCTTGGGGGTTCCTTCGTTAGTGAAGGCGGCCGGGATCGCCAACCGCCCCGAGACATGGCGGAGTTGCGCCATGGGGGCTGGTCGGGCCCCGGAACGGAACCCTTATGGATCAGTCATGAGCATGTAAAGCACGAATGATCCATTCCGTGCAGTCCATGACAATCTTTTGCCAATCCACCCCACTCAGTGATCAGCGAGTGACCAACTGTGTGTCGTCTGTGGAGAGGTGACGCGATGGGCGAAGGTTGCGTTGCCCCAATGTGATCGATCTCGCACGGACCACGCGCGGACGGAGACGGGAGAGGAATCGTATGGCCTCACGAACGATCTGCAGGAGTGCGGTGCTCGGATCGCTGGCGCTGACCCTGGTGGCGGGGCCGGCGCACGCGGTGGACGGCCGGCCGGCCGCCGCGGAGCCCGCCGTGCCCGCCGAACTGCCCGCGCCGGACACGGCGGGCCTCGGACGCCTGCTGCGCACGGCGCTGACGCAGGGCGCGCCGGGCGCGATGGCACGGATCGACGACCACCGCACGGTCTATGACGACCACGCCGTGGTGTACAAGGCCACCGAGGGGGTCGCCGACCGCGGGACCGCGGAGGCGATGAACACGGCCGACCGGTTCCGCATCGGCAGTGTCACCAAGACCTTCTCCGCCGTCGTCCTGCTGCAACTGGCGGCCGAGGGCAGGCTGAAGCTGGACACGTCCGTCAACCACTACCTGCCGGGCCTGCTGCCCGACGACCGGATCACGGTGCGGCACGTGCTCAGCCATCGCAGCGGGCTGTACGACTACACCGACGACATGTTCGCCGAGACCGTCCCCGGCTTCGAGGCCGTGCGCACCAAGGTGTTCACCTACCGTGAGCTGGTGGCCCGTTCGCTGAAGCACCCGCTCACCCACGCGCCGGGCGCCGTCTACGCCTACTCCAACACCAACTTCGTGGTCGCCGGCCTGCTCATCGAGAAGCTCGCGGGCCACTCGGTGCGCACCGAGTACGAGAACCGCATCATCAAACCGCTGAGGCTCACCGACACCTTCTACGTCCACCCCGACACGAAGATCCCCGGCCGCCACGCACACGGCTATCTCACGCCGGACGACACCAAGGCCGCGCTGGTGGACGCCACCGACCAGACGGTGTCCTGGGCGCAGAGCGCGGGCGCGCTCATCTCCTCCACCCACGACCTGAACACCTTCCTCTCCGCACTGCTCGGCGGCCGGCTGCTGCCCGCCGCGCAACTGGCCGAGATGGAGCGGTGGATCCCGGCGGGCACCGCCCAGGCGTACGGGCTCGGGCTGCGCCGCCGCGACCTGTCGTGCGGGGTGTCGGTCTACGGGCACACGGGTGCCGTCCAGGGCTTCTACACCTACGCCTTCACCAGCAAGGACGGCAGACGCAGCCTCGCCGCGCTGGTCAACACCTCCAACAACGGCGCGGTGCAGGTCACCATGCTGGGCACGCTGGAATCGGCGTTCTGCGGCAAGCAGACCAAGGTGCGGAGTGCGGCCCCACTCCCCCGTCCGGACGCGGAGAACGACCTCGCTCGGTGAGCTTGGCGGAACCGTCCTCTCCGGGCGACCATGCCCGGATGAAGGGTGATCTCTTTTCCAGTGAGCACGTGGTGCAGCCCGCGACCGCGCCGGGCATGACCGTCGAGAACGCCAAGTGCGTCAGATACGCGGTGGACGGCGAGATGTTCGCCCGCCAGGGCTCGATGGTGGCCTTCCGCGGCAACCTGCAGTTCGAACGCAAGGGCCAGGGCGTGGGCGGCATGCTCAAGCGTGCGGTCACCGGAGAGGGACTGCCGCTGATGGCCGTGCGCGGACGGGGCGAGGCCTGGTTCGCGCACGAGGCCCAGAACTGCTTCGTCGTCGAGGTCGACCCGGGCGACGAGTTCACCGTCAACGGGCGCAACGTCCTGTGCTTCGACCCGTCGTTGTCGTACACCATCAAGACGGTCAAGGGTTCGGGCATCGCCGGTGGCGGGCTGTTCAACAGCGTGTTCACCGGACAGGGGCGGCTGGGGCTGGTGTGCGAGGGCAACCCGCTGGTCATACCGGTCACGCCGCAGCAGCCGGTGTACGTGGACACGGACGCGGTCGTCGGCTGGACGGCCCACCTCCGGACATCCCTGCACCGCTCGCAGTCGATCGGCTCGATGCTGCGCGGCGGGTCCGGCGAGGCGGTGCAGCTGACCCTGCAGGGCGAAGGGTACGTCGTCGTCCGGCCCAGCGAGGCGACCCCGCCCAAACCCCAGCAGCACTGAGGGAGTTGAGCACCGCCCGGAAGGTGATCTGCGCCGCACGGGCAACCCCGGCGCCCGTACCCGCGTCTTGATCGGCAACAGCAACAGCAACAGCAACAGCAACAGCAACAGCCGACCGCCCTGGTCCACGAGGGCCAGGGCCGGTTTCCGACGCGCTATACACACCATGTATACACATCGTGTATAGAAAGGTACGCATGTACGGCAAGGCATTCGCCCCTGAGTACCAGGGCGCCCTCACCTCCCTGTCCGTGAACTCCTCGCTGACCGATGTCCTGGCCGCCGGGAGAGAGCAGCTGGCGGCCGCCGAGCGGGCCGGGCGGCAGGGCGAGGCGGCGCGCTCCGGGCTCGCGGTCGCCGAGGCGCACCGGCGGCTCGGCCAGGTGCGGGAGGCCGACCGGGCCTGGAAGGCGAGCTACCGGGCCGCGCGGGAGGCCGGGGACACCGCCGCGATGGCCTGGGCGCTGTGGAGCGGCGGCACGCTGGCCCGCCAGCGAGGGGCGTTCGCGCTGGCCTGGCGGCTGCTCGGCCTCGCCGCCGAACTCGGCGAGCGCGGCGGGGACGTCGTCGTGCGCGGCTACTCGCTGGCCGGGCTCGCCGAGACCGGCCGGATCCAGGGCGACTACGAGGCCGTCGGCCGGCTGCACGAGCAGCTGCTCGCCGAGGCGCGGCGGCGCGGCGAAGCCCGGCACACGGTGTGGGCGCTGGAGGGAATCGCGCAGATGCACCGCAACACCGGCTCCTACGACACGGCGTACGCGATGTTCGAGGAGGCCGCCGGGATAGCCGCCCGCGCCGATGACCGGCGCGGCCACGCGTGGGCGCTGCGCGGTCTCGCCGACATCCTCTCGGTGCGCGACGCGGACACCGGGCGCGCGCTCGCCCTGCTCTCGGAGGCGGAGGAGAGCTGCCGCGCGATGAAGCTGGCCGGCGCGCTGGCGTACAACCACAAGATGCGCGGCAACGTCCTCTACCGCGCCGGGCGGTACGCGCAGGCGCGGGCGACCTATGAGCAGTCCCTTGCGGAGTTCCGCGCCATAGGCGAGCCCCGCGGCGAGGCCCTCTCCCGCCTCGGCCTCGCCAAGTCCCGCGCCCGCCTGGGCCACGACCCGGCCGAGACGGCCGCCGAACTCGCCGACCTGGCCCGCGTCCTGGAGCGCATCGGCCTGCGCCACGCCCGGGAGATGGTACGGCGGGCCCAGGAGGAACTCGGTCTCACGGATGCCACGACCGGCCGGGCCCGCGCCGTGGAGCCCACCGCGGCCGCCGCGACCTGCGGCGCCGGTGGTGCGGTCGCGGGAAGTGCGCAGGACGGGCGGTGAGCGCGGTGTCATCGGCTGTGCCCGTCGCGGTCGGGGTGCCCGAAGTGCTGCAGCGGTGCCGGGAGTTGGTGCGGCCCGTGCTGGCCGAGACGGTGGGGCGGCTGCATCCGTGGGTGGGTGAGATGGCCGGGTACGCGTTCGGCTGGTGCGAGGTCGGCGGGGCTCCCGCGGCCGCGCCGGGCGGCAAGGGCGTACGGCAGGCGCTCGCGGTGCTCGGGGCGGAGGCGGCCGGAGCGGACGGGCGGGACGGGGTGGCCGCGGCCGTGGCGGTGGAGCTGGTGCACGCCTTCTCACTGGTGCACGACGACATCATGGACGGCGACGCGACCCGGCGAGGCCGCCCCACCGTGTGGAAGGCGTACGGCACGGGCCCGGCCGTCCTCGCCGGCGACGCCCTGTTCGCGCTCGCCGTCGAGACGCTCGCCGCGGCCCCCGGCGGGACCGCGGCCCTGCGCAGACTCTCCGTGACGCTCGCCGACCTGCTGCGCGGGCAGGCCGACGACCTGCTGTTCGCCACGCGTCCCTGGACGGGACCCGAGCGGGTGCGGCCGGCGGAGTACCGGGCGATGGCGGAGCACAAGACGGGTGCCCTGCTGGGCTGCGCGGCCGCGCTGGGCGCCGTGCTGGGCGGGGCGCCCCCGGCGACGGCCGACGCGCTGGACCGGGCCGGCCGGCACCTCGGGGTCGCCTTCCAGGTGGTGGACGACGTCCTGGGCCTGTGGGGCGACCCGGCCGTCACGGGCAAGCCCGTACACGCCGATCTGCGCGAACGGAAGAAGACCTTCCCGGTGCTCGCCGCTCTCGACGCCCCGCACCCGGCCGCCTCCCACCTCGCCGGACTGCTGGAGTCGGACGGGGAAGGCACCGAGGCGGCCGCGCTGATCGAGGCCGCGGGCGGCCGTGCCGCGGCACTGGCCGAGGCCCACCGGCACGTGGCCGCCGCCGAGACGGCGCTGGCCGCCGTGCCGCTGCGGGCGGCGGCCGCCGCGCAGCTGCGCGCGCTGCCGGCCTTCCTGCTGCGGCGTGACCTCTGAAACGTGTTGACCTGCGCCGCCTCACGGGTGAGGGTCGAGGCGGCGCGGACCAACACCCCCGCGCCGGGAAGGTGAACTGCCTTGATCGGCATCTCGGAGATCGAAAGGGCGGCCGAGCGGATCGCCGGGCACGTCGTGCGCACCCCGACCGTCCCGAGCCCCGGACTGTCCGCGCTGCTCGGCGTCCCGGTGACCACGAAGCTGGAACTGCTGCAGCGCACCGGCTCGTTCAAGGTGCGCGGCGCGACGGCGAAGCTGCTCTCGCTCGACGATGCGCAGCGGGCCGCGGGCGTGGTGGCGAGCAGCGGCGGCAACCACGGCATCGCACTCGCGGTGATGGCGGCCGCCCTCCAGGTGAAGGCCACGGTGGTCATGCCCCGGTCGGCGCCCGCGCGGTCCATCGCGATCGTGGAGGAGACCGGGGCGTCGGTGCGGCTGACCGACGGCATGGACGAGGCGTTCGCGACGGCGACCCGGCTGAGGGACGAAGGGCTCACCCTGGTCCACCCCTTCGACGACCCGGTGGTGATCGCCGGTCAGGGCACGGTCGGCCTGGAACTCGCGCGGGACGCCGGCGAGGTCACGGACGTGCTCGTCAGCATCGGGGGCGGCGGGCTGATCTCGGGCGTCGCCGCGGCGCTGCGCGCGCTGCGTGACGGGGTGCGTATCTGGGGCGTGGAGACCGAGGGCGCCGAGGCGATGTCCAGGGCCCTGGCGGCCGGCGGACCGGTCCCGGTGGCCCTCTCCTCCATCGTGTCGACGCTGAGCGCCCCGGCGGTGTCCCGGCTGACGTACGACCATGTCTCCGCCCTGGTCGACGAGGTGCTCGTGGTACCGGACAGGGAGGCCGTCCGGGGCTGCCTGGAGCTGGCCGAGCACGCCAAGGTGTGGGCCGAGCCGGCCGCGGGCTGTCTGCTGCCGGCGGCCCGGCAGGTGCGGGAGCGGGTCGGCGCCCGGGCCCGCCTCGGGCTGGTGGTGTGCGGGGGCAACGCGACGCTTCCCGACGTGGCGTCCTGGGCGGACCGCTTCGGCTTGCGCTGACGCGGTGTTCCGGGGGATCCGGGCGGTGTTCCGCGCTCCGCGATCGGCGATCGAAAGGCGTCAGCGGGGTCGAATTCGGCCGTCGGCCGGGATTACCGATGGTTACCACAGGTCGGTGGCCGTGCATTCGCCCGGAGGATTCCGCCGGGCGAATTGCGCGGCGGTCCCGCTCGGGTGGAATCGGAACTTCCCGGGGCTCCTTCGGTCATGTGAGTGCACCGGCCGATCGGCACAACGACGCACCTCCGGGCGGGTTCGGCAGGCCGGACACGTTCCGGGGCGGGATCTGGACGGATTTCATCGCACACGTGCTCGGCAATGGCTGAATAAAAGGCAGGAACAGCCGCCGGGTTGCGGTTCCTTTGAACAGACCCGGTCTCGGCCGTCGTACCTCTGGGAAAGGTGATGCCGGGGGTTCAGCGAGGGATGACCATGGTCGAGGGGCACGTGTCCGCACAGGAGCCGATCGCCGGACGGTACCGGCTCCTGGAGGTCGTCCACCGCGCGACGAATCACATCTGCTGGTACGGCGAGGACGTGGCGGCGGAGCGTCCCCGCCTGCTGACCCAGACCGGGCTGCCGGCCGACACCGACCAGGAGAGCGCCCGCCGGATCACAGCGCGCATCATGCGCACCGCCGAGACCATGGGACTGCTGCGGCCGGGCCGGGTCGCCACGGTGGTCGACGCCGTGGCGGAGGCCGGGGCGCTGTGGACGGTCACGGAGTGGATCGACGGCATCCCGCTGGGCGAACTCCTCGCCAAGGAGGGCCCTTTCAACTACGTGCGGGCGGCGCGGATCGGCCTTGAGATCCTCGACGTGCTGGAGGCCGCCCACACCGAGGGCATCACGCACGGCGAACTCGGGCCCGGCCAGGTGTTCGTGCGGGACCAGGGCGGGGTGGTACTCACCGGTTTCGGCCTCGCGGGCGCGACCCTCGCCCCCCGGATCACCGCACCGGCGTACGCCTCCCCCGAGCAGGCCCGCGACGAGCGCATCGGACCTGCGGCCGACCTGTGGGCGCTGGGCGCGATGCTGTACGCCATGGTCGAGGGGCACCCGCCGTACTGCGACCGGGGCGGGCCGGAGGCCACGCTCGGGGCCGTGGACCGGCTGCCGCTGCGCAGCCCGGTGCGGGCCGGAGCGCTCACCCAGGCCGTGCAGGGCCTCCTGCGCAAGGACTCCCGGGAGCGGCTGACCCGTCCGGTGGTCCGGGAGGCGCTCACCCGCGTCCTGCGCGAGAACCCCGACATGGTCGCGCGGGAACTCCCCCGGCCCCGGCTGCGCGGCGCGTACGCCGCGGCCCGCGAGGCGGGCCGGACCTGGAGCAGACGGACCATGACCGTGGGCACCACCCTGGCCGTCGTCACCGTCGCGGTGGCCGTCCTGGCGGTGACCCATCAGCTGCCCGGCACCGGCACCTCGGGCTCCGGCGCCGCCCCCCGCGCCACCGAACCTCCCTCCGCCTCCACCTCCGCCACCGCCAAGGCACCGGGCGGCCGGCCCGCAGGCGCCACACCGTCACCGCCCACCACCCCCGGCTCCTCTCCCTCCTCTCCCTCCTCTCCCTCCTCTCCCTCGTCCCCGGCCTCGGGCCTGCCGTCCGGCTACCGCCTCTACAACGCCCCGGAAGGCTTCTCCATCGCCCTTCCCGCCGGGTGGCAGCCGCTGCGGACCGTGCGCGCACCCGACCAGGCGTACCGCGTCGTATTCGGCACCAGCGGCGAAGAGCGCACCCTCGCGGTCACCTACAGCACCCGCGTGGGCCCGGACCCGGTCGCCGTCTGGCGGGACGACGTCGAACCGGGTCTGGAACGGCAGCCCGGGTACGGGCGGATCGGCGCCATCCGCGCGACGACGTACCAGGGGCACAAGGGCGCCGACATGGAGTGGCTGTCGGGGACCGGGGACCAGCGGGTGCACACCTTCGGCCGCGGCTTCCTCCTCGGCGGCCGCCGCGGCTTCTCGCTGCGCTGGACCACCCCCGCCGACGACTTCGGCGCGGCCACGAACAAGCAGGCCCTGAGCGTCTTCCTGAGGACCTTCCGGCCGGCGGCGGTCTGACCGGCCGGATCGGCCGATCCGCCGTTTTCGGGCACATCGTCCGGGGACTCGGCCGTCATGGTGCAAATCGGATACACGATGATGACCGAGCAGGCCGGTCCCCGTGAACTGGTCGGCCATGTGGTGCGGGCCGAGGAGGTCGGCTTCGACTTCTCGGTGACCTCGGACCACTACTTTCCGTGGCTGCGCTCGCAGGGCCACTCGCCGTACGCGTGGGCGGTGCTCGGCGCGGCAGCCCAGGCGACCTCGCGCATCCCGCTGATGACGTACGTGACCTGCCCGGCCTTCCGCTACCACCCGGCGGTCGTGGCACAGAAGGCGGCGACGCTGCAACTGCTGTGCGAGGGCAGGTTCCGGCTGGGCCTCGGCTCCGGCGAGAACCTCAACGAGCATGTCGTGGGCGGCGGCTGGCCCTCCGTCGACGTACGCCACGAACGGCTGGAGGAGGCCGTCGAGATCATCCGGGCCCTGTTCCGGGGTGGCCATGTCACCCGCCACGGCGCCCACTTCGACGTGGACTCGGCCCGGCTGTGGGACCTGCCGGACCAGCCGCCGCCCATCGGCATCGCCGTCTCCGGCGAACAGTCCTGCAGGCTCGCGGGCCATCTCGCAGACCTGGTCATCGCCACCGAGCCCGATACCGGTCTGCTTGAGACCTTCGACCGGCTCGGCGGCGAGGGCAAGCCGCGCGTGGGCCAGCTGCCCGTCTGCTACGACCCCGACCGCGACACGGCCGTCAAACGCGCGCATGCGCAGTTCCGCTGGTTCGGCGGCGGCTGGAAGGTCAACTCCGAACTGCCGCATCCGGACGCGTTCGAGTCGGCCACCCGGTTCGTCGGGCCCGGCGACGTGGCCGGGTCCATTCCGTGCGGCGACGACCCGGAGGCCTTCGTCGAGGCGGTGCGTCCGTACGCCGAGGCCGGGTTCACCGAGATCGCGCTGGTGCAGATCGGCGGCGAGTCGCAGGAGACGTACCTGGACTGGTCGGCGAAGACCCTCCTGCCGGCACTGCGCGACGCCTTCGCCTGACCGGCCGGGCGGGGCCCCGCCCCGCCCCGCGCCGCGCCGCGCCGCTGGGGACTTTCACCCGGATGCCTGAGCATCTCGCGCGTTTCGGGGGTACTAGAGGGCTCTACGTCCTGATGTCCCCGGAGGGTCCCTCTCGTGAACTCCTACGTGCACAAGACCGTGGTCGTGCAGTTGCAGGCGGGCGCCACGGATCGCTTTCCCGTGCTGGCGCACCTCGGTTACGACGCCGACGACCCGTTCGCCGTCACGGTCGTCTTCAGTCACGACGGCCGGGTGCTCGCCCGGTGGACCCTGGACCGCGAGATGCTCGGCGACGGGCTGACACGGGCGGTTGGACTCGGCGACGTCCACTTCCGTCCCGTGTCGTCCGGCCCGTCGGAGGAGCTGTGCATGGAGTTCTACGGCAACTCCCACCCCGACGGGGGACGGCACCACGCGGCGGTGTTCGTGTGGGCGCCGGCCGTCGCGGCCTTCCTGCGGGAGACGCACGAGGTGGTGGCGCCCGGTACGGAGGAGTTCGGCGCCGACGACTTCCTGGCGGAGGTCATCGCGGGGGGCTGAGCGCACCGCCAATGAGTGGCCGTGCTCACGCCGTCCCCGCGCCCCCCGGCCACGAGGAGGCTCTCCCGGCTTCGAGCCCGCCCCGTCCGCCGTCTTCGTCCCTTCCGCCGTCTTCGGCGCGCCCGCCGTCTTCGGCGCGCCCGCCGTCTTCGGCGCGCCCGCCGCGCGCCCCGGCCCGCGCCGTGTCCTGCCCGCCCCCCTGCCCGGGGTGGTGGCCGGGCCGGGCGTCCGCGCGTCGGTCCAGCGCCTGCCGACAGACCGGGTCCCTGTCGGCGACCGGGTCCGCGAGACCCCCGGTCTGGAGTGGGCGGCCGCGGCCCGGGCTCACGACCGGCGGCTCGCCGTCCTCACCCGGCCCCCGGTCTCACCGGGACGTGTACCGGTGCCGGGTCCACAGGGGCAGCACGAACCAGCACAGCAGGTACCAGACGACCACGACCGCGACCAGCCAGGGCACGAAGCCGTCGTGCGTCGCGACCCTGAGGATCAGCAGCAGTGAGGCGGTCATGGTGGCCAGCAGCAGCACCAGGCCGACGAAGGTCAGCCGGGAGGCCCAGCGCACCGCCTGGGGTTTGACCTGGCGCCCGGAGACGAGACGGTGCAGCGACACCGGTCCGATGAGCGCGCCCGTCGCGGTGGCGCCGAGGACGACGGTGACGATGTAGATGACCTTGTCCGTGTGGCCGAGGGTGTCGTACTTCTGCTGGAACACCACGGTGAGCAGGAAGCCGAAGAGGATCTGCACACCTGTCTGAGCGACCCGCACCTCCTGGATGAGCTCCCCCCACATGCGGTCGGCTCTCTCCTCCTCGGTCTCGTTGCGCCCCCGGCGCCTGTCCACGTCTTTTCCCGTCACTGTGCCGCCGCCCTCCCGTTTCCGCGAACTCCGCCCCACAACACACAGGGTTCCCCGAGAAGACGGGAATCCCGCCTGGTCGGACATCTGTTTGAGGGAGCGGCCCGCGGTTACACGGTCCGGGTGACGCAGACAGCCCGCTCGAGGAGGTTCCGGTCGATGCCCGGCACGCAGCTCACGGTGACGCTCGACGGCGGCGCTGTCGCCGACGCGCAGGCGGTCGTCAGGGTCCTTGAGGAGGTCTTCGGGTCGCCGGACGGGTTCCCCGGCGACGAGAGGGCGACCGTGCGCACGGCGACGTTCTCCGGGGAGAGGACCGAGGGGGCGCCCGGCGGGGCGGGGGACGGCGGCCGGCTCTCCGCGCCCGTGAACGTCACCGTCCAGGGCACTCCCGAGGCGGTGCGGAGGGCGAGCGACACGCTCACCCACGCCTTCACGGCCCAGGACGAGGGCGCGGCCGCCGGTGACCAGGAGCAGGAGCGGCAGCTGCGCCTGGAGCCGTGATCGGCCGGCGGCTCCGTCACCAGCGAGCCTCGACCTGGTCCTTGATCCGGCGCTCGTAGAGATCGCCGATCGCGGCGAGGATCTCGTCGGTCAGCGGGGGCAGCTTGGCGGCGGCCGCGTTGGCCCGTGCCTGCTCCGGGGAGCGGGCACCCGGGATGACGGTGGTGACACCCGGCTGCTGAACGATCCAGCGCAGCGCCAGCTGGGCCGGGGTGTATCCCTCGGGGGCGAGCGCTGCGAACTCGGCCGCGGCCTCCACCCCGGTGGCGTAGTCGACACCGGAGAAGGTCTCGCCCTGGTCGAAGGACTCCCCGTGCCGGTTGAAGGTGCGGTGGTCGTTGGCGGGGAAGACGGTGTCCTTGGTGTACTTGCCCGACAGCAGCCCCGAGGCGAGAGGGACCCGGGCGATGATGCCGACACCCGCGTCCCGGGCGGCTGGGAGCACCTCACGCAGGGGCTTCATACGGAACGGGTTGAGGATGATCTGCACGCTCGCCACGTTCGGCCGGGCGATCGCGGTCAGCGCCTCGGCGCAGGTCTCCACGCTGACGCCGTAGGCAGCGATCCGCTCCTCCTCGACGAGGGTGTCCAGCGCGTCGAAGACCGCGCCGGTGGAGTAGACGGGCGTCGGCGGGCAGTGCAGCTGCACCAGGTCGACGCGGTCGACTCCGAGGTTGCGCCGGGAGCGGTCGTTCCAGGCGCGGAAGTTGTCCAGAACGTAGTTCTCCGGGACCTGCTCGACGCGCCGGCCCATCTTGGTGGCGACCAGCACGTGCAGGTCGGGGCGGGTGCGCAGGAAGCCGGCGATGGTCTGCTCACTGCGCCCGTCGCCGTAGACGTCGGCGGTGTCGAAGAAGGTCACGCTCGACTCGGCGGCCGCCTCCAGCACATGCAGGGCCTCCTTGTCGTCCACGTCGCCCCAGTCGGCGCCCAGCTGCCAGGTGCCGAGCCCGACGGCCGAGGCGTGCTGATGGGACCTGCCGAATTCACGTTCGTCCATGGCGTCAGTCTGTCACCCGGGGGCCTCCGTGCCCGGAACCGACCACTCCGGCCGCTCACCCGGGCAGGGGCGTCAACTGCGACTGCACCACGGGTGCGTACCGCTCGACGATCTCGTCGACCGCGCTCGCGCGCAGCCGCGGTCCGCGCGCGATGCCGTACATCACGCCCAGACCGAGCAGGGCGCCCACGGCGAGCTCGGCGCGCAGGGCGGCGTCGGGGCCGCCGAGGCGTTCGGCGAGGCGTTCGGTCACCTGGGTGCGGAAGTTGGCGCGCAGGACGTCGCCGCGCTCGCCGTGCAGGGGCGCGAAGACGATCCGCAGGACGGGGTCGGCACCCCGGTCGCGCTGGCTTTCCAGAACATGGCGGACCAGGTGCCGGCCGAGGTCGTCGAGCGGCGCGTCGAGCAGGCCTCCCGCGTCGTCCTCGAAGGACATGACCCGGGCCAACAGCCCGTCCTTGGAGCCGAAGTACTTCAGCACCAGCGGCGGGCTCACCCCGGCCCGTTCGGCGATCGCCTTGACCGTGACGTCCCCGTGTGCCTGCCGCGCCAGAAAGTACCGGGCCGCCTTGAGGATCGCCTGCTTGGTCGCCTCGGCGTCCCGCCGGGCGGCCGCGGACGGAACGCCGCCGCCGGGTGCGGACGGGGCGCCACCGCCGGAACCGGGCGGGACTTTGCCGCCGGGTGCGGGCCGGGCCGGGCTTTCGGGGACGGGGGTGCCGGATGTGGTGCGCATGGGGGTCAGGCTTCCTCCAGGGCCTCGTCGCGGGGGTTCGGGGTGTGCTGGGTGGCGCGGCGGGAGCCGGCGGAGGATGTGTCGCCGGGGATGGTCAGGGCGGCCGCGCAGGCGGCCAGGGCGACCGTGCCCGCCATGGCGAAGGCCAGCAGGTAGCCGTGCAGGGTGGGTACGGGGGTGCCGTCGGCCGGGGCGGTGTGGTGGACGAGGACCGCGGCGACCGCCGCGCTGGAGGTGGCCTGGCCGATGGTGCGCATCAGGACGTTGACGCCGTTGGCGGAGGCGGTCTGCGCAGCCGGGACGGCGCGCAGGATCAGGGTGGGCAGCGCCGAGTACGCGAGGGTGGTGCCGGTCGCCACCACCGTGGCACCCAGGATGATCATCCACAGGTCGCGGCTGTCCGCGATCCGCACCGCGTAGCCGCAGGCGATCACCGCGGCCCCGAGCGCGAGGGTGATCCGCGGTCCGCGGGCCGCCGAGATGCGGGCCGAGACGGGCGAGAACAGCAGCATGGTGACACCTCCCGGCAGCAGGCACAGACCGGTGGCCACGATCGACAGACCCAGTCCGTAGCCGGTGGCCTTCGGCGCCTGCACCAGCTGGGCCGTCACCAGGGAGTTGGCGTAGAACGCGAAGCCCGTGAGCAGGGCGGCGACATGGGACAGGCCGACCTTCGGCCGGAACACCAGCCGCAGGTCCACCAGCGGTCGCCGGGCGCGCAGTTGCTGCCACCACCAGCCGGACAGGATGCCGGCGGCACCGGTGAAGAGACCCAGGATCCGCGGGCTGTCCCAGCCCCACTGGCCGCCCTGCGACACGCCCAGCAGAAGGCACACCAGCCCCGCGGCGAGTCCCAGCGCGCCCAGCACGTCGAACCGCCCCGGTTCCCGCACCGGCGACTCCCTCACCGCCCACCACACCGCCGCCACACCGAGGGCACCCAGGGCACCGGTCAGCCAGAACATCGTGTGCCAGTCGGCGTACTGGACGACCAGCGCGGCCAGTGGCAGACCGAGCGCGGCGCCGATGCCGACGGTGGAGCTCATCAGCGCGACCGCCGAACCCCGGCGCTCCGGCGGCAGTTCGTCCCGCAGAATGCTGATCGACAGGGGTACGACGGACGCCGCGGCGCCCTGCAGCGCGCGGGCGGTGATGAGCACGCCGATGTCGGAGGACAGCGCGCACGTCACCGAGCCCACGGTCATCAGGGCGAGCGCGGCCGTCAGCACCCGCCGCTTGCCGTACATGTCGCCGGCCCGGCCGAGCACCGGGGTGAGTACGGCCCCGGACAGCAGCGTCGCGGTGACCGTCCAGGAAACCGCGCCCGGGGACGCGCCCGTCAGTCGCGGCAGGTCCGGCAGCAGCGGTACGACCACGGTCTGCATGACGGCCATGAGGATGCCGCCGAACGCCAGCACCGGGATGGTGAACCGGTCCCTCGGGCGGGTGGCCTCGCCGCGCAAGCCGGCCGGGTCGGACATCGGTGCGGGCTGCTCCATCGGCGCTCCAGCGGGCGGCGGAGGTGAATGTCAATTCACCATATCGGGTGAACACCTCTTCACCAACGCCACCCCGACCCTGCAATCGCGTCAGTTTCCGCGCGTGAGCGGCGCCACTCCGGACGGGTCCCGTCGCCAAAGAACACGCGGAACACCCGTACCAGGGAGAGGAATTCCCCCTTCCGGCCATTCTCGGGCATCTCGCACAGCAAGATCATCTTCGTTCAAACTTGTACGGCATGTACGCGATTGTCCGGATCGCAGCCAACCCCTTCCCGGCGATTTCTCCCGCTTCCCGGCGGGCCGATAGGCATGCGGGGTCTCCACCCGAACCCACCCAGGAGGTCCCGTATGCCGGAACTCAGCCGTCGCCGCGCGCTCACCGTCACGGCCGCCCTCGCCGCTGCCGCCGGCGTCGGCACGGTCGCCGCCGCGCCCCGCGCGTCGGCCGCCGAACCCCACGCCCACCACCATGGCTCCCCCGAGCCGTTCGACGAGGTCTACAAGGGCCGCCGCATACAGGGCCGGCCGTCCAGCGGCGGCGGCCACCACCACGGCATGGGCGACATGGGCTACGCCGTGTTCGTCGACGGGGCCGAGCTGCACGTGATGCAGAACGCGGACGGGACCTGGATCAGCGTCGTCAGCCACTACGACCCGGTGGCGAGCCCGCTGGCCGCCGCCCGGGCCGCGGTCGACGAACTGCGCGGCGCGCGACTCGTCCCGTTCCCGGCCAACTGACCGCCCCCGCAAGGACATCCGGAGCACCCGCACATGACCGTACGCAAGAACCAGGCCACCCTGACCGCCGACGAGAAGCGGCGCTTCGTCGCCGCCGTACTGGAGCTCAAGCGCAGCGGCCGCTACGACGCCTTCGTCACCACGCACAACGCCTTCATCATGGGCGACACCGACAACGGCGAGCGGACGGGCCACCGTTCACCGTCGTTCCTGCCCTGGCACCGCAGATTCCTGCTGGAGTTCGAGCAGGCGCTGCAGTCCGTGGACGCCTCCGTCGCGCTGCCGTACTGGGACTGGAGCACCGACCGCACGGCCCGTGCCTCGCTGTGGGCACCGGACTTCCTGGGCGGCACCGGGCGGAGCGTGGACGGCCGGGTGATGGACGGCCCCTTCGCGGCCTCCTCCGGCAACTGGCCCATCTCCGTCCGCGTGGACAACCGCACCTATCTGCGCCGCTCGCTCGGCGCGAGCGTCCGAGAGCTGCCGACCCCGGCGGAGGTCGACTCGGTGCTGGCGATGGCCACGTACGACACCGCTCCCTGGAACAGCGCCTCCGACGGCTTCCGCAACCACCTCGAAGGCTGGCGCGGGGTCAATCTGCACAACCGGGTCCATGTATGGGTCGGCGGCCAGATGGCCACCGGTGTGTCGCCCAACGACCCGGTCTTCTGGCTGCACCACGCCTACATAGACAAGCTGTGGGCCCAGTGGCAGCGGCGGCACCCGGGCTCCGGCTACGTGCCCGCCGCCGGCACGCCCGACGTGGTGGACCTGCACGAGACCATGAAGCCGTGGAACAACGTGACCCCGGCGGACCTGCTGGACCACACCGCCCACTACACCTTCGACACGGACTGAGCGACGGCCTGAGCGACGGGCCGAGCGCCGGACCGAATGCGCCGGACCGAATGCGCCGGACCGGGCGGCGGCCGGGCACCCTTCGGCGCCCGGCCCGCCGGCGCCGCTACCCGGCGGCCGCCGTGCGGCACTCCGGGTGGCCCCAGCCCTGGTCGTTCTTGGCGATGGGCTCGCCGGCCGCGTAGGGGCGGCCGCACACACAGCGGCCGGGGAACTTCGCCTTGATCGTGCGGGACGCGGAACCGCCGCCGCGCTGCCGTGCCGTCCCGGCGCCGTTCGCGCGGCGGCGCGGGGCGGCCGAGGCGGGGGCGACGGGCGAGGGCGGCGGCTCCGGCGAGCCGAGGGCGCTGCCCGCGGGCTGCTGCACGGTCGCCGCCTGGCTGGCGGCGCGGTCGGCGAAGTCGTTGAGCGGGTCGCCGTCCACCTGGTGGGCGGGCACATAGCGGAATTCGACCGAACGGCCCTCCAGCAGCTCGTCGATCCGTACGACCAGTTCCTGGTTGGCGACCGGTTTGCCGGCGGCCGTCCTCCAGCCGTTGCGCTTCCAGCCGGGCAGCCAGGTGGTGACGGCCTTCATCGCGTACTGGGAGTCCATGCGGACCTCGAGCGGCACGCCCGGGTCGGTCGCCGTCAGCAGCCGCTCCAGCGCGGTGAGTTCGGCGACGTTGTTGGTGGCGGTGCCGAGCTCACCGGCCTCCCAGCGGTCCGGGGTCACGGCGTCGTCGGAGACCACCCACGCCCAGCCCGCCGGACCCGGATTTCCCTTCGAAGCCCCGTCGCACGCGGCCACCACACGTTCACGCATGACCTCGATCATGCCACGCCCGGACGGGGCCCCGGGGCCAGCGCCCGGGAAGGGTCTAGGAGGCGTCCCTGGCCCGCGGCAGGTCTCCCTGCGTGGTCGTGATGTCGATCACCGAGAAGTTCGCGCCCTGCGGGTCGCTGAGCGCCGCGAACCGGCCGAAGGGGCTGTCCATCGGCCCGAACCGCAGCACTCCGCCCCGCCTGGTCGCCGCGGCGACGGCGTCGTCGCAGTTCGCGACGGTGAAGTAGACGTTGATGTACGACGGCACCTCGGGCGGGAAGTCCTCCGTCATCCTCATCCGGCCGAGGACCGTGTCGTCGCCGACGTTGAACATACGGAAGTCGATCGCCTCGTCCTCGAGCTGCTTGGCGGTGTAGCCGAAGACGGCGGTGAAGAAGGGGTCCGACCTCTCGGGCTCGCGGGTGAAGACCTCGGCCCAGCAGTAGGCGCCGGGCACCGCGGTCGCCTCGAAGCCCTGGTGGGTGCCGCCCTGCCACACCCCGAACACCGCGCCGCTGGGCTCGCGGGCCAGGCACATGGTGCCGAAGTCGCCGACCTGCATCGGCTCCATCAGCACCTCGCCGCCGTTGGCGCGGATCCTGCCGGCGGTGGCGGCGGCGTCCGAAGAGCCGAAGTACAGGCACCACTGCGACTGACCCTCCTGCCCCGGCATGGGCGGGACGACGGCGGCCACCGCCTTGCCGTCCGCGTAGGCCTGGGTGTAGTTGCCGTACTCGGACGACGACTCGCCGAAGGTCCAGCCGAGGACGTCGGCGTAGAAGCTCTTGGCCCCCTCGACGTCGGTGAACATCGCATCGGCCCAGCAGGGGGCTCCCTCAGGTCGTACCGCCATGGCTGCGGCCCTCTCCCGTTCGGTGGCTTGTCCGGTTCCTCACGCTAGTCACACCCTCGGCGGGCCGCGCGCCGAATGACCGCCTCCGTGTCGTCCCCGGGTCCACACTGGAGGCGGGGACGGACGGCCGTGGCCGGGACGGGGCGTGAGATGACGGACGGGACGATGCGGGCATGGGCGGTGACCGGGCCGCGGCCGGTGGAGGAGGACCCCCTGAGGCTGGTCGAGAGGCCGGTTCCCGTGCCGGCGGACGACGAGCTGCTCGTGCATGTGCGCGCGTGCGGGGTGTGCCGCACCGACCTGCACGTCGCCGAGGGCGACCTGCAGGTGCGCCGGCCCGGGGTCACACCGGGCCACGAGGTGGTCGGCGTGGTCGCGGGCCGGGGAGGGGCGGTGCGCGGCTTCGAACTCGGCGACCGGGTGGGCGTGGCCTGGCTGCGCCGTACCGACGGCACCTGCGCCTACTGCGTGCGCGGCACGGAGAACCTGTGCCCGGCCTCGCGGTACACCGGCTGGGACGCCGACGGCGGTTACGCCGAGTACACCACCGTCCCGGCCGCGTTCGCCCACCGGCTGCCCGGCGAGGTGGACGACGTCGCACTGGCTCCCCTGCTGTGCGCGGGCATCATCGGCCACCGCGCACTGCGCCGGGCCTCGCTGCCCCCCGGCGGCCGGCTCGGTCTGTACGGCTTCGGGGGCAGCGCCCATCTGTGCGCCCAGGTGGCGCTCGCCGAGGGCGCCACGGTGCACGTCATGACGCGTGGGGCGGCCGCGCGGCGGCTCGCGCTGGAGCTCGGCGCCGCCTCGGCCCAGGACGCGTACGACGCGCCGCCGGAGCCCCTGGACAGCGCGATCCTGTTCGCCCCGGTGGGCGATCTGGTGCCGGTCGCGCTGCGGGCCCTCGACCGCGGCGGCGTGCTGGCCGTCGCCGGCATCCATCTGAGCGACACGCCGCCGCTGCACTACGAGAGCGAGCTGTTCTACGAGAAGGAGCTGCGCAGCGTCACCTCGAACACGCGGAAGGACGCACGGGAGTTCCTGGCCCTGGCCGCCCGGCACGGCGTGCGCGCCACCACGCACACCTATCCCTTCTCGCGCGCCCAGCAGGCGCTCAAGGACCTCAAGGCCGGCCGCTTCGACGGGGCCGCGGTGCTGGTGAACGACCTGTCCCCCGGGGGCGCCCCCGCGTAGGGCGGGCCCGCGTAGGGCGGGCCCGGTCCGGCGCGTGGCTTCCCCCTCGTGCCCGGCCGTGCTTGCCCGGGAGCCCTTTCGGGGGCCGGGGCGGGAGTTGCCCCATGCACGGGCCGTGGGTCGTGGGAGCGCTGCCGGCCGGTGTGCCGCTCGGCGCCTGCGGGGATCCGGCGGACCGGCCCGGGTCGTCGCCTCCCGCGCCCCCGGTGCCGGGCGCACCGGCCGCCACCGTCCCGCCGCGGGCCGGCGCCTCGTCCACCCGGGCCCGCACCCTGGCTCCGGTGAAGGCGCCCGCGGCCGGCCCCTGCGACGGCCGCCCCGAAGCCGTGCCCGGCGCGCTCGCCGGGCATCCTGCGCATGGCACGCGAGATCGCCCGGGCGGTCGACGAGGGCGCACGGCCGCGGTGGCCCGCCCCACGGTACGCCGGCCGGTGCCGCGGGGCCGGCCCACTCCCCCGGACGGGTGGGCCGGCCCTGCGGCGGCCCGCTACCCGCCCGCGTACGCCTGCTTCAGCGCCGCGATGTCCAGCTTGCCCATCTGGAGCATCGCCCGGGTGGTGCGGGCCGCCTTCTCCGGATCGGGGTCACCGATCATGTCGATGAGCCCGTCCGGGATGACCTGCCAGGAGACGCCGTACTTGTCCTTGAGCCAGCCGCAGGGGCCGCCCTCGCCGCCGTTCTCGGTGAGTTTGTTCCAGTAGTGGTCGATCTCCTCCTGGCTGTCGCAGTAGATCTGGAAGGAGATCGCCTCGTTGAACTTGAACTGCGGACCGCCGTTCAGCGCGATGAACTTGTGGCCGTTGGCCGTGAAGTCGACGGCGATCACGGAACCGGCGGGGCCCGGGCCGGCCTCGGTGTAGCGGCCGGTCCGCCCGATGCCGGAGTTCTTGAAGACCGAGACGTAGTAGTGGGCGGCCTCCTCGGCCTGGCCGTCGAACCACAGACAGGTGGTGAATCCTTCGGTGGCCACGGGTTACCTCCTGGAGTGCGGAAGTGCTTCTGCTGTGTCGACCGGTCCCGGGCCCGGAACTCATCGGCGGGAGCGGGGACCAATTCCGGATGGTCCTCGCGCCGCCCCGAACTAGCATCCGGATCATGACGACGTCACCGCCCACCGACGGCATCCGGCCCTTCCGCCTCGCCATCCCCCAGTGCGACCTCGACGACCTGCGCGACCGCCTCGACCGCACCCGCTGGCCCGACGAGCTGCCCGGCGCCGGCTGGGACCACGGCGTGCCCCAGGGCTACCTGCGCGAGCTCGTACGGTACTGGCGGCACACCTACGACTGGCGTGCGGCCGAGGCGCGGCTGAACGAGTGGCCGCAGTTCACGACCACGATCGACGGGGCGAACGTCCACTTCGCCCATGTCCGCTCCCCCGAGCCGGACGCCACCCCGCTCGTCATCACCCATGGCTGGCCGGGGTCGATCGTGGAGTTCCTCGACATCGTGGGGCCGCTCACCGACCCTGCGGCGCACGGCGGCGACCCGGCCGACGCGTTCCACGTCGTGGTGCCGAGCGTCCCGGGCTTCGGGCTGTCCGGGCCCACCCGCGACCGCGGCTGGGAGGCCGGCCGGGTCGCCGACGCGTGGGCCGGACTGATGCGGCGGCTCGGCTACGAGCGGTTCGGCGCACAGGGCGGCGACTGGGGCGCGGCGATCTCCCGCGAGCTGGGCCGCGCCCACCCCGACCGGGTGATCGGCGTCCACCTCAACCTGCTCCCGGGGGCGCAGCAGGCCACCGAGCCGACCGATGCGGAGCTGGCCCCGCTGTCCGCCGAGGAACGGGAGCGCACGCTCACCTCATGGCGGCGCTGGGCGGCCTGGCAGCGGGAGGGCACGGGATACGCGGTCCTGCACTCGACCCGGCCGCAGACGCTGGCGTACGCGCTCACCGACTCACCGGTCGGCCAACTGGCATGGATCGTCGAGAAGTTCCGCGAGTGGACGGACTGCGAGGAACTGCCGGAGGAGGCCGTCGACCGGGACCGGCTGCTGACCGACGTGATGCTGTACTGGCTGACCGGGACCGCGGGTTCGGCGGCCCGGATCTACTACGAGCGGGCGCACGCCGCCCCGGACCGGGCCGCCGCACCGACCCTGCCGTCGACCGCGCCCACCGCGCTCGCCGTCTTCCCGGCCGAACCGCAGGTGCCGCTGCGGCACAGGGCGGAGCGCACCGAGAACATCGTGCGGTGGACACAGTTCGACCGGGGCGGCCACTTCGCGGCGATGGAGGAGCCGGACCTGCTGGCCGGTGACGTACGGGCGTTCTTCCGGCAGTTGCGCGAGAAGGGCTGAGACAGCAGGGCTCAGCCACCTGGCCCGAGACGGCAGGCCCGAGACGGCAGGCCCGAGACACCGGACCTCAAGACGGGACCTGAGACACCAGGGCCGAGTCACCGGTCTCCGGGGGCCGGGTGGACGCGCCCGCCGAGTGCGCTCTGCCCGTGGCGAATCTGCCACGGGCAGAGAAACCGCCTGGGTGGGCCGCCCGCGGTCAACAGTGGAGCCGACGGCGTTCGTTGCCACGACAAGGAGATCCGATGCCTCCACTCACCAAGCTCTCGCCGCGTGCGGAGGAGGGCGACACACCGCCCAGCCGCTTCGACGACCATCTCGCGGCCCAGCTCCTCGCCCAGCGGATCGTTTTCCTGGGCACCCAGGTCGACGAGGTGTCGGCCAACCGCGTGTGCGCACAGCTGTTGCTGCTGTCGGCGGAGGACCCGCGTACCGACATCGGCCTGTACATCAACAGCCCCGGCGGGTCCGTCACCGCGGGGCTCGCCATCTACGACACGATGCGGCTCATCCCCAACGACGTGTCCACGCTGGCCATGGGGTTCGCCGCGAGCATGGGCCAGTTCCTGCTCACCGTGGGCACGCGCGGCAAGCGGTTCGCGCTGCCGCACGCGCGGATCATGATGCACCAGCCGTCGGCGGGGATCGGCGGCACCACCGCGGACATCGAGATCCAGGCGGAGAACCTGGAGCACACCAAGCGGACCATCGAACGGCTCACCGCCGAGCACACGGGGCAGAGCGAGGAGACGATCTCGCGGGACGGCGACCGGGACCGCTGGTTCACGGCCGAACAGGCCAGGGAGTACGGGTTGGTGGACCGGGTGGTGGAGTCGCTGACCGACGTCCGACCGGCCTCCTCACGACGGCGGATGGGGTTGTGACATGGGGTCGTACACGATTCCCCACGTGATCGAGCGGACCGCGCAGGGCGAGCGGTCCTACGACGTGTTCAGCCGGCTGCTGAACGAGCGGATCATCTTTCTCGGCACCGAGATCGACGACGGCGTCGCCAACGTGGTCATCGCGCAACTGCTCCATCTGGAGTCGGCGAACCCGGAGCACGAGATCGCGATCTATCTCAACTCGCCCGGAGGTTCGTTCACTTCGCTGATGGCGATCTACGACACGATGACGTTCGTGCAGTCGCCGATCTCCACGTTCTGTGTGGGGCAGGCCGCCTCGACGGCGGCCGTGCTGCTGGCCGGCGGGGACCCCGGACGGCGGTTCGTGCTGGAGCACGCGCGCGTGCTGCTCGGGCAGCCGGCCAGCGGCGGCCGTCAGGGAACGGTCTCCGACCTGGCGCTCCAGGCCAAGGAGATGGTCCGGATCCGCTCCCAGGTCGAGGAGGTGCTGTCCCGGCACACCGGACACGAGGTGGCGGCCCTGCGCGCCGACATGGACCGCGACAAGGTGTTCACCGCGCACGAGGCGGTGGCCTACGGGCTGGCCGACGAGGTGCTGAACCGGCGCCTCACGATGGTGTGAGGCGCCGGTCCGGACGTGCCGGTCAGGCGGCCAGGCACAGTCCGTCGTAGCCGGAGGCGGACGGGCCGCGGCCGTGGGCGTGGCCGTGGCCCGCGGTCCGGCCGGTGAGCCGGACCAGTTCGCCCTGCGCCAGCGACAGCAGGTCGCCGATGCCCAGCCCGAGGGCCTGGGCCGCGGCCGCCAGGACCTCCGAGGAGGCCTCCTTGCGGCCGCGCTCGACCTCCGACAGGTACGGCATGGAGATCCGCGCCGCGTCGGCGACGTCCTTGAGCGTGCGCTCCTGGGCGAGCCGCTCACGACGCAGGACGTCGCCGACGAGGTCGCGCCACAGGGGTTCGCGTGCGACGGCCGGCGCTCTCCGGCCGGGGGCGCGGCCCGGCACCGGGTGGGCGGACGCTGAGCGGGCGGACACCGGGCGGCCGGACTCGGGGCGGCCGGACTCGGGGCGGCCGGACTCGGGGCGGCCGGACTCGGGGCGGCCGGACTCGGGGCGGCCGGACTCGGGGCGGGCGGGCTCGGGGCGGGCGGTTCCCGGGCGCGCGGCCGGCGGGCGCAGGGGAATGACGCGGGCTTGGTTCGCTTGGTTGCTCACCACTTCAGCCTAGGAGTCCTGAACGCGGGCGGAAGGGACCGGAGTTCCGCCCTGGGTGAAGCGCCGCCCGGAAGCGGACGGGACGGCAGCCGGGCGGCGCCGCCGGTTTCGCGCCGCCCGCGGCACGAGGGGCATGTGCCGGGTCACTGCGGGTATCCGACGGGCACGTCACACACGACACGACGGGCAAGAGTGAGGAGACCCTTGTGCTGATGGCCCACCCGGCGGTGCTGTCCAACCTCGTCGAGCAGTACGACACCCTGCGCATCCTGGACGCCGACCACGGCACCCCGGAGGTCCGCAGGCGCATGGACGACCTGGCCTGCACACTGTGCGTGCCGACCGGCACCGAGGACGTGGACACGGCCCTGATCGCGGCCCGGCACCGGCTGCCCGGCGCCCCGGCGACTGCAGGAGCTGCGCGTGGAGCTGGCCAGGGCGCGCGAGGAGCTGGCCGGCCGTCTGGACCGCGAACCGACCGTCGCCGAGCTCGCCACCTTGATGAACCTCACCGGCAACGAGGTGGCCGAGGGCCAGATCGCCGCCAACGGCTACAACTCCGCGTCGCTGGACGCCGCCCTCACCGGTGACGGCCCCGAGGGCGGCGAGGCGGTGCTCGCCGACTTCATCGGCGTGGAGGAGGACGGGATCAGGCTCGTGGAGGACTTCCACGCGCTGGCCCCACTGGTGGCCGGACTCGGCGAACGGGACCGGCAGATCATCCATCTCCGTTTCGTGGAGGAGGCCACGCAGGCGGAGATCGGCGAACGGCTCGGCTGCTCGCAGATGCACGTGTCCCGGCTGATCAAGCGCATCATCACCCACGGCAGGGCATGCTGGGCGAGCTGGGCTGCGCCTGACCACGGGACGAAGACGAAGAAGACGCGGGAAAGGCGGCAGACGCGGCAGACGGCAGGCCGGGACGAGGAGGACGGCAGGCCAGGGAGGGCTCAGTCGCCGTCGAGGCGGACCACCGCGCGCACGCACTTGCCCACCGGCACCCGCTCCACGGTGACCTCCGCCGCCAGCGCGTGCACGATCTCCAGGCCGTGCCGGCCGACGCGCTCGGGGTCGCGGGGAAAACGCCGGGGCAGCGCCGCGCTGCTGTCGTAGACGGAGACGGCCACCGAGGCGTCCGTGCCCTCCAGCTCCAGGATGTACGGCCCGTTGCTGTGCCGGTCGGCATTGGTGACGAGCTCGCTGACCACCAGGAGCAGTGCTTCGCCGGACCGGCGGCCGATCCCGGCGCACCACTCGGTCCTGAGCTGGTCCAGGAAGTGCGCGGCGAAGGAGCGCGCCTCGGCGATGCACCCCGGTTCACCGGTGTAGTGCGCCGCCCGCCGGAGCGGTTCCACGGGAACGTCGAAACCAGTCGGTATCACTGCCCCGTCCAGGTATTCGGTCATGCATGTCTCTCTCGGAAGCCGGTCTGACCGGACGCTGCTGCACCTGTGCTGTTACCCCGAGCCGCGCTCGGCAGTCCCCGTACGGCGGCCCGGCCTCGCCGTGACCGGTTCAGGACGTCGGCCCCGGAGCGGACGGCTGCGGGGCGCCGGGGCCGGACCCGGGCTGCGAGAGTGCCCCGGCCGGTGCCGAGGAGGTGGGCACGGTCTGCGACCCCAGGGACTGGGACGACGGCGGCTGGGCGGACGGCGGCCCGGAGGACGGGGGCGGCGCCGACGGCTCGGACGGCCCCGAGGTGGGCGGTGCCGACGGTGTGGAGGGCGGCGGGGGGTTCGAGGGCGGCGGCGAGGCCGGAGCCGAGGAGGGGGCGCTCGAGGGCGGGGGGTTCGAGGCCGGCGGCGAGGACGGAGGCTTGCCCGGCC
The DNA here is from genome assembly GCF_044334385.1 of Streptomyces sp. NPDC020801. NCBI lineage: Bacteria > Bacillati > Actinomycetota > Actinomycetes > Kitasatosporales > Streptomycetaceae > Streptomyces > Streptomyces sp. NPDC020801. The sequence goes on from NZ_JBIRST010000016.1 coordinate 83,998, forward strand.
CGGACGACGACGAGGAGGACGGCGAGGACGAGGAGGAGGACGGCGGGGAGGAGGACTTCGAGGCGGACGGCGGCGTGCTGCTGGGCAGCAGGACGCTGGTGCTCGGGGTGGGAGGGTGCTTCGGCGGCTCCGTCCAGTGGTCCTTGTGGCCCGTGTCTCCTCGGGCGCGGGCGAAGTACTTGTGGTGGTGCGGGTCGTAGACGACGAACACCTTCACGGGCTGCGGCGCGGGGGTGACCACGACGACGTTCTGCGGACGGTACGACGCCCACGACGGGCCCGTGTACTTGGGCGTGGCCGACTGGGCGACCGGTGGCGTCAGCGGGTTGCCGCAGACACAGCGGTTGCGGGGCACTCCGCGGGCGTCGACCAGGACGGCCGTGCCGGTCTGGAGGACGGACTGGTAGCTGGTGGCCGACCCGTCGCGGTATCCGTGGGCGGTGACGCGGGTGTCCATGCGCAGCTGCACGGGCGTGAGCGAGCGCAGATAGGCCGGCACGGCGGCCGGGCGGACGCCGACGCTCGAGGCGTAGGCACGGTTCTTGGCGGGGTTCGCCCGGAGGTCCGCGATCTGCTTCTCCACGTCGCAGCTGGCCGCGTTCCGGGTACCGCTGTACAGGCCGGGCGCCCCGCCGGAGATGCCCCGCACGGTGTTGGGCGCCATGGACTGCGTGGCCGAGGCCGCGGACGGCCGGCCCGGCGACGCGGGAGTGATCTGCCCCGGCGGGGGCTGCGCCGTCGACGAGCCGTCGCCGGTCGTCGCGGACGACGGTGTGAAGGGGTCGGGTCCCGTCGCGGCCGCGGGCTGCAGGAACACCTCGCCCCGCGCCTGCGGTCCGCCGGAGTTGGTGAGCACGACGGCCACGACCACCGCGGCCACCACGAGTCCGGCGAGTACCGCGACCCGCGGAACCGAGGACCACCAGGGCCGGCCGGGCTCCGGCGCGGCACCGCCGCCGCCCCCGCCCGAAGGCAGGGTGGGTGGGCCCGAGGGCGGCTGGGAGGGCGGCCCCGACAGAGGTCCGGAAGGAGGTCCTGTGGGGCGGCCGGAGGCCGGCGGTTCGACGCTCACGAGCACTCCCGACGTCGGCATATGCGGCAGTTCACCCGGATGCCGCCGCTTTTTCCGAACATCACCATTGTGTGCTCCGGTCGGGCGCCGCTCGCAAGCGGACGCGGACGGCCCTCCCGGCGGGCGCACCGCCACAGCGCTGCTTAGCGTGGCAGCGTGAGCCCGCCGAGCCCCGCCGCCCCGCCCGCGGCCCGCCATGGCTGGGTGCAGGCCCTCGCCACGGTGCTGGCCGGGCTGGTCGCCATGGGCGTGGTCGCCGCGCTGGGTCTGTGGGCGGCCGGTGCCGCGGACCTCCCCGACAACGCCTTCCCACGCGTGGTCGCCGCGACCGTGGTGACGGCGGTCGGCGGTTCCGTGGAGCTGTCGGGCAACGCCGGCGCGCTCGCCGAGACACACGCCGGGATCACGGTGATGCCGCTGTCGGTCACGCTGGTCGGGGCGCTCGTCGTCGCGGCGGGCTTCCTGCGGCCGCTGCGGCACCGGGCGGTGGCCGGGGTGCGGGAGCTGGCCGGGTGGGCCGCCCGCATCGCCGTACTGTGGCTGCTCGCGCTGATCGGCCTGGCGTTCGGGGCCCGTCAGACCTTCGCCATCGACCTCGGCAACGGGGTGCTCGGGGCGATCGGCGGCCTGTTCGGCGCCGCGCCGGAGGTCGGCTTCACCACTCAGGTGCCGCTGACCGTGCTGTTCGGGCTGCTGTGGCTGGCGGGCGTGCTGGTGCTGGCCCTGCTGGTGGCGCGCGGGGCACCGCTGCCGGCGCGGCTGCTGCGGTTCCAGACGCCGGTGCGTCCGGCGGCGTACGCGATGGTCGCCCTGCTGCTCGTCGACGTCGCCGTGGCTCTCGTCGTCGCGCTGGTGACGGCGGCGACGCGCGGACACCCGGCGCAGACCTTCGCCGTGATCCTGCTCGGGCTGCCCAACCTTGCCTGGCCCGCCCTCACGATCGGGCTCGGCGCCACCTGGAACGGCCGGGTGGACGGCCCGTTCGCACTGCCGATGCCGCATCTGCTCGACGAGGTGCTGCGCACCCCCGACGTGTCCACGCTCAACCTGGGCACTCTCGCGGAGCACGACGGCCGGGTGTGGTGGCTGCTGGTCGCCGACGCGCTGCTGGTGCCGGCCGCCGCGTTCCTGATGGCGAGCCGCTCACCGGCCCGGGTGGGCAGCCGGCGGCACGCCCTGCGCATGGCCGTCGCGCTGGCGCTGACGGTCCTGACGATCTGCCTCGTGGGCCGGATCTCCGCCCACTACGGGCTGTCCCTGCTCGGCATCGCAGACGTCGGCGGCAACCTCTCCGGTGAGCTGCTGCTCACGCCCCGGCTGTGGAGTGCGCTCGGCCTCGCCCTGCTGTGGGGCCTGGTCACGGGCTTTCTGGGCGCACTGGCGGCCCGGCGGGTGCGCCGCCCCGGTGAGGTGCCGCCCGAAGTCCCATCCGAGCGGTCCCAGGGCCCGTGACGGACCGGCCCGCCGGGCGTGTACCGGCCGCGGTCGTGCCCGGGGCGCCGTCGTACCCGGGCCGCGATCATGCCGGGGCGCGGTCGTGCCCGGGCCGCGGTCGTGCCCGGGCCGCGGTCGTGCCCGGGCCGCGGTCGTGACGCGTACGCGGGCGGGCGTCATGGCTCGCCCTTCGGCGCGACGACGCGGGTCGCGGTGCGGTCGGTGGGCCGGGCGGATTCGGCGGGTCGAGCGGACTCGGACGCGCCGTCGGGTTCGGCCGGTGCGGCACCCTCCGCGGAAGCCGCCGGTTCCGCCGGTTCCGCCGGTTGCGCCGGTTGCGCCGGTTGCGCCGGTTGCGAGGTCATCGGTGCCGCGTCGGCCGCGTAGGTGCTCAGTCCGGAGCCGTCCGCGTATTCCCAGCGCCCGTGCTCGCTGTCGTACAGCCACACCGACTCGCCGTCGACCACGACACCGATCCGCAGCCCCTGAGTGCGGCCGCGGAAGGACTCCCCGTCCAGGCGGCCGTCGGCCAGCTCCTCCACGGCCGCCCGGTACCGGGCCAGGGCCTGGTCGGCGCGGGCCAGCAGCGGTCGGGCGTCGGCGGTGCGGACGGGCGGGTCCTCGTGGTCGGGCGGGCCCTGGGGGACGGTGACCAGGAGGCGGCCGTCGACCCAGGCGGACCAGCCGTTGGCGCACATGATGTGCGCCCAGTCGCCGCGCCGTGCGACGAGCCGCACGGGCAGCAGGGGGTCGAGGGGAACCGTGGGCCGGGCGGGGTCCGGGGCCTCCCAGGCGGGCAGCCCGTCCTGGGGCACCACGTGGGTGGGCCGGAAGTCGGGTGTGGTCATCGTGGCGCCGCCTCACTTGCGCATCACGGCGGGTTCGTACCGGCGCAGCAGCCGGGAGACCGCACAGCCGAAGGCGGCCGCCAGCACCAGCAGCACGGCCATGTTGCGCAGCCACACCCCGGCCGAGTGCCGGAACAGCGGGTCGGCGGTCAGGTCGCCGGGCACGAACCGGGTCAGCTCGACGGTCCCGGCCATGGCCCCGAGCGCCCAGCGCGAGGGCACCAGCCAGGTCAGCTGGTCGAGCCCGGGCACACCGTGCAGCTTCAGCAGTGCCCCGCAGAAGGTGACCTGAACGACGGTCAGCAGCACCAGTAGCGGCATCGTCACCTCCTCCTTGGGGACCAGCGCGGAGACCAGCAGGCCGAGCAGCATGGCCGTGAAGGCCAGCAGGGCCACGGCCAGGGCGATTTCGAACAGTGGCGGCAGCAACACGCCTTTGCCGCCAGGGGCGTTGAGGTCGACGCCGAGCAGGCCCACGAGGGTGAGCACCACCGCCTGCAGCACGGTGATCACCCCGAGGACGACGACCTTGGAGGCGAGGTACGCCGATCTGGGCAGGCCGACGGCCCGCTCGCGCTGGTAGATCACGCGTTCCTTCACCAGCTCGCGCACGGCGTTGGCCGAGCCCGTCAGCATGCCGCCCACGCACAGGATGAGCAGCACGTTCATCGCGTTCAGCGGGGTGAGTCTGCTGCCGGCGACCGCCCGGGCCATCAGACCGGTGAGGAACGGCAGCGCGATCATGGTGGCGATGAAGGTGCGGTCGGCGACGAGCGCGGCCGCGTAGCGGCGCACGAGGGTGCCGAGCTGGGCGCCCCAGCTGCGCGGTTTCTGCGGCGGGGCGGGCGCGACGGGGCCGGAGCGCGCCAGGTGCGGCTGGGCGCCGGCGTCCACGATGTACTCGCGGTGCAGCGGCGAGTCCCGGTACGTTCCCGCCCAGTCCCGCTCACGGTCGGTCTCGAACGCCTCGAAGGCCTCCGGCCACTGCCCGAAGCCGAAGAACTCGAGCGCTTCGCCGGGCGCCCCGAAGTAGGCGACCCTCCCGCCCGGCGCGAGGACGAGCAGGCGGTCGCAGACGTCGAGGCTGAGCACGCTGTGGGTGACGACGACCACGGTGCGGCCGTCGTCGGCGAGGCCGCGCAGCATCCGCATCACCGAGCGCTCCATGCCGGGGTCGAGACCGGAGGTCGGCTCGTCGAGGAACAGCAGGGAGGGCTTGGTGAGCAGTTCCAGGGCCACGCTCACCCGCTTGCGCTGTCCTCCGGACAGGCTGTGCACGGGCTGCCCGACGCGCTCCGTCAGGCCCAGCTCGCGCACCACCTCGTCGACCCGGGTGCGGCGCTCGACCTTGGAGGTGTCCTGCGGGAAACGCAGCTCGGCGGCGTAGGTGAGGGCACTGCGCACGGTCAGCTGGGCGTGCAGGATGTCGTCCTGCGGAACCAGGCCGATGCGCTGGCGCAGTTCGGCGTAGTCGCGGTAGAGGTCGCGGCCGTCGTAGAGGACCGTGCCGTGCTCGGCGGGCCGCTGCCCGGTCAGGGCGCCCAGCAGGGTCGACTTCCCGGCTCCACTGGGGCCGACGACGCCCAGCAGGCATTTCTCCCCCACCGGGAAGGAGACGCGGTCGAGCAGGACCTTGCGGCCGCGGTCGACGGTGACGGTGAGGTCCTGGACGTCGAGGGAGACCTCGCCGGTGTCGACGTACTCCTGGAGCTGGTCGCCCACGAGGCAGAACGAGGAGTGCCCGATGCCGACGATGTCGCCGGGGGAGAGGGGTGCATGGCTGACCGGCCTGCCGTTGAGGAAGGTGCCGTTGTGACTGCCGAGGTCGACGATCTCATAGCTTCCGTCGGGGCAGACGCGCAGCTCGGCGTGCCGTCGGGAGACGATCAGGTCGTCCACGACCAGGTCGTTGCCGGCGGCGCGGCCGATGCGGACCACCCGGGTGGGCAGCGGCCGCACGGTGGTGGGCTGCCGGAAGGTGGTGGTCAGGGCGGGCATGCGGACCGAGGACGGGCGGTCGGGGGCCGGTGGGGGGCGGCTGACGAGGACGGCGGTGGGGCCGTCGTCGGGGTTGCCGAACCGGATCACGCTGTCCGGGCGGACGCCCCAGGCATGGACGCGGCGGCCGTCGGCATAGGTGCCGTTGGTGCTGTCGTCGTCGTGCAGGGTCCAGTGGCCGTCCTCCGGCCGCAGGACCGCGTGGTGCCAGGAGACCCGGGCGTCGTCCAGGACGATGTCGCTCAGCGGATCGCGCCCCAGGTGGTAGTCGCGGCTGGGACTCATCACCGTCGAGCCCGTCTCCGTCTCCAGGAGGAGCTCGGGCGCGGTCGGCGCGGGGGGCCGCTCAGCCATGCCAGAATTCTAACGATTTGCACCCATGCGCGCCCGGTCGGCAGGCTCGGGGCCTGCCACCGGACCGGCAGATGACCGGCACACTCCTCTGCGTCGGGACGGACGCCGGCCCGGCGTCGTACAAGCTCCGGACCTGGCAGCGAACCGGCCTGGGACCTGGCAGCGAACCGGCGTGGGACCTGGCAGCGAACCGGCGTGGGACCGGCGTCAGACCATCGGCAGCAGGAGCGCCGGGAGGGTCCGCTGCATACGGAGGGCGTCCACGGACTCCGCGAGCAGTTCGTACTCGGTGGTGTCGTCGCCGGCAGCGATCCGCACCAGCCGCCCGCCGGCCAACTCGTCGGCCGTGATCTCCTGTTGCGCCACGTCGGCGCACCAGGAGCGCAGGATGCCGGGCACGTCGGGGACGGCCTCCGGCACCGGGACCAGCGCACTGTGCGGAATGTGCGGGTTCGCGGGGCCGGGGTCGAGCCGCTCGGCGATCCAGGAGGCCCGGTCGCGCAGCCACCACAGGGCCAGGGCCAGGGTGGGTGCCCGGTAGGTGCCGAGCGGTACGCCGATACGGCGGCCGTCGCACACGCCGTACGCGGTGACATGGCACAGGAATTCGTCGTGCACTGCTCCTCCCCCGTCGCATCGTCCGTATGCCGGCCGTGCCTCCCCCTGGATGCCGCTCCGGTGCGGTGAAGCGTCCCTGACCTTCGAGTATGTTGACTCCTGAAACAGTGTCACCATGACTTTCCGGCCAGTCTCCTGGCATATTCAGCGCGCCGTATGGCCGAAACCGGGCGCAGCTGCGGGCACCGGCATTACCCCGGCGGTAATCGACCCCCTGGGCGCGGCCCGGCATGGTTGTCCCATCGGGTCGCCGACCAGGCGGATCCGGTTCCGACCAGCAGCTATGACCTCGATGGAGGCTGATTCGCCATGTCCGCGCACACCGACCGTTACGAGAGTGCCGTCGCCCGCTACTTCGAGGCCTGGAACGCGGCCGGGCCGGAGGCCCGGGCCAAGGCGGTCGCCGCCGCCTGGGCCCCGGACGGCAGCTACACCGACCCCCTCGCCGACGTCGGCGGCCACGAGCAGATCGCGGCCGTGATCGCCGCGGCGCGCGAGCAGTTCCCCCGTTTCGCCTTCCGGCTCACCGGCCCGGTGGACGGGCACCACGACACCGCGCGCTTCGCCTGGGAGCTGGTGAGCGAGGCCGACGGTTCCGCGCCGGTCGCCGGGTCCGATGTGATCACGCTGGACGGCGAGGGGCGGATCCGGACCGTGCTCGGCTTCCTCGACCGGGTGCCCACAGGGGCCTGACGCCCGGCCGGGCGATGAGTTCCGCCTGCCGCGGTGGTCAGCACTGCCGTACGGCTTTCGAGACCACCGCGTGCGGGAGGAACCATGGAAACGACCGGCACCGTGGACGCGGAGTTCACCGCGGTCCTGTGCAGGAGCCCCGGCAGGGGCGGCTGGACCTACGTGGTCTGGCCGGAGTCCGTCGCCTTCTTCGGCACCCGCGGGCTGGTCCGGATCCGCGGCACGATCGACGGGGTGCCGTTCCAGAGCTCCTTCATGGCCCTGGGCGACGGCACCCACAAGCTGCCCGTGAAGGCGGGCCTGCGCAGGGCGATCGGAAAGGGCGAGGGCGACACGGTGACCGTGCGGCTGCGGGAGCGGCTCCCCGTGTGACGGCCACCCGCGCCGCCGGCGCCCACGGGGACGGCCACGCGTGCCGGCGCGCCTGCGCGGTGACGGCCCGCGTGCCGCCCCGGCGGCCTACGCGGTGACGACCGCGTCGATGCGGGCCAGTTCCTCCGCGTCGAAGTCCAGGTTGCGGGTCGCCGCGACGCTGTCCTCCAGCTGCTGCGGGCTGCTCGCGCCGACCAGGGCCGAGGTCACCCGGCCGCCGCGCAGCACCCACGCCAGCGCCATCTGGGCCAGGGACTGGCCACGCGACTTGGCGATCTCCTCCAGTGCGCGCAGCCTGCCCACCAGTTCCCCGGTCACCGCGTCGGAGCCGAGGAAGGGGCTGTCGCCCGCCGCGCGGGAGCCCTCGGGTATGCCGTCGAGATAGCGCGCGGTGAGCAGGCCCTGCTCCAGCGGGGAGTAGGCGATGGAGCCGACCTGGAGCTCCTCCAGGGTGTCCAGGAGGCCCTGCTCCTCGGGGCGGCGGTCCAGCATCGAGTAGCGCGGCTGGTGGATCAGCAGCGGGGTGCCCAGCTCGCCCAGGATCCGGGCGGCCTCGCGGGTCTGCTCCGCGGAGTAGTTGGAGACGCCGGCGTAGAGCGCCTTGCCCTGCCGCACCGCCGAGTGCAGCGCGCCCATCGTCTCCTCCAGGGGAGTACCGGGGTCGGGGCGGTGCGAGTAGAAGATGTCGACGTACTCCAGGCCCAGGCGCTTCAGGCTCTGGTCCAGCGAGGACAGCAGATACTTGCGCGATCCCCACTCACCGTACGGACCCGGCCACATCAGGTAGCCGGCCTTGGTGGAGATCACCAGTTCGTCGCGGTACGGCGCGAGGTCCGCCTTCAGTGCCTCACCGAGGGCGGACTCGGCGGCGCCGGGCGGCGGGCCGTAGTTGTTGGCCAGGTCGAAGTGGGTTACGCCGAGGTCGAGGGCGCGGCGCAGGATGGCCCGCTGGGTCGCGACCGGGCGGTCGGGGCCGAAGTTGTGCCACAGGCCGAGCGACAGCGCGGGGAGCTTCAGGCCGCTGCGCCCGGTGCGCCGGTAGGGCATGTCGGCGTAGCGGTCGGGGTGGGCGGTGTACAACGCGACTCCAGAGGGGTTGGCGCACAGGGCCGGTTCCATGGCACGGCACCGGTCTTCACCGGTGGGCCATGGAACCGGGGTCCCACTCTTGCGCGCCCGGCGGCAGCGGTCCAACAGAGGAATCCGATGCGATTCAGCGGCCGGCGTTCTCAATCAGGCGCGCGTCCGCCCGGCCGGGGCGGCGTCCGCCCGGCCGGGGCGGCGTCCGCCCGGCCGGGAGGTGTCCTTGTCGCGGCGCCGGCCCACGCGCCGGGGGCGAACGCCCGCGCCTCTACGATGTGGGGCGAGCCGGTCACCCCTGAGAGAAGGTCCGAAGGTCCGATGGAACTGCGTCACCTCCAGCACTTCGTCGCGGTCGCGGAGGACCAGCACTTCACCCGGGCGGCGGAGCGGCTGATGGTGTCCCAGTCGGGTCTGTCGGCGTCGATCCGGGCGCTGGAACGGGAGTTGCAGACCCCGCTGTTCGTGCGCACCACGCGCCGGGTGACGCTCACGGAGGCCGGCCGGGCCCTGCTCGGCGAGGCGGAGCGGATCCTGGCGCAGGTGCGGGCGGCCCACGAGGCGGTGGCGGCGGTGCAGGGCGTGCTGCGCGGCACGCTCTCGCTGGGCACCGAGCAGTGCATCGCCGGGGTGCACGTGGCCGGGCTGCTGGCCGCGTTCCGGCGGCGGCACCCGGATGTGGAGATCCGGCTGCGGCAGGCGGGCTCCGGGGCGCTGGCGGAGGAGGTCGCGGCCGCCCGGCTGGACCTGGCGTTCGCCTATCGCACCCAGGCCGACACCGATCAGCTGCGTTCGGTGGCGCTGACCAGCGAGCCGATGACGGTGCTGTGCCATCCGGAGCACCGGCTCGCGGCGCCCGGCGCGGCCCTGACTCCCCGGGATCTCGCGGCAGAGGTCTTCGTCGACTTCCACCCGGACTGGGGACCGCGCCGGACCACCGACGCGGCCTTCTCCGCCGCGGGTGTGCGGCGCACGGTGGCCCTGGAGGTCAACGACGTGCACAGCCTGCTCGACCTGGTCGACGAGAACCTGGGCGTCGCCGTCGTGCCCCGGCACTTCCGGCACAAGCGGCCGGGGCTCACCGCCCTCCCGCTCAAGGGCGTCGACGAGACGGCGTACGAGACCGTGGCCCTGCTGCCTCCCGAGCAGGCCACCAGTCCTGCCGCCCGCGCCCTGATCACCCTGCTCGAGACCGGAGGTCCCGCGGGTCCGACACCGCCCTGGGAGCCCGAGTCCTCCTGACCGCCGGGGCGGGCTGTTCCCTGCCGGCCGCGACTGGGGACGCATGAGGAACGGTGATGCGCGATGGTGGACGTATGCATGCGAAGGACATCCTCATCGACGGCTACGGCCGCATCCGGGAAGAAGTCCATGCCGTCGTCGACGGTCTGCCGGCCGAGCTGCTCGACGCCCGTCCCGCCGCCGACGCCAACTCCGTCGCCTGGCTGGTCTGGCATCTCACCCGGGTACAGGACGACCACGTCGCCGGCGCGTTCGGCCTCGACCAGGTGTGGCTCACCCAGGACTGGGAGAAGCGCTTCGGGCTGGACCTCGGCCGCCGCGACACCGGATACGGGCACAGCCCGGCGAAGGTCGCCAAGGTGCGGGTCGCCTCCGGTGAACTGCTGACGGGCTACTACGACGCCGTGCACGAGCAGACCGTTCAGGCCCTGCGCCGGCTGGCCGCCAAGGACCTCGAACGCGTCGTCGACGAGCGCTGGGACCCTCCGGTCACGCTGGGCGTGCGCCTGGTGAGCGTCCTGTCCGACGATCTGCAGCACGTCGGACAGGCCGCCTACGTCCGGGGACTGCTTCAGAGCGCGGCCGCGTAGCCGGGCAGGACCACGTCCTCGATGAGGGCCTTGCGCTCGTCGAAGGGGACGAAGGCGCTCTTGAGGGCGTTCACCGTGACCGTGCGCAGGTCCTCGACGGTCCAGCCGGCCTGCTCGACCAGCAGGGACATCTCCCGGGTCATCGTGGTGCCGGACACCAGACGGTTGTCGGTGTTGAGGGTGACCCGGAAGCCCAGGTCCTTCAGGGCCGTGATGGGGTGCTCGGCGATCGAGGTGGCGCAGCCCGTCTGGAGGTTGGACGTCGGGCACATCTCCAGGGCGATGCGGCGGTCGCGCACCCAGCCCGCAAGGCGGCCGAGCTTGCCGTCGACGATGTCCTCGGTGATGCGCACGCCATGGCCGATGCGCTGGGCGCCGCAGACCTGGAGGGCCTGGTGGATGCTGGGCAGGCCGTGCGCCTCACCGGCGTGGATGGTGAACGGCACGCTCTCGCGGCGCAGGTGCTCGAAGGCCTCCAGGTGGTCGGCGGGCGGGAAGCCGTCCTCGGCGCCGGCGATGTCGAAGCCCACCACGCCGGCGTCGCGGAAGGCGACGGCGAGGTCGGCGGTCGCGCGGGTGCGGTCGAACATGCGCATGCCGCACAGCAGCGTGCCGACACGGACCGGCGTACCGGCCGCCGCGGCCTTGGCCATGCCGGCCGCGAGTCCCTCCTGCACGGTCTCGACGACCTCCGCGAGGGTCAGGCCGCCCTGGAGCATCAGCTCGGGGGCGTAGCGCACCTCGGCGTAGACCACGCCGTCCGCGGCGAGGTCGAGGACGTACTCCTCGGCGGTGCGCAGCAGGCCCTCGCGGGTCTGCATCACGGCGAGGGTGTGCTCGAAGGTGGCTATGTAACGGACCAGGTCACCGGAGTTCGCGGCCTCGAAGTACCAGGCGGCGAGCTCGTCGGGATCGGTGGTGGGCAGGGTGTGGCCGACCGCGTCCGCGAGTTCGACGACGGTGGCGGGGCGCAGGCCGCCGTCGAGGTGGTCGTGCAGCACGGCCTTGGGGAGCCGGCGGAGGGTGTCGGTGTCGATGCGGGGCGCGGTCATGTGCGGTCTTTCCTCGGCAGATGGTGTGTCACGCGGTGGCGGGCTGGAGCAGGTCCCACTTGTTGCCGTACCGGTCCTGGAAGACGGCGACCGTCCCGTACGGCTCGTGGCGCGGCTCCTCCAGGAAGGTCACACCGGCCGCCCGCATCCGTGCGTGGTCGCGGGCGAAGTCGTCGGTGTGCAGGAAGAACCCGACACGCCGGCCGGTCTGGTCGCCGATCCGGGCCCGCTGGGCGTCGCCCCTGGCACGGGCGAGCAGCAGTCCGGTGCCGTCCCCGGGACCCGGCCGGACGACGACCCAGCGGGAGCCGTCCGGGCGCGGGGCGTCCTCGACGAGCCGGAACCCAAGGTCCCGGGTGTAGTGGCGGATCGCCTCGTCGTAGTCCTCGACGACGAGGGTGACCAGCGCGACGTGTCTCATCGGGGCCTTCCGGGGAGGTGGGATTGACGGGTGAGGTTATACGTAAAACCCGATGCGCGCCAGTCACTGTTCCCGAAGAAGGACGGGGATGTCCGGCGGTGGCCCGACGGAGGATCGGCGGAGGGTCAGCGGGACTCTTCGCCCTGGGCGATCTCCACCCGGTGATGGAGGTCGATCATGCCGCTCGCCGAGGAGACGAAGGAGACGGCGGAGCAGGCCACCAGGAGCGCGGCGATCGAGGCCGCGGCGCGACGCGGGATGTGGGGGGTGGCGAGGAGCACCTTGACCCGGTGCGGGACGGGGCCCGAAGTGGCGGCGGGGGCGAACTCGGGGCGCGCGGAGTGGGAATCCTGGCCGGCCAGGGCGGCACGGGCGATGGCGCGGGCGGTCAGGCGGCGGTCGCCGACGGCCTCGGCCGCGGCCTCGTCGGCGGCGCGCTCGGCGGCCAGGCGGATGGTACGGCGGACCGGGCGCAGCGCGGGATGACAGTGCGCGGCGAGTTCGGCGGCGGCCAGGAAGTAGTGGTGGCCGCCCCGGTTGTGGGCCCGCTCGTGGGCGAACAGCACCTCGCGCTCGGCGGCGTCGAGGCTGCGCAGCATCGCGGTGGTGACGACGATGCGGTGCGGGCGGCCCGGCAGGGCGTACGCGTCCGGGTACGGGGAGTCGACCACGCACAGGTCGCCCGCGGCGGGCCGGCGGTCGGCCTCCGTGTGGGCGCTGCGGAAGGCGCGGAACTCCCGCAGCGCCGCGCGCCCGAGCGTGCCCGCGCAGACGGCGAGCGCGCCGACGGAGACCGCGGCCGCGGGGACGACCACCAGGTCCGAGGCCGTGGGCAGCGGGCGGACGAGTTCGCCGAGCGCCGCGAAGACGGGCAGCTTGAGCAGGCCGGTCAGGACGAAGCCGCCGAGCGCGGCGAGGGAGCAGCCCGCGAGCACGACCGCGGACGCGGTGATCACCCACAGCGCGGTCACCGGCGCGAGGCGGTCGAGCGCGCGCCGGGCCAGCGCCGGTACCGCGAACGGCAGCAGCAGCGGCAGGAGCAGCAAAGCGGTCATTGCTCACCGGGTTCGAGCAGATCGCGCAGGATGCGCTCGTCGTCGGGGCTGAGCTGGGCGACGAAGCGGGCGAGGACCCGCTCGCGGTCGGTGTCGCGGTCCAGCTCGGAGTGCATACGGCGGGCGGTCAGTCCGTGCGCGTCCTGGACGGGGTAGTAGGCGTAGCCGCGGCCCTGGCGGCGGCGCCCGACGACGCCCTTGTCGTGCAGCCGGGTCAGGATCGTGGTCACCGTGGTGCGGGCCAGATCGGCACCGAGGCCGAGCTGGACCTGGCCGGGGGTCCGCGGCGCGCCGGTCGCCCACAGGACGGCCATGACGCTGGCTTCCAGCTCGCCGGCCGGCCTGCGCTCGTCCTTCGCGTCGGTCATGGGAACGTTCCTCACCCCGTCCTCGTCCGCAGCTCAGCAGACCGTCTACACGATTGTAGTCATCCGGGCGCCGTCGCCTGCTCGTGGCCGCGCCCGCACCCATTATGGGAGGGACCGCCGGGAACGGCCGCAGGGATTCGCACACCCGTGCTCCCTGTGTCGTTCGCAGGAGGAGCGGAGCGAAGCGGCACCCCACAGGAGCTGAGCGCCATGCCCGAGCAGCCGAAGCCGGCCGAGACCCCCGCCCGGCAGAACGTCACGTTCCCCAGCGCGGGCGCCACCGCCCACGGCTACCTCGCTCCGCCGCCGTCCGGACGCGGGCCCGGCGTGCTCGTCATCCAGGAGTGGTGGGGCCTGACGGACCACATTGCGGACATCGCCGACCGGCTGGCCGCGGAGGGCTTCGTCGCCCTCGCTCCCGACCTGTACGGCGGGAGCGTGGCACACGACGCGGAGGAGGCCCGGCGGATGATGAGGGCCCTGCCGGTCTCCCGCGGGGTCGAACTGCTCTCCGGCGCGGTCGGCCACCTCCTGTCCCGCCCCGAGGTCACCTCGGACACGGTCGGCGCGGTCGGCTTCTGCATGGGCGGCGGCTTCGTGCTGTATCTGGCCGCGGCCGAGCCACGCGTGAGCGCGGCGGTGCCGTTCTACGGCGTGATCCAGGGCGAGCTGCCCGACTTCTCCGGCCTGCGGGCCCAGATCCTCGGTCACTACGGCGAGCGCGACCGCAGCATCGCGCCGGAGAGGGTCGAGGAGCTGCGCGAGACGATCCGGCGGCAGTCCGGCATCACCCCGGACTTCCGTCTCCACCCGGCCGGTCACGCCTTCTTCAACGACCGCCGCCCGAGCCACGACCCCGGCTCGGCCGCCCGGGCCTGGCGCAGCACGGTCGCGTTCCTGCACGAGCGGCTCGGCTGACCGGCGGAGGACGACGACGGCGCCGGGACGGCGCCGCGGCGGGCGGCACCGGACGACGTCACGGCAGGCGCCGGGGACCTCTCACTCGGCCCCGGTGTGCAGCGTGTCGAGGCGGGCCGTCTCCTCGCCGGTGAGGCGGAGCGCGCCGGCCGCCACGTTCTCCACGAGGTGGTCGGGGTTGCCGGTGCCGGGAATGGCCAGCACGTGCGGGCCCTTGTGCAGGGTCCAGGCGATCCGGACCTGGGTGGGGGTCGCGCCGTGGGCCCGTGCGACGGCCAGCACCTCGTCCTCGTGGGTGCCGGTGGCGGCCCGCGGCCCGCTCTCGCCCGCCACTGCGTAGAAGGGCACGAAGGCGATGCCCTGCTCCCCGCAGATGCGAAGGAGTTCGTCGCCGGCCGGGGTGCGCAGACCGAGTCCGAAGCGATTCTGGACACTCACCACGGGCGCGATGGCCTGTGCCTCGGCGAGGTGGCGGGGCTCGACGTCGGAGATGCCGAGGTGCCGGATCAGACCCGCCTCGCGCAGCTCGGCCAGGGCGCCGAAGTGTTCGGCGATCGAGTCCTGGCGCATGCGGCGCAGATAGACCAGGTCCAGGTGGTCACGGCCGAGCTGGCGCAGGTTCTCCTCCACGTGCCCGCGCAGTTGGTCGGGCCGGGCCGAGGTGCCCCACTCGCCGTGGTAGTCGCGGTAGGGGCCGACCTTGATGGCGATGAGCAGGTCGCCGGGGTAGGGCGACAGTGCGCTGTTGATCAGCTCGTTGGCGGAGCGCAGGGCGGAGAAGTAGAAGGCCGCGGTGTCGATGTGGTTCACACCGAGCTCGACCGCCCTGCGCAGCACGGCGATCGACCGCGCCCGCCTGCTCGGCGTGCCGAGGTGGAAGGCGGCGCTGCCCGTCAGCCGCATCGCGCCGAGGCCGAGCCGGCCCACCGGCAGGTCGCCGAGTTTCCAGGTGCCGGCCGCGTCCGCGTTGATCGTTTCGGAGGTCATCGGCGGAGTCTCGCACACACCCCGGCCGCGGACGGGTGCGCTCGGCGCCCTACGGATACGTGTAGGTGTTGAGGGAGCCGACGGCGTCCGCCGGGTTGCCCAGGTCGTAGCGGTCCACGGCGAGGAAGTTGGGCTTCTTGCGGGCTGCGGGCTGGCAGAACCGCCGGGCCCGGTCGGCGAGTTTGGTGTTGTCGGTCTGCGCCGTGCCCGCGATGGTGAAGTCGCGGAAGTGGTTCATCACGAACAGCGGGCGGAAGCCGGGCTCGGTGTGCGTGAGCGGGATGTTGGTGTCGGCTCCGTACCAGCGGCTGTAGCAGGACCAGTCGGAGGAGCCGAGGCCCGATCCCATCGACCAGTAGTTCTCGACCGTCCACTCCCGCTGGTACATCACGCCGAAGCTGTCCCGGGTCAGCCCCGCCGCCTCGTCCGACGAACGGCTGTGGTCGGTGAAGATCAGCAGCCGGTGGTTCGCCGCGATCAGGTCTGCCATCTTCGGCCAGCCGCTGAGCCGCACACCGGTCCGGTCGGGCCGGTAGAGCACGTCGGACAGGCCGCCGACGCGGGCGATCTCGTCGCGCAGGACGCCGGGATCGACGTAGTCCTCCAGGAACACGGTGACGAACTGGTCCGGGTGGGCCCTGAGGAAGTTCACCATGCGCTGCAGGTCCACCCACAGGGCGACCGGGCTGCTGACCAGGGTGCAGCTGTCGTGGCACAGGATCGCGCCGTCCGGGGTCTGGTGGATGTCCAGCATGAACCCTCTTACTCCGTCGGCGAGTTGCTGGTCGATGCCGCGGCGCTGGTTGGGCACGAGGTTGACGAACGGCGGGGCGAATCCGCCGTCGACTCCGTTGGCGTAGGCGTTGTGGGCGGTCAGGAAGGTGACCTGGTCCAGGGTGCGTTGGCCGGCCGGCGGCATGGGCCCGGTGGCCGGCGTCACCGGGGTGAGGAACCAGGCGGCGAGGTCTCCCGGGGAGCCGAGGGCCAGCTGGGCGGGGTAGTTGGCGCCGGCAGGCTTGGCACCGACCGTGAGGTACCGGTCGGTCCCGGGGACCTTGAGGGTGTACCGGTCGGTGCCGGCAGGCGTGATCTCCCAGGCCGCCTCGGGGCTCGTGCAGGCCACGGTGCGGGCCTGGTCGCCGGAGCGGCCGAGGCAGCTGCCCGCCGTGTCGGCGTTCTCCAGGACGTACGAGGTTCCACTCGCTCTGAGGTTCCACTGCTGGTGGTCCTCGTTGCCCTTGGGACTGTGCTGTTCGACGGCTCCGCCGCCGGCGGCCGCGTTGAGGCCGGTGGTGGCGCTCTGGACGTAGTACGCCCCGGCGGCCGGAACCACCGCCGCGGCGCTGGTGGATGCGTGTGCGTCAGGGGCCACGACCGCCGCGGCCAGCGCGACGGTCGTGGCGAGCAGGGCGTGGGGGGTGCGCATGACGGTGTCCCCTTCGTCCGGACGATGGTGACGACGACCCTGGCGAATAGTCAGGTGCATGACACCATGCCGTACGGACGGGCGTCAGCAGTAGAGGTTGCCGCCCGGTGAAACCCCGAGGATCTGCGTGAACCGCCGGTAGGCGTCGACCCGGCTCTGCACCTGGGCCGGGTTCCTGCCGTCGCACTCCAGGGCGCCGTTGATACTGCGGATGCTCTGGCCGAACCCCGCGCCGCCGACCATGGCGTTGTGGCCGGTCATGGAGCCTGGGCCGGTCTGGGTGTTCCAGTACCACAGACCGGTCTTCCAGGCGACGGCGGCGTCGTTCTGCACCCGGTAGGGGTTGTTCAGCAGGTCGATGCCGAGGGCGTCACCCGCGGCCTTGTAGTTGAAGTTCCAGCTGAGCTGGATGGGGCCGCGCCCGTAGTACGCCGCCTGGCCGGCCGGGCAGCCGTACGACTGGCTCCAGTCGCAGTAGTGCGGGTAGTTGGCGGTGTTCTGCTCGACCACGTACACCAGCCCGCCGGTCTCATGGCTGACGTTGGCGAGGAAGGCCGCGGCCTCCTGCTTCCTGACGGTGTCGCTGCCGGTGTTGGCGAACGCGGGGTACGCGCCGAGCGCGGCGGTCAGCCCGCCGTAGGTGTAGAAGGAATTCCGGCCCGGGAACATCTGGTTGAACTGTGCCTCGCTCACGACGAATCCGGCGGCGGAGGCGGTGGGGGCCTGCTGGAGCACCAGGGCGGCGCCCGAGACGGCGAGCGAGGTCAGGACTGCGGCGATGCGGCGTCTCGACACGGGATCAACTCCTTTGCGGAGCACGGCCGCTCCCGGACGGGGCTGGGTCGCTGCCCGGTCCCGTGCGCACGCACCGGTGGTACCGGTCACGGCGTGGGGGCGGCCGTGGTGGGGGGTGTGGAGGCACACTCAACCGCTTTGGTCTGTACCAGTCAAGGGTATAGACCAGTCAACCGCCCTCTCAGCCAAGCGGTTTGTCCAGGACCGCCTTGCGGTGGCTGAAGGTCTCGATGGAGTAGCGGCCGTGGTAGCTGCCCGTGCCGCTCTCCCCCACGCCACCGAACGGCAGGTCGGAGACGGTGAGATGGGCGAGCGGCAGACCGTACCCGAGCCCGCCGGAGGACGTCTCGGCCGCGATCCGGCACCGGGTGCCGTCGGACTCGGTGAAGACGTACAGGGCGAGCGGCTTGTCCCGGTCGTTGATGAACTCGATCGCATCGTCCAGGCCCGGCACCGTCACGATCGGCAGGATCGGACCGAAGATCTCCTCCTGCATGACCGGCGAGGCGGGGTCGACGTCCGCCAGCACGGTCGGCGCGATGTACCTGTCCGCACGGTCACTGCCGCCGCCCACGACCACACGGCCGGAGCCGAGCAGAGCGGAGAGCCGGTCGAAGTGACGTTCGTTGACGATCCGGCCGTACTCGCCGTCGGCCGACGGGTCGGCGCCGTGGAGCGCCTCGACGGCACGGGCCAGAGCCGGTTCGAGGGCCGCGGCGGTCTTCGGGTCGGTCAGCACGTAGTCCGGGGCCACGCAGGTCTGCCCGGCGTTGAGGAACTTGCCGCGGGCCAGCCGGTCCGCGACCACCTCCAGGTCGGTGCCGCGGTCGACGAAAGCCGGGGACTTGCCGCCGAGTTCGAGGGTGACCGGGGTGAGGTGCTCGGCGGCGGCCCGCATCACGACACGGCCGACCGCGCCGTTGCCGGTGTAGAAGACGTGGTCGAAGCGCTCGGCCAGCAGGGCCGTGGTCTCCGGGACGCCACCCTCGACCACGGCGACCGCGTCGGTGTCGAGGTGGGCGGGCAGCAGCCGGGCCAGCACGGCCGAGGTGGCGGGGGCCAGTTCGCTGGGCTTGGCGACGACCGCGTTGCCCGAGGCCAGCGCGCCCACCATGGGTGCGAGCAGCAACTGGGCCGGGTAGTTCCACGGGGCGATGACGAGGACGACGCCGAGCGGGTCGTACTGCGTCCAGGCCTTCGCGTCGCCACCCAGGTGCGCCGGGACCGGGGCGGGCTCGGGGCGCAGCCACTCCTCGAGGTGGGCGAGGGTGTGGTCGATCTCGCGGATCGTGAAGTCGATCTCGGTGCGGTGTGCCTCGGCGGAGCTCTTGCCGAGGTCGGCGTGGAGGGCGGCGGCGAGCTCCGGGCCCTTCTCCGTGAGCATCGCGCGCAGGCGGCCGAGTTGGGCCGTACGCCATGCGACGGGCCTGGTGCGGCCGGTGCGGAAGGTGGCGCGCAGCCGGGCCACGATGTCGGCGGGCTGCTCGGGGGTGGGACGGTTCACGGTGCCTCGCTGGTGGGGCGCGTCCTTGCGGTCGCGGATCGGCGGTCAGTGTAGTTACCAACCTTTCAGGCACCGAAATGAATTCCGTCCGGCGGACGCTCTCGCTGTGCCCTCAGTCACACTCCAACTCGCGCCTGCGCCGTTCGAGAGGGGCGCGTTCGGCCGGGCTCCCGGTCAGGGCGACGGCCGTCTCGTAGGCCCGTACGGCCTCGGCGTACCGGCCGAGACGGCGCAGCAGCTCGGCGCGGACGGCGTGGAAGACGTGGTAGCCGTGGAGGTCGAGCGCGTCCACGAGACGGAGGGCCTGCCCCGGGCCCTCGACCTCGGCGACGGCGACCGCCCGGTTCAGGGCGACGACCGGGCTCGGCGCGAGCGCCATGAGCTGGTCGTACAGCCGCAGGATCTGCACCCAGTCGGTGGCCTTCGGCGTCGGGGCGTCGCTGTGCACGGCGTTGATCGCGGCCTGGAGCTGGTACGGCCCGGGCCGGCCCCGGCGCAGGCAGCGGCGGACGAGTTCCCGGCCCTCGGCGATCAGCTCGCGGTCCCAGCGCGTACGGTCCTGCTCGGGAAGCGGCACCAGCTCACCGGCGCCGCCCTCCCGGGCCGGGCGGCGCGCCTCGACGAGCAGCATCAGCGCGAGCAGGCCGGTGACCTCGGGTTCGTCCGGCATCAGCCCGGACAGCAGCCGGCCGAGGCGTACCGCTTCGGCGCACAGCTCGACAGCACCCGTATAGCCCTCGTTGAAGATCAGATAGACGACGGCCAGCACGCCGCCCAGGCGATCGGGCAGATCCGCGTCGCCGGGCACGCGGTAGGGAATGCCCGCGTTGCGGATCTTCGCCTTCGCCCGGACCAGCCGCTGGGCCAGTGTCGCCTCGGGCACGAGGAAGGCGCGGGCGATCTGCGCCGTCGTCAGCCCGCCGAGCAGGCGCAGGGTGAGCGCCACCCGCGCCTGGAGGCCCAGCGCGGGATGACAGCAGGTGAAGATCAGGCGGAGCCGGTCGTCGCGCACGGGTCCCTCCTCGGCCGGTACGTCGGGCGCGTACAGCCGGGCCGCCTCGGCGTGCCGGGCGTCCCGGGAGGACTCGCGGCGCAGCCGGTCGATCGCCCGGTTGCGCGCCGTGGTGACGATCCAGCCGGCCGGGCTCGGCGGCACGCCGGTCTCCGGCCATCGCCGCAGGGCCGTGGTGAAGGCGTCCTGGACCGCTTCCTCGGCGAGGTCGATGTCGCCGAGGAAGCGGACGAGGACGGAGACCGCGCGTCCGTACTCGGCGCGGAAGACGGCCTCGACGTCGAGGGCGTCGGGCATCATTCCTCGGCCGGGTGCAGGAAGGGCCGTACCTCGATGGGGAGGGTGGTGGCCCGGCTGGCCTTCCGCCCCCACTCCAGGGCGGCGTCCAGGTCGGGCGCCTTGATCAGGCACAGGCCGCCCAGATACTCCTTGCCCTCTGCGTAGGGCCCGTCCGTGATCAGCACGTCCTCGCCCTTGGGGCGCAGGACGGTGGCCGTCTCCGGGCCGTGCAGCCCGCCGGCGAACACCCAGGCCCCGGCCGCACGCAGCTCCTGGTGGAAGGTCTCGACGTCGCCCATGATCTCCGCGAGCTTCTCGGCCGAGGGCGGCGTGCCCTCGCTCGGCTGGATCACGCTGAGCAGGTAGTACTTCATGGCGTCCTCCTTGGCATAGTGCCTTTGTCCCACCTCCTACACGAACGGCACACCCCCGGATCGACACCTCGCCCTACGGCACCCGGAGAATCTTTTCCATGACCCTCGACGCGCACTGCCCCGACGCGGACTCCTCCGAGGCGCACTCCCCGGACGCGCACCTCCTCGTCGGCCGGGCCCGCCGGCTCGCGGAGGACCTGCTCGCCCCGAACGCCGAATGCGTCGATCAGGAGGAGGTGCCCCTGAGCCACATCCGGGCGGTGAAGCGGTCCGGGCTGCTGGGGCTGAGCGCGCCGGCGGAGTACGGCGGGGCGGCCGCGCCCTCCGCCGTGGGCCGGGAGACGGCGGAGATCCTGGCCGGGGCGTGCTGCTCGACGTGGTTCGTGGTGACGCAGCACCACACTCCCGTGAAGCTGCTCGCGATGTCCGAACTCCCGGTGCGCGAGCGGCTGTTGCGACCGCTGGCGTCCGGCGAACTGCTCGCCGGGATCGCCTACGCGCACGTCCGCGCGTTCCCCCGGGTTCCGGTGCGGGCGGTGGCCGAGCGCGGCGGGTGGCGCTTCGACGGCACCGTCCCCTGGTACACGGGGTGGGGACTGAACGACATGATGCTGCTGGCCGGTGTGACCGACGCGGCCGAGGTGGTGTTCGCCTTCGCCGAGGCGCGCGAGCAGCCGGGGCTGCGCCCGTCACCACCCATGCGCCTGGCCGCGCTCGGCGCCGCCCGTACGGTGTCGCTGGAGCTCGACGGACTGTGGCTGCCGGAGGAGGCGGTCGTCCTGCGCACCCCCCAGGAGCGGTTCGCCCTCGTCGACCGCCCCCGCAACACCAACGCCTCCCCGGCCGTCTTCGGCGTGGCGCACGCGGCACTGGCCCTGCTCGACGGCGTCCCGGAGGCGGCAGAGGCGGGGCGTGCGCTCGGCACCCGTCTCGACGAGGTCCGGGAGCGGGCCTACGCCCTCTGGGACCACCCGGTGCCGCACGAGCGCATCGAGGAGCGGCTCGCGCTGAAGACACGGGCCTACGACCTGATGCGGGCCGCGACGACCGCCGCGATCGTGGCCGGGGGCGGCCGGTCCCTGGACCTGGGCGGCCGGGCCCAGCGGCTGGCACGTGAGGGGATGTTCCTGCTGGTCCAGGGGCAGACGGCCGAGGTGCGCCGGGCTCACCTCGGCCATCTGGCCGGCTGAGGCCCGGCTCACCGAGGGCGCCTGGGCCGAGGGCGTCCTGCATTCGGCTGGGTGCCGTTCGGCCACCGGCCCGCCGATGTGCCGGCTCTTCCGGCGGACCGGTCGTGCGGCGTGTGGAGGTGGCGGGCGCCGCGTCCGGGCGGCCGCGCCCCTTCGGTGCTGGTCCGCGCTCCGTCCGCGCCGGCACTGGCGCGACGCCACTCCTCGTCAGTCCTCCTCGGCGGTGGGGACCACCACGAGGAACGCGTCGTCCTTCAGGTCCATCACCACGGTCGCGGGCTGCCCCTCCGCCCTGCGCCGCGCCGCGTACTCCTCCGCCGGCCACGATCCGCGCGGAGCTCCCGCAGGAAACCGCTCCAACACCTTCGCGCCCATACCGGCATACACCTCCGCATTCGCTCCTTCACCGCGACGGACGATCTCCAACGCGTACAATGCGCCTGCCCGCTACTGGCCGGACCATGTCCACTGGCCATGGAACCGGGTGTTCGGGGCGGGCGGGTCAGCCCGGTCCGGCCCGTCCAGGGCCGTCGGCCGCGCCGTGGTCCCGCCGGCGGCTCAGCCGCCCCGGCCACCAGGCGCCGGCCCCGATGTCCCGTACCAGAGCGGGCACCAGCAGTGACCGCACCACCAGGGTGTCGAGCAGGACGCCGAAGGCCACGATGAACGCGATCTGGACCAGGAAGGCCAGCGGGATCACCCCCAGGGCGGCGAAGGTCGCGGCGAGCACCACGCCGGCCGCGGTGATCACGCCGCCAGTGGTGACCAGGCCCCGCAGGACGCCCTGGCGCACGCCGTGCCGCAACGACTCCTCGCGCACCCGGGACATCAGGAAGATGTTGTAGTCGACGCCCAGTGCGACCAGGAAGACGAAGCCGTACAGCGGCACGGACGGATCGGTGCCGGTGAAGCCGAACACATGCTGGAAGACGAGGGCCGAGACGCCGAGGGTGGCGACGAAGTTCAGTGCCACGGTGGCCACGAGCAGCGCCGGCATCAGCAGCGAGCGGAGCAGCACCGTCAGGATGGTGAAGATGATGGCGAGTACCACCGGGACGATGAGGGTGCGGTCCCGTTCGGCCGTGCGCAGGGTGTCGTACTGCTGGGCGGTGTAGCCGCCGACCACGGCGTGCGCGCCGGGCACCGCGTGCACGGCCGACCGCAGCCGGGCCACGGTCCGCCTGGCCGCGTCGCTGTCGGGCGTGGCGCGCAGCGTGACGTCGATCCGCACCCGGCCGTCGACGACCAGGGCCTCCCCGCCCGGGTGCCCCGTCCGGGTGACGCCCGCGGCCGAGGCCACGCCGGAGGTGTCGCGGGCCGCCGCGAGGACCTGCTCCTGGCGGCCGGCGTCCGCGATGATCACCGCCGGGTTGCCGGAGCCGGCCGGGAAGTGCCGGCCGAGCGTCTGCTGGGCGGTGACCGACGGCGCGTCGTTCACGAAGGTCTCGTCGAGGGGGACGCCCCTGGACGTGAGGGTCGGGGCGAACGCGGCGCAGGCGAGGAGGCCCACCAGCGCGATCGCCCAGACCTTGCGCGCGGAGCCGTCGACCAGCCGGGCGACGCGCGGCCAGACCCCGCTGCCGGAGTCCGTGCCGGCGGCAGGCCGGGGCGAGGCGGGCCAGTAGGCGGCACGGCCGAGCAGGACGAGCACGGCGGGCAGGAAGGTCAGGGCACTGAGCACGGCGCAGCCGATGCCGATGGCGCCGACCGGCCCGAGGGCCCGGTTGTTCGTGAGATCGCTGATCAGCAGGGCCAGCAGGCCCAGCGCGACCGTCGCCCCGCTGGCCACGACCGGCCCCCAGGACCGCCGCAGGGCGGCCCGGACGGCCGTGAACCGGTCGGTGTGCCGGGCGAGTTCCTCCCGGTGGCGGGCGGTCAGCAGCAGCGCGTAGTCGGTGGCGGCGCCGATCACCAGGATGGACAGGATGCCCTGGACCTGGCCGTCGACGCCGACCACGCCGTGGCCGGCGAGCGCGTACACGATCGCGCAGGCCAGACCGAGCGCGAGGACGGCGCCGAGGATGACCACCACGGGCAGCAGCACGCTGCGGTACACCAGCAGCAGGATGACCAGGACGGTGGCGAGTGCGACGCCGAGGAGCAGGCCGTCGATGCCCGAGAAGGCGTCGGCCAGGTCCGCCTGGGTCGCGGCGGGGCCGGCCAGTCGGGCCCTGGTGCCGGGCACGCGCTCGGCGGCGGCCCTGACGCGGTCGAGGGTGCCGGGCAGCCGGTCGCCGAGCCCGGGCCGCAGCTGCACCACGCCCTGCAACGCCCTGCCGTCCGGGGAGGGCAGGGCCGGTGAGGTCCGCCCGACGACGCCCGGCGTGCCGGACAGCGAGGCCAGCGCCTTGGTGGCCGCCGCCTGCCGGTACCGCACTTCGGTACCGCCGTCGCCGGTCCACACCACGATGGCCGGCAGTGTCCCGTTCTGCTGGAAGGCGCGCTGCGCGGTGATGACCTCGGTGGACTCCGCGCTGCGCGGCAGGAAGGCCGCCTGGTCGTTGGTGGCTACCTCGCCGAGCCGCCCGGCATACGGGCCCAGGGTCCCGCCGATGCCCAGCCATACGACGAGCAGGGCTACGGGGATGAGCCAGCGGACCGGGCGCGGGATGGCCGACATCGTTCTCCTGTGGTTCGGTCACGGGGCGGTGAGGGGCTGAGGCCGCTTCGGGCCGGGCCCTGCCGCTGGGGGTTCGGGGACACGAGGTACTTCGATGAAAAACAATCTCAATCATCAAGTTATCGAACCCCGGGTCTGCCCGTTTCTTCGCCGCCGGACGGGGCGGCGGATGCACCGCCCTCTAACCGGGCCGGTGCGCTAACCGGGCCGGTGCGCTAACCGGGCCGGTCCGCTAACCGGGCCGGTCCGCGGAAGACCGGCGCAGGGACAGTTCCTCGTTCATCGCCCCGAGAAAGCGGGCCACCACCGCCAGTTCCTCCTCGGTGAACCGGGACCGGGCAGCCGCCGCCGCTTCCGCGAGTGGACGGAAGTGCGTCCGGGCGGCGGAACGGGCGTCTGCCGCGTAGTGCAGGTGGACCACCCTGCGGTCGGCGCTCTCGCGCACCCGGCGGATGTGCCCGGCGCGTTCGAGGCGGTCCACGCACGCGGTCACGGCACCCGAGGTGAGCCCCAGATGGGCCCGCAGCCGGCCCGGCGTCATCGGCTCGTCCGCGTCCAGGATGGCCGCCAGCGCCTGGACGTCGGTGGCGTGCAGCCCGTGGTCGCTCGCGAAGTCCTGCACCAGACGGTTGATCTCACCGTTCATCCGCCGCAGCTGGACGGCCAGGACCTGCAGGTCCCTCGCCGCCGGACCGGCGTGCGCACCCGGTCCCACCGCGCGCTGCGCCCGGTCGTCTGCTGTGGCCACGCGATCAGCCTATAGAACGCCGGTGCCCGCATCCGCCGGGCCCGCTCGTGTGGAAGTGATCACAGCAGCAGCCTGGTGGACGGGACGACCGCCGGGCGCCGACGCGGAGGACGGAGGGCCGATGAACGGTGACACGGCGCGAGAGGGACCGCGCTGCCTGGTGACGGGTGCCACGGGCTACATCGGCGGCCGGCTCGTGCCCGAACTGCTGGACGCCGGCCACCGGGTGCGCTGTCTGGCCCGTTCCCCCGGCAAACTGCGCGACCACCCGTGGTCCGGGGAAGTCGAGGTGGTGCGAGGCGACGTCACCGACGCCGCCTCGGTCGCCGAGGCGATGCGGGACGTCGACGTCGCGTACTACCTGGTGCACGCGCTCGGCTCCGGAGGGGACTTCGAGGAGACCGACCGCCGCGCCGCGCGCATCTTCGGCGAGCAGGCGCGGGCGGCGGGGGTCCGCCGCATCGTCTACCTCGGCGGTCTCACGCCGACCGGGGTGCCCGAGGAGGAGCTCTCGCCGCACCTGCGGTCGCGCTCCGAGGTGGGCCGCATCCTGCTCGCCTCGGGCGTGCCCACCGCCGTGCTGCGGGCCGCCGTCATCATCGGATCGGGCTCCGCCTCCTTCGAGATGCTGCGCTACCTCACCGAGCGCCTGCCCGTGATGGTCACGCCCAGCTGGGTGCGGACCCGGATCCAGCCCATCGCGGTACGGGACGTGCTGCGCCTGCTCGTGGGCAGCGCGCGCATGCCCGACGACGTGAACCGCACCTTCGACATCGGTGGGCCGGACGTCCTGACGTACCGGGAGATGATGCGCCGGTACGCGGCGGTCGCGGGCCTGCCGCGCCGGATCATCGTCCCCGTCCCCGTCCTCACGCCCCGGCTGTCCAGCCACTGGATCGGCCTGGTGACCCCCGTGCCCGCGTCCATCGCCCGACCGCTCACCGAGTCCCTGCGGCACGAGGTGGTCTGCCGCGAGCACGACATCACCCGCTACGTGCCCGACCCGCCGGGACATCCCGTCGGCTTCGAGGAGGCGGTGCGGCTGGCCCTGCAGCGCGTCCGGGACGCCCAGGTCATGACCCGCTGGTCGTCCGCGTCGGTGCCCGGGGCGCCCAGTGATCCGCTGCCCACCGACCCCGACTGGGCGGGCGGCAGCCTCTACACCGACCGGCGGGAACGCATCGTCGACGCGCCGCGCGAGGCGCTGTGGCGGGTCATCGAGGGCATCGGCGGCGAGAACGGCTGGTACTCCTTCCCGCTCGCCTGGGCGCTGCGCGGCCGGCTCGACCGGCTGGCGGGCGGGGTCGGGCTGCGCCGCGGGCGGCGCGATGCCCAGCGGCTGCGGGTCGGCGACTCCCTCGACTTCTGGCGGGTGGAGGAGATCGAACCGGGCCGGCTGCTGCGGCTGCGGGCCGAGATGCGCCTGCCGGGCCTGGCCTGGCTGGAGATGCGCGCCGACACGGACGCCGCCGGGCACACCCGTTACCGGCAGCGGGCCCTGTTCCACCCGCACGGCCTGGCGGGCCACGCCTACTGGTGGAGTGTCTCGCCCTTCCACGCGCTGGTCTTCGGCGGCATGGCCCGTAACATCGCCCGGGTCGCGGCCAGGACCCCGCCGCTCACCCCGGAGGGGCAACCCGTACGTACCCGTTGACGCGCGCATCCGCCGGGGGCCGAAGGCCGGAAGCAGCTGACCGGTACCAGATCACCGTCCCGTCACGCCTCCCGGAGACCGCCATGAACGTCTCGGTCGTCCTGTTCACCTCCGACCTGCGTCTCACCGATCATCCGCCGCTGCGCGCCGCACTGGAGGGTTCCCGGCAGGTGGTGCCCCTGTTCGTGCGCGACCGGGCGGTGGACGCGGCCGGGTTCGCCGCACCCAACCGTCTCGCCTTCCTCGCCGACTGCCTGCGCGACCTCGACACCGGGCTGCGCCGGCGCGGGGGGCGGCTCGTCCTGCGCTCCGGTGACCTCGTGGAGGAGGTCTGCAGGGTGGCCGGCGAGACGGACGCCGACGAGGTCCATCTCTCGGCCGACGTCAGCGGTCACGCCCATCGGCGCGAGGCACGGCTGCGCCGGGCTCTGGAGGCGGAGGGGCGCCGGCTGCACGTGCACGACACGGTGACCACCGCCGTGCCGCCCGGGTCGCTGGTTCCGTCCTCCTCGGACCACTTCGCGGTGTTCACGCCGTACTTCCGGCAGTGGTCGCAGCAGCGGCTGCGCGATCCGCTCCGCGCCCCGCGCACCGTGCGGGTGCCCGAGGAGGTCGGTTCGGAGGACCTGCCCGCGCGCCCGGCGCCGGCCGGACTGTCGCAGGGGCTTGCGCCGGGTGGGGAGACCGAGGCACGCAGGCGTTTCACGGCCTGGCTGCGCGCCGGCGTCGCCGCGTACGAGGACCGCCACGACGACCTGGCCGGCGACGCCACTTCCCGCCTCTCCCCCCACCTGCACTTCGGCACCCTCTCCCCGACCGAGCTGGTCCACCGGACGCGCGCGGCGGGCGGTCCGGGCGCGGAGGCCTTCGTACGGCAGCTCGCCTGGCGCGACTTCCACCGGCAGGTCCTGGCGGCGCGGCCCGCGGCGGCCGCCGCCGACTACCGCACGAAGCACGACCGCTGGCGTTCCGAGCGGGCCGCACGCGAGGACGTCGAGGCCTGGAAGGAGGGCCGCACCGGATATCCGGTCGTCGACGCCGCGATGCGGCAGCTGCGGCACGAGGGGTGGATGCACAACCGCGGCCGCCTGCTCACCGCGAGCTTCCTGAGCAAGACGCTCTACGTCGACTGGCGGGTCGGCGCCCGGCACTTCCTGAGCCTCCTGGTCGACGGCGACCTCGCCAACAACCAGCTCAACTGGCAGTGGATGGCGGGAACCGGCACCGACACCCGCCCCAACCGGGTGCTCAACCCCGTCACCCAGGCCAAGCGGTACGACCCGGACGGGACGTACGTACGGCGTTGGGTGCCCGAGCTCGAACCGGTCGAGGGGGCCGCGGTGCACGAACCCTGGAAGCTCGAGGGCACGGACCGGGCCGCGCTGGACTACCCGGACCCGATCGTGGAACTGGCCGAAGGCCTCGCCCGCTTCCGGCGCGCCCGCGGCCGGGAGTGAAGGCTGCGCCACCGGCGGGATCGCGCCGCCGGGTGACACCTCGGCGGTCGGCGCGTGCGACCGCCGGGCGCCGGAGCGCCCTCGATGGGGCCCCTGCTCGTCAAGGGCTTCCGGAGGCCAGGCCTCACTGGAGCGATGGCCCGGTGGTCACCGCACGCGCAGCGGCCGGGCGGCCGCGGCCCGGGCGCGGACGGCGCACGGCCACGCCCGTTCCTTCTCCCGGCACGCGCCGAACGGATGCGCGGCCACCCGCCCAGCCCCGCACCGCACCGCCCCGCACCGCACCGCACCGCACCGCACCGCACCGCACCGCACCGCACCGCACCGCACCGCACCGCACCGCACCGCACCGCACCGCACCGCACCGCACCGCACCG
>NZ_JBIRST010000016.1:112631-123905 GCF_044334385.1 Streptomyces sp. NPDC020801
ACCGGCTCAGCGTGGCCCGTCGGTCGCGTGCAAGGCCGACAGGACGTCGAGCGCCTCACGCAGACCGCCCGGGCGGACCATGCCCCGAGCGGACCGGCCGGACCATCCGGGGCCGCCCAGGACCACCAGCGGCCGGCGGCGCGCGCCCTTCACGCCCCACTGCGTGGCGCCGACGTGCCGGGCCAGCGGGACGCTCGCCGTGGAGCGCGCCTGGGCCCACAGCACCACGGCCACCGGGCCGAGGCGCTGCACCGCTGCTACCAGCGCCTCGGCCGGTACCGCCGCGCCGAACATCCGTGTGGGCAGACCGAGTTCGCCCAGGGCAGCGTTGAGCGCCTCCAGCGGCAGGGTGTGTTCCTCGCCGGGCACGCAGGCGAGCATCACGGGTCCCGCGCCCGCGGACCGGGCCGGGGAGCCGTCGGGTGCGGCAAGGACGGGGGCGCAGCGGCGCAGGGTGGTCGACACCTGCCAGGACAGCATGTGTTCCACCTCGACGTAACGGTCCCCGGACGAGGCCCACTTGCGTCCCACGGCGTGCAGGGTCGGCACCATCACCTCCTGCCACGCGACGACCAGGCCGTGCTTCTGGACGGCTGTGGCCAGCTGCTCCTCGACGGCTGGCGCGTCGAGCCGTACGGCGGCGCGGGCCAGGCCCCGGCACTCCTGGCGTACGTCGCCCAGGGGAAGCCCGCCGGCCGCGTGGGAGGCGCGGGGCGGCGCCGGTTCCCGGGCCGGCGGCCTGCCTCCGGCCATGCCGGGGGCAGGGCCGGGGCCGCCGCCGTCTCCCCCGCGCGTCGTGTTCCCCGGACGGCCGGCGCCCGCGGCGCCGTCGCCGCCGTCCGGGCTTCCCGCACCCCCGGGAACGCCGGTGCCTCCCGGACTCCGGGCGGGCGCGGGTCCGCTCCGGCTCCGGCCGGCGCCGGCGGCGCCCGCGTCCCGGGCACCCGCCTTCGCCGCGCGGGCCGCCTCGGCGGGCGGTACCCCGGCGGAGGTCAGCCGGCACATGGTCTCCAGCATCGCCACGTCCCGGGGCGCCCAGCGCCGATGGCGCCCGTCGTCGCGCACGGCCGGACCGATGCCGTACCGGCGGTCCCAGGAACGCAGGGTGGTGGGCGACACCCCGAGCCTGCGGGCGAGGGCGCCGGTCGTCAGGCCGGTGCCGGGGATCAGTGCGGCGGGAGCCGCCCCGCCGCCGGGGCCCGGATGCGCCTGGAACTCGCTCATACACCGACCGTACGCCACAGACGACGCAGAATCGATGCGAGTTGCCTGACCGTTTTCACGGTTCGCACGATGGCAAGCACCGGGGCCCGCCCCGGAGAGCGTCCGACGTGAGGAGCCCTCGCCATGACCCCGCACCCGACCGCCACCCGGACCGGCACCCCGGCCACGCAGCCGGACGCGGCCGCCACGGCACCGCCGTGGGCCCCCGTGGAGGAGTCACCGGCCGACGAGGAACTGGCCCGGGGCCTGGTGGCGGGGGACGAGGCCTGCCTGGCCGCCGCCTACCGCCGGTGGTCCCCGCTGGTGTACACGCTGGCCCGGCGCTCCCTCGGGGACGCGGGGGAGGCGGAGGACGTCACCCAGCAGGTGTTCCTCGGCGTGTGGCGCGGTCGCGCCGGCTACCGGCCCGAGCGCGGGCCCGTGGCCGCGTGGATCGTGGGCATCACCCGGCGCAAGGTCGCCGACGCGCTGTCCGCGCGGACCCGCCGGGGCGAGCTGACCACGGCGGCGGGCTCGGTCCTCCTGCTCGCCGACCGGGCCGAAGGGCGGCCCGAGGCGGGCCTGGACCGCGTCCTCGTCCGGCACGAGCTGGCCCGCCTCCCGGCGCCTCAGCGCCGGGTCCTGCGGCTGGCCTTCTTCGAGGACCTGACCCAGACCCAGATCGCGGAGCGCACCGGATGGCCGCTCGGCACCGTCAAGAGCCACGCGCGGCGGGGTCTGCACACGCTCAGGCGCTGCCTCCGCCAGGAGGTCCGCGCCATGGACGGGGACCGCCCGGACCCGAACCCGTGAACGCGTCTCGCAGCAAAGTTCGATGCAGAAACGATGCAGTTGACCACGCCAGGTGTGCCACCGAGGATGGAGAGCGCCATGAGGCTCCGTGACGAACTGCCCGTCGACCACGAACTGGCCACCGTCTACCGCTACGGTGCCGCCTTGTGCGGCCTGGTACTCGTCGCCTTCGGCTGTCTCGGTTTCGCCGACCGGCTCAGCCCGTTCGGCACCGAGGGCTCCTCGATCGCGGGTCTGTCCACGAACGGACTGCTCAGCCTGGTCTCCCTGGCCGTGGGGGCGACCCTGGTTCTGGGCGGCGTGGTGGGCGGAAACTTCGCCTCCACGCTCAACATGACGGTGGGCGCGCTGTTCCTGCTCAGCGGATTCGTCCACCTCTTCATCCTCGACCGGCCCGCCAACGTACTGGACTTCGGGATGAGCAACGTCCTGTTCAGTTTCGTGATGGGGCTGGTCGTGCTCACCTTCGGGATGTACGGGCGGGTGTCCGGCGGTCTTCCGCACGACAACCCGTACTGGCGCAGCCGTCACCCCGAACAGGCCGCCCGCGAGGAGACCCTGCGGCGGCGCCGGGAATTGGCCGCGGCCGTCCGCAGCGCCTCGGCCCCGGTCGCCGGCCCGTCCGTCACCGCACCGGGTGCATCCGAGCCCCGCGCGTCCGGGGAAGAAGGGTGACGGCGGGGCGAGCGCGGGAGGTGGGGCATGGCCGACCTGAGAGGGGGTGGTCATGTCCCGCTCGACGACCTGGCCTCGATCGCCCTCGACGGGCTGCTCGCAGCACGGGCCGGCGAACTCTCCGTTGCCCTCGCCCATGTGGCGGCGTGCCCCCGCTGCCGTGAAACGCTGGCCGAACTCGGGCGGGCCGCCACCGCGGGCAGGACCGCCTCCCCGGCCGACGCCCCGGCAGCCGGGCCGCCGGCCCGCGTGTGGCACGCGATCGCCGCGGAGGTACGCGGGCACCGCCCCGCCTCGCGCACGACGGCCCCGGAGCCCTGCGCCAACTCCCGCCGCGCCACCACCGTTCACCCGGCCCTGCGCCTCGCCGTTCACCCGGCCCTGCGCCTCGCCGTTCACCCCGCCCTGCGCCTCGCCGTCGCCCTTCGCCTCGTCACCGCCGTTCGCCTTGCCACTCGGCTCGCGGCCGCCACGGCGCGTCCGATCGCCGTGCGGCTGGTGCGCGGCCGGCGGGCAACACCGCGACAACCTCTACACATAAAGAGGAAATAAGCGCAAAATAGGGCTGCGCGGCGCTTACCGCACACCGCACAAGACGCGGTCGGGCCTGCAAGTCAGAAGGAGACGAGTCATGGCCAACGTCTCGCACGGCAGAGGTGACATCACCACTCATCCCGATGTCTCGGAGATGCGGGAACGCTATGCCCGCATGCTCGGCGGCCGCGATGTGGCCCTCGTGGACGGCCCGGTGTTCCTGCTGGGCCTCTACTGCGCCGCCTCACCGTGGATCCTGCACTACACCGCGAGCCAGCCGGCGCTCGTGACGCACAACCTCATCATGGGGATCGCGATCGGCCTGCTGGCCCTCGGGTTCACCACCGCGCCGGCCCGGATGTACGGGCTCAGCTGGGCCATGTGCGCGATAGGCGTCTGGCTGATCGTGTCGCCGTGGATCGTCGGCAGCCACCCGGACGCGGGAGTCGTCGTCAACAACGTCGTCATCGGCGCCCTCGCGGTGATCCTCGGGATGATGTGCGCCGGTACGGCGGCGCGGAGCACTCCCAGGCCGTAGCGCTCGAAGCCGCTCACGGGTGAGTGAAGGGGCCGGTCCGCAGACGGCGGACCGGCCCGGCCGGGTCAGCGTCCCGGCACCGACCAGGGATCCTGCGGAAGCGGACTGCCGGTCTCGATGAGGGACTTGAGGTTGGAAAGCACCACGGGCCAGCCGCCCGACACCTCCGCGAGCTCTCCCTCGTCGTTGAGGTCCTGGTGGGTGACGGTGAGGCGGACGATGTCGCCGTGCGGCCGGACGTCGTAGGTGACCCGGGAGTGCCGGTCCTGCAGAGCCTCGTTCTCCGGCGCCGCCCAGGTGGTCACCAGGCGGGTCGGGCGCTCGGCCTCCACGACGGTTCCCACCACGTCCGCGACGCCCGAGCCGTCCGTGCGGACATGTTCCCAGCGCGATCCCGGCCGCCAGTCGGAGACATTGCTGTGACCCCAGCAGGAGGCGGTCAGGTCGGCGTCCGTGAGGGCGTCCCACACGGCTTCGGGCGTGCTCCCGATGTAGATGACGTGCACATAGCTCGGCTTGCCGGTCATGACTTCCTCGGCTCGTCGCTTCACGGCACCGAGCGCGCCCAGGCGCGGGCGTTCGAACTTGTCGATCCACCGCTCCTGGATCTCGTGGAGCGGGACCGGATTGAGGTAGTGCAGCTTCTCCCGCCCCCGCCGCACCGTGGCGACCAGATTGGCGGCCTCCAGGACGGACAGGTGCTGGGTCACCGACTGGCGCGTCATGGCGATGCGCGCGCACAGCTCCCCCAGCGTCTGCCCGTTGTGCTCGTGCAGCCGGTCAAGCAGCCGTCTGCGGGTCTCGTCGGCGAGCGCCTTGAAGACCTTGTCCATCCCTGAGTCCCGGTCCGATTGCACACCCACAGTTACGCAGATAATTACTTGCATGTCAAGCGCCGACAGCATGCGGCGGCGGCCGAGGGCAGAAGGGATGCCTTCCCGGGCGGACATGTGTCCGGCCGGAAAGGCCTCGTCGGAGCCTGCGGGCGGGGCGGCTCAGGCCCCCGCGGGCTCCGCGTCCGGCATCCGCACGGTGAGGTACTCCTCGGTGATCTCCCTCGGGCCGAACGGCCAGACCTTCTCGAAGCGGGCCCAGAGCAGGAACGCGACGCAGCCGAGGGCCAGCCAGGCCAGGGACCACTCGACGGGGTGGCGGCCCGGGGAGTTCTCGTCCGCGTAGCCGTAGATCACGCACCAGCCCACGAAGGCGAGGACGCCGGGCAGCGGGTGGACCCACATGCGGTACGGGCGGCGCAGCCCCGGCTGGCGCCTGCGCAGCACGGTGACGGCGATGATCCGGGCCAGCGCCAGGACGATGACCATGACCGTCGTCAGAAGCTGGATCAGGGTGGCGAGGTCGGTGTGCCGGCCGATCAGGAAGCCGATCGCCGTGATCACGCCCATGGTGGCCAGGCCCAGCATCGGGAAGCGGTGCCTGGGGTGCAGCCTGGCGCAGGGGCGGAAGAAGACGCAGTCGCGGGCGGCGTCGTAGGGCACCCGTGACCCGCCCAGCAGACCGGTGAAGACCGAGGCGAACGCCGTGATCAGGATGAGCACGGTGACCGTGTCCGCCGCACCCCTGCCCCAGGTCTGCTCCAGCACCGCGGAGGCCACAGCGGTGGAGGCGACGTCGTCCGCGTGCGTCATGCGGTGCCAGTCGATCACGCCGAGCGTGCCGATCTGCAGCAGCAGGTAGATCGCCATGATGCCGAGGATCGAGAAGATGATCGAGCGGGGCAGGATGCGGCCGGGGTCCTTGATCTCGGCGCCCATGTACGCCGTGGTGTTGTAGCCGAGGCAGTCGTAGATGCCGCTGGTCAGGCCGGCGGCGAAGCCGAGCCAGAAGTGGCTGCTGCCCGGCTCGAAGGCGTGCGCCGGGTAGGTGAAGGCGAGGCGGGCGCTGAAGTGGGTCGCCGCGGCCACGATGACCAGTACGACCGAGGCGATCATGACGGCCCACATCACGGCGGTGATCCGGGCGATGTTCTCGACGCCCCGCCACAGCAGGACCACGACCAGGGCGATGGTGCCGAGGCCGATCAGATCACCGGCCGTCCGGCCCAGGTGCGGGGCGAGACAGCCGAGGTACTGCACGAAGCCGACCACACCCGTCGACATGATCGGCGGAATGAAGAGCATCGCCGTCCACACGAACGGGAACGGCACCAGCCGCGGGTGTCCGGCCGGCGCCGGTCTTCCCCTGACTCGCCCGGCGAGGCTGACTGGGCGATAAAGTTAAGGAGTCTTACTTGATGCGTCAAGAGGTCTTCCCGGATGCGTGAGAATGGTGCGATGCCAGCCAGCGACGCCACAGACCGGCCTGAACAGCCCTGGAACCGCCGTCGGCTGCGCAGCACCAACGAGCGGCTGCTCCTGGACCGGCTGCGCGCCGCCGGCGCCGCCTCGCGCGCCCAGCTGGCCCGGGAGACCGGCCTGTCCAAGCCGACGGTCTCCAGCGCGCTCGCCTTTCTGGCGGCGGCGGGCCTGGTGCACGAGGTGGGCACCCACGCGCCCGAGCGCGGCCGCACCGCGGTCCTGTACTCCCCCGACCCGGCGGCCGGTCATGTCCTCGGCGTCGACATCGGGCGGGGCTGGCTTCGGGTCGCCGTCGCCGACCTGGACGGCACGGTCGTCGCCCGGTCCGACGTGCGCAACAACGCCCGCAGCTCCGGAGCGCTGGCCGATCTGGTCGTCGCGACCTCCCGGCAGGTGGTCGACGGGTCCGGGGTGGAGGCGGACGAGGTGGTGCACGCGGTGGTGGGCACGCCCGGCGTGTACGACGAGGAGCAGCGGCGGGTGCGGTACGCGATGCATCTGCCCGGCTGGGGACGGGCCGGCCTGTTCGACCGGATGCGCACGGAGCTGGGCGTTCCGCTGGAGGTGCACAACGACGCCAACCTGGCGGCGCTCGGCGAGTACACCTACGGCGTCGGCGCGGGCAGCCGCCTGTTCGCGTACATCCTGATCGGCACCGGCCTCGGCATGGGGGTCGTCAGCGAAGGGCGGCTGTTCACGGGGGCGCACGGGCTGGCCGGGGAGATCGGATTCCTGCCGTGGCCGGGGCAGCAGAAGCCGGAGCGGCTGGAGGACGTGGTGTCTGGGGTGGCGGTCGTCGAGGCGGCGCGCCGGTTCGGGATGAGCGGGCAGCTCACGGCGAAGGCGGTGTTCGACACGGCCCGGCAGCAGCACCCGGCCGCGGTGCAGGCGGTGCGGCTGGAGGGCGAGCGGATCGCGCACACCGTGGCGGCGGCCGCGGCCGTGCTCGACCCGGACCTCGTGGTGCTCGGCGGCGGGGTGGGTCACAGCGTGGACCTGCTGCTGCGTCCGGTGCGGGAGCACCTGAGGGCACTCACCCCGTTGCGCCCCCGGATCGCACCCAGCCGGCTCGGTGAGGACGCGGTACTGCTGGGCGCGGTCGCCACCGCGCTCGGGACGGCCCGCGACGTGGTCTTCGAGCGCCGGTCGGCCCCGGCCTGACCAACTCGCCCGGCTGCAGAGGTGATTGACATGACCATCTCGGCGACCTAGCGTGAGACAGGTTAGTAAAGTTTCCTAACTTTACGAAGCTGGAGACTCGCGTGTTCCACCGCCCCGCCCCCGGACGCCACGTCGCCCTGCTGCACCGTATCGCCGCGGCCGCCGTCGCCCTCGGTCTGCTCGGCTCGCACTCGAGCGGCGCCTGGGCGGGAGCGGACGGCCGGGGACCGGTCCCGCACACCAGGGTCGCCGAAGTCTCCTCGGCACCGGGCAGCGCCACGCCGATCGCCGGCTACGCCATCCAGTCGACGGCCCAGGTCTCCGATCCCGCGGACGTCGTCTCCTCCCCCGGCTATCCGCCCGCAGGCTGGTACGCGGCCGGCCCCCGCTCCACCGTGCTCGCCGCCCTGCTCGCGAACGGCGTCCACCCCGACCCGTTCCACTCGACGAACCAGCAGCAGATCCCGAAGAGCGACTTCCAGGTCCCCTGGTGGTACCGCGCCGACTTCGCCGTCACCGACACCTCCGAGCGCAGCTACCTCGACTTCAGCGGCGTGATCCCGGCGGCCGACGTCTATGTCAACGGCCGGCGCGTCGCCACCTCGCAGGACGTCAGCGGCGCCTACACGCACCACGAACTGGACATCACCTCACTGGTCCGTTCCGGCACCAACACCGTCGCCTTCCGGGTCCGGCCCAACGACCCGAACAAGAATCTCACCATGGGCTGGATCGACTGGCTCCAGCCGCCGCCCGACCAGAACATGGGCCTCGTCCGCGACGTCCTGGTCCGCCGCGGCGGCCCCGTCGCCCTGCGCGACGCGCACGTGGTGACCCGGCTGGACGTACCCTCGCTCGCCTCCGCCGACCTCACGGTCAAGGCCCTGGCCCGCAACGACTCCGGCGCTCCGGTGACGGCCACGGTCGCCGCAGCCGTCGGCGCGACACGGTTCCGGAAGACCCTCACCCTCGCCGCCCACGAGAGGAGGTCCGTCACCTTCTCCCCCGCCGACGTCCCCGGCCTGCACCTGACCGCTCCCCGGGTGTGGTGGCCGGCCGGCATGGGCGGCCAGCCGCTCTACACCCTGAACCTCACCGCCACCGTGAACGGCACGGTGTCGGACACCGCGCACGGGACCTTCGGCATCCGCGACGTCCAGGCCCCGCTCAACGCCGACGGGGCCCGCCAGTACCGTGTCAACGGCCGCAGGCTGCTGGTCAAGGGCGGCGGCTGGTCGCCGGACGAGTTCCTGCGCTGGGACCGGACGTACGTCGAGGACCGGCTGAAGTACGCCCTCGACCTGGGCCTCAACACCATCCGCCTGGAGGGCCACCTCGAGCCGGACGAGTTCTTCGACCTCGCCGACCGCTACGGCGTCCTCACGCTGCCGGGCTGGGAGTGCTGCGACAAGTGGGAGGGCAACGTCAACGGCGATGAGACCGGCGAGAAGTGGACCGCCGCCGACTACCCGGTCGCCAAGGCCTCGATGGCCGCCGAGGCCGCCCGGCTGCGCGACCACCCCAGCGTGATCTCCTTCCTCGTCGGCAGCGACTTCGCCCCCGACGCCACGATCGAGAGGAACTACCTCGACGCCCTGCGGGCCGCCGACTGGCCGGTCCCGGTCGTCGCCGCCGCCTCCGACAACTCCTCGCCGCAGCTGGGCAGTTCCGGCATGAAGATGACGGGACCGTACGACTGGGTCCCGCCGGGCTACTGGTACGCAAAGCGCGAGGGCGGCGCCACCGGCTTCAACTCCGAGACCAGCGCGGGCCCCGGCATTCCCACGCTCGACACGCTGCGCCGCATGATGACCCCGGCCGAGCTCGACACCCTCTGGAAGAACCCGGGCGCCAGGCAGTACCACCGCTCGCCGTCCCCGGTCTTCGGCACGCTGAAGATCTACGACGACGCCCTCGGCGGCCGCTACGGGGCCCCCACCGCCCTGACCGACTACGTGCGCAAGGCGCAGCTCGCCCAGTACGAGAACGTCCGCGCCCAGTTCGAGGCCTACGGGCGCAACGCCACCGACGCCGCGAAGCCCGCGACCGGCGTGATCCACTGGATGTTCAACAGCGGCTGGACCTCCCTGCACTGGCAGCTGACGGACCGTTATCTCGACCAGGGCGGCGCCTACTTCGGCGCGAAGAAGGCGAACGAGCCACTGCACGTGCAGTACTCGTACGACGATCGATCGGTGGTCGTGGTGGGCAACCGGCGGGCCCCGGCGTCGGGGCTGACCGCACGGGCCACCCTCTTCAACACGGACGGCACGCAGAAGTACGACCGGACGGTGACCGGCGTGAGCGTGGGCGGTGACGGCGACCACCGCACCGCGCTGACGCTGCCCACGTCGGTGAGCGGGCTGTCGACCACGTATCTGCTGCGCCTGACGCTGGCCGACGCCGCCGGCCGGGAGGTCAGCCGGAACGTCTACTGGCTCTCCACCAGGCCGGACACGCTCGACTGGGCGAAGACCGACTGGTACCACACGCCGGCGAAGAGCTACGCCGACCTCAGGGGCCTGGGATCGATGGCGCGGGTACCGGTGTCGGCGACGGCGTCGACGTCCGTGTCGGGCGGGACGGCGACCACCACCGTGACGGTCCGCAGCACCGGAAGCGGCAGGACTCCGTCCCTGCTCACGGACGTCCACCTCGTGGACTCCGCGGGGCGGCCGGTGCTGCCGGTCCACTGGTCGGACAACGACGTGAGCCTGTGGCCCGGGGAGTCGGTGACGCTGACTGCGACGTACCGGACGGCCGATCTGCACGGGTCGGCGCCCCGGGTGCGGGTGTCCGGCTGGAACACGCCGGAGCAGACGGTCCCGGCGGCCTGACGGGACCGAGTGGGTAGACGTACAGGGTGTCGACTGTGGTGGTGGCGGTGCCCGTCACGGTCATTCCTCTCTGGCAGGGCGGCGTGCGCGCGGACGGGGACGGTCGTCCTCGTCACCGCGGCGACGGCCGGCCGGGCCGCGGCGTTCCTCGGCCGGGCGGCGCCGCGGCGGTTCCCGCTCCGGCTCGCGTCGGCTCCGGGCAGCGGTGCGGCCCGGGGTCTCGTCCTCTTCGGTGCTCTCCGGGCTGAGGATGTCCCGGACCCTCGCACTCAGGGAGCGCGCGGTTCGTTTGGCGCCGGCCCTGGCCACGGTCTTGGCGGTGGGCCCTGCGAACAGTTCGGGCACGGTCTTGGAGCGCACGTCGTGCTCCAGGTCGAGGCGGTTGCAGGCTTCGGCGAAGCGCAGATAGGTGTCGACGCCGGCGACCACGATCCGGGCGTCGACCTTGAGGATCTCGATGCCGACCAGGGAGACGCGCACGAAGACGTCGATCACCATGCCGCGGTCGAGGATGAGTTCGAGGACGTCGTAGAGGGTTCCGGCGCGGGGCGCGCAGACGATCTCGTCGTCGTAGGTGATCACGCAGCGGCCCTTCCGGAGGCGGGCCCGACGGGCTGGTCACTGATCCTGGGCTCCGCGGCGGTAGCGGGCGATCCGGCGGTACATCAGCAGTTCCCCCACCGAGTCGAGTTCGACCTCGTAGGTGGCGAGCAGGCTGGTGGTGTCGGGGATGCGCGCCAGCTCCAGTACGTCGACGTTGACGATCCAGCCGTCGTCCTCGCCGCGGCACACCGCGGAAACCCCTTCCAGACGGTGGGCGACGAGTTCGGTCAGCGCTTCCGCGGCGCGCCGGGCGGCTTCCTGCGCGCTGCGCACCGCGCGGCGGCGCGTGGGGGCGGAGGTGGAGGTGGAAGCCGTGCCGCTCCGTCGCTCGCCAGGTCCTGTCATGCTGCCCACTCTGGCCGCAGGACCCGCAGGGGCGCGTGCGCAGTTGGACCATATGGGCGCCGCACCCGCGCGAGGAGGTGTCCCGGACGCAGACCGGTGCGGGACGCGGGCCGGTGCGCGGACATGGCGGCGGGGGCCGCCCCCCCGGGGGGGGGCCCCCCCCCCCCCGGGGGGGAGCCCACCCCCGGGGCCCCGGGGGGGGCCCCGCACCAACACTGGGGGGGGGGTACAAACCGGGCCGGGGTAATAT
>NZ_JBIRST010000016.1:123915-187635 GCF_044334385.1 Streptomyces sp. NPDC020801
CCCGGGGCGCGGGGGTGGCCGGCCCGCTGCGGGGGGGGGGCGGGGGGGGGGGGGGCGGGGGGGGGGGGGGGCCGGCCCCGGGGGGCGGGCCCCGCCGCTCCGATCGGGGATCAGCTCACGTCGAGCGCCGTGTCGTCGACGACGAACGACGTCTGGAGGGTGGATCCCTCGGTGCCGGTGAACTTGATCGTCACCGTCTGGCCGGCGTAGCCCGCCAGGCTGAAGCTGCGCTGGGTGTATCCGCTCGCCGCGTTGAGGTTGGAGTAGGTGGCCAGGGTCGACAGCACGGCGCCGCTGCTGCTCAGGACCTGGGCCTTGAGGGTGTCATAGGCCGTCGTGGTGGTCGTCTCGGCCGTGTCCACGTGGAGGTAGAAGCTCAGCGTGGCCGTCGTGCACCCGGAGGGGATGGTGACGGTCTGCGCGAGGGTGTCGGTGTGGGCCGACCCGTAGCCGTTCAGCCAGGCCTTGTAGGAGCCGGTGCGGGCCGCCTCACCGGAGTCGTTGGTGATGACGCCGCTGCTCGCGCTCCAGACGGTGCTGCCCGACTCGAAGCCGTTGTTGCCCAGCAGCTGGGCGGCGGTGCAGGAGCCGGTGCCGCCGCCGGTGCCCCCTCCGCTGCTCGTGCCCGAACCGGCCAGCCAGGCGGTGGCGTTGAGCGCGAGGGGGGCGTTGGTGGCGCCGGAGTCGTTCCAGCCGTCGTACAGCGTGTTGCCGGACTGGCCGGTGCCGTCGTCGATGGGTGAGCTGTCGCCCCAGA
This sequence comes from Streptomyces sp. NPDC020801, assembly GCF_044334385.1. Classification (NCBI taxonomy): domain Bacteria; kingdom Bacillati; phylum Actinomycetota; class Actinomycetes; order Kitasatosporales; family Streptomycetaceae; genus Streptomyces; species Streptomyces sp. NPDC020801. The sequence continues at coordinate 124,673 of NZ_JBIRST010000016.1, forward strand.
AGGCGACACGGCCGCTGCCGAAGGTGCTGGTGAGGAAGAAGGCGCCGGTGTTGCCGGAGTAACCCGTCCGGTAGAGCAGGCCCTTGACGGAGGAGTTGTCGGCGGGCTTGAGCGTGGCGGTGGTGCCGCTGGCGATGAGGCTCTTGGTGACGTTGCCGAAGGAGCCGTGCAGGACCGGGTCGGTGCTGTCGCTGATCGCCGACGGATGGTCGGAACCGATGCTGAGCGAGTCGATGGAGAAGCCGAACGGGTCGGCGGAGTCGACGCTGTTGTTGCTCATCAGGTCGTTGAGGATCTCGACCGCGTCATTGCCGTCGTTGTTTCGGTCGGCGCCGGTGTGGTCGGAGATCATGAACAGGCCGCCGCCGTTCTTCACGAAGTTCATGATCGCCGTCTTTTCGGCGCTGGTGAACATCGTGTTCGGCTCCGGCAGGACCAGTGTGTCGAAGTTCGACAGGTCCGTCGACGACGAGCCGCCGTAGGAGAGGCTGGAGCCCGACGGCAGCGTCTTGAGGCTGTAGCTGCCGGTCTTCTGCAGGGCCACCCCCCAGGAGGACAGCGCGCCGGTCCAGTCCGTCTCGGCGGACGGGGAGGGGTCCTGGCCGAGGGGGTCGGGCTGGCTGGTGGAGATGATCCAGTCGGCGTTGCCGGCCGTCTCGGCGTGGGCGTTGTCGAACAGGACGCGGTGGGTGGTGGCCGCGTGGGCCGGGGTGGCGCTGGTGGTGACCTGCAGGGCTGCCGAAGTGACGAGCAGTCCGAGTCCGGCCAGGGCGGTGGTGAGTCTGTGACGGGACCTTCTGGATCCGAGCATCCGGCGAACCTCCAAGTGGGGTGAAGGGCGGTGCGGGCGCCAAGTCTGCGCGCGTAGAGCGGGGTTGATGGTTCTACACGCGTCGATTGGTTGAAAGGTACATGGCATTACGGGGTGGTGAACAGAAAGTCCCGGCAATGACCGGAGCGGACTGCCTCCGGTTCGAGCGGGCATCAGAACAGCGCGGGGACCACCACCTGGAGGGGTGAAGATGGAGATCACGGGCATCATCAGTGCCATCGTCATCGGGATCGTCATCGGTGTCCTGGGGCGGCTCGTCGTCCCCGGCCGCCAGCACATCGGCATTCTGTGGACGATCCTCATCGGCATCGTGGCCGCGCTGATCGGCGCGGCGATCGCCTCCGCGCTCGGCGTCGCGGACACCAAGGGCGTCGACTGGATCGAGTGGCTCATCCAGATCGCCCTCGCCGCGGTGGGCGTCGCGGCGCTGGACCGTGCGAGGACAGTGCACCGCTGACGCGGCGGCCCCCCTGGGCTGCGCACCCGCACGGACGTGGACGGCGGGGGCCGGCCGAACCGCGAGTGTTCGGCCGGCCCCCGCAGCGCGCTCACCGGGACCGGGGCGCCGGGCCGGGCCCGGGGGGGGGCAGGCTTGGGGCGGGCGGGACGCTCGGGGCGGGCGGGGTGGGCCCGGGCCCGGGCGGCTCAGCAGCCCGGGCGCCGGGCGGCCCGAGCCCTGCAACCCTGACCCTCGGCAGCCACGCACCACGGCAGCCCTCACCCCCGCGGCAGCCCAGCAGCCCGACACCACCGCAGCCCTCAACCCGGGCGGCCCAACAGCCCCGCACCACCGCAGCCCCCACCCCCGGCAGCCCAACAGCCCGACGCCCCCGCACCCTCGGCCCCGCACCCTCGGCGTCCCGGGGCCGAGCGCCGTCGCGCGGACAGCTCCCACTCCGGCCGCCGGTGCCGACCGTCACCGTCGCGCGAGCAACTCCCCGTACCAGGCCAGGGTGTTGTCGAGCGTCTCGGCGAGCGGGGTCGGGGCGGCGCCGAAGGCCCGCTCGAAGGCGGAGGAGTCCATGATCTGAGGCTCTGTGTGCTGGTAGAACATCTCGGCGTACTCGGCCATGAACTGCTCGTCGAACGGCCCGAACGGACGGGCCTGGGCCAGGATCACCACGTTCAGCGGCCGGCCCACCCGCTCCTCGATCATCGCGAGGATCTCGCGGGTGCTGACGGCGGGCGCGGTGGGCAGGTGCCACACACGCCCGTCGCCCTCCGGACGCTCGCCGAGGGTCGCCAGGCCGGCGGCGACGTCACCGACATAGGTGTAGCTGTGCGGCAGTTCGACGTCGCCCAGGCCCAGCACCTCGCCACCGGTCAGCGCGCCCGGGAAGACGGCCGCGCCGAGGGTGGAGTTGAACACGCCGGGGCCGACGAAGTCGGCGGAGCGGGCCAGGACCACCCGGGCCCGGCCTTCGCGGTGGGCGGCGAGGTACTTCTCGTCGAGTTCCGCGCGCATCCGGCCCTTGCGGCTGGTCGCCGTCCACGGGGTGTCCTCGGTCATCACCGCTCCCCCGGTCTCCCCGTACGGGTAGAGGGTGTCGAGCACCACCAGCCGGGCGCCGGACTCCGTCACGGCACCGAGCACGGCCTCCTGGATACGCGGCATCACCTCGACCTGGAGGTGATAGCCGACGTTCACGCAGTGGTACACCACTGCCGCTCCGGCCACGGCGTCGCGGGCGCCCCCGGGGGTGCTGACGTCGGCGGCGTACCGCTCGACCCCTTCGACGGCCGGTCCGTCCGCCCTGCGGTCGACGAGCCGGACGGCATGTCCCCGGCGCACCAGTTCCCGGGCGAGGGCGGTCCCGGCGGGGCCGGCGCCGAGAACGGTGTGCAGGGCGGTTCGGGTCTCAGGGGTGACAGCGGACATGGGGTTCCTCCCGTTCGGTCACGCCGCTTCCGTCGGGGAGGCGGCGCTATCGGCACTCGCAACAGTTAGATACTGTAACTTATACGATGTGCTGTAGCAATAGCGGGTCGTCCGGGCTTTCGTTAAGGTGTGTCGCAACTGGAGAGAGGAGCCGCCCCGTGACCGGGAGTTCAGCGAGCCCGCGGGCCCGATACCGGGAGCAGACGCGCGCGGAGATCAAGGAAATCGCGCTCCGGCAGCTCGCCGAGGGCGGTACGGCGGCCGTGGCCCTGGCGCGGATCGCCAAGGAGGTCGGGCTGTCGGGCCCCGCCCTCTACCGCTACTTCGACAGCCGCGACGCCCTGCTGACCGACCTGATCCGCGACGCGTACGCCGATCTCGGGGCCACCGTCGCGGCGGCGGCGCGGGCGCTCCCGGCGGACACCGCACCACGGCCGCGGCTGCGGGCCCTCGCCGCGGCCGTCCGCGACTGGGCGGTCGCCCAGCCGCATCGCTATCTGCTGATCGAGGGGACCCCCGTGCCGGGCTACACCGCCCCGCCGGACACCCTCGACAGCGCGCGGGCGGTGCTCGGCCCCTTCCTGCCCTGCTTCGCCGGGGCCGGCCCCTCGATCGCCGTGCGGCGGCTGGCCGGGGAGATGACGGCGTGGGCCGCCCGGGACGCGGCGGTCGCCGAATGGGTGCGCGGACACATGCCCGCGGGGGACGCGGGGATCGCGCTGGCGGGGGCGGTACTCGTATGGGCCCAGCTGCACGGAGCGGTGGGCCTGGAGGTCTCCGGGCAGTTCACGGGCATGGGTCATGACGGAGGGACGCTGCTCGCCGCCCAGACGGACATGCTCGCGGACGCCTTCGCACTGGACTGACGTGCGCGGTCGGGCCGCCCGCACCGGCCGGCCGGGGGCGGCCCGCCTCGAACGCCGCCCTACGACGTGCGCAGCTGCGCCTGGACCAGGCCGCCGGTGACGCGGGTGTCGAAGGCCGGCTGCGGGGACGTGGCCGGACCCTTGACGTTCCAGCCGTCGGAGAGCCGGAAGACACTGCCGTGCCAGGGACACTGCAGGCATCCGTCCTGCACCGTGCCCTCGGACAGCGGGCCGGCCATGTGGCTGCACCGCTCGGCCAGCACGTGCACGGTCTCGGGGCCCTCCCGGACCACGACGACGGCGATCCCCTCGATCTCGCGCCGTACGGGCCGGCCCTCGGGCAGGTCGGCGAGGTCGGCGACGTGGTGCCAGCCCGGGGACACCAGGTGGGGGACGTGCTCGGCGTGGTTGGCGCCGGAGGCCTGCCGGTAGGCGAGGTGTCCGCCGAGCGCGCCGCCGATGCCGACCGCGCTCAGCCCGGCCAGGCCCAGCGCCTTGCCGAGTGCTTCACGGCCGCGCAGGCGCGCGGTGAGCGATCCGGCGTACAGCGTGAGCGCCGTGACGTTGGCCGTGGCGTGCACCGCGCCGACGCGCATCTGCTGCCGGTGCAGCTCCGCCCAGTCGACCCAGCCCGCCACCGCGGCCGGGACCGCGGTCAGCAGTCCGGTGGCGATCAGGGTTCGTACGGCACGCCGCTGCCCCGGAACGGCGTCGAGGACGGCCGCCGACAGCCAGCTCCCGATGGGCAGTTGCACCATGACCGGATGGACCGGGTGGCCCAGCCAGCGTCCGTGCAGCCCGTCCCGGGCCCGGCCCAGCGGCAGGGCCCGTACCCTGCGGCGGATGGCGTCGAGCATCTGGTCGGCACCGGTGAACCTCTCGAGCCGGTCGACGCTGCGCAGTACGCGGCCGGGACCGGCCGAGTCGGGCAGGAGGCGGCCGGCCGCCGCCGCGGCGTGGTGGGTGAGGGTGTGGTGTGTCATGGCCCCCGAGTAGCCGCTGGGCGCGTCGCCAACCGGTCGCGGCCGCACATGTTGGTGCCGGCCCGCGGCGCGACATGGGCCGCCGGATCGTCAGCGATTTCGTCAGCTTCTGCCGTCGCGGCTCCCGGCGTGCCGTCGCGTTCCCCGCCGAGGCGCTCCCGCCCGCTCCAGCCGCGTCCCGCTGCACCGTTCGAACGGAGACCGCCCGGGGGCACCGCGCCCCGGCGTCCTACGGCTCGTACCGGTACGGCGTGGTCGTGGTCAGGGCTGCGAAGCCGAGGCGCTGGAGGATGGGGCGGCTCTGGCCGGAGGCGTCGACGTGGAGGTAGCGGTAGCCGCGGTCGGCGGCGAGGCGGGCGCGGTGCGCGACCAGGGCGCGGTAGATGCCGCGTCCCCGCCAGCCCTCGACGGTGCCGCCGCCCCACAGCCCGGCGAAGCCGGTGCCGGGCACCAGTTCCATACGGGCCGCGCTCACCGGCACGTCACCGGCGAGGGCGACGACGGCGACCAGCGTGCCGGGGTCGGCCGCCAGCCGGGCGAGGACGCGGTGCCGCAGCCGGGAGCCGTCCGCACCGAACGCCCGCTCGTGCACGTCGATCAGGAGGTCGACGCCGGCCGCGTCGGTGACGGGCCGCAGGCGCAGGCCCTCGGGCGGCTCGGCGCCGAGCCGGTCCAGTCCCGCGATCTCGCCGGCCATCAGCGTCTCCTCGGGCTCGGGGGTGAAGCCGGCCGCCCGGAGCCGCTGCCCGAGGTCCACCGGCTGGTCGTGCCCGTACAGCTTCCACTCGAAGGCGTGGCCCAGCCTGCCGAAGCGGGCGATCTGTCCGGCGATCGCCGCGTCCGCGTCCGCGCCTGCGGCGTCCAGAGCGGACCACAGCACGCCGTTCCAGTCCCGCGCGGAGCCGACCTGGCGCACCACCGGCCCGGCGCGCTCGACGCGCACCCCGGGGCCGTCGGGCCGAGCGCCTTCGCGCAGGTCCCGGTCGTACAGGGCGAGTACCGCGGCGTGATCCATGCGCTCACTCCAGCAAACCGCACGCGTCCGCGGCAACGGGATTACGACGTGGCCTCCACCTGGCCCGCGGCCCCCGGACACGCGCCCGTCCGGTCACGGTTGCGGAGGTCTCAGCCAAGCTCCAGGGTGGTGACCGCGAAGACCCGCCCGCGCGCGTACGGTCGCACCGGGCCCGTGTACATGCGGGCGGTCTCGAAGGACGGTGCGAGGCCGGCCTCCTCGGCCAGGGCGATGCCGGCCGTGTTCGTCTCGGGTACGTCGACGGCGATCTCGTGCCCCTCGGCCCCGGCGGTCAGCGCGGCGAACAGGGCACGCGCGTCCTGCGGGGTGTCGGCGAACAGCGGGCCGACGCGCAGGCTGTCACGGGCCGGGCGGAGGACGCCGTAGCCGGTGACGTGGTCGCCGGTGCGGCGGACGAGGGCGCGGTGTCCCGGGGTGGTCAGCCAGTGGGCGAGGAACCGCGGGCGCTCGGCCGGATGGCAGACGGCGTCGTAGGCGGTGACGGCGTCCAGGTCGGCGGGCCCGACGGGCCGGACGTCCGCCGGTGCCACGGCCGCGGGGGCCGGGCCGGTGAAGCGGATGGTGCGGTGGGCCGGTTCGAAGCCCGACTGACGGTAGTTGTCCTGCTGGGCCACCACGCCGTCGAGGCCGATGGTGCGGTTCCCGGCGTGCGCGAGGGCGGTCTTCCAGGTGGCCAGGCCGTGGCCGCGGCCGCGCAGGTCGGGGCGGACCAGGTAGCACCCGAGGAAGGCGTAGTCGGGTCCGTGGTTGACGACGGAGATCGCCGAGACGGGCTCGCCGTCGATGCGGCCCAGGAAGAAGCCGCCGGGGTCCTGGGCGAAGAAGGCCGGGCCGTCGGAGAGCCCTGGGTTCCATCCCTCGTCCGCCGCCCATCCGCTGATCACCGGCCAGTCCGCGAGGGTGGCCCGGGTGACGACGAGGTCTTCGGGGGCGGCAGAGGCCATCGGTGCGCTCCATTGTGTGGGGGCCGGTGCGCACAGCATCCTTGCCGATCATGTCCGGGCGCGCCACGGCGGGATCAAGCCGATCACTGGACAACGTCCGTCTTTCGTACGGCGCTTGACGGCCCTAGGGTTGCCGTTCATGACCTCGGCCGACATCGCTCTTCGCCCGGTGGGCGCCGAAGACCTGCCCGTCATGGAACGGTTCCTGCTCGACCCGGAGGCCGCGTCGCCGTTCCAGTGGTACGGCTGGCGGGACCCGGGACGCTGGCGCCGGCAGTGGTCGGAGGGCGGTCTGATCACCGATGACGCGGGGCACCTGATGGTGGCGCGGGGAACGGAGCGGCTGGGATTCGTCGCCTGGCGGAAGGTCACGCCGGCCCCGGGCTCGTACTACTGGAACGTGGGCATCGCGCTGCTGCCGGAGGCACGCGGCAGGGGCGCCGGCACCGAGGCGCAGCGGCAGCTGGTGCGCTATCTCTTCGCGCACACCGCCGTGGTGCGGATCGAGGCGGACACCGAGGCCGGCAATGTCGCCGAGCAACGCGCCCTGGAGAAGGCCGGGTTCACGCGGGAGGGCGTCCTGCGCAGTGTCGCGTTCCGCGACGGGCGGTGGCGGGACGGGGTGCGCTACGGCATCCTGCGCGGCGACCTCGGCTGAGGCACGCCCCGCGTGGGCCCGGTGGAAGAGCGGGGCCGGACACGGGGGGCGCTCGGGGCGCGGCCAAGGCCCCACCGGTCGCTAGAACCCAAGACCCAAGGCGGGCCCGGTGGGGCCTTTGGTGGTGGTTGCGGCCGGCGTCAGCGCGGCGCCCCGGGGCCGAAGCGGCGGTACAGGACGGCTCCGCCGGCCAGCAGCGCGGCGCTCGCGGCGACGGCGGGCAAAGTGCCGTCCGCGCCGGTGTGGGCGAGGGAGGTCCGCGTCCGCGGTGCGGGTGCGGGGTGCTCCACCGGCTTCGGCGCCGGCCGCGGCTTCGACCGCCCGGGCGGCGTGACCGGCCCCGGCGTGGGCTGGCCGGAGGTGTTCGTGGACGTGTTGCCGGTGGCCGGGTTGCCGATGCCCACCACGTTCACGCTGTTGCCGCTGACGTTCACCGGAACGTGCACCGGCAGCTGAACGACGTTGCCGGAGACCACGCCCGGCGAATCCTTTCCGCTCGCCTGAGCCGTCGCTCCGCCGGATGACGGCGCCCGATCCCCCCCCGTCGGACGCGTTGGCGCAGCGGTTCTCGGCCGCGGGGTTGAGGAGCCCCACCACGTTCACCGTGTTGCCGCACACGTTCACCGGAACGTCCACCGGCAGCTGAAGGGTGTTGCCGGAGATCACCCCGGGTGAACCGGCCGCGGCGCCCTCCGCCGAGGCGCCGCCGTCGGCCGCGAACGCGGCGGACACCGGTACCGTCAGCGCCATCGCGCCCGAGGCGGCGGCGACGGCGATCACACCGTTTCGGGTAACCCGTTTCATAGGTTCCCTGCCTTCCAGACATGGTCACGGGCGCTCGCCCGCACCGGGTAAAACGCAGGTGAACGATCCGAGTTATGGCTTATCGGCCTTTCACTCCTTCGAGGGGCCCGGTTATCGAACGACACCCGAAGCGCCGCGCGAGGGCTGCCCCCCCCCTCGCCGACAGGCGCCACCCACGTGGGCCGATTATCGTGATCCAGGGCGTTGTCCCCGGTTCGCGGGGGAGCGTCACTGGAGGCATCGATGCTGGCCAAGCTGTCGACGCGGCCCGTGGCCCGGCGCAGTGCGTGTGCCGGAGCGGTGGCGGTGGCTGTGCTGGGCGCGGGGCTGCCGGCGTCCGCCGCGGGCGGCGAGCGCCCCGGCCTCGGCCGGCCGGGCGGGGAGCAGCCCGGCCTCGGCCGGTTCTACCGCCAGAAGGTGACCTGGGCGGTGTGCGACACGGACGCGCCCAAGGACATGCAGTGCGGGAAGGTCACCGTGCCCCTGGACTATGCCCACCCGGGCGGCGGCACCCTTGAGCTGGCGCTGGCCCGCTACCGGGCCACGGGGCCGTCCCGGGGCTCGGTGGTGCTGAACTTCGGCGGGCCCGGCGGCCCGGGCGTCCCCGGGCTCGCCGCCGACGGCAAGGAGTTCATGGACCTGACCAACGGCTACGACGTGGTCACCTTCGACCCCAGAGGGGTCGGCAGGTCCTCCCCGGTCAGCTGCGGCATGGGCGTCGGCGACCAGTCCGCGCAGGTGACGAGCGACAGCGTGGACCTCGGCGATGCGAAGGCCGCGCAGAAGGCGCTCAAGGTCTGGCAGCAGGTGGCGGCCCGGTGCGTCAAGCACTCCGGCCCCGTGCTGCCCCACATAGGCACCGTCGACGCGGCCCGCGACCTGGACGTGATACGCCAGGCGCTCGGCGACGACAAGCTCAACTACCTGGGCTTCTCCTACGGCACCCGGCTGGGCGCGGTGTACGCCGCCGAGTTCCCCGACAAGGTGGGCCGGCTGGCCCTGGACGGGGTGGACTCGCTGACCGAGTCCCTGACGGAGCAGGGCCTGGTGAGCGCCGAGGGGCAGCAGACTGCACTGGAGGACTTCCTCGACTGGTGCGTGCAGGACATCGCCTGTCCGTTCGGGCAGGACCGGCGGAGCGCCGGGGGGCAGGTCCTGCAACTCGTCCGCTCGCTCGACGAGAACCCGGTGGCGACCGACTTCGGCGGCCGGCTGTCCGGCCAGGACCTGGTGGGCGCGATCGGCCAGGCGCTGTACAGCCGGGCGATGTGGCCCTCCCTGGAGCGGGCGATCGCCTCACTGGTCCAGGACGGCGACACCCGCGGCATCGAGGCCTTCTCCTCGGGCGGCGGCGCCCTGCCCACGCGGCAGCGGCCGCCCGCGAAGCGCAACGAGCAGGGGCTGGTCGACCCCGCGGACGTCCCGCTGGACAACCTGCCGGCCGCCATGATAGCGATCGACTGCGCGGACGACCCCGACCGGCCGGCCGCCGCGCAGATCACCAAGGATCTGGGCCGGCTGCGCGCGGACTACGAGCAGGCCTCACCGGTCTTCGGCCGGTACCGGCTCAACGAACTGCTGATGTGCTACGGCCGTCCCAAGGGCACCGACTTCATCCGCGAGAAGGTCAAGAACGTCGACACGGCCAGGATGCTTCTGATCGGCACCCGCGGTGACCCGGCGACGCCGTACCGCTGGACCGTGGAGACGGCCAGGCGGCTCGGCTCGTCGGCGGTGGTGCTGGACAACCGCGGTGACGGTCACACGGGTTACGGGTCCTCCGCCTGCGTGCACCGCAAGGTGAACGACTTCCTCCTGTACGGCGCCGTGCCGCCCAGCGGCAGCTCCTGCCCGGCGGACCCGGAGCCGTCCGCCGGGAGCGGGAGCGGATGAGGAGCCGGCTCAGCCGAGGACCAGCTCCGGGCGGTACAGGTCCAGCCACACGGCCAGGTCCAGGGTCTTCTCCAGTCCGCGCCGGGCCGCCTGGGTGCTGATGGGGGTGTCCTGCTGTGCGGCCCGGCGGACCCGTTCCCGGTCGACGAGGCCGAAGACCGGGTGGCCGGGCCGGGCGAGCAGGTCCTTGACGTGGTCCTGGAGGGCGAGTGCGTACTTGGGGTCCTGGGTGGAGGGGTACGGGCTCTTGACCCTGTCGTACACGGACCTCGGCAGGAGGTCCGCCGTCGCCTCCCGCAGCAGGCTCTTCTCGCGGCCGTCGAACGACTTCAGGGCCCAGGGCGCGTTGTAGACGTACTCGACCAGCCGGTGATCGCAGAAGGGGACGCGGACCTCCAGACCGACCGCCATGCTCATCCGGTCCTTGCGGTCGAGCAGGGCCCTGACGAAGCGGGTGAGGTGGAGGTGGCTGATCCGCCGCATCCGGAACTCGTGGTCGCTCTCGCCGTCCAAGCGGCGGATCTGCGCGACGGCTGTGCGGTAGCCGTCGGCGATGTACGACGTCAGGTCCAGGGCCCGGGTGAGGTCCGCACGCATGACGTTGCTGTCGTCGCCGAAGTCGCGGGCGAAGCGCACCAGCCAGGGGAAGGTGTCGGCGCGGCGTGCCTCCTCGTCGAAGAACTGCTGGTAGCCGCCGAAGACCTCGTCGGCGGACTCGCCCGACAGGGCGACGGTGGAGTGGTCGCGGATGCTGCGGAACAGCAGGTAGAGCGAGGCGTCCATGTCACCGAAGCCCATCGGCAGGTCCCGGGCCCTGACGACCTTCGCGCGGATCTCCGGGTCGGCGAGGGTGTGCGCGTCGAGCACGATGTCCTGGTGGTCGGTGTCCGCGGCACGCGCCACGTCGTGCACGAACGGCGTGTCGGGGGTGGCGCGCAGGTCGTCGGCGACGAAGTGGTCGGTCTGGCCGGCGAAGTCGACGGCGAAGCTGCGCACCTTCTCGCCCTGCTCGGCGAGCCGGCGGGCGGCGATCGCGGTCATGGCGGAGGAATCCAGACCGCCGGAGAGCAGGGTGCAGCGCGGGACGTCGGCGACGAGCTGGCGGCGCACGATGTCGTCCAGCAGGGTGCGGACGGTGGCGATCGTCGTGTCCCGGTCGTCGGGGTGCGGCCGGGTCTCGAGCCGCCAGTAGGCGCGGGTGCGGGCACCGGTGCGGTCGACGGTGACGACGGTGCCGGGCTCCACCTCGTACATGCCGTCCCACACGGCGTGCCCCGGGGTCATGACGAACGTGAACAGCTCGCGCAGGCCGTCCAGGGTCACCCGGCGGCGGGCCAGCGGATTGGCGAGGATCGCCTTGGGCTCGGAGCCGAAGAGGACGCCGTCGGGCGTCGGGTGGTAGTAGAAGGGCTTGATGCCCATGCGGTCGCGGACCATGACGAGCTTGTCGTGGCGGCCGTCCCAGACGGCGAAGGCGTACATTCCGTTCAGCCGCTCGGCCACGGCGTCGCCCCAGTGCAGGTAGCCGCGCAGGACGACCTCGGTGTCGGAGTCGGTGGTGAAGCGGTGGCCGAGGGCCGTGAGGTCGCGGCGCAGTTCCGTGAAGTTGTAGGTCTCCCCGGAGTAGACGAGGGCGACCGTGCCGTGCGGGGTGGTGACGGTCATCGGCTGGCGGCCGCCGGGCAGGTCGATGATCGCGAGCCGCCGGTGCCCGAGGGCCGCGGGTCCCGCGGCCCATGTGCCGCGGTCGTCGGGTCCGCGGCAGGCCATCGTCTCCGTCATCGCCTCCAGGGTCGCGGCCTCGGTGCGCAGGTCGCGGTCGTAGGAGACCCATCCGGTGATACCGCACATATGTTGCCTCCGGAACAAACCAGTTGTATCGAGCATCTATATGACGAGCGTGTGTCACACCCACGCCACCGGTCAACGCGGCCGTAACACGAACGACGCCGTCACCCTCGTGCTTTCGGCCGCACTTTGCTCGTGCGACACCCACGCAACCGCCTCGCACCGGCAGTGTCGGGTCAGGAATCGGCCAAGGGCAAAGACTTGCCCAACACCCGCGAACACATCCGCCGCGAGCAATTGCCCCGTCCGGCCGACCTGATTGCTCCAAATGCCCGACACGGCAATCGGACCTATCGTGCTGTCATGGAGCACGATCTGAGTCCCGCGACCCTCGCCGAGCTGCGCCGTCCGCGCAGCTATCCCGCGGTGTCCGTGCTGACGCCGACGCACCGCCGGGAGCCCGACAACACCCAGGACCGGGTCCGGCTGCGCAATGCCGTGGCCGAGGCCAAGAAACAGCTGGAGACCGACCCGGCGGTCAGCCGGGAGCGGCGCGCCGATGTCGTACGGCAGCTCGACCAGGCCCTCACCGAGGTGGATCTGGCCCACGCCGAGGAAGGACTGCTGATCCTCGCAGCGCCCGGTGAGCACCAGGTGTGGTCACTGGGCCGCACCGTACCGGAGCGCGTGGTGCTCTCGGACACCTTCCTCACCCGCAACCTCGTCTCGGCGCACACCGCCGAGCGCCCGTTCTGGGTCCTGTCGGTCGCCGCCGACCGCGTGACCCTGTGGAGCGGCGGCGCCGACCGCGTCACCGAGGAGCGCACCGGCGGCTTCCCGCTCACCAGGGATCTCGCCGAGAACTTCGACGCGGAGCGCCAGGAGCGGATCGGCGACCAGCCGAGCACCTTCCGCGACGAGCGCGCCCGGCAGTTCCTGCGGGAGGCCGACGCGGCGATGAGCGCGGTCCTGCGCGAACATCCGCGTCCGGTGTACCTCACCGGCGGCCCGGAGGCGCTGGCCGCCCTCGACGAGATCGGTGGTGTCGCCAAGTGCGCGGTGCACGTCCAGCACGTCGGCCTCGCGCACAGCACGCCAGAGGCCGTGTGGCGCGCGATCCTTCCGATGCAGGAGGCGGAGGCGGCCAAGGACACCGCCGCCGTGCTCCGGGAGCTGGAGGGGGCCCGCGGGCGCCGCGCGTTCGCGGCCGGTGTCGACGAGGTGTGGCGCAGCGCGCGGGAGGGCCGGGTCCGGCTGCTGGCCGTCGAGGAGAACTACCGGGTGACGGTGCGCAACGAAGCCGCCGACCACCTGGTCCCCGCCGAGGGCGGCGGCCTCGAGGTCCGCGAGGACATCGTGGACGAGATCGTCGAGCAGTGCCTGGAGACCGGGGCCGAGGTCCGCTTCGTCCCGGACGGCACCCTGGACGAGGCGCAGCGCATCGCCGGGGTGCTGCGCTACTGACGGCGCCCTCGAGCCCTCCTCGCCGGCGTGTCTACGCTACGGCGGTACCGTCGGCGAGGAGGGAGTGCGCACGTGGGTGACCTGCTGGGCGTGGCCGTGCTGGGTGCCGGGCACATGGGGGCCGATCACATACGGCGCCTGGACCGGGTGGTGAGCGGGGCCAGGGTGGCCGCGGTGGCCGACCCCGACACGGACCGGGCGAAGGCGGCCGTCGGCGGCATCGAGGGCGTCTCGGTGCACGACGAGGCGGTGGCAGCGCTGCACGCGCCGGGTGTGGAGGCGGCTCTGATCGCCTCGCCGGGTCCCGCGCACGAGGAGGCGCTGCTCGCGGCCTTCGCGCGCGGGCTGCCGGTGCTGTGCGAGAAACCGATGGTGCCCGACTCGGCCGGAGCGCTGCGCGTGGTGGAGGCGGAGGCGCGGCTCGGGCGGCGGCTGGCGCAGATCGGGTTCATGCGGCGCTACGACGCCGAGTACCTGAGGCTGAAGTCCCTGCTGGACAGCGGGCGGTTGGGGCGGCCACTGATGCTGCACTGCACGCACCGCAACGTCTCCTCCCCGCCGCACTTCACCAGCGCCATGCTGATCAACAGCTCGGCGTCGCACGAGATCGACGCAGCCCGCTGGCTGCTCGGACAGGAGCTGACCGCGGTGACCGTGCTGCGCCCGGCGCCCTCCCCGGGCGCCCCCGACGGACTGCTGGACCCTCAGTTCGTGCTCTTCGAGACCGAGCGGGGCGCCCTGGTGGACGTGGAGGTCTTCGTCAACTGCGGCTTCGGCTACCAGGTGCGCTGCGAGGCGGTCTGCGAGGCGGGCAGCGCACGGATCGGCGACGGGCACACGATGGTCGTCACCGCGCGGGCCAGCGCGCGCGAGGAGGTGCCGCAGGACTACCTCGTGCGCTTCGCCGACGCCTACGACCGCGAGGTGCAGGCCTGGGTCGACGCCACCCGGCGGGGACGGGTCACCGGCCCGGGCGTGTGGGACGGCTACGCCGCCTCGGTCGTCGCCGAGGCCGGGGTGCGGTCGCTGGAGAACGGCGGGCGGGTGACGGTCGCCCTCGCCCCTCGCCCCGCCCTGTACGCGCAAGGACGGCCGGCGACGGCCGACGGCCCCTGAGGGCCGCTCCGCTCACACCGTGCCGAACAGGGCGTTCAGTCCGCGGTCGACGGCCGCGCCGACGTCCTCCTGGCCGGCCGCGACCACGGCGTAGGTCCGCAGCAGGAAGCGGCGCAGGGCCGGGGTGTCGAACCGGAGCAGGGCCATGCCGGACGGCGAGTGCAGCTCGAGCACGGTACGGGAGTCGCCGCACGGCCACAGGTGGACGTCCCCTGCCCCGGCCGGCTGCGCCAGCCCCTCCTCCAGCAGGGTGCGGGAGAAGGTCCACGAGACGTCGCTCCCGTCCAGGGATGCCTCGGGCGGGAAGTCCACGTGCACGGCCAGCGGGTCCGCGGAGAGGTAGCGGAGCGTGGCCGGTACGGGGCGTTCTTGCTCGTCCGCGGTGATCAGACGGGCGCGGGCGGGCTGTTCGAGGGTGATGTCCATGGTCGGTCTCCCCAGCGGGTCGGAGGTCGGCCGGTTCTGCCGTGTGTTCTTAGGAGCCCGCAGGAGCCGTTTGCATTACGCCTGACCGCCCATCAATTGCTGTGAGCTGCGTCACTCCCCCAGTCGGGTGCATCCGGGGGGCGGGCGCAGGGGAACAAAAGGCCGTCGAACGCGCGATTGAACGACGGGCACATCTTCTCGACGGTCCGTCAAATCGCGTATGCCCGCTACGACTTGCCCCACCCGGCCGACTAGGCGAAAACACCGCAGAGTCACGCCGGGAAGACTGTGGCATATGCCAGATGCACCACCGTATCGTGTGTTGCCAAATCCCTTACGGGCCGTCGCCGGCTGTGCAACAGTCGTAACGGTCCCCCGCCGCCTTGGCCGTACCGTCCCGCATCGGAGTGCGTCATGCCGTCCCACCTCTCCGCGGACCGCCCACCCGCCCAGCCGCCAGGGCGCGGCACGGTCGACGCCCTGATCACGCAGGCGCGCCGGCTCAAGGGCGAGGTGGACGCCGTGCGGCGGGAGGCAGAGGGCGACGGGTCGGATCCGCAGGGCCGGTGGGAACGCGCGCTGTGCGACCTGGCGCTGCATCAACTCAGCGATCTGGACGAGCACTTGGCCCAGCTGCGGGACGGGCCCCCGCCGGTGCCCGTGGCCCCCGACGCGGTGACCGCCGCCAAAGCCCCTCCCGCCGCTCCGGCCGGGGCGCCGCACGGCTCACTGCTCAGCCGGGTGGGCAGCGCGGAGTGGAACCTGCTGACGGACGAGGCCGGCTGGTCCGGTGAGCTCTACCAGATCCTCGGCCGCGACCCGGCCGCCCCCGCACTCACCCTCGACGAACTGCCCTCCCTGGTGTTCGACGAGGACCGGCCCCGGCTGACCGCGATGGTCACCGACTGCCTGGTCGACGCCAAGCCCGTCGACGGGGAGTTCCGCATCGTGCGGCCCGACGGAGCCGTCCGCACGGTGCACATGATGGGCGAGCCCGTGCTCGACACCGACGGCGGCACCGCCTCCATGTGGGCGGTGCTGCGGGACGTCAGCGAACTGCGCCGCAGCCAGTCGGCGGTGCGCGAGACCCGTGACTCACTGCACCACCACCAGCACCTCGCGCAGACCGAGCGGCGGCTCGCGGTCGAGCTGCAGGAGGCCGTGCTGCCGTGGCGGGGGTCCCTGCGGCTCCCACGCCGGGGCGGCCCGGCGCTCGACCTCGCGGCGCACTACCTGCCCGCCTCGTCCGGCCCGCTGATCGGGGGCGACTGGTACGACGCGCTGGAACTGCCCGGCGGCGACACCCTGCTCAGCGTCGGCGACCTCACCGGACACGGGCCCGGCGCGACCTCGGCCATGGCGATGCTGCTGGGCGCCCTGCGCGGCATGGCGATGACCGGCACCGGGCCCGGCCGGCTGATGGGCTGGCTGAACCAGCTGCTGGACGCCACCGTCCAGCCGGCCCTGGGCAGCGCCGTCTGCTGCCGCTACCGGCCCGCCACCCGCACCCTGGTGTGGGCGCAGGCCGGACACCCCGCTCCGCTGCTGTTCCGCAGCGGAACGGGGCGCGCGCTGGACGCACCCGAGGGCGTCCTGCTCGGCGCCACCTCGGGAGCCGCCTACGGGCAGGCCGAGGAGACCCTCGACGTGGGCGACCTGCTCCTGCTCTACACCCACCAACTGGTGCTGCGGCAATGGGAGTCCCCCCGCTCGAGCGAAGCCGGGAGTGGGGGCGGAAGGGCCGCCGTGAACCGTCTGCTCGACCTGGCCCCGCGGTTCGGCGAGGCGCGTGGTGCGCAGGACTGCGTACGCGCGGTCGTGGAGGAGTTCGGCACGGCCGGGCGCGAGGACGATGCCTGTGTGCTGGTCGCCAGGGTGACGTCGTAGCCGACGAGGGAGGCGACGGACGAGCCAGCCGGCGGGGGAAGGCCAACCCCCGGACGACCCAACTCGAACGGACTCCCGGACGGCGGAACGCGAAACCCGATCCCGGACGGCGGGAAGCGCCGGCCTCTACGCCGGTGCGCTGTCCGCGCCCTTACCCTTCGCCTTGGGCAGGGCCAGCCGGATCTCCTCCCGCAAATCGTGGATCCTGGGGTAGGTGGCGTACTCGGCGGTGAGCCGGTACATCTGGCGCAGGCGGTCCCAGGTGCGGTGGGAGGAGTTGGACCCCATCGACACCAGGGCCAGTCGCGCGTACCGGTCGGCCTGTTCGGGGTCGTCCGCGATGAAGCAGGCGGAGGCCATCGACAGGAAGTCGAAGATCTTCGACCGCTGCCGGCCGTCGTTGCGCAGGGCCAGGGCCTTCTCCGCGTAGTACCGCGCGTGCACGGCCGCGTCGGGCTCGTGCTCCGCCAGGGTGCGGTAGGCCAGGGCCTGCATGCCGTACAGGTCCTCCTCCTTGAAGGTCTGCATCCAGCTCGGCGGCGGTACGTCGCTCTTGTCGGAGACGAAGAGGTCCTCCGCCTGCCCGAGGGTGCGGCGCATGGCCTGGCCCTTGCCCATCGACGCCTGAGCCCAGGCCTCGATGGTGTAGAGCATCGCCCTGGTGCGCGGCAGCACCTCGTCGCCCGAGCCGGACTGGGCGAGCTTCATCAGGTCCAGGGCGTCGTCGGGCCGGCCCAGGTGCACCATCTGGCGCGCCGCGCGGGACAGCGCCTCGCCGGCCCGGGGCCGGTCGCCACCCTCACGCGCGGCATGGGCGGCGATGACGAAGTACTTCTGGGCCGTGGGTTCCAGGCCGACGTCGTGCGACATCCAGCCCGCGAGGACGGCGAGGTTGGCGGCGACGCCCCACAGGCGCCGCTGGAGGTGGGGCGGGTGACGGTAGGCGAGCATGCCGCCCACCTCGTTGAGCTGGCCGACCACCGCCTTTCGCTGCAGGCCGCCGCCGCGGGCCGCGTCCCAGGCCCGGAACACCTCCACCGAGCGTTCCAGTTCCTCGATCTCCTGTGACCCGACGGGGGCGGCCTCGTAGCGGTCGAACCCGGCGGGGTCGGCGTGCAGGGGCTTGTCGAGGTCGGGGGCATCGGCCCTGAGTGTCGGATCGGTCTGCAGCCAGTCGTGCATGGCGCCGCTGAGTGCGGATCCCGCGGTGAGCGCGGCGCCCGCGCCCACCAAGCCGCGTCGGTTGAGCATGAGGTCCATTCCCGTGAATTCGGTGAGGACCGCGGCGGTTCGCTCGGGCGCCCACGGCACTCCGTCGGGATGTTCCGCACTCCCGTCGCCCTGCCGTTTCCCCGTACGCCCGTGCCGTACCAGACCGAGGTCCTCGATGGTCACGACACGGCCGAGACGCTCGGTGAACAGGGCCGCCAGCACCCGTGGCACGGGATCGCGCGGGATCTCTCCCATGTCGATCCAACGCCGCACCCGGGAGGTGTCGGTCGCCAGCTGGGGGTGGCCCATGGCCGCCGCCTGCCGGTTGACCAGCCTCGCGAGCTCTCCCTTGGACCAGCCGGCCAGGCCGAACAGGTCCGCGAGACGGGTGTTGGGTTGTCCTGTCACGTCAAGCCCCCAGGTACTCGGCTGAGTTGACAGTAGACCCGGTGAGAGTTGCCGGGCGACTATTCGCCAGGGTTCGCCAGGGTGCGCCAGATGGTGTGCCAGTGGGCAACGGGTGTCAGGTAGGAACGCGCCACCCCGACCCGGTCGCCGAGGGACATTCCCCAGGGTGCACCCGGGCGTCCGGGCCGGGCAGCGCGCTTCAAGCAGCAGGCACACGAAGGGATCTGTCTCGCCCATGTACGCAGCATCGTCCTCCGTGTCCGCCCCGCCCCGGTCGCTGCGCCCCCGTCCGGGCGCCGGCGGCCCCTACCTCGACCCCGCGCGTCCGGCGGCCCCTGTGCTCGGTGCGGGCCGGACGCGGCGCCCCGCGGGGCTCGGCACGCAACCGCTCAGCGGGAGAATCGACTTGTCCGGCCCTCAGGGCGCCCAGCTGCGCGCGGCGCTCGCCTCGGTGCACCGGATCTGTCCGGAGTTCGCTCCGGTGCAGGTGCTGCGCCGCAGTGGACGCTCCGTGCTCCTGGTCGGCACGACCGGGCGCAGCACCGCCGTCGCCAAGTGCTTACTGGACCAGTCCCCCGCATGGGCGGAGCGCTACCGGCACGAAATAGCCGTTTACCGCTCGTTCGTCCGGCACCGGCCGCCGGTCCGGGTGCCCCGGCTGATCGCGGCGGACCCGGACAACTGCACCCTGGTGATCGAGCGCATGCCGGGCCGGGTGGCCGCGCTCCAGCGGCATCCGCTGGAGACCCCGCCACGGGCGGACATCAGGGCGGCCCTCGGCGCGATCTGCCGGCTGAACGCCTGGCGGCCGCCGGCGGGCACCTTCGACGCCCCGCTGGACTACGCGGCCCGCATCTCCCGCTACCACGAGCTGGGGCTGCTCACCGACCGGGACATGGGCGACCTGCAGAAGCTGCTGCACGGCATCGCGCACGCGGCGGGCCGGCAGGGGATGGGCCAGTTCTGCCACGGCGACGCGCTGCTCGCGAACGTCCTGCTCTCACCGGCCGGTCCAGTGCTGGTGGACTGGGAGCACGCGGGCTGGTACCTGCCGGGCTACGACCTGGCCACGCTGTGGTCGGTGCTCGGGGACGCGCCGGTGGCCCGGCGCCAGATCAGTCAGCTCGCCCAGACGGCCGGCCCGGCCGCGCGGGACGCGTTCCTGGTGAACCTGATGCTCGTACTGACCCGTGAGATCCGCACCTACGAGACGGCCGTGCAGCGCTCGATGCACGATACGGCCCCGGCGGCACCGGGCACGGCCCACCCGGGTGCTGCGCCGTCCGGCGAGGAACAGCGGCTGCTGCTGCGGCGGCTGCACGACGACTGCCAGCTGGCCCGGCGGGCCGTGCGTGCGGCGGTCGGCACTCGCTGACGGGGACGACGGTCCGCGGCACGCCCGCTCAAGGGGGCGCACCGCGGACCTTTGTCGTGTCCCGCTTTCGGCCCGCACCCCTCCCGCTTTCGGAGCACCGCTCGCCGCGCCCATTGGTGTACGCCACTGACGCCCCGCAGGCCTTGGAGCCGCCGCGACGAAACACGCCGGGACCCCGCTTGACATGGGAAATCTCCTCGCTGCGCGCATGATTGACGGATCGTCGGCAAGCCGGTACCACTGACCCGGGCCGGCCCCGCACACCCCGCCACGCCCGAGCGCCCAGGAGGCTGCATTGCGAGGATCCGCCACCGACCCCAGACCGACGCCGGGCCGCAGACGCGTGCGCACGACGGCGGGTGCCGTCGCCTCGGCGGCGCTGCTGCTGCCGCTGCTGGGCGCCGCCCCGTCCGCGGGCGCGGTCACGTCCGCCGCCGCTGACGACACCGGTCGGCTGCAGCGGGCGTTCGCCGCCGCTGCCGCCGAGTACCACGTGCCGCTCAGCGTCCTGCTGGGCGTTTCCTATCTGCAGTCCCGCTGGGACGGGCACGGCGGCGCCCCGAGCACGACCGGCGGCTACGGCCCGATGCACCTCACCGACGCGCACACCGCGCTCAGCCGGGCGCCGCACCACAGCGAGGGCGCCGAGGACCCGCGCGGCGACACCGCCCGCGCCGCACTGCGCCCCGATGCGCAGGTGCCGGCGGACTCCGTGCTGCCCGCCCGGCTGAAGACGCTGACCAAGGCGGCCGGACTGACCGGGATGCCCGCCGAGCGGTTGCGCACCGACTCGGCCGCGAACGTGGCGGGCGGTGCGGCCCTGCTGGCCGCCGCGCAGAAGAAGCTCGGCGCGCCGCTGAGCGAGGACCCGGCCGAGTGGTACGGCGCGGTGGCCCAGTTCTCCGGCGCGGACGACAGCGCGACCGCGGCGGCGTACGCGAACGACGTCTACGACGTGATCCGCTCCGGCGAGCAGCGCACCACGGACGCCGGGCAGCGGATGGTCCTGACGGCGCTGCCCCGCCTCGCCCCCGACCTCGCCCAGCTGGCGCGGACGGGCCTGCGGGACGTCTCCTCGGCCGGTACGGAATGCCCGGCCGCAGTGTCCTGCGAGTGGATCCCGGCGCCGTACCAGGAGTTCGGGAACAACGACTACGGCAACCACGACCTCGGCGACCGGCCGGCCTCGCAGAGCATCCGGTACATCGTCGTCCACGACACCGAGGGCAGCTGGGACGGTGTCATCAACCTGGTCCAGGACCCCACCTACGTGTCGTGGAACTACACGCTGCGCTCCACTGACGGGCACATCGCCCAGCACGTGAAGGCGAAGGACGTGGCCTGGCACGCGGGGAACTGGTACGTCAACGCCGAGTCGATCGGCCTGGAGCACGAGGGCTTCCTGGCCTCTCCGGACGCCTGGTACACGGAGGCGATGTACCGCTCCTCGGCGCGGCTGGTGAAGTACCTCGCCGAGAAGTACCGCGTCCCGCTGGACCGGCAGCACATCCTGGGCCACGACACGGTGCCGGGCCCGACCACCGCGACCATTCCCGGGATGCACACCGACCCCGGTCCCTACTGGGACTGGCGGCACTACTTCGAGCTGCTGGGCCGTCCCTTCGAGGCCACCGCCGGCAAGAACGGCGGGCTGGTGACGATCCGCCCCGACTACTCCGCCAACCGGCCGGCCTACACGGGCTGCGCCGACGGCGGCCGGCCGTGCGCGGCGCACGGGTCCAGCGAGGTGCGGCTGTACTCGCAGCCGGACACCTCCTCGCCGCTGATCAAGGACATCGGCCTGAGGCCGGACGGCGGCGACTCGACGATCGACGTGAACGACGTGGGCTCGCGGGTGGAGACCGGACAGCAGTACGCGGTCGCCGGGCGGCAGGGCGACTGGACGGCGATCTGGTACCTGGGCCAGAAGGCATGGTTCAAGAACCCGGCGAAGCAGCCCACCGCGGTGGACGCCATCGGTTCCGTGGTGACACCGAAGGCCGGGATGGACAGCGTGCCGGTGTACGGACGCGCGTACCCGGAGAAGGACGCCTATCCGGCGGGCGTGCCCGCGCAGCCGGTGTCGCCGCTGCCGTACAAGCTGCTCGCGGGCCAGAAGTACGTGGTGGGGGACGCGTTGCCGGGTGAGTACTACTACTCGGTCACCTTCACCACCGACTCGCACCGGGTGGTGACCGGCAAGGACCACTACTACGAGATCCAGTTCGGCCACCGGGTGGCGTTCGTGCGGGCCGCGGACGTACGGGTGCTGCCGTCGGGCCCGTAGCGGTTCGCAGGACGAAGGGCCGGTCCGGGCGGGCCGGCCCTTCGTGCGCGTACGCCGCCGGTCAGCCCTGTTGGAACAGTTCGGCCGGCAGCGGCTTGAGCAGGGTGTACAGGTCGTCGGTGATGGGCCGGTCCCAGGAGGCGATGGTGACCAGGACACCGTCGCTTCGGTCGAACTGCACGCAGGAGACCCGGCTCTCGGAGAGCTTCAGCCGGCGCACGATCAGGAGGTTGTCGCCCTGGAGCACCGGCATGTCCTCGGTGCCCACGACGGTGACCTCCTCGTCGTTCTCCAGGGCCAGCAGCAGCTGGGCCACCTCGAAGGGCGCCTCGCCGTCGGCGACCTCACGGGCCGGGGAGCCCTCGGGCAGATTGCCGATGATCATCGCGGTGCCGCGGCCGCCGAAGAGGTCGTAGCGCAGGAACACGCCCTGGCAGCTGCCGTCGGGCGCGGGCAGCAGCCCGGCGCCGAGATTGCCGGGCCAGTCGCCCGGGTCCATGGCCAGTACGTCGAAGTCGGGCCCGGCGGGCGTTGCGCTGCGGCGACGGAGGAACGACATGCGGCCATGGTACGTGTCCCGGCCTGCTGCGCGACGTGCGGGCGACCACCGACCGGGGGGATGCGGCCCCCGGAGCCGGCAGCCTTCGGCGCCGCGGTCCGCTCTCCGCCGCCCGCCGGAGCCGATGCCCCCACGGCACCTGCGGATGCCCACCTGCCTGCCGAGGCCGCCCGCCGGGACGGCCGCCGGGACGGTCGGCTCGCGGCGGATCCCCGGGCGGGGACGGGACCGGCGTGTCGGCCGCGGGCCTGCCCCTTTCCGGCGACCGAGGTGGCCGAGGGGGCGCCTCGCTCCTCCGGGGGCGAGGGTGGCACCACCGCGACGGGGCTCGCGGCGTGCAGCAGTACCGCCTGGGTGACGGAGCCCATCATGCGGGCCGGGGCCAGCAGGCGTCGGCGGTGGCGGCCCACCACGACCAGGTCGGCGTCCTTGGAGGCGGCCACCAGGTGGCCTGCCGCGTCGCCGGGCGCCACGTACGCCTCGGCCCGTACCTCGGGGTGCCGGGCGCGGTGCGGGGCGAGGAAGCCCTCGGCCAGTTTGCGCATCTCGCTCTCCACGGCCTGCTGCTCGATCACCGGCGGGGCGAACTCACCCGGCGCCACCCAGGTCCGGGCCGGCCATGGGTAGGCGGCGACCGCCTGGAGCCGGGCGCCGCGCCGGGCGGCCTCTCCGAAGGCGAAGGCGAGGGTGGCCTCGCCGGGGCTGTCGACGTGCAGCCCGACGACCACCCGGGGTCCGGGCCCGCCCGGGTTCTCGCCGTGGACCTCGCGGCCGGGCCGGGGCACGACGACGACCGGGCACTCCGCGTCGCGGGCGACGGCGAGGCCGTTGGAGCCGAGCAGCAGACTCGCGAAGCCTCCGCGGCCCCGGGAGCCGAGCACCAGCAGCTGGGCGGCGGAGCCCAGTTCGGGCAGCAGGGCCCCGGGCAGGCCGTCCAGGCCCACGTACTCCACGTCCGTCCGGTCGGTGCGCCCTTCGACATGGCCGCGTGCCTGGTCGAGCACCTCGTCGCCGCCTTCGGGCGGGCCGGCGACCAGCACGTCGGGCTGGGCCCAGGCGGCGTACTGCCGCACATGGACCACCCGCAGCGGCGCACGGCGCCGCCGGGCTGCGTCGAGGGCCCAGTCCAGGGCGCGCAGGCTGTCGTCGGAGCCGTCGACCGCGGCGACGACCGGTGGGGGGCTCATGGGTTCCTCACCTCCGGGTGGCGACCTTTCCCCGCCGGGAGCCGGCCTCGCTGGGGCCTGGGCCCCGGCAGGGCCTCCATGGTCGCGTGTCCGGAAAAGGGCGGCGAACACCCCCGGATCGGCGTGGCGCTCAGGTGAGGTCGAACTCCCCCTCCCGGGCGCCCGACACGAACGCGCCCCATTCCGCGGGCGTGAAGATCAGGGAGGGACTTTCCGCGCGGCCGCTGTTGCGCATCGCGATGAATCCCTCGACAAAGGCGATCTGGACATCCCCCAGGCCACGGCTGCTGGACTGCCACTCGGCGTTGCTGAGATCCAGCTCCGGCTTGTCCCATCCCGCAAGGGGGTGCTGCTGGATAGTGCTCTCGGCCACGTCCGTGCTCCTCCCGAATCGTCGTCCGCGGGCCAGCCTAGCGATCGTGTCCGGGTGCCAACAGGCCACATGAGGAGGACCTTTCAGGAGTCGGGCCGCTCGCTTCCCACGAGCCACATGGAGAAGAACTGGGACCCGCCGCCATAGGCGTGCCCGAGCACCCTGCGCGCTCCCTCCACCTGGTGTTCTCCGGCCTGGCCGCGCACCTGGAGGGCCGCCTCCGCGAAGCGGATCATGCCGGAGGCGCCGATCGGGTTGGTGGACAGCACCCCGCCCGACATGTTGACGGGCAGGTCCCCGTCGAGCTCGGTCACCCCGGACTCGGTGAGCTTCCACCCTTCGCCCTCCTCGGCGAAGCCGAGGTTCTCCAGCCACATGGGCTCGTACCAGGAGAACGGCACGTACATCTCGACGGCGTCGATGTCCCGGCGGGGGTCGGTGACGCCCGCCTGGCGGTAGACGTCGGCGGCGCAGTCCCGGCCGGCCCGCGGGGAGACGAAGTCCTTGCCGGCGAAGAGCGTCGGCTCGCTGCGCATGGCGCCGCCGAGCATCCAGGCGGGCGGCCGGGGCGCACGGGCCGCGCCCGCGCGGCCGGTGAGGACCATGGCGCAGGCGCCGTCGGAGGACGGGCAGGTCTCCGAGTAGCGGATCGGGTCCCACAGCATGGGCGAGGCCTGGACCTTCTCCAGGGTGATGTCGTGCTCGTGGAGGTGGGCGAAGGGGTTCTTCAGCGCGTTGCGCCGGTCCTTGTACGCCACCAGCGAGCCCACGGTGCCGGGCGCGCCGCTGCGCCGCATGTAGGCGCGCACGTGCGGGGCGAAGAACCCGCCCGCGCCGGCGAGCAGGGGCTGCTGGAAGGGGATGGGCAGCGACAGTCCCCACATGGCGTTGGACTCGGACTGCTTTTCGAAGGCGACGGTGAGGACGGTGCCGTGGAGACGGGCCGCCACGAGGCCCGCGGCGACGAGCGCCGTGGAGCCGCCGACCGAGCCGGCCGTGTGCACCCGGAGCATGGGCTTGCCGACCGCGCCGAGGGCGTCGGCGAGGTACAGCTCCGGCATCATCACGCCCTCGAAGAAGTCGGGCGCCTTGCCGATGACCACGGCGTCGATGTCCGCCCAGGTCAGCTCGGCGTCGCTGAGCGCGCGCCCGGCG
The DNA here is from genome assembly GCF_044334385.1 of Streptomyces sp. NPDC020801. Taxonomy (NCBI): domain Bacteria; kingdom Bacillati; phylum Actinomycetota; class Actinomycetes; order Kitasatosporales; family Streptomycetaceae; genus Streptomyces; species Streptomyces sp. NPDC020801. The sequence continues at coordinate 149,805 of NZ_JBIRST010000016.1, forward strand.
GCCTCCCGGACGAGCCCCGCGATCGACACGTCCCGGCGCGCCGCCACGTGCCTGGTCTGGCCGATCCCCACGACGGCCACGGGTTCCTTGCTCATCGGGGATCCCCTTCCAGTACGGCGACCAGGTTCTGCTGCAGGCAGGGGCCGGACGTGGCGTGGGCGAGGGCGCGGTCGGACTCGCCGCGGTGGATGCGGGCGGCCGCCTCGCCGATCCGGACGAGCCCGGCCGCCATGATCGGATTGGCGGTGAGGGCCCCGCCGGAGGGGTTGACACGCACGGTGTCGTCCAGCCGCAGCGCCTTGCGCAGCACGACCTCCTGGGCGGTGAACGGCGCGTGCAACTCGGCGGTGTCCACGGGCCGTTCGAAGGCGCCCGCCCTATCCGCCGCCAGCCGGGTGGACGGTGAGTCGGTCAGGTCGCGCACCCCGAGCCCGTGCGCCTCGATGCGGTGGTCGATGCCCCGGATCCAGGCGGGCCGCGCGCACAGCCTCCTGGCACGCTCCCCCGCCGCCAGGATCACGGCGGCGGCTCCGTCGCCGATGGGCGGGCAGTCCCCGGTGCGCAGGGGCCGTACGACGTAGTCGCCCCGTGGCACCGGACCGCGCACCTGCGCATGGGTGTTGCCGGCCGCGTCGGCCCGGCTGCGCGCGCCCACGGCGGCCAGTGCGGGCTCGTCGGTCTCGCCGGCGTCGATGAGGGCCTGGGCCTGCAGGGCGGCGAGGGCCACGGAGTCCGGCCACAGCGGGGCGACGTAGTAGGGGTCGAGCTGCCGGGTCAGGACGTCGCGCACCGAGCCCGGCGAGGACTTGCCGTACGCGTACACCAGCGCGGTGTCCGCGTCCCCGGTGAGCAGCTTCGTCCATGCCTCGTACAGCGCCCAGGCGCCGTCGGTCTCGACGTGCGACTCGGAGATCGGCGGCCAGGCGCCCACCCCGTCCAGGGCCATGGTGAAGGAGAAGGCGCGGCCGGCGAGGTAGTCACTGGAGCCGGAGCAGGTGAAGCCGATGTCGGCGGTCCGCAGGCCGGTCTGTTCGAGCACCTGGTGCAGGACCGGCATCAGCATCTCCACTTCGGAGAGCTCGTCGGTGGTGCGCCGGTGGTCGGTCTGCGCGAAGGCGACGACGGCGATGTCACGGGGCCCCAAGCCCTCCTGGCCGGTCACAGCAGCTCCTTGTAGGTGTCGTAGTCCGCGTCGGGCTCGCCGGTCGGCCGGTAGTGGTCGGGGTGGCGGCCCCCGGCCGTCCACACCGGTTCCACGCGCAGGCCCATGCGCACCCGGTCGTAGGGGATGCCGCCGATCCGGCCGTGCAGTGCCAGGTCCGCGCCGTCCAGGGCGATGTGGGCGTAGACGTAGGGCACCGCGATGTCCAGGTTCTTCGCCTTGATGTTGACGATGCAGAAGGTGGTGACGGTGCCGGCCGGGCCCACCTCGACCTGCTCGGCGGTGGGGACGCCGCAGGTGGGGCAGGCGCCGCGCGGGGGAACGTACACCTTGCGGCAGGACGGGCAGCGCTCGCCGACGGTCCGGTGCTCGGCCAGGGCGTTGATGTACGCGCTCTGGGCGCGGCCGGGCGAGTAGGTGTAGTCGAGTCGTGCGGGGGCGACGATGCCGGTGACCCGGTCCTCGAACTCGCCGGTGTGATGGCCGGGCCGGGCGCCGTCTCCGTCGTACGGCTCGAAGCAGGCGATGTCCGTGATGGCGCCGGTGCGGTCGGCGGCCCAGCGGATCCGGACCCGCATTCCGGTGTGCACGGATTCGGGGGTGGGGGCGTCGAGGGCGTGGAGCAGGGCGGTGCCGGCGCCGTCGAGGCGTACCAGGACCCAGGCGAACGGTTTGCCGAGGGGCTGGCCGCGGCGGGGGGCGGGGTTCCAGGCCCAGGTGGTGACCGTGCCGGTGGGGGCGACCTCCACGAGATCGCGGATCTCCTCGGAGGTGACGGGGTCGTACTCGACGGGCGGGACGAGGGTGCGGCCGTCGCCGGTCCGCACCCCGAGGACCACCCGCTCGCGCAGACCGGTCAGGAAGGCGCTCTGCACCGGGCCGAGGGAGCGGGTGAAGGGGAACTCGACGACGAGGGGGGCCTTGAGGACTTCGGGCATGCCGGGGTGCTCCTTCGGTGGGTCAGGCGCGCTTGTACAAGGGGGTGCGCTTCTCCGCGAAGGCGCGGGCGCCCTCCTTGGCGTCGGCGGTGCCGAAGACGGGCCGGCCGCGCTCGAGTTCGGCGGCGAGTCCGTCCGTCTCCGTCAGCTCGGCGGTCTCGTACACGGACGCCTTGACGGCCTCGACGGCGAGCGGGCCGCAGGCGTTGATCTGCTCGGCGATCTCCAGGGCCTTCGCGAGCGCCGTGCCGTCGGGCACGACATGGCCGATCAGCCCGATGCCGGCGGCCTCGTGGGCGCTGTAAGGGCGGCCGGTGAGAAGCATCTCCAGGGCGTGGGTGCGCGGAATCTGGCGTGGCAGCCTGACCGTGGAGCCGCCGATCGGGAAGAGTCCCCGCCTGACCTCGAACAGGCCGAAGGTCGCGGACCCGCCCGCGACCCGGATGTCGGTGCCCTGGAGGATCTCCGTGCCGCCCGCGACGCAGTGACCCTCCACTGCGGCGATCACCGGCTTGCGCGGGCGGTGGTGGCGCAGCATCGCCTTCCAGTGCAGGTCCGGGTCGGCCTTCAGCCGGTCGCGGTACCCCTGCCCCGCCATGCCGTCTCCGGCCAGGGCCTTCAGGTCCATGCCGGCACAGAACGCGCCGCCCGCGCCGGTGAGGACGACCGAGCGGACGGCGTCGTCCTCGTCGGCCGCCAGCCAGCCGTCGTAGAGGCCGACGAGCATGGGGAGCGAGAGCGCGTTCTTGGCTTCGGGCCTGTTGAGCGTGAGCACCAGTGTGGCGCCTTCGCGCCGCACGGTGAGGTGTTCCGTCCCACTCATAGCGGTCTCCCGTCTGCAGGAACGAGAACAGGTTGCAGGAGCCGGGAAGCCACTTCAAGGGTTTTCTGACAGTCAGTCAGATTTCTGCTGCGCGGCCCCTTCACACTTGCGGCGCCCTTTGCTCTGATGACCGGCGAGCCGACGGATGCCAGGTGCCAGGCATGCCCGTACGCCCCGGGGTCAGGAGGAGCGGTGGAGTACAACCTTGCCGACCTGTTCGAGTCGGTCGCCGACGTGGTTCCGGACCGCGAGGCCCTCGTGTACGCCGACCACCCGGGCACCGGCGCGGAGCGCCGCCTGACCTACGCGGAGCTGGACGCGGCCGCGAACCGCATCGGCCGCCATCTGGCCGACAGCGGGATCCGCCCGGGCGAGCATCTCGGGCTGCACCTCTACAACGGGGTGGAGTACCTGCAGACCGTGCTCGGCTGCCTGAAGGCACGGATCGTGCCGGTGAACGTCAACTATCGTTATGTCGAAGAGGAGTTGGTGTACCTCTACCGGGACGCGGACCTGGTGGCGCTGGTCTTCGACGCGGAGTTCACCGACCGGGTGGCGGCGGCGCTGCCCCGGGTGGAGGGGCTGCGGCACCTGCTGCGGGTGGGCGGCGCACAGCCGGGGGCCCGCGAGCTCCCCGCGATCGCCTTCACGGACGCCGAGGCGGCGGGTCCGCCCGGGCGCGACTTCCCGGCGCGGTCGGGCGACGACCAGTTCATCATCTACACCGGCGGCACGACCGGGATGCCCAAGGGCGTGATGTGGCGGCAGGAGGACCTGTTCTTCTCCGGGCTGGGCGGCGGCGCGCCGACCGGCGAGCCGGTGAAGCAGCCGGAGGAGCTCGCCGAACGCGTCGCGGCCGGCGGCGCGGGCATCACCTTCTTCCCCACTCCCCCGTTGATGCACGGCACCTCGACCCTCACCGCCTTCATCGGCTTCGACTTCGGGCAACGCGTCGTACTGCACCGCAAGTTCGTCCCCGAGGAGGTGCTGCGGACGATCGAGAAGGAGAGGGTCACCAGCGTCTCACTGGTGGGCGACGCGATGCTGCGGCCGCTGATCGACGCGCTCGCCGGGCCGATGAAGGGCACGGACTGCTCGTCACTGTTCAGCGTCTCCTCGTCCGGAGCCATCATGTCGGAGACGGTCCGGCAGCAGTTCCGGGCGCTGGTGCCGAACGCCGTGCTGCTGAACAACTTCGGCTCCTCGGAGTCCGGCTTCAACGGCACGGCGACGGAGGACTCCGGACCCGGGCGCGGCTTCCGTATCCGTATGAACTCCCGTACGCGGGTGGTCGATCCGGCCACCCGCGAGCCGGTCGCGCCCGGCGAGGTGGGCCGGGTCGCACAGTGCGGCCACGTACCGCTCGGCTACTACAACGACCCCGGCAAGACCGCCGAGACGTTCTTCGAGAAGGACGGCGAACGCTGGGTGCTGCTCGGCGACATGGCGACCGTCGACGGGGAAGGCGTGGTCACCGTCCTCGGCCGCGGCTCGCAGTGCATCAACACCGGCGGCGAGAAGGTGTACCCGGAGGAGGTCGAGCAGGCCCTCAAATCCCACCCCGACGTCTACGACGCCCTGGTGGCCGGTGTCCCGGATGCGACGTGGGGCAACCATGTGGCCGCCGTCGTGCAGTTGCGCGAGGGCGCCCCGCGGCCGTCCCTGCAGGACGTCCAGACCCACTGCCGTGCCCACCTGGCCGGCTACAAGATCCCGCGCCAGCTGGTGATCGCGGACTCCATCCGGCGCTCCCCCAGCGGCAAGGCGGACTACCGGTGGGCGCGGGAGGTGGCGGTGGCGGCGGACCGCTGAGCTCGGGACGTGCGGGGCGTGCACCCGGCGCGTAATCGGACCGGCGGCCGGCCGGGCGGCGGTCGGTGCCGGCCGGCACCGCCGGCGCCGCGGATGGGCGGCGGGAGAACGGGCGGCGCAGGCCCGGGCCCCCAGGTGCGTGCGGGTGAGGAGGGGCCTGCCGCCCGCCCGCACGGTCCGCGGGTCGAATCCCCCGACCGGCACACCACGCCCCTCCGGCACCTGCCCACGGATGCGCGGACCAGGCGGGTCACTGCGCCCGCGGCAGAGCTGCCCCGCGGTGACGGGGCCGCCGGCACAGCAGACCCTGCGATCACTGTGCCGACGGCACAGCGGCCCCGGTGAAGAAGGCGGCGACGCGCCGCACGAACCAGTCCGGGTCGTCCAGCCACGGATAGTGCCCGGCACCGGGCTGCACTGCGAACTCGGCGTGGCGGAAGGTCTCGGCGGCGCGGCGGGCGAGGCCGGGGCGGGGTCCTCCGTCGAGTTCGCCGGCGAGGACGAGCACCGGGGCGGTCAGCTCGGCGAGTGCGGCACGTGTCGCGACCGGGTCGAACGCCGCCTCGGCGAAGTAGCGGTCCGCGGCCGCCTCGTTGGTCTGCTCCTCGTCGGCCCCGGCGTGGGCGCGGGCGGCTGCGTCCCAGCGCCCGTAGAAGAAGGGGGCGAGCTCGGGGCCGTACCCGCCGGTCCCCGCCAGCCATGCCTCCAGCGCCGGGTACGCCTTCTCGAACCACGGCTCCCGGCTGCGCATCCGGGCGGCGGCCAGGCGGTCCTCGGCCGTCGCACGCAGGCCGAGCGGGCGCACGGCGGCGGTGATCAGCGCGAGCCGCGCCACCCGCCGGGGACGGCGGGCGGCGTACAGCACTGCGAGGCTGCCGCCCGCCGAGTGCCCGAGCACCTCCATCCGCTCCAGGCCCAGGTGTGCGCGCAGCGCCTCCACGTCGTCCACCTGCCGGTCGCAGCGGTACGTCGACGCGTCCGCGGGTAACGCGGAGTCGCCCGTGCCGCGCAGGTCGAGCAGGACGAGCCGGCGGTGGGCGGTGAGCCCGCCCAGGTCCCCCAGGTAGGCGGAGGCCCGCATCGGCCCTCCGGGCAGGACGACGAGCGGATCGCCCTGCCCGCGCAGGTGGTAGGCGAGCTCGGTTCCGTCGGGCGCGGTGAAGATCGGCACGGCGTCGATCCTGGCCGGGCGGGGCGACGGCTGCCAGGGAATTTCTCCGCCGGAGTCTTGTCTGCGGCCGGACGGCCTGGATAACTGATCTCCGGCATCTCGACCGAATGATCGGTCGACCGTATTGTTGTGGTGGGCGAGGGAGACTCCCGGATGGCGGATGCGACGGAGCTGCTGGACTCGGGTGAACGGCTGGGCACCGAGGCACTGCGGGCGCTGCAGCTGGAGCGGCTGCGGGCCTCGCTGCGGCGCGCGTACGAGAACGTGCCCTTCTACCGGGCCTCCTTCGACAAGGCCGGGGTGGGCCCCGACGACTGCCACTCGCTCGCCGATCTGGCCCGCTTCCCCTTCACCACCAAGGCGGACCTGCGCGAGAACTACCCCTACGGGATGTTCGCCGTGCCCCGGGACCGCATCCGCCGCATCCACGCCTCCAGCGGCACCACCGGACGCCCCACAGTGGTCGGCTACACCGACGGCGACGTGTCCCTGTGGGCGGACATGGTGGCCCGCTCGCTGCGCGCGGCCGGCGCGCGGCCCGGTGACACGGTCCACGTGGCGTACGGCTACGGGCTGTTCACCGGCGGCCTGGGCGCCCACTACGGCGCGGAACGGCTGGGCTGTACGGTCGTCCCCGCCTCCGGCGGCATGACGGCCCGCCAGGTGCAGCTGATCCAGGACCTGGCGCCCCGGATCATCATGGTGACACCCTCCTACATGCTCACCCTCCTGGACGAGTTCGAGCGCCAGGGCGTGGACCCGCGCGGGACCTCGCTGCGCGTCGGCGTCTTCGGCGCGGAGCCGTGGACCGAGGAGATGCGGCGGGAGATCGAGGAGCGGTTCGGGATCGACGCGGTCGACATATACGGACTGTCGGAGGTGATCGGGCCCGGGGTCGCGCAGGAATTCGTGGACACCAAGGACGGCCTGCACATCTGGGAGGACCACTTCTTCCCGGAGGTGGTCGACCCGATCACGGGCGAGGTGCTGCCCGAGGGCGAGGAGGGGGAGCTGGTGTTCACCTCGCTCACCAAGGAGGCCATGCCGGTGATCCGCTACCGGACCCGTGACCTGACCCGGCTGCTGCCGGGCACGGCCCGTGCCTTCCGCCGGATGGAGAAGGTCACCGGCCGCAGCGACGACATGGTGATCCTGCGCGGGGTGAACCTCTTCCCCACCCAGATCGAGGAGATCGTCCTGCGCACCCCGGGCGCCGCCCCCCACTTCCAGCTCCGCCTCACCCGAGAGGGCCGCCTGGACGCCCTCACCGTCCGCGCCGAGGCCCGCCCGGACGCCACCGCCGAGGCACGGGCGGCGGCCGCGGGGACGATCGCGAGGGCGGTCAAGGACGGCATCGGCGTGTCGGTCACGGTCGAGATCGTGGAGCCGGAGTCCCTGGAGCGCTCGGTCGGCAAGATCAGGCGGATCGTGGACCTGCGCTCCTGACCTGCACACGGTTCTGCGGGGGTCCTGGACCCGGACGGGCGCCCGCCGCCGGATGCGTCGCTACTGCCCCGCGTACCGGTCCCGCAGTTCCCGCTTCAGGATCTTTCCGCTGGCGTTGCGGGGCAACTGCTCCACGAACAGCACCCGCTTGGGCGCCTTGAAGTGGGGCAGCCTCTCGCGGGCGTGGGCGATGAGGGCCTCCTGGGTGACCTCGCCGCGCGGGACGACGACTGCCGTGATCGCCTCGATCCACTTCTCGTCGGGCAGGCCGATCACGGCGGCCTCGGCGACCTCGGGGTGGGTGTAGAGCGCGTCCTCGACCTGGCGGGAGGCGACCAGGACGCCCCCGGAGTTGATGACGTCCTTCACCCGGTCGACGATCGTGAAGTAGCCGTGGGCGTCCCGGACCGCGAGATCGCCCGAGTGGAACCAGCCGTCGCGGAAGGCTTCGGCGGTCTCCTCGGGCTTGTCCCAGTAGCCCTCGCACAACTGCGGTGAGCGGTAGACGATTTCGCCGGGGGTGCCGTCGGGGACGTCCTTGCCGTCCTCGTCGACCACGCGGGCGTCCACGAACAGCACCGGGCGTCCGCAGGAGTCCATCCGGCCCTTGTGCTCGTCGGGGGCCAGGACGGTGGCCAGGGGGCCGATCTCGCTCTGGCCGAAGCAGTTGTAGAAGGCCAGCTCCGGCAGGCGTTCGCGCAGCCGCTCCAGGACCGGCACCGGCATGATCGAGGCTCCGTAGTACGCCTTGCGCAGGCCGCTCAGGTCTCGGGTGGCGAAGTCGGGGCGGTTCGACAGGCCGATCCACACGGTCGGCGGGGCGAACAGACTGTCCGCGCGGCCGGCTTCGATCAGGTCGAAGATCTTCTCGCCGTCCGGTGCGTCGAGGATGACGTTCGTCGCGCCGACCGCGAGATGGGGCAGCAGGAACACGTGCATCTGCGCCGAGTGGTAGAGCGGCAGCGAGTGGACCGGACGGTCGCCCGCGCTCAGGTCGAGGGCGGTGATGGCGCTCAGGTACTCGTGGACCAGCGCCCGGTGGGTCATCATCGCGCCCTTGGGCAGGGCGGTGGTGCCCGAGGTGTAGAGCAGCTGGACCAGGTCCTCGCCGCGCGGTTCCGGCCCGTCGTGGGGCACGGCGGCCGGCAGCCGGTCGAGCAGCGAGTCGCCGGTGTCGCGCAGCGGCAACGACCGTGTCCCGGCCGGGAGCCGGCCGGCCAGGTCCGGGTCGGCGAGGACGAGCGCACTGCCGGACTGGCCGACGATGTAGGCGAGGTCGTCGCCGGTGAGGTTGTGGTTGACCGGCACGTGCACCAGCCCGGCGCGGGCGCAGGCGAGGAAGGCGATCAGGTACGCGTCCGAGTTGTGGCCGAAGGCACCGACCCGGTCACCGGGGGCGAGGCCCTGCCCGAGCAGCACGCTCGCCGCGCGCGAGACGGCGTTGTCGAGTTCGGCGTACGTCCACGAGCGCTCTTGGTACTCGACGGCGACCCGCGCCGGCGTGCGCCGGGCGCTGCGCCGCAGCACTCCGTCGACCGTGCTCCCGTGTCCAGGCGTCATGGCACATGATCCTCGGCTCGCCGCGCGAGGAGGTCAAGGACCGTGCGCTCACAGGGGCCGGGTGCGGCCCTCCCAGTACGGTTCCCGCAGCCGTCGCTTGTAGAGCTTGCCGTTGGGGTCGCGGGGCATCTCGGTGATGAAGTCGATGCTCCTGGGGCGCTTGTAGCCGGCGAGGCGGTCGGCGCAGTGGGTGAGGAGGGCGGCGGCGAGGGCCGGGCCCGGCCGGTGGCCGGGGGCCGGTTCGACGACGGCCTTGACCTCTTCGCCCCAGTCGTCGTGCGGGACGCCGAAGACCGCGGCGTCGGCGACGGCGGGGTGGGCGAGCAGGACGGACTCGATCTCGGCGGGGTAGATGTTGACCCCGCCCGAGATGATCATGTCGATCTTGCGGTCGCGCAGGAAGAGGTAGCCGTCCTCGTCCAGGTAGCCGAGGTCGCCCACGGTGAAGAAGTCCCCGATGCGGTTCTTCCGCGTCTTCGTCTCGTCCTTGTGGTACGAGAAACCGCCGGTGGTCATCTTCATGTAGACGGTGCCGAGTTGACCGGGCGGCAGCCGGTTGCCGTCGTCGTCGAAGATCGCGAGTTCGCTGATGGGCCAGGCCCGGCCGACCGTGCCGGGCTTCTTCAGCCAGTCCTCGGCGGTGGCGAAGGCGCCGCCGCCCTCGCTGGCCGCGTAGTACTCCTCCACGCAGCCGCCCCACCAGTCGATCATCGCCCGTTTCACGTGGCCGGGACAGGGGGCGGCCCCGTGGATGGCGTGCCGCATGGCGGAGACGTCGTAGCGGGCCCGTATCTCCTCGGGAAGGGCCAGCAGGCGGTGGAACTGGGTCGGGACCATGTGCGTGTGCGTGCACCGGTGGGTGTCGATGAGGCGGAGCATCTCCTGCGGCGTCCATTTGTCCATCAGGACCAGCCGGTGCCCGATGTGCAGGGACGCGCCCGCGAACTGGAGCACGGCGGTGTGGTAGAGCGGCGAGCAGACCAGGTGCACGTTCCCGTCGAAGGGCCGGATGCCGAAGATACCGAGGAAGCCGCCGAGGTAGGCCTCCTCGGGTGGCTTGCCGGGCAGCGGGCGGCGGATGCCGCGCGGGCGGCCGGTGGTGCCCGAGGTGTAGTTCATGACCCAGCCCATGGTGCGGTCGGGCGGCGCCGACCCCGGCTTTCCGGCGAGGAGTTCGTGGTAGGGCCGGAAGCCGGCGGCCTCGCCCACCGCGTACCGGTGGCCGGCCGGGAGCCCGGCCTCGTCGGCGGCCCGGCGGGCGGCATCGGCGAAGCGTTCGTGGGCGATGAGCACCTTGGCCCCGGAGTCGGCGACGATCCAGGCGATCTCGGGCCCGACGAGGTGGTGGTTGACGGGGACGAGGTAGAAGCCGGCCTGAGTGGCGGCCAGGTAGGCGGTCAGGAACTCCACGCCGTTGGGCAGCACGACCGCGAAGGCGTCGCCGCGCTCCAGGCCGGCGGCCCGGAGGCCGTGGACGAGGCCGTTGGCGGCGGCGTGCAGGCGACCGGCGGTCCACTCCTCGCCGTCGGGCGCGACCAGGACGCCACGGCCGGGATCGGCGGTGGCCTGGGCCCAGAAGCCGGTGGGGGGTGTGCCGCCCGGGTCGGCGGTGCCGGGTGTGCCGGTCACTGGCCGCTCCTTCCGGCGATGCGGTTGATCCGGCCGACGGCCTGCTCGAAGCCGCGGGTGAGGTCGTCGAAGACGGCCCGGACGGAGCGTTCGCTCGTCATCCGGCCGACGATCTGGCCGACGGGCGTACCGAGCAGCGGCTCGACCTCGAACTTCTGGATACGGGAGACCGCGTCGGCGACCAGCAGGCCCTGCAACGGCATGGGGAGGGTGCCGGGGCCGTGCGGGTCGTCCCAGGCATCGGTCCACTCGGTACGCAGCTGGCGGGCGGGTTTCCCGGTCAGGGCGCGGGAGCGGACGGTGTCGCCGGAGCCGGCCTCGAGCAGCTTGCGGGTCAGGGCCGGCGAGTGGAGCTTGGCCTCGGTGGTGGTGAGCCAGACCGAGCCCAGCCACACGCCCTGGGCGCCCAGCGCGAGAGCGGCCGCCGCCTGCCGGCCGCTGCCGATGCCGCCCGCCGCCAGCACGGGCAGCGGCGCCACCGCGTCGACGACCTCGGGGGTGAGCACCATCGTGGCGATCTCGCCGGTGTGGCCGCCGGCCTCGTAGCCCTGGGCGACCACGACGTCGATGCCCGCTTCCCTGTGCTTCCTGGCGTGCCGGGCACTGCCCGCGAGCGCGGCGACCAGCACGCCGCGCTCGTGGGCGCGGGCCACGACGTCGGCGGGCGGGGGGCCGAGGGCATTGGCGAGCAGACCGATCGGGTAGTCGAAGGCCACGTCGAGCTGGGTGCGGGCCACCTGCTCCATCCAGCCGGTGATGCGCCAGCCGGAGGCCTCGCCCGCGGGCCACTCGGGTACGCCGTACTTGGCGAGGGTGTCCCGCACGAACTGCCGGTGGCCGTCGGGGATCATCGCCTCGACGTCCGCCTCCGTGACCCCTTCGACCTTCTTCGCGGGCATCACGACGTCCAGGCCGTAGGGCCGGCCCCCGATGTGCGCCTCGATCCAGTCGAGGTCGCGCCTGAGGTCGTCGGGGGCGGTGTAGCGGACCGCGCCGAGCACTCCGAAGCCACCGGCCCGGCTGATGGCCGCGGCGACGGCGGGGAACGGCGTGAAGCCGAAGACGGCGTGCTCGACTCCCAGTTGCTTGCTCAGCTCCGTCTGCATGGGCGCAGGATGCCGCAGTCCTCCGGACGACGGAAGGCTATTTCTGATACTCCGTCAGATTCTTTGCAGGGTCTCGCGCGGCCCCGCACGCCTCATTGACACACCCCGGACCTGACAGGAAAGTTTCACTCTGCGAGGCAAGTGGCGAAAGATATTTTCAGGGCGCGGTACGACGGGAGGCCTGACGAATGGCGGACGGCGCGGCGCACGAGAGCGGGGACCGGTACGGGGACAGGGGCGGGCGCGGGAACCGGAACGGGGACGGGAACGGGAACCGGAACAGGGACGGGAACGGGAACGGGAACGGGGACGGGAACGGGGACGGGAACGGGAATGGGAACGGGGACAGGGGCGGGCGCGGGCTGACCCGCCGTCAACTGGGCCGGGCGTCGATGGTGCTGGGCGGTGCGCTGTGTCTCGCCTCCCTCCCGGCGGGCAGGGCTCTCCCCACGGGGGCGGCCGGGGCGGCCGGCCGCCGCGTCCTGCGGCACGGCTCGCCCGAGCGGGCCGGCCTGCTCCCCGCCGCTCTGCGCCGGCTCGTCGCCGATGCCGAGACGTTCCTCGGCCCCTCCCCCAAGCACCCCTGGTACGCGGGCGCCGTCCTGCTCGCCGGCCGCGGCGGCACCGTGGCGCTGCACGAGCCGATCGGCATGGCGGTGCGCTACACGGCGTACGACGAGAAGACCGACACCGGCGTGGAGCTCCCGCCCGACCGGCAGCTGCCGATGACCCGGGACACCGTCTTCGACCTGGCCTCGGTCTCCAAGCTGTTCACCTCGCTCCTCGCCGTGCAGCAGATCGAGCGGGGCACGCTGGAGCTGGAGGGCAGGGTCGCCGCGTACCTTCCGGACTTCGCACGCGCCGGCAAGCAGGATGTGACGGTACGCCAACTGCTCACCCACACTTCGGGTTTCCGCCCCTGGATCCCGCTGTACGACGCGCCGACGCACGAGCAGAAGCTGGAGCTGATCTGGAACGAGGCGCCGCTGAACCCGCCCGGCACCGCGTACCGGTACTCCGACCTGAACATGATCTCCCTGCAACTCGTCCTGGAACAGGTCACGGGCCGCGCGCTGGACGTGCTGCTCCGGGAGGAGGTCACCGGCCCGCTCGGCCTGGACCGCACCCGGTACAACCCGCCCGCCTCCTGGAAGCCGCACATCGCGGCCACCGAGGACGCCCGCAGACCCTGGTCCGGACTGGACCGCGGCCTGGTGTGGGGCGAGGTGCACGACGAGAACGCCTTCGGCCTCGGCGGAGTGGCCGGGCACGCGGGGGTGTTCTCCTGCGCGTGGGACCTCGCGGTGCTGGGCCGCACGCTGCTCAACGGCGGCGCCTACGGACGTGCCCGCATCCTCGAGCGGGAGTCGGTGGAGCTGATGTTCACCGACTTCAACACCGCCTTCCCCGGCGACGAGCACGGCCTCGGGTTCGAGCTCTACCAGCACTGGTACATGGGCGCGATGGCCACTCCGCGCACCGCGGGCCACACCGGCTTCACCGGTACCTGCCTGGTGCTCGACCCGACGACCGACACCTTCCTGGTCCTGCTCGGCAACTCCGTGCATCCTGTGCGCACCTGGCGGTCCGGGTCCGCTCCCAGGGTGGCCGCAGGCGACAATCTCGCGCGTGCCGTGCCGGTGCGCCCGGCGCGGGGGCGTACGGCCTGGTTCTCCGGCATGGCGAGCGCCACGACGGCGACCCTCGCCCTGCCCACGCTCGACGCCTCCCGAGGCGGCGCCCGGCTGTGCTGCGCCGTGTGGTGGGACACCGAACCGCGGTCGGACGAACTCGTCCTCGAGGCCTCGGCGGACGGGGGCGCGACCTGGCAGCCGGTCCCGTTCACCACCACGCGCCCGGGCGAGGGGCCGCAGCGGCATCCCGATGGCGTCGTCACCGGTTTCTCCGGCCGTGCCTAGCACCGGCTCGAGGCCGCGTTCCCGGCCGCCCGGCAGCTGACCGTGCGCTGGCGGTACACGACGGACAGCCGCTACGTGGGCCGCGGGGCCTACGTCGGCGCCCAGCGCGTCGAGGCCGGCCGGGAAGTCCTGTTCGACGAGGCACGCCCGGCCGACGCGGCCCGCATCGAGGCGAAGGGCTGGACGGCCACCGCAGACTAGGGCGATCACACCTGATCGATCTCAGTCGATTCCCATCTTCCCGAAATCGACAATCAATCGGCATCGAAAATAGATCGAAAGTATCCCCATCCTTTTCTTTCAATTCGGGATGTGCGTGGCAGCAGCGGAAATAAAAGCTCACGAATACGGGTCCCATCCGCTCAGCGGGCGATAATGTGAATCCGCAACCGGACTGGGGATTCCGGGATCTGCGATCAGTCATGGCTGCCTCGTCACCAGGGCCCTGCGATGCCTGATTCACGTGCAACAGCGGCCGCCCGCCGCCTCGCCGGGGCGTCGGCGGCCGTATCGGGGGTGGGGAACAGTGCAGTCGAACACCGGGGTGAACACGGGGGCGGCCGATCTTCGGGCCGCACTCCGCGTCGCGGACCTGCTGGCGGGCGGGCCCACAGCGCGCGGAGCGGAGACAGGCGGCGAGCATCCCGCCGAGCCGGCGCCACCCGACCACCGGGACGTGGCGCGGCTGCTGGCCGCCGCCGGCTCCCCCGCCGCCCCTCATGCCTGGCGCCCGGCCTGGGACGACGTACTCGCCCAGGAACGCGCGGGCCTGTCCCGGGCCGGCCTGGGATGGGTGCTCACCCGCTTCGCCTCGGGGATGTTTCCGGCCCTCGACATCCTGGAGACCGGCTGCGAGCGGCTGCGCCTGAGCCGGCTGCTCCACACCGCCGCCGGCCCGGAGGTGATACGGCTCGCCGAGGCGTCCTGGACGGAACTGGCCCCGGCGTCCGGGGCACTTCCGCAGGACAGGGGCGGCCGGCTCTTCCTGCTCGCGGGTGGCCGGGACCAGGCCGGCGGCGGGCTCGGCAGCGCGCTGCGCAAGTCCCTGGGTGCCTTCGTGCGGGCCGCGGGCCGCGACGCGGCGGGGCCGCTCGTGCTCGCCGTCAGGGCCGCCGGCTGGCAGCCCGTCGAGCAGGCGGCCGAGGCGGTGCGCGGGGAGTCCGGCGCGCTGCTGTGCCTGCGGCTGTCCGCACACTGGCCGATGACGCCGGACGACCTGACGGCCGGGCTGCCGCTGCGCACCACGGTGTGGCTCGCGGCCGCCCACGTCGACGGCGGCTCGGGCACGGTCGGCCTGGTGCGCCGGCCGCTGTTCCCGGCCGGCAGCCGCGCCGACGACCGCACCGCCGCGGGACCGGTCGTCCATGTGCCGGTCACCGCGCCGCCGCAGGGCGCCACCACCGGCGAGAGCGTCGCCGCCGTCGTCCTGGCCGGGCTCGACGAGCCGGCGTCGCGGTGGCGCTCCCTGCGCATCGACCGGCTCGAACTGCCGCCCGGCTCCCGGACCACCCTGTGCTACGCCCTGCGCGGGCTCGGCCGGGTGGAACTGCGCCACGACGGTCCGCACGAACCCGAGACCTCCCCCTGGACCGCCCTGGCGTCCGGGACCCCGCGGCAGCTCTCCCGGCCCCGCCCGGTCGACCTGGTGGTGGCCGTGGAGGTCGCCGGACCGCAGGCCGACGGCGGCACCGCGGTCGAGGAGCGGCTGCAGGAGGCGGCGGCCGTCGTGACCGCCGTCCAGGACGCGGTCGGCGTCGAGGAGACACTCCGGGTGGGACTGATCGGCTACCGCGACCACGATCCGCTCGACCGACCGGGCGACCGCGGGCCCGTCGTACGCCGGCTGGGGATGTCGGCGGCACCGGACGCCGCGCTCGCCCTCGCGTCCTGGCGCCCCCGTCCCCTGCGGCACGACTTCGCCACGGGGCTGGAACACGTGCCCCGTGAGCTGTCCGCCTGGCGCCCGCTGTGGCGGGCCGACAGCCACCGGGTGCTGCTGGTGGTCGGCTCCCGTCCCCCGCACCCGCGGGCGCGTCCGCCCCGGGTGCTGCGGCGCGGCGCGGCCGTACGCATCTGCCCCGACCGGCTGGACTGGCAGGCCGAACTGGACGCGGTACGCCACTACGACGGCGTCGCGTGTGTCGCGGTCGTGGACGAACCCGCCTGGATGGACGACCTGCAGGGCGAGCCCCATCTGGCGCACTGGGCGGACCACGCCTGGCACGCGTTCGGCGCCGAGGGGCGGTTCACCGCGGGCCACGACCCGCGGCTGATCGCCTCCGCCGTCGCCGCACCGGCGCTGTGCCTGCCCGCGGACGGCACACCGATCCGGCTGGTCGTCGCCGACGGCACGGCCGGTGACTGGCAGCACGCCGTGGCCGGCTGACCGAGACCTCACCGACATCCCGGTACGCGCCCCACGCGCGGGCCGGACCACCACCGTGCGGCGGCCGAGGTCCGCCGCCCGTCAAGCGGGAGCACATCCATGGTCGACGACGACGCGCGGCCCGAGCCTGTCAAGGACGCCGGACCGGACCGCAGGCAGCAGCACCGGGAGGAGGGGCCGTTCGACGTCTTCGACCGGTCCACCCTCGTCGGGGGCCGGGCCGCCCTGCC
The DNA here is from genome assembly GCF_044334385.1 of Streptomyces sp. NPDC020801. Lineage (NCBI taxonomy): Bacteria > Bacillati > Actinomycetota > Actinomycetes > Kitasatosporales > Streptomycetaceae > Streptomyces > Streptomyces sp. NPDC020801. The sequence goes on from NZ_JBIRST010000016.1 coordinate 165,987, forward strand.
CCCACCCTCGCCGCCGACGGCCCCGGCCGCCGGGCCCGCGGCCACCGGCGAAGCCCCGGCCGCGAACGGGTCCGCGCCCCCACGCCCGCGCCCCCGCCCGGGCCCCCCGGGCGGGCGGAAGGACAGGGCGCGGCCGTCCGCCGCGCCCTCCCCACGGCCCGCACCGGACGAGGAGGCGCTGCCCAGCGTCTTCCTGGAGAAGGTCGACGAGCCCGACCCGGCCCCGCGCGCCGACAAGCCCGCGAAAGGCGGCAGGAAGGCGGCCCCGGAGCAGCGCGAGGGCCAGGAGGGGGCCCATCAGGAGCCGGAGGGCCGGCCCGCCCCGCCCGAGTCGACGGTCACCCTCTGGGGCGGCATGGGAAGCGGCAAGTCCACCCTGCTGGCCGCCCTCTCCCGGGCCGTCCAGGACCCGTTGTACGGGAAATGGAGCATCTGGCCGGAGGACCACGCCTCGCAGAAGTTCCTCGGCGACCTGGCGCGCATCCTCTACCGCGACCGGAAGTTCCCCAACGCCACCCTCACCGAACAGCGCCCGGTCCGCTTCACCCTGGCCGGGGACCTCACCGGAACCCGGTTCTCCCGCGCCGGACGCAAACGGTGGCGGCGCGGCACCGAACGCACGCGCGACCTGACCGAGTTCAAGGTCACCGTCCGGGACCTGCCCGGGGAGGCGTTCGACCTGCACTCGCAGACCGGGGCCGCCCTCGGGGGCAAGCTGATCAAGGACCTGGGCGCCTCGCGGGCCATGGTCTACGTCGTCGACCCCGTCCGGGAGTGGCAGGTCAACGGCGACGACGGACCGGTGGCCAAGGACGCCCGGCAGAACGCGGACTTCTTCACCGACGTCCTCGGCGGGGTCGCCACCGAGATCAACATGCACGACGCGCGGGAGGGCAATTTCCTGCCGCACAGCATCGCCGTGTGCCTGGCGAAGTTCGACGACGACCGGGTCTTCCGCTTCGCCTGCGAACAGGGCAACGTCCGGCTCAACCCCCGTACCGGGCAGCCGGAGGTCATGGACGCCAAGCGGCTGTTCGACGGGCTGTGCCAGGCCTTTCCGCACGGCAGTCTGCGCGAGATCCAGCAGCAGATCGAGTTGTTCTTCGCGCCCGAACGCGTCGGCTACTTCGTCTGCTCGGCCGTCGGTTTCTGGGTCGATCCGGAGCGGGGTTTCGACTTCGAGAACCCGTACCTGCTCAACCCGGTCGAGGACGCCGTGCGCTTCGTGGCGCCGCCCCGGCCCGTCAACATCCTCGAACCGTTCCTCTTCCTACGGGGCTTCGGCCCGTCGCAGTCCTGATCCGGCATCCGACACCCGCACACGAGAGGACACACCATGGCACCGGGGCTGATCGCCGACTGGGCCCTGTGGGGCAAGGAGCCCCGCACCAACAGCGGCTACCAGGTTCTCGCCGCCCATCCGCCGAGCGGCATCGCCGACTTCAACACCACCATCCACCACTGGTCGCCGGGTACCCCGGCGCCCGGCGACCAGTTGCCGTGGATCACCATGGGGTGTGCCCCGGGACCCGGCGGAGCCGGGACGGTCGGCGTCTTCCTGCTGGACGGCACGGCCGGGGTCGACGGGTCCAACCGCCCGATCTACCGGATCAGCCACTTCGCCGTCCCCTACGCGCAGGTGCGGGCGGCGGGCATCGGCTGGTGCGCGCTGGCGAGGGCCGCCCGCACGGCCGCTCAGAGCCTGACCGAGAGCAGTGCCGGACCGGTCGAACTGGCCTACGGCGACGACGACCTCCTGGTCACCGACGTCCGGGACAACATCACCCCCCGGGTCTCGGAGATCACCCGCTGGCTGGCGGCCGCGGCGGCCCATCTACTGGACGGCACGGTGGCGGTGACGGGCGACCGCCAGTACGGGCCGCTCCAACTGCTGCTCGTCCTGGACTCCGTGGCGGCCCTGCTGCCGTTCGGCATGCGCAGCACCCTGTCCGCCGCCAGCTGGACCTCCTCGGGCTCCGAGGTGCCCATGCGCCTGTACTGGGGGGACGCCGGCGGCTCCCCCGGGGTGACCAGCCTGAGCCTGGGCGGCGAACTGCCGGACCTGGGCGCGCTGTCCCCGCAGGCGCGCACCTACCACGACCTGCTCATCAAGAACTGGACGGAGCACGGCGGCGAGGCGGTCGTACGCCATCTGGCCGACGCCCGCGAGCCGTTGGACATCGAGGGTCCCCTCGCGCACGCGGAGGCGCTGGAGGTACTGACCGCGCTGGACCCGTCGATGGCCGTGGTCCAGGCCGTCAGCGAGGGCCAGGACGTGGGTACCGACCGGATCGTCCAGGCCCTGCGCAGTCCCGGGATCGGTGCCGGGGCGCTCGCCGTCCTCGCGGGCCGGGCACTGGCGGATCCGGACACCGACATGGAGGCCCTGGCGCCGCTCATGTCCCGTCCCGTCGTCTCCGAGGCCTTCCGCGAGCAGCTGATCGAGGACCTGCTCGACGGCCGGACGGACGTCGCCCTCGGCAACTTCGAGAACATGCGCGCCGCCATCGCCGGCACCGGGGGGGACCTCGACCCGCTGGACGAGGTGCTGGCCTTCGTCATCGGCCGGATCCGGGCCACCTGCCCGCAGGACGCGCCCGATCCCGTGGCCGAGCGGCTGCTGCCCGCCGTCGCCCCGTTCACCGAGGGCACCATGGGCTTCACCCAGTACCTGCTGCGTTCGGTCCCCGGCCTCGCGCGCCGCCTCGTCCGGGCCCTGTACGAGCGGCCCGACCCGGCCGGTCTCCTGCGTGCCTGGCTGCGCTGGCTGTGCTTCGAACCGGAGCCCGAGCGGGCCGCGGAGATCGCCGAGAGCCCCGAACTTCCGCTGTTGTACGGCCTGCTGAGTTCGGGTGCCTGCCCGGCCGGGGCCAACCGGAAGTGGGCGTCGGGCCATCCCGAGGCGGCTTCCCGGCTGCTGGAGGCCGCGGTCGTCTGCGCGGTCGCCGACGAGGTCCTGCAGTCCGACTTCTTCCAGGGGCTGCTCGGCTGCGCGCTGCGCACTCCCGCGGACCCGGACGAGTTCTCGCCCCAGGCGGTGCTCCGGCGTGCGCTGGGCCGCTCCCCCGCCCGGATGCGGCCGGAGACGGCGGCCCGCTGGGACGTGCTGTGCGTCCTGGCCGACCTGCCGCCGTCGGGTTTCGCCACTCTGGCCGCGGCGGCCCGGCAGTCCGGTTCCGGCGGCCCGGCGGGACGCGTCGGCACCTACGCCTCGATGCTCCAGGCCGCGCTCGATCCACGCCCGGTGCGCCAGCATGCCCCGGCGGTCGTCCAACTCCTGCTGGACGGCGCCCTGTCGGTCGACGCGACCACCGGCGAGGGCCCCGGACCGGCCGGCCGCGACCTCGCCCTGCGCGTCCTGGACTGGCCCGAGCCCTACCCGCGGATCGTCGCCGACGCGGTGCACCGGCTGTCCACCGAGGTGCCGCACTGGCGGGAGACGCCCGAGGACCAGCGCTGGCTCGAGCGGATCGCCGACCGTCTGCCGCAGCTGCGGTCCACACTCGCCCTCCGTGAGGTGCACCGCGTGGCGATGCGGTGCTCGGGCACCCGGGAGGACTGCGAACTGCTGGCCGCGCGGGCGTGCGCGGCCCGCCGGGCGGGCGGGGAGAACGAAGAGCTCGGCGCGGCCCTGCAGGCCTGGGCGGCCCACGGTCACGTCGGCGAACGGGTCCTGAACCTCCTCGACGCCTATCACCGGGTGTGGACGTCGTACGCGAGCGGGGACCGCGCCGACGAGGAGCGCGAGGACCTGGAGATCGCCCTCATCCGGGGCAGCACGGACCGCCGCCTCTGGCCGCACTACCGCGACCACGCGATCGGCCGGCTGACGCGGATGAGGTCCGACCTCGACCAGCAGATCCGGCAGTGCGAACGGGAGATCGCCCGGCTGCGCAGACTGGACGCCGTGGCCGCCCGCACCCGCTCCTGAACCCGGCTGTTCCGGCCCGCACCCGCTCCTGAACCCGGCGGCCCCACGAACCGCTCCGGCCCGGCGGCACGCCGCGGCCGACGGCCCGCTCACGCACACCACAGGGGGACAGACACCTCATGCTCACCATCCGGGCGACGGCCCGCCACGCCGTGCTGCTCACCCTCGCCGTCCTGCTGGCCGTCTGCGGTACGGCACCCGCCGTGGCCGCGGACCCACCGGTGCCGCGCGACGACATCTACCGCTCGCTCAAGGTCGACGACGTCCCGGCGGCCTACGTGGTCCTCGTCGACGTCTCCAGTTCGATGCAGGACAAGGGACCCGACGGCGTCCCGCTCTACACCACGGTCAAGCGCCGCCTGGCCGACTTCCTCGCCTCGCTCACACCGGCCGACCAGGTGGCCGTCGTCACCTTCGGGCGGGCGACGAGCGTCGTGCACCCGATGGCACCGGCGAACCGCACCGACGGCCTCTTCGACAGGGAACTGCCCGGCTCCGCCGAGGAGTCGGCGAGCGACCACGGCGCCGCGCTGGACGCCGCGGCCGACCAGCTCGACCACAGCACGGCCCCGGTCGGTGCGGTGCTGATGCTCACCGACGGCGCCGTCAACGCGCCGGGCAGCCCCTACGCCCAGCTGGGCAGCCAGGCCTGGCAGCGGCTGAGGGCGCGCTACTCGGCGCTGGGGGCGGACCACAAGATCACGGGCTACGGGCTCCCGCTCGCCGAGGGCACCAAGGTCTCCGAGGTCCTCGGCAGCGCCTTCGGCGCCCCGCGCATCCTGCCGGTCGACCCGGCGGCCCTGGGATCCCAGCTGAGCTCCGCCAAGGACCAGGTCCGGACCCAGAAGGCGGTGAGTCTGCTCCGCGCCGACCAGGACGGCACGGTCGCCGTGTCGGTCGCGGGCGAGGGAGTGCGCGCGGCCGGCCGGGGACACGTCACCGTAGGGACCTCGGACCGCACCGGCGCCCGGACCCGGACCCTGGAGGTGACCCTGGTCTCCAAGGCCCACCACGTGCCGCTGACCGTCCGGCTCACGGGCGCCGACGGCACCGACGGTGCGCGGGTGACCTCGCAGGGCCCCGTCACCCTGCAGCCGGGCGGGCGGCGCACCGTACGGCTGACGCTGGCCTGGCGGCAGAACCCCCGGTTCAGCCTGCTCCCCGGCTCACGCGACTTCGAGGCCCGGGTGCCCCTGCGCGCCGAGATCTCCTCGCCCTGGACGACGGCGATCCACGGCTCCCTGGGGGACACGAAGTTCTCCACCGGCGAACCGGTCGTCACCGAACTCGACCTGCGGGGCACGGTGCCCGGCCGGACGCCCGGCTGGCTCTACCCGCTGGTCCTGCTGGTGGTGCTGCTGGGCTCGGCGGCCGGGTGGCGCGCCTACAAGCAGCGCAACCCCCAGCTCACCGGCGTCCTCGTGGTCACCGACCTGCGGACGGGCAGCCGTCAGGCGATCCCGCTGCGCGGCCGGGAGGTCACCCAGGAGACGGATGCCGGGCAGGTGCGGGCGCACATCACCGTGCGCGGCCGGCAGGAGGCGGGACGCCTGGTGCTCGTCCTGCGCTGCGAGCGCGACGCTCCGCGCCCGAGCGGGGAGCGGCTGCGCGACACCGGCACCTGCGAGCTCGGCAAGTCCACGGTGCTGTGCGGCATCGGCTTCTCCCACGAGACGGAGAGCGAGGCGGCCGTCCTGCGCTGACCCACCCGGTGCGGGTACCGGGCAGCCGGCCCGAAGACCTGCCGCAAGCCCGGTCCGAGGGCCTGCGCCAGTACCCGCGCCAAGACCCGCGCCAAGACCGGCCCGAAGAGAGGACGACGACATGGTGATGCCACTGGACCCGGACGCCGACCCGCCGGAGGCGGCCGGCTTCCGGCTGCTGGGCAGGCTGGGCACGGGCGGGTTCGGCACGGTCTACCTGGGCAGGCGTCCGGGCGACCGGCACGGCCCGGACGCCCTGGCGGCCGTGAAGCTGCTCAAGCGCGAGTTCACCGAGGACGCCCAGCACATGCAGCGCTTCCACCAGGAGAGCAAGGCGCTGGAGCGCTGCAAGGGCGCGCGCATCCCCGACCTGCTCGCGCTGGACTTCGGCGCGGGCCGGCGGCCGACCCTGGCGACCCGTTTCATCCCCGGTCTGTCGCTGTACCGCGTGGTGGAGTCGCACGGCGGTCCGCTGCCGCGGGACGCGGTGCAGACGGTCGCCGCGGAGCTGGCCGACACCCTCGGCACCGCGCACCACAAGGGACTGCTGCACCGGGACCTGCATCCGGGGAACATCCTGCTGACCCGGGACGGGCCCTGGATCATCGACTTCGGGCTGACCCGCATCCGCGGTCAGCGGGTCACGCTGACCCTCGACACGGTCATCGGCCACCCGCACTTCTGCGCCCCCGAACAGATCCGGGGACTGGCCAGGACCGGGCAGGCGACCGATGTCTTCGGCGTCGCCGCCATCGTCCTGTACGCCCTCACCGGCCACCCGCCGTACACGGCGGAGAACGATGCCCGGGCCATGCTGCTGCGCCGTGTGGGCGGGATGGCGCCCGACCTGTCGGGGCTGCCGGACGACGCCACGGGCCGGCTGATCCGCGCCTGCCTGGCCGAGGACCCGGCCGACCGTCCCGCGCTGGAGGAGGTCGCCGAGGGCTTCGGCCCACCGGGAATGCTCCACCTGCCCGACTCCGTCGGCCGTGCCCTGGCCGCCTACCGTACGCAGCTGCGGGACTTCCTCGCCGGGGCGGGCAACGCCGCCGATCTGACCGTGCCGTTCCGCCCCGGGCGGCGCAGCTGGAGCGTCGGCGCCGGGGAGTGGCCGCACAGCGTCGTGGCCACGGAGGAGGGCGGTGTGGTCGCCGCCGACGGCAGTGGTGCGGTGCGCTGGCTGGACGCCGCCACGGGCGCGGAGGTGGCCCGCCGGACGGACTTCACCGCCCCGGTGCAGCTGTGCGCGGACGGGGACGTGCTGCTGGTGTGCGACTCCGCCGGCCGGCTGGAGTCCTGGAACACCCGGGAGCACCTCATGTGGTGGTCCGTGCCGGCGGGCGGTCTCGACCGGGCCCGGGTGCTGCTTCGGGGGCAGAGCGTGTTCCTCGGCGAGGCCACCGGCCGGCTGCACCACTTCGACGCGGTCACCCGCCGCCTGTGGTGGGAGACCGGCCCTCTCCTCGACGCCTTGGGAGCGCCGGCCGTGCCCGTCGCGGCCGGCGCCCGGCACGTGTATCTGTCGGCGGCGCAGGGCACGACGCTCCTCGCCGTCGACGACGAGGACGGCGCCCTGTCATGGAAGGCGCCGGTACGACTGCCGGCCCCCGTCCTGGCGCCGCCGTTGCCGCTGGAGGAGCACCTCGTGGTGGCGGACGGCGACGGCACCCTGCGCTGCATCACCGCCGCCGACGGCTCGACCGCCTGGGAGAAGCGGCTCGGGGCGCCCGTGGTGGCACAGCCCGTCCGGGTGCTCGACACGGTCGTCGTCGGGGACGCGGCGGGCACGGTCCACTGTCACAGCGCGGCGACCGGCGAGCCGATCTGGCGCGCGTACTACGGACGGCAGGAGGAGTTCTTCGCGCTGTGTACCGACGGCGCCGCGGTGTACGCCGGTGGCTGGAGCGGCCGGCTGCAGTTGCTGGACGCGGCGGACGGGGCCTCGCTGCAGAGCTTCGACCTCGGCGGCCAGATCCTGGCGACGGCCTGCGCCCCGGGTGGCCGGAGTGTGCACGCCGCCTCGTCCGGCGGCACCCTGCACGCGCTGCCGGCCGCGGCGGCACCGGACGCGCCCGCGGGCCCGCCGTCCGGCCGGGGCGGCGGGCCCGCGGGCGCAGGTGGGGCCGTCACTCGTTGAAGACGGCCTTCTGCACCTCGGTCGGTCCGTCGAAGTGGTCCTGCTTCAGGCCGTCGAGCCGACTGACGATCCTGCTGTCGGCCCGGTTCCTGCGGGCACGCTCGACCAGGTGCTGCCTGTCCGTCGGGTAGTCCATGCCGCTGAGGGCCTTCTGCAGCTCGATCGGGCTGAGGTCGGCCATGTGAGCCTCCCGTGGGGGGTGGGCGGCCGCCGCCGGGCGGCCTGGTCGTCCTACGGAAACGTCGCTCTGTCGGAGTGCCCCGCGAGGGCCGGGGCATTCAGCCGCCCTGCTCCTCCAGCACCGCCATGGCCGCGTTGTGCCCCGGCACTCCGCTGACGCCGCCACCGCGCACGGCGCCCGCCCCGCACAGCAGCACGTTGCCGTGCCGGGTCTCCACGCCCCAGCGGCCGGTGCCCTCCTGGGTGTACGGCCAGCTCAGCGCCCGGTGGAAGATGTTGCCGCCGGGCAGGTGGAGATCCCGTTCCAGGTCCAGCGGGGTCTTGGCCTCGATGCAGGGCCGGCCGTCGGCGTCGGTCGCCAGGCAGTCGGCGAGCGGCTCGGCGAGGTGGGCGTCCAGCTGGGCGAGGGTCGACTTCAGCAGTTCCTCCCGTACGGCGTCGTTGTCCCGGGCGAAGAGCCGGGCGGGGGTGTGCAGGCCGAAGAGGGTGAGGGTCTGGTAGCCCCGCTCGACGAGTCCGGGGCCGAGGATCGTGGGGTCGGTCAGGGAGTGGCAGTAGATCTCGGAGGGCGGCGCGGTGGGCAGTTCGCCCGCCGCCGCCTGGGCGTGCGCGGCGGCCAGTTGCCGGTAGCCCTCGGCGATGTGGAAGGTGCCGGAGAACGCCTCGCGCGGGTCGACGGAGGTGTCGCGGAGCCTGGGCAGCCGCTTGAGCAGCATGTTCACCTTCAGCTGGGCGCCCTCGGCGGGCTGTGGCGGCTCGTCGCCGGTGAGGGCCGCGAGGGCCTGCGGGGAGGCGTTGACCAGGACGTGGCGGGCGCCGACCGTGCCCTCGCCGTCCCGGGTCCGGTAGGTGACCTCGGCAGCGCGGCCGTCGCTCGCCACCCGCACCGCCTCGTGGCCGGTGGCGAGGACGGCGCCGGCCCGGCGGGCCGCGTCCGCGAGCGCGTCGGTCAGGGCGCCCATGCCGCCGACCGGCACGTCCCAGGCGCCGGTGCCGCCGCCGATCACGTGGTACAGGAAGCAGCGGTTCTGGGCCAGGGACGGGTCGTGGGCGTCGGCGAAGGTGCCGATGAGGGCGTCGGTGAGGACCACGCCGCGCACCAGGTCGTCGGCGAAGCGGTCCTCGACGGCGACGCCGATCGGCTCCTCGAACAGGGTCCGCCAGGCCTCCTCGTCGTCGATACGGCGGCGTAGCTCGTCGCGGGTGGGCAGCGGGTCGGTGAGTGTGGGGAAGACCCGCCGGGCGACGCGGCCGGTCATCCCGTAGAAGCGCTGCCAGGACTCGTACTCGCGGTCGGAGCCGGTCAGCCGCGCGAAGCCCTGACGGGTCCGCTGCTCCCCGCCGCCGACGAGCAGCCCGGTGGGGCGCCCGTCCCGCTCGACGGGGGTGTACGAGGAGATGGTGCGGGTGCGCAGCCGGAAGTCGAGGCCCAGGTCCTGAACGATCTTGGGGGGCAGCAGGCTGACCAGGTAGGAGTAGCGGGAGAGCCGGGCGTCCACACCGGCGAAGGGGCGGGTGGAGACGGCCGCGCCGCCGGTGCGGTCCAGCCGCTCCAGAACCAGCACCGACCGTCCGGCCCGGGCCAGATAGGCGGCGGCCACCAGCCCGTTGTGCCCGCCGCCGACGATGACGGCGTCGTACGTCCCGTGTGCCTCGTGTGCGCTCATGGTTCTTCGTAACACGCGATGATCCACGTCGGCCAGGGTGCGCCTCGCCCGGCCCCGCGGCCGGCGGCGGCCTCAGCGGCCGCCGGCCGCCCGCTGCTGACGCAGCACCGCCACCCTGCGGTAGAGCTCGACGGCCTCGGCGCCGCGGCCCAGCTGCTCAAGGCAGTGGGCCTCGTCGTTGCGACTGGCGAGGGCGTCGGGGTGGCCGGCGCCCAGGACGCGTTCGCGGGCGGCCGCCACCTGCCGGTACTCGGCGAGGGCGTCGGCCCAGCGGCCGAGCCAGCCGAGGCCGACGGCGACCTCGCGGCGGCTGACGAGGGTGTCCGGGTGGTCGGGCCCGAGGACCCGCTCGCGGATCGCGCACACGTCACGCGACTCGGCCAGCGCCTCCTCCCAGCGGCCGAGGCGGCCGAGGTTGACGCCCAGGCCGTGGCGGGCGCGGAGGGTCTCCGGGTGGACGCGGCCGTGCACGCGGGTGCGGTCGTCGATCAGGCCGCGGTAGAGCTGGAGCGCCTCGGCGCTGCGGCCGAGCCGGCCCAGGCTGATGCCGACCTCGTGGCGGGCGGCCAGGGTGTCGGGATGGTCGGGGCCGAGCGCCTCGGCGCGTGCCTCGGTGATCTCCCGGTAGCTCTGCAGCGCCTCGGCCCAGCGGCCCAGCTGGCCCAGTGCGTAGGCTACTTCGTAGCGGGTGACGAGGGTGTCGGGGTGGTGCGGCCCCAGGACCCGGGCGCGGGCGGCGGCCACCTGGCAGGCCATGCGGTGGGAGTCCTCCGGGCGGCCGAGCCGGCTGAGGCTGAAGGCGAGGTTGTGGCGGCAGCGCAGGGTGTCGGGATGGTCCGGGCCCATGGTGCGCTCCCGAGCGGCGAGCACCGCCGTGTAGACCTGGTGGGCGTCGAAGTGCCGGCCCAGCCGGCCGAGCACGTACGCCATTTCCTGCCGCGCGGCCAGGGTGTCGGGGTGGTCGGCGCCGAGCACCCGGATGCGGGCCTCGGCCACCTGCTTGTACTCGCGCAGCGCCTCGGCGGGGCGGCCGGTGCGGCTGAGGATGAAGGCCACCTCGTAGCGGCCGGCGAGGGTGTCGGGGTGGTCGGGTCCGAGGAGACGGGCGCGCTCGGCGGCGACCGAGCGGTGTATCTCGCCCGCCTCGGCCCAGCAGCCGAGCCGCGCCAGGCCGAGGGCCGCGTTCTGCCGGTCGGCGAGGGCCCTGAGCAGCTCCGGCCGAGGGGCGGGCCGTTCGCCGGTCACCGGTACGGGCACCGGCACCCGCGCTCCGGCGCGGTCGGCGGCGGGGCGCGTCGTCCACTCGCCGGTGAGGCCGGCCGACGGGTCCGGTGGGGTGGTGCGCAGTTCGGGGCCCGTCGCCTTGTGGCCGGTGCTCATGCCGCGCGTCCACGACGGCAGGCGGGTGCCGCGCGCGGCCGGCTCGGGCTGGTTCGGCCGCGGGCGCGGGGCGGCCACCGTCGGCACGTACCTGGCCGCCGAGCGGCCGGCGATGATGCGGCGGCACAACTCGTGTGCGTCAAAGGGCCGTTGCTCGGGGCGCTTGGCGAGCAGGTCGAGGATGATCCGTTCCAGGTACTCGGGCAGTTCGGCACGGTGGCCGCGCGGGGGCGCGGGCGGGGTGTCCCGGTGGCCGACCAGGACGGCCCAGGCGTCGTCGAGGTCGAACGGCGGTGCTCCGGTGGCGAGTTCGTACAGCACGCAGCCCAGCGAGTACAGGTCGCTGCGCTGGTCGACCTCGGTGCCGCCGATCTGCTCCGGCGACATGTAGTGCGGGGTGCCCAAGGCGATGCCGGTGCCGGTCAGCCGGGCGGTGAAGCCGATGTCATGGCCGAGGCGGGCGATGCCGAAGTCGCAGATCTTCACGGTGCCGTCGGGAAGGCGCATGATGTTCGCCGGTTTCAGGTCCCGGTGCACGATGCCCTGCTGGTGGGTGTAGCCGAGGGCGGCGGCGACCTGCTCGGCGATCTCGACGATCTCCTCGACGGCCAGCGGGTGGTGCCTGTTGTCCTGGAGGAGCTGGCCGAGGTTGCGCCCGTCGAGCAGCTCCATCACCAGGTACAGCACGCCGTCCCACTCGCCGAAGTCGTGCACGACGGTGACTCCGCGGTGCTGGAGCGCGGCGGCCACCCGGGCCTCGCGCCGGAACCGTTCCCGCAGCACGCGGCTGAAGGACTGGTCGTGGTGCGAACCGATCGGTTCGAGGCATTTCACGGCGACATGGCGGCCCAGCGACTCGTCCCGCGCCCGCCACACCTCTCCCATGCCGCCCCGCCCGATCGGCTCGAGCAGCCGGTAACGGCCCTGGATCAGCCTGCTGTCCGCCATCTCGCGCCGTCGCCCCCGTCGCCGTGTGCCCCCGCCCTCACCGGGCCGGGCCCGCCTCGCGCACCGCCCCCGGGTCCCCGTCCCGGTGCCGGCCCGGTCCGCTCAGGAGGCCCTCGTCCAGTATGGCGGGCTATCGTCCGGCTTTGTACGGTGCGGGACGCGCCTCGGGACCGAGCCTCGCCATCGCGCGCAGAATGTGTTTGGGCGGGAGTTGCCAGCGCAGACGTGCGGGAACACAGCGCAGCAGGGTGCCCGTGGCCCGCAGCCTGCGGGTGACGACGGCGGCTGCGGGGGCCGGTCTGCCGTACAGCTCGTGGGCGTACGGTGGCAGGCAGGCGTAGGCGAGATGCGCCACGCGCCGCCACAGCACCTCACGCGCCGGGACGAGCAGGGGGTGCGTCGGCGGGCGGAGCAGGAAGTCGTCCACGGCGCGTGCGTCGGCTCCCGCGGCGAGTTCGGGGCGGACCCGGTCGAAGTAGGCGGCCATCTCGAGCCGGCCGGCGGGCACGGTACCGGGGTCGAGGCCCACCAGGCGGGCGCTCTCGCGGTGTTCGGCGAGATACCGGTCGGCCTGGGCGTCGCTGAGCGGGAATCCGGAGCGGCGCAGGACGTGCAGATAGGAGTCGACCTCGGCGCAGTGCACCCACAGCAGCAGCTCGGGGTCGTCGATACCGTACCTCTCCCCCGTTCGCGGGTCGGTCGCCGACAGCGTCCGGTGGATCTTCCGCACCCGGGCGCCCGCCTTCTCGGCGGCTTCGGTCGTCCCGTACGTCGTCGTCCCGACGAAGTTCGCGGTGCGCATCAGCCGGCCCCAGGCATCGAGCCGGAAGTCGGAGTTCTGCATCACCCCGCGCACCGCGCGCGGATGCAGGGCCTGCAGGTACAGCGCCCTGATGCCGGCGACCCACATCATCGGGTCGCCGTGCATCTGCCAGGTCACCGAGGACGGCCCGAAGAGCCCGGGGTCACCCCTGTGAATGGTTGCCACGTCGGCAGGCTAACGCCGTACCCGTGGCATCCCCAGGCCGATCCAGGAGATGATCTCGCGCTGGATCTCGTTGTTGCCGCCGCCGAAGGTGAAGATGACCGCGGAGCGGTAGCCGCGTTCCAGCTCGCCGTGCAGGACCGCGCCCGCCGAGCCCTCCTTGAGCGCGCCCGCGGCGGCCACGACCTCCATGAGCCAGGCGTAGGCGTCGCGCCGGGCCTCGGAGCCGTAGACCTTGACGGCGGAGGCGTCCTGCGGGGTGAGGGTGCCGTCCTGGACGGCGCTGACCATCTGCCAGTTGAGGAGCTTGAGTGCGTCGAGCCTCACATGGGTCTGCGCCAGGCGGCGGCGCACCCAGGGCAGGTCGATCACGCGCCGGCCGTCGGCGAGCTTGGTCGCGGCGGCCCAGCGCTGCACGTCGTGCAGGGCGCGGATCGCCATGGTGCCGTGGGCGGCGAGGGTGACCCGCTCGTGGTTGAGCTGGTTGGTGATCAGCCGCCAGCCCTGGTTCTCCTCACCGACGCGGCGGTCGACGGGGACGCGGACGTTCTCGTAGTAGCTGGCCGTGGTGTCGTGCGAGGCGAGGGTGTTGATCAGCGTGCAGGAGTAGCCGGGGTCGGTGGTCGGCACCAGCAGCATGGTGATGCCTTTGTGCGGCGGGGCGTCGGGGTCGGTGCGCACGGCGAGCCACACCCAGTCGGCCGTGTCACCGTTGGTGGTCCAGATCTTCTGCCCGTTGACCACGTACTCGTCGCCGTCACGCACCGCGCGGGTCCTCAGGGAGGCGAGGTCGGTGCCCGCGCCGGGCTCGCTGTAGCCGATGGCGAAGTCGATCTCGCCGGACAGGATCCTGGGCAGGAAGTAGGACTTCTGCTCCTGGGTGCCGAACCGCATGAGTGTCGGGCCGACCGTGTTGAGCGCCATCAGCGGCAGCGGCACGCCGGCCTGGGCGGCCTCGTCGAAGAAGATGAACTGCTCCATCGGGGTCAGACCCCGCCCGCCGTACTCCTCGGGCCAGCCCACCCCGAGCCGGCCGTCGGCGCCCAGGCGCCGGATGGTGGCGCGGTAGAACCGCTTCTGGGCGGCGGGGTCCGAATGCCGGGCGTAGGCGTTGTCCGGCACCAGCTCGGCGAAGTAGGCGCGCAGTTCGTTGCGCAGCCGCTGCTGCTCGGGCGTGTGGTCGAGATGCACGGCGCCTCCAGGCTCAACAGGCCGGTCTGACGGCGCACACCGTAGAACGTGTTCCAGAAATTGGGAATGGCGGTGCAGCCATGTGTCACCGGGCCGGTCCGGGCCGGCCCGGTGTCACACGAGGGTGGCGATGAAGTCTCCGCAGGCGCGGGCGCAGGCCCGGCAGGCGTCCGCGGCCTGCTCGGCCCCCGGGTGGCGGTCGAAGACGTGGGCGCTCTCCAGGCAGACGGTCCGGCACCACTCCAGCTGGAGGCGGATGCCTTCCTCGTCCTGGCAGTTCTGCTCGGACAGCATCCGGCAGGTCGCGTCGCACACCTCGGCGCACATGATGCCCTTGCGCCGCACGACCTCCTGCTCCTTGCTGCCGCCCGGATCCACCAGGCTCGCGCGCAGCGCGCACACCCGCGCGCAGTCCGTGCAGGCCTGGGCGCAGGCGAAACGGTCCTCCAGGAACTGGATCAGTTCCTGTTGCGAAGTGGTCGATGATGTCGTAGTCACACCGCGCGGGTAGCCGGTGCCGCACCCCGCCAAACCCGGGGCTCCCAAGGGGTCCGGCCCGTGTTCCGCCCGCCCCGCGGCGCACCCGTCCGGCGACGGGGAACGGCGGAGCACCACGCGGACACACAGAGCCACGACGCACGACGAGACACGGAGGTGGAGACCGTTCCCGGACGACAGGAGCTGCCACCGCCGCTGGAGCGCTCCTCCCGGGACGCCCGGCACACCCGGATCAAGGCCCACGACTCGGCGGTCGAGCAGTACGGCGAGGGCGAACGGACCCACAGGGTGGCCTACGGCGAACGGGCCCACAGGGTGGCCTACGGCGCGCTGAAGTACACGCACGAGAAGGTCGGCCACCACTGGGAACGCAAGGAGCGCGGCCGCAAGGGCCCCTCGGACCCGCGGTCGGCCAAGCCCCGGGGGCGGGGCGCACACGGCGGCGAGGGCGTCGGCGAGAACGCGTCCAAGGAACACCCGTACGACGTCGCCGGGCGCCTCGATGTCGAGGGGCGTTCGCGGATGTCGAAGGCGCAGCTGCTGGACGCGGTCCGCAGGGCGAACCGTTCCAGGACCAGGGACTCCCGCTCCGGGTGAGGCGAGCAGGTTCGCGGCGCGGACCGGGGGTACCCGCGGCCCATGAGTACCCCATCGCTGGACATCGCCGCGGCCCAGGGCGCGGCGATCGGCATCTGGCCGTTCGTCGTCGGACTCGTCCTGGTGGCGCTGCTGATCGGCGCCTTCTGGATGGGCGCCCGGATCCGCCGCCGCGAGCCCGCCCCGCCGCGCCCGGAGGAACAGCCGCGCCTGCCCGAGTCAGGACCGGTCGGCGCGGTCCTGGAGAACCGTGAGCCCGACGAGGTGCCCAGGAGCAATGACCGTCTGACGCCGCACCGGCTCAAGGAGCACGGCAATCCCGGGTCCCGGACGAGCCCGGCGCATGCGCGCCCCCGCTGGGACGAGGGCAGCAGCGGCTCGTTCGGCAGCGGTGGACCGGGCGGCCGCTGACCGGCCCGCCGCACTGTTGCCGCCGTCGTGCCGCGGGGAGGGAAGTGGACTCGTCCCTGACGACTGAAGTGGACTCGTCCCTACGACTCCGGCCGCAGCATCCTGCCCCCCGGCCACGGCCGGCTGCCGCCCGGCGCGCCTGGCCGGTGGAAGTGAGGCGGAGGACAACTGCAGTCCCGGGCGCTCCGGGTCGACCCGCCCCAGCAGGGCCGAACGCCCCCGGCGAGGAAGGAAGAACGAGAACGCCGTCGTCATGTGGAGGTTGCCGATCACCTTGTTGATCGGCGTGGTGGCCCAGCACATCGGGGCCCGTCCGAGCCACCGTCCGAGCCCGGCGTTCGTTCGTCCTCCGCACCGGCGCCGGACGCGGCCGCTGCGCCGGCCCCCCGCCCTCCGCCCTGTCCGCCGCCATGCGCCGTGGACGCCCGGGCGCGTCCGGCCCCGCCGCTCTTGTTCCGCCCCCCTCCCGCTCCCCCCCCGCTCCGCCTCCCCGCCCGGGTCTGCGTCCCCTCCCGCTCCACGTCCCCTCCCTGGTGCGCGTCCTCCCCGCCCGGGTGCGCGCGGCCCGTTCGGCCGCGATGATGGGTTTACGCGCCCGCGATGCCGGGTTTGCGCGCCCTCGCGCCGGTCACCCGGGGCCCGGAGAGGAGGCGCCGTCGCCATGTCACGCCCGGTTTGGTCCCGCCCGGCGCCGCGCGACGCCGGGCGGGGCAACGGTGCCCCGTGGCGGCCGAGTTGACCGGGCGCCAGCCCAGGGCCCGCCCGACGACCCACCTCTCCTGGGGCGTTGAGCTCTACCGGCGTGGCAAGGACCTGGAACTGATGCACCGGGCGATGGGGTTCGCCACGCTCGCCCTGGTCACCCTGGCCCCGCTGCTGATCGTCGTGGCGGCGGCGGATCCCCTGCACCACGGCGGGTTCGCGCTGTGGCTGGTGGACGGCATGGATCTGTCCGACAAGTCCGCCGCGGTGCTGTCCGAGGTGTTCACCCCGCCACGCAAGGTGGTCGGCAGCACCAGCGTGTGGGGCGGAGTACTCCTCGCGGTGTTCGGCGTGTCCTTCTCGGCCAGCGTGCAGAACGCCTACGAACGGGTGTGGCGGCTGCCCGCCGGGCCGTGGCACCGCATCTGGCGGCAGGCGGTCTGGCTGTGCGCGCTCATGGCGTACCTGTACGGACAGGTGCAGACCCGCACGGTGCTCGCCGGAACGTACCGGATGCTGATGAGCCTGGCGATCGGCGTGATCTTCTTCTGGTGGGGCCCGCACTTCCTGCTCGGCCACCAGGTGCGCTGGCGGCTGCTGCTGCCCGGCGCCGTCGCCACCATGGTGGGCCTGGTCGGCCTGCGCGCCTTCTCCTTCCTGGTGTTCACCCCGCTCATCGTGACCAACGCCGTCAGCTACGGGGCCATCGGTACCATCCTGGTGGTGGAGTCCTGGCTCGTCGGTGCGGGGTTCGTCATCTACGGCGGCGCGCTGGTGGGGCACCTGCTGTGCGACCGGGCGGGGCATCTGCTGGAGCACGAGGAGCCTCCCAGGGGATAGCCGGGCGCCGGGCGCCAGGGCGCGTGTGGCGGGGACCGGGCGGGGCACTCGGGCCGGGCCCGCGTGATCGGGCCGGCGCTGACGAGGGAGGCATCCATGACGGCCGGAGAGCGGTCCTACGACGACCGGGGCGAGGTGCCGCTGGGCGGGTACGCAACGCTCGCGGCGACCTTCACGGCGGCCATGGCACTGTTCGCCGTCGCGGCCCGGCGGCGGGGCGTGCGGCTGCCGGACCGGGTTCCCCCGTGGGACGTCGCGCTGCTGGGCGTGGCGACGTTCAAGGCGTCCCGGCTGCTGTCCAAGGACAAGGTCACCAGCTTCCTGCGCGCCCCCTTCACCCGTCGCACGGAGGAGATCCCGGCCGGCGAGGTGATGGACGAGGCCCGCGGCAACGGCCTGCGGCGCGCCGTGGGGGACCTGGTGTCCTGCCCGTTCTGCACCTCCGTCTGGGTGGCCGGCGCCCTCGCCGGCGGCTACGCCTGCGCGCCGCGGGCCGCCCGCCTGGTGTGCGCGGGCCTGGGCGCGGTGACGGTGGCGGACTGGCTGCAGTACGCCTGGAGCTTCACCGAACAGAAGGCGGAGGGCGGAGGGCGGTGACCGAGCCGGCCAGGCCGGCGCCGGCGACCAGGCCGACCGAGCCGGCCGGGCAGTTGGTGGCGGCCCGGCGGGTGGGGCAGACAGAGCGGGTGGGGCAGACAAATTCGGTGTTTGAGGTGCGGTTCGACGGCCGCGGCGGCTTCGAGGTGGACCCCTCGGCCTGACGGCCCCCGTTCCGCCTCGAAACCCTGCCACCACCTGACCGACCCCCTAGGGCGCCGGTTATTACATGTATCATTTGGAAAAACCCTCCTCGCGCGTCGCGGTGGATGAAGGGAGCAGGTCATGACCTATGTGATCGCACAGCCCTGTGTGGACGTGAAGGACAAGGCGTGCATTGAAGAGTGCCCGGTCGACTGCATCTACGAGGGACAGCGGTCCCTCTACATCCACCCGGACGAGTGCGTGGACTGCGGGGCGTGCGAGCCGGTCTGCCCGGTCGAGGCGATCTTCTACGAGGACGACACTCCTGAGGAGTGGAAGGACTACTACAAGGCCAACGTCGAGTTCTTCGACGAACTCGGCTCACCGGGCGGCGCGTCGAAGCTGGGCCTGATCAACCGCGACCATCCGCTGATCGCCGCCCTGCCCCCGCAGAACCAGGAGGGGTGAGACGGCCTTGGCCTCCGCGCGCAAGAGTCCTCGCCGCCGCCTGGTACTCGAGGAACTGCGCGCCGCCAGGACACCGTTGGGCGTGACGGAGGTGGCCGGCCGGCTCGGCGTCCACCCGAACACCGTGCGCTTCCACCTCGACGCCCTCGTGTCCGAGGGCACGGTCGACCGGCGTGCCGAGAAGCCCACGGGTCCCGGACGACCCCGTACGGTCTACGCCGCGCGGCGCGGGATGGACCGCGGCGGGAGCCGGGGTTACCGCCTGCTGGCCCAGATCCTGCTCAGCCAGCTGGCCTCCACCGGGCCGGACCCGAGTGCGGCGGCCGCGGAGGCCGGGCGCGCCTGGGGACGCTTCCTGATCGATCCGATGCCGCCCTTCCGGCGGCCGACCGCCGAGGAGTCCGCCGTCCGGCTCACCGCCCTGCTGGAGGAACTGGGTTTCGCACCCGCCCCGGAGGGCGGCGGCGAGGACCGGCCCCCGGAGCGGATCCGGTTGCGGCACTGCCCGTTCCTGGAACTGGCCGAGGAGTACGGGCAGTTGGTCTGCCCCGTCCATCTGGGCCTGATGCAGGGGGCGTTGACGGAACTGGGCGCGCCGGTGGCCGCGACCCGCCTGGAGCCGTTCGCCGAACCCGACTCCTGCCTCGCCCACCTGGCGCCCGCATAGCCCCTCGACGCGGGGGCGCTCCGGCAGGGAACCGACGAGCCGGCGAAGGGTTCCGCGGATCAGCCGGCCGGAGGGGTTCCCGTACCAGCCGGCCGGAGGGGTTCCGCGGAGCCGGCGCGGCCGCCGCCGCGTCCGCCCGTTCCCGGGCTCGCATCCGTCGCGCCGGTGGCCGGCGCACGTGACCTTCGCTGCCGCAAGGCTGATACTGCCGATAGGAACGACTCAGCCGTCCCCCTTCGACCCACACCGGAGAACTGACACCCCATCACCGAAGTCGACACCCGCTCTGACCTGCAAAAAGGCGGGTCATGGGCCCATCTGCTAGTCTCACCAGGAGGCAGCCATGAAGATGCTCATCAATGTCGCCGAAACCGTGGTCGCGGACGCGCTGCGCGGCATGGCGGCCGCCCATCCCGAGCTGTCGGTCGACGTGGAGAACCGGGTCGTCGTACGGCGGGACGCCCCCGTGGCCGGAAAGGTCGCCCTCGTGTCGGGCGGCGGGTCGGGGCACGAGCCACTGCACGGCGGGTTCGTGGGATCCGGGATGCTCTCGGCGGCCTGTCCGGGCGAGGTCTTCACCTCCCCGGTGCCGGATCAGATGCTGCGGGCCGCGGCGGCCGTGGACAGCGGGGCGGGCGTGCTGTTCATCGTGAAGAACTACACCGGTGACGTGCTCAACTTCGACATGGCGGCCGAGCTCGCCGGGGACGAGGGCATCCAGATCGCGAAAGTGCTGGTCAACGATGACGTCGCGGTGACGGACAGCCTGTACACGGCCGGACGGCGCGGGACCGGCGCGACCCTGTTCGTGGAGAAGATCGCGGGTGCGGCGGCCGACGAGGGCCAGCCGCTGGAACGGGTGGAGTCCGTCGGCCGGCAGGTCAACGAGAACTCCCGCACCTTCGGCGTCGCGCTCAGCGCGTGCACCACCCCGGCCAAGGGCAGCCCCACCTTCGACCTGCCGGCCGGCGAGCTGGAGCTCGGCATCGGCATCCACGGCGAGCCGGGCCGGGAGCGGCGCCCGATGATGACCTCCGGCGAGATCGCCGACTTCGCGGTGCACGCGATCCTGGAGGACCTGAACCCGAGCAACCCCGTGCTGCTGCTGGTCAACGGCATGGGTGCCACCCCGTTGCTGGAGCTGTACGGCTTCAACGCCGAGGTGCACCGGGTACTGGCCGAGCGCGGTGTGGCCGTCGCCCGCACGCTGGTCGGCAACTACGTCACCTCCCTCGACATGGCGGGCGCCTCGGTCACCCTCTGCCAGATCGACGAGGAGCTGCTGCGGCTGTACGACGCGCCGGTGAGCACGCCGGGCCTGCGCTGGGGCATGTGAGCCCGCGACCGCGCCTCGACCGTACCTACCACGCAAGGGAGATCCCGTGCTCGA
This sequence comes from Streptomyces sp. NPDC020801, assembly GCF_044334385.1. NCBI lineage: Bacteria > Bacillati > Actinomycetota > Actinomycetes > Kitasatosporales > Streptomycetaceae > Streptomyces > Streptomyces sp. NPDC020801. Next base: position 186,423 of record NZ_JBIRST010000016.1, read on the forward strand.
CGCCGACTTCTTCCGCCGTTGGATGACGGTGACCGCCGCGTCCGTCGACCGCGAGGCGGAATGGCTCACCGCCCTCGACTCGCCCATCGGGGACGCCGACCACGGCAGCAATCTGCAGCGCGGATTCAAGGCCGTGCGGGCCGCACTGGAGAAGGAGGCACCGGACACGCCCGGCGGGATCCTGACGCTGGCCGGACGGCAGCTGATCTCGACGGTCGGCGGCGCGTCCGGCCCGCTGTACGGGACGCTGCTGCGCCGGACCGGCAAGGCACTCGGGGACAGCGCCGAGGTGAGCGAGCAGGAGCTCGCCGAGGCGCTGCGGGCCGGGGTGGACGGAGTGATGACGCTGGGCGGGGCCGTGCCGGGCGACAAGACCATGGTCGACGCCCTGGTCCCGGCCGTGGACGCGCTCGGTGAGGGCTTCGCCGGGGCGCGCACCGCCGCCTGGGAGGGCGCCGAGGCGACCACGCCGCTGCAGGCCCGCAAGGGCCGGGCGAGCTACCTGGGCCCGCGCAGCATCGGGCACCAGGACCCGGGAGCCACGTCGTCGGCGCTGCTGATCGCCGCACTGGCCGAGGCCGCGGAGGGCTGAAGTGAGCGACGAGAAACTGGTCGGGATCGTACTGGTGTCGCACAGCGCGGAGGTGGCCGCCTCGGTGGCCGAGCTGGCGAAGGGGCTGGCGGGCGGTGGCGCGGTGGTGCCGGTGGCGCCGGCGGGCGGCAGGGCAGGCGGCGGGTTCGGCACCAGTGCCGAGCTGGTCGCATCGGCGGCCGCGTCCGTGGACCGGGGCGCCGGGGTCGCCGTCCTCACCGACCTCGGCAGCGCCATCCTCACGGTGAAGTCGCTGCTCGCCGAGGGTGACGAACTTCCCGGCGGCACCCGCCTGGTGGACGCGCCGTTCGTCGAGGGCGCGGTCGCCGCGGTCGTCACGGCAGCCACGGGAGCGGATCTCGACGCGGTGGAGGAAGCGGCGACGGAGGCGTACGGCTACCGCAAGGTGTGACCCGGGCCGCACGACCCGACCGCGACCCGCCACCTCACCGCAGGGGCCGGTCCACCACACAGGGGCCGGTCCACCACCTCACCTCAGGGGCCGGGCCCACTGCCTCACCGCGGGGCCGGGCCCACTGCCTCACCGCGGGGCCGGGCCCACTGCCTCACCGCGGGGCCGGGCCCACTGCCTCACCGCGGGGCCGGGCCCACTGCCTCACC
>NZ_JBIRST010000016.1:187731-215575 GCF_044334385.1 Streptomyces sp. NPDC020801
CACCGCGGGGCCGGGCCGGCCGAGTCGCCCGGAGGCGGCCCGGCCGTGGGGCGTACACGGCGGCCCGGCCGTGGTGGCGTACACGGCCGCCCGGCCGGTGGGTCGCGGGTCGCCGACGGGCGGGGCGGCTTGGGCCATGCGCGGCACAGGACCGGCGGCGGTGCTCATTCGTGGCGTGCGGAACCGGCGCCCACCAGCCGGCGGGCCAGCCGCTCACCCGTCGCCACGGCTGCCGCGTGGTTCTCGATGCGGCTGACCCTGGCGTTCTTGAAGACGATGTAGGTCACGCCCGAGCGTGCGCCGCCACCGCGCGGGTCGGCGGGGATCCCCAGGCACCGGGCGGTGGCGTACGAGGCCTCGCCGATGACCTCCCGGGGGCCGGTGTCGCCGACGACCGCGTACTGCACCCGGCCCCGGTAGACGACGGCCGCGACCGATCCGCCTCCGACACCGTGGGCGCGGTGGTTCCAGATGGGGCTCGGGGCGGGCAGCACGATGTAGGGCAGACGCTCGGCGTTCAGACGGCGGCCGTTGGACTGCTGGTAGGCCGCGGCCGGCGAGAACTGCGGGTCCGTGCGGCGGTTGCAGCGGCGGGTGGGCCGGCCGTCGCAGTCGATGTCCATGTCGGCCTTCCAGAAGACGGCGCCGCGCAGGCCGCAGACCGGGATCGTGGCACGTGCGCCGGCGTCGGGACGGTAGCGGCCGCGGGAGAGGGGTCTGCAGTCGCGCACCTTGGCCAGCAGGTCGGCGGCGCGGACGGCTTCCCCGGTGTGTGCCACCCGCTTCTCGTGGAAGCGGTGGTGGGGGACGGGGGCGGCGGGAAGCGTCGTCGGGGCGAGCAGGGCGGCGCTCGCCGCGACGAGCGTCAGCGACTGGACACGCACGATGAGGACCCCTCTCCTCGGGGATATAAACGGCGATTCATCCCATAGATGATGAATTCGATCGCGCGGCCCACGTTAGGGGACCGGACGGCCCAAAGCCCGTAACCCCCTCGGGGGCCGGAGACCGGAGCCCTTGCCGACCCGGCCCCCGGCCCCCCCGTGCGGGCGCGGCATCAGCGACGACAGCGATCCGCGCCACGACGTGAACTCGCCTACTCTTCCGATGAGTTCAGCCGTCAGGAGCTCAGCATACGTAACTCCCCCCGGGCGCCCGCCAACGGCGGCCCTCTTGATATCGCCCGCCGGTCGCGCCATATTGGTCCGGACCATTGGGCAGCGGTGTGCGGGCCATCCGCGCCGCCGTTGAGGGGAGGAAGACCCCGTGCGACGCGTTCCCGCCCCCGATTCCCCCCGTCGCCGCATGTCCGGGCGTGTCGTCGCCGTCGGCGGTGCGCTCGTGCTGCTCGCCGCCTGGGGCCGGGGCACAGCGGACGGCGGCGGGAACGGCGGCCGCCTGCCCGGGGCCCCGGCCGGCGTCACCGCCGCGGCGGGCAGCGCGACCAGCGTGCACGTCATGTGGAACGCGGTGTCCGGCGGGCCGGGCATCAGCGCTTACGAGGTGTATCGCGGCACCACCGAAGTGGCCGACGTGCCCGCCTCCGAGCACATGGTGGACGTCATCCGGCTCCGACCCGCGACGACGTACGTCTTCACCGTCCGCGCCCGCGGCACCGACGGCCGGCTCGGGCCGCGCGGCCAGGAGGTGCGGGCGTCCACGCCGGCGACCGTCGCGGCGGACCACTCGCCCCCGGCCCGCCCCTTCGCACCGCACGGCAGGGCGGTGGGCAGCAGAGCCGTACAGCTGTCCTGGGCGGCCTCGACGGACGACCGGGGTGTGGTCTCCTACGACGTCTACCAGGGCAACACGAAGATCCACAGCGTCCCCGGGAGCCGGACGGCGACCATGGTCACGGGGCTGCGGCCGGGCACCCGGTACTCCTTCACTGTCCGGGCCCGCGACGCGGCCGACAATCTCTCCCCGGCCAGTGCCCCGGTGCGCCTGAGCACCCCGCCCGGCTCCGACGACGGCCGGGGCACCGCACCCACCACCTTCCGGGCGTCGGCCCACCGTGCCGACGGGGCGTACTACCTCGACCTGAGCTGGGTTGCGCCGCGCACCGACGGGGTGGTGACGCAGTACCAGATCCAGCTCGACGGCAAGCCGGCCACCTCCCTCGTCTGGGGCGGCACCGCCCCGAGCGGGAAGGCCTCGTACAGCTTCTACGTGGGCCGGGACGCCCGGATCACCTACCGGGTGCGGATCCGGGCGATGCTTCCCGACGGCACCTGGGGCGGCTTCTCGCCCGAGCGGACGGTGACGACCGCGGCGGAGCAGCCGTAGGCGCCGCGGCGTCCGGCGTGTTCGGGGCCGGACACCGCGGCGCACGGCCCGAACGCGCCGGACGCGGGCAGCCCGTCACCCGACCGGGTGCGCCCCACATGCGGGAAGCGGCCCGGGCACGTTGGCTGAAACCCAAGGCAGCACGGGCGCTCCCCTATCTCCGGCGGCACTTGGGATGGACCGCCGACCGTGCCGCCGGAGGGCAGTCCCATGCGTAACTCTCAGCCACTCCTCCGTTCCGGACCGGCCGCGGCTGCCGCGGCCGTACTCGCCCTCGGTGTCGCCGCCGGACCGGCCCATGCCGGGCCGGGGATCTCCGTGAGCACCAGCGGCTCCACGGTGTCGGTCACGACCGGCACGTGCACCCTGGTCGACGGCAGCTGGGGCACGGCCTCGCTGCTCACCAGCGGCCAGGAGAACTTCAGCCAGGGGCGCCAGGTGGCGCTGACGGGCACGGCCGTCAGCCAGTCGGCGGCCTGGCAGAGCGTGAGTCCGGGCACCTACACCGTGATCGTCGTCTGCGCGAACAAGATCACGGCGGGCAGCCAGTCCATCATCGTCACCTCCGGCTCCGGGCCGACGATATCCGCCACATCCTCGCCGTCGCGCGGTGTGATGGGGGGCCTCGGCGGGGGCACCAAGGACTACGGCCCGGTCACCCTCGCGGTGGGCGGGTCGTTCGTGGGATTGGCGCTGATCGCCACGGGCTGGGTGCTGCGCCGCCGCGCGAAGCCGCACCGGTTCTGAGCGGAGCCGGTGCCGAGGGCCGCGGCCGCCTCAGGCCGGGCCGCCCCCGGGCAGGGCGCCGTCCGGCCGATCGCTGTCCGGCCCCTCCCCGTCCGGCCGATCGCTGTCCAGCCGATCGCCGTCCGGCCCATCGGCGTCGGGCCCGTCGGCGTCAGGCCCATCGGTGTCCTGCAGTTCGGCGAACTCCTCCAGCGCGTGCGTGAGCCACCGCGTCCAGAAAGTCTCCAGGTCGATGCCGGCCCGCAGCACCAGATGCTGCAGCCGGTCCTGGGAACTGTCCTTGCCGGGCGGGAAGTCACGCTTCTCGATCTCCCGGTACTCGGCCAGCTGCCGCTCGTGCAGCTCCAGATGGCGCCGCATGTCGTCCTCCAGGCCCGCGGTGCCGACCACGGCAGCGGCGCGCAGCCGCAGCAGCAGGGCGTCGCGATGCGGCCTCGGCTCCTGGGACGCCGCGGTCCAGCGGGCCAGTTCGGTGCGGCCGGCGGGCAGGACCTCGTAGCTCTTCTTCTGCCCGCGGGCCGGCTGCTCGGACGGCAGGGCGCGGATCAGGCCGTCGGCCTCCAGCCTTCCCAGCTCGCGATAGATCTGCTGATGCGTCGCCGACCAGAAGTAACCGATCGACTTGTCGAAGCGGCGCGTCAGCTCGAGCCCCGACGACGGCTTCTCGAGCAGGGCGGTGAGGATCGCGTGCGGGAGTGACATGGGCTCATCCTAGGGAGGGGCCGCACGGGGGAGTCCGTACGGCCCGTGCGGCTGCTGGTGCTGCGACCGCAAAGGCACACCGGCCGCGACGCCCGGCACGGCACCTCGCCGCGTTGTCGCATCACCCGAGTACATCCAGTACGCGGGCGATGCTCCGCCCTGCGATGCACCGCACCGGACGCCGCGAGCTTTCCGGCAAACCCTTCCGGCCACAGCGCTAGAGGGCCGCCGCCAGCTCCGTGCCCTGCTTGATGGCACGCTTGGCGTCCAGCTCGGCGGCCACGTCGGCGCCGCCGATGAGGTGTGCGCTGCGCCCGGCGGCGACCAGTTCCTCGTACAGCCCGCGGCGCGGCTCCTGACCGGTGCACAGCACGATCGTGTCGACCTCCAGGACGGAGCTCGTGCCGTCGACGGTGATGTGCAGCCCGGCGTCGTCGATCCGGTCGTAGCGCACGCCCGGGACCATGGTGACGCCGCGGTGCTTGAGCTCGGTGCGGTGGATCCAGCCGGTGGTCTTGCCGAGCCCGGCACCGACCTTGCTGGTCTTGCGCTGGAGCAGGTGGACGGTGCGCGGCGGGGCGGGCCGCTCGGGCTCGGTGAGACCGCCGGGCGCACGGTAGTCCATGTCGACACCCCAGGCGCGGAAGTACGCCGCCGCGTCCTCGCTCGCCTTGTCACCGGCGTCGGTCAGGTATTCGGCGACGTCGAAGCCGATGCCGCCCGCGCCGAGGACCGCCACCCGGTCGCCGACCGGGACGCCGTCGCGCAGCACGTCCAGATAGCCCACGACGCGCGGGTGGTCGATGCCGGGGATGTCGGGGGTGCGCGGGGTGACGCCGGTGGCGACGACGACCTCGTCGTACCCGGCGAGGTCGTCGGTGCCCGCCCAGGTGTTCAGGCGTACGTCCACACCGTGCGCGTCGAGCTGGTGGCGGAAGTAGCGCAGCGTCTCGTCGAACTCCTGCTTGCCGGGGACCTTGCGGGCCACGTTGAGCTGGCCGCCGATCTCGCTCGCGGCGTCGAACAGCGTGACGTGGTGACCGCGTTCGGCGGCGCTCACCGCGCAGGCGAGTCCGGCCGGGCCCGCGCCGACGACGGCGACACGAAGGCGGCGCCGGGTCGGGGAGAGCACGAGCTCGGTCTCGTGGCAGGCGCGCGGGTTGACCAGGCAGGAGGTGAGCTGCCCGCTGAAGGTGTGGTCGAGGCAGGCCTGGTTGCAGCCGATGCAGGTGTTGATGGCCTCGGGGCGTCCGGCGGCGGCCTTGTTGACGAACTCCGGGTCGGCGAGCATCGGACGGGCCATCGACACCATGTCGGCGCAGCCGTCGGCGAGCAACTGCTCGGCGAGTTCCGGGGTGTTGATGCGGTTGGTGGTGACGAGCGGGACGGAGACCGCGCCCATCAGCTTCTTGGTCACCCAGGTGTAGGCGCCGCGCGGCACGGAGGTGGCGATGGTGGGGATGCGGGCCTCGTGCCAGCCGATGCCGGTGTTGATGATGGTCGCCCCGGCGGCCTCGACGGCCTTCGCGAGCCGGACGACCTCCTCCAGGGAGGAGCCGCCCGGCACCAGGTCCAGCATGGACAACCGGTAGACCACGATGAAGTCCTCGCCGACCGCCTCGCGCACCCGGCGGACGATCTCGACCGGGAAGCGCATGCGGTTGTCGTAGGAGCCGCCCCAGCGGTCGGTGCGGTGGTTGGTCCGCTGGGCGATGAACTCGTTGATGAGGTAGCCCTCGGAGCCCATGATCTCCACGCCGTCGTAGCCGGCCTGCTTCGCCAGGCGCGCGGTGCGGGCGTAGTCGTCCATGGTCCGCTCGACGTCGGCGTCGGTGAGCTCGCGGGGCACGAAGGGGCTGATGGGCGCCTGGAGGCGGCTGGGGGCGACGAGGTCGCGGTGGTAGGCGTAGCGGCCGAAGTGCAGGATCTGCAGGGCTATCCGGCCGCCCTCGCGGTGCACGGCGGCGGTGACCCTCGTGTGCCGCTCGGCCTCCTCCTCGGTGGTCAGCTTCGCGCCGCCCTCGTACGGCCGCCCCTCGTCGTTGGGGGCGATGCCGCCGGTGACGATGAGTCCCACTCCCCCGCGGGCCCGGGCGGCGTAGAACTCCGCCATCCGCTCGAAGCCGCGCTCGGCCTCCTCCAGGCCCACGTGCATGGAGCCCATGAGGACACGGTTGGGCAGGGTGGTGAAGCCCAGGTCGAGCGGGCTCAGCAGGTGCGGGTAACGGCTCATCGGCCCCTCCGTACGCGGTGTCGTCCCTGTAGTTGTAGAGGACGACGGGGCCTTTATGCAACTAGTTGCAAAACTGGGCGGCGTGTCCGTACCGCCCCGCGGGAGCCACCCGGGGCCCGGGTCACTCCGGTGGCCCTACGGCCGCGGGCGCCTTCGCCGGGGCCGTCCGCCGGGCGCCTCAGCGGCTTTCCAGGCGGACGTGCAGCTCCCGCTCCTGGTCCCCGGAGGCCGTGCTCAGGTCCTGGACGGTGAAGAGCGAGTCCAGGGTCGTACGGAACCGGTCGATCGCCCAGTAGCCGCCCTGCACGTCGGCGGTTACGGACGCCGCGAGCCGGTTGGGGCCGCGCCCGGCCTTGTGGGCCTCGGCCACGTCGAAGGTGCCGAGCCACACCGTGGGGCGCACCTCGTGGTAGTCGCGGGGCACGTCCTCCGCGCACCGGTCGGACGAGAAGCACGCGCACAGGGCGTCGAACACGATCCGGGCGTCTTCCTTGCTGCATCCGCTCAGCTCCACCGAGACGGACTCCGGGTGCGCCTGCTCACTTTCCATCGTGATCGCTCCTCTCGTGGCCGTGCGGTACGCACGGGATTCCCCCGAAGCCGCACCCCACCCTCAGCAAAGCACCACCTCCCAGGAGAGCACCACCGGCGGCGGCGCACATCCCCGGCCACACCTGCCGTCCCTCCCCGGCGGTCCTCCAGTGCGACTCGGCGGGACGGGCACCGTCGTGTTGAGAGATGGTGGAGGCAGGCACCGAACGTCTCGTAAATGAGTGCGGGCGCGGTACAACAGGGTGTGTCGGCACGGGAACGGCGGGCCGCGTGGACGGGCGAAGGCGGTGCGTGGGATGACTGCAGCCGGGGCTCCCTCGGCCGAGGGTGACGAGCCGGTGCGCGGACCGGTGCGGCCGAGCGGGCTGCTCGACGTGCTCGGCGTGGCCTCGGTGGTACTGGACGCCCAGGGGCGCATCGTGCTGTGGAGCCCGCAGGCGGAGGAGCTCTTCGGCTACTCGGCACAGGAGGCACTGGGCCAGTACGCGGCCCGGATCATGGTCCACGAGGAGCACCTCGACCTGGTCGTCAAGCTGTTCGCCGACGTCCTGCAGACCGGTCAGGGCTGGGCGGGCGCCTTCCCCATCCGGCGCAAGGACGGCACCACCCGGCTGGTGGAGTTCCGCAACATGCGGCTCCTGGACGACCGGGGGCACGTCTACGCGCTGGGGCTCGCCGCCGACCAGTCGACCGTCCAGCGGCTGGAGCGCGACGTGGCGCTGTCGGCGCGGATCGTCTCGCAGTCCCCGCTCGGCCTGGCCGTCCTGGACACCCGGCTGCGGTACGTCTCGGTCAACCAGGCCCTGGAGCGCATCGACGGCGTCTCGGCCGAGGAGCACGTCGGGCGCACGGTCCGCGAGGTGCTGCCGCAGCTGGACCCCGACGAGGTGCAGTCCTCGGCGCGCCGGGTGCTGGAGACCGGGCAGCCGCTCCTCGACGTCTTCGCCGTCGGCCGGACCCCGGCCGACCCCGACGAGGACCACGCCTGGTCGATCTCGATGTACCGGCTGGAGGACGCCGCCGGCAGCGTGCTGGGCGTGGCCGTGTCGGTCGTGGACATCACCGAGCAGTACCGGGCGGGCATCGAGGCGGAGACCGCGCGCCGCCGCCTGGCCCTGATCGCCGACGCCTCCGCCCGTATCGGCACCACCCTGGACCTGGACCGCACTGCCCGGGAGCTGGCCGACGTGGCCGTGCCCGAGCTGGCCGACGTGGCGGCCGTGGACCTGCTGGACGCCGTGGTCGGAGGCCGCCGCAGCAGCCTCGGGCCCGCCGAACCGGCGGTGATCCGCGCGCTGGCGGTACGGGCGGAGCACGCCGCGGACGCCCTGGCGGCGGCCGACCCGCCCGGCCAGATCGCCCGCTACGGCCCCGACCGCCTGGTCACGGAGTGCGTGCGCACCGGACGACCGGTGCTCGTGGCGCAGGTGAAGGACGAGGACCTGAATGCGATCGCGCGGTCCCCGGAGGCGGCCGTGCTGCTGGGGCGTGCGGGTGTGCACTCGTATCTGGCCGTCCCGCTGATCGCGCGCGGCGAGGTGCTGGGCGCGCTGGACCTCAAGCGCACCCGCAATCCGCACCCCTTCAGCGAGGACGACGTGCTGCTGGCCCGGGAGCTGGCCGCCCGGGCCGCCGTGCAGATCGACAACGCCCGCTGGTACCAGAGCGCCCGCGACACCGCCCTCACCCTCCAGCGCAGTCTGCTGCCCAGCCATCCGTCCGTGACGGGCGGACTGGAGGTCGCCTCCCGCTACCAGCCCGCCGGAGCCACCATCGAGGTGGGCGGCGACTGGTTCGACGTCATCCCGCTGGAGGGCGACAAGACCGCGCTCGTCGTCGGCGACGTCATGGGCAGCGGCATCAGCGCCGCCGCCACGATGGGACGGCTGCGCACCGCGACGAAGGCACTGGCCTCGCTCAACCTCGACCCGGCCCGGCTCCTGGAGCACCTGGACCGGATCACCGACGGCCTGGACCACTGCATCGCCACCTGTCTGTACGCCGTCCACGACCCGCGTCTGCGGCAGTGCCGGATCGCCAACGCCGGGCACCTGCCCCCGGCCCGCGTCCGCGTGGGCCACCCCGCGGAGCTGCTCGACCTGCCCACCGGAGTCCCGCTGGGCGTGGGCGGCATCCCGTTCTCCACCACCACCGTCGACCTGGAACCCGGCGACCAGCTGGTGCTGTACACCGACGGGCTGGTCGAGACGCGCCGGGAGCCGCTGGACGAGCGCCTGGAGACACTGCTGACGCTGCTCGACGAACCGGCGCGGCCCCTGGAGGAGCTCTGCGACTTCCTGCTGCGCACGCTGCACCAGCCGGACAACCACGACGACGTGGCCCTGCTCGTCGCCCGTGCGCAGGCGCTGCCGTAGGAACGGCGGTGGTGGCCTAGTGCTGTGGCCGGAAAGGTTTGCCGGAAAGCCCGCGGCGTCCGGTGCGGTGCATCGCAGGGCGGAGCATCGCCCGCGTACCGGATGTACTCGGGTGCTGCGACAACGCGGCGAGGTGCCGTGCCGGGCGTCGCGAGCCGGCGAACCTTTCCGGTCGCAGCACTAGCGTCTGGTCCCGATCACGACGTTCGCGTACAGCTCCTCCGAGACGGCCAGGCGCGCCACAAGTCCTGCCCTGGTGAAGGCCTCCAGGGCCGCCGGGGCCTGGTGTTCGCTCGTCTCGGCCAGGAGGCAGCCGCCGGGCGCGAGCCAGCCGGGGGCCTCGGCGGTGACGCGGCGCAGGACGTCGAGGCCGTCGGCACCGCCGTCCAGAGCCACCAGCGGTTCATGGTCGCGGGCCTCCGGCGGGAGCAGACCGACCTCCCGCGTGGGGACGTAGGGGACGTTGGCCGCCAGGATGTCGACGCGGCCGCGCAGTCCGGCGGGCAGTGCCCGGAACAGGTCGCCCAGGTGGACCCGGCCCACTACGGGGCCGACGTTGCGCCGGGCGCAGCGCACCGCGGCCGGATCGATGTCGGCGGCGTGCAGGTCGACCGGGCCGAGCGCGGCCGCCAGCGCGCAGCCCACCGCGCCCGAGCCGCAGCACAGGTCCACCACCACGGAGGCGTCGGGGACCTGGGCCAGGGCCTGGTCGACCAGGAACTCGGTACGGCGCCGGGGCACGAAGACGCCGGTTTCCACGGCGATGCGCAGACCGTGGAACTCGGCCCATCCCAGGACCTGTTCGAGTGGCAGCCCGGCGACGCGCCGGTCGACCAGGGCGGTGAGCTCGTCGGGAGTGTGGGCGGCGCCGAGGATCAACTCCGCCTCCTCCTCGGCGAACACGCAACCCGCGGCGCGCAGCGCGCTGACGACCGCGGACCGCAAGGCGGCCGGCGAGAAGGATGCGGAGGGCGAGCGAAAAGGAGGAGAGGCCGGGCGAGACGGGGGAGACGAAGGGGGAAGTGAAGGCATGGAAGCCTGGACCTTTCGGGGAGCCGAAGGGCGCTCCCGCGGTCACCTACTGACGGTGATCCGCGCCACGGCGAGAAGGGAGCACCCGAGCCGACACAGCGGTAATGGGTCTCACCTCCTCGGCTTCCTGCGGCCGGGAACGTCCACGGCCGCAGGTCACCCTACCTCAACGTCCATCCCAACGCTCAGCCGCCGGCGGTCTCTTCGAGCTCCTCCTCGGCGGCTGCCCCGGCCTCCTCGGCCCGGGCCCCGGCCTCTTCGGTCCGGGCCCCGGCGGCCGCCCACAGTGGAAGCGCGGGAGCCGTGTGGGCTCCACCGGCACGGTGACCGCCGGGCGCAGCAACTCGGTTGTACTATGCAACCAAGAGCGCCGGGGAGGTTTTCCGTGACAGCACCCGAAGGGCCCGGGGCGTCCGGCGTCCCCCGCGACGGGGCGGCCCGCCGGACGGCCGTCGAGATCATCCAGCGCGAGATGACGATCTTCGCCCGCCGGGCCCGCGCATCGGCGGGACGCATGCACCCCGAGCTGTCGCTGGTGTCGTACACACTGCTCGGGCATCTGGAGGAGAGCGGCGGCTGCCGCGCGACCGACCTGGCCGCGCACTACGCACTGGACAAGTCCACGGTCAGCCGGCAGGTGGCCGCCCTGGAGCGGACCGGGCTCATCGAGCGGCGACCCGATCCGGACGACCACCGGGTCCAGGTACTGCACCTGACGGACCCCGGCCGGCACATCCTGGCCCAGGTCACCGAGAGCCGCCGGGCGGCCTTTTGGGAGCGGCTGGCGAACTGGCCGCAGGAGGACCTCCAAAGGTTCGCGGGCTACCTCACCCGCTACAACGACTGGCCCCGGCCGACGCGGCGGGACGGCGGCTGACCCGGCCGGGGGCTGCGCCGCCACGGCCGGGACGGCGGCGGCCACCCCACAAGAACCCGCAGCCGAGGACCACCGCGCTCACGCCGCCGGAAGCCGCGCCCGAGGTCCGTCGCGCCCGTCCCCGCGCCCCGCGCCCCGCGCCCCGCGCCCCGCGCCCCGCGCCCCGGGGAGCCTCTCCCTCCGCATCGCCATGGCGACGAGGACGCCCTCGCGGCGTATGCATGCGCCACGGGCGGCGCGGCCGCCGCCGTCCTCCTGGGCCACGGTGTCGTCCGCCGGATCGCGCTGCGGCACCGGCTGGCCGAGTGGGAGCGGGACCGGGTCCGCACCGGACCGGACCGCAGTGGAGCGGGCCTCGGGCGTGAGCCCCGGGGGGCGGGCAGGCCGCAACCACGGATGCACGCCGCTTCCGCCCCGGTCCTCGTCGCGGACCCAGGCCTGGCGAGTCCTCCGGCCACCGCCATACGGTGTGATCACCGCGGTGTCTCTCCACAAAGGCGGTTGCCGATGGCCCTGTTCGACCTCTCCCTCGACGAGCTCCGCGGGTACCGCAGCGCGTCCGCCGAGCCCGAGGACTTCGACGCCTTCTGGTCCAAGACCCTCCAGGAGGCCCGCGAACACGACCTGGACGCCCGCTTCGACCTGGCGGACACGGGCCTGACCACGGTGAAGGTGTACGACGTGACCTTCGCCGGTTTCGGCGGCCACCCGGTCAAGGGCTGGCTGACGCTACCCGCCCGCGTCGACGCGCCGCTGCCGCTGGTCGTGGAGTTCGTCGGCTACGGCGGCGGGCGCGGGCTGCCGCACGAGCACCTGCTGTGGGCGTCGACGGGCCGGGCGCACTTCGTGATGGACACGCGCGGGCAGGGCAGCGCCTGGGGCGGCGGGGGCGGCACCTGCGATCCGGTGGGCGGCGCGCCGGCGTACCCCGGCTTCATGACCCGGGGCCTGGACGCACCGGAGAACTACTACTACCGCCGGGTGTTCACCGACGCGGTGCGCGCGGTGGAGGCGGCGCGCTCGCACCCGCTGACCGACCCGGCCCGGACCGCGGCGATCGGCGTGAGCCAGGGCGGCGGCATCACCATCGCGGTGGGCGGCCTGGTGCCGGATCTGGCCGCGATCGCGCCCGACGTGCCGTTCCTGTGCGACTACCCGCGCGCCGCGACCCTGACCGACCGTCACCCGTACCGGGAGATCGGCCTGTACCTCAAGACCCACCGCGGCCGCACCGAGGACGCGCTGCGCACCCTGTCGTACTTCGACGGGGTCCACTTCGCGGCCCGCGGCCGTGCCCCGGCCCTCTTCTCGGCGGCCCTGGAGGACCAGACCTGCCCGCCCTCCACGGTGTTCGCCGCATTCAACGCCTGGACCCACGACGACAAGGCCATCGAGGTGTACGACTTCAACGGCCACGAGGGCGGCGGCCCGTACCAGGAGGCGGCGAAGCTGCGGTGGCTGCGATCGTACGCCTGAGGAGGCCGGCTCACGCCGGGCGTCTTCCCTCCAGTCCGACCAGTCGGTACGTTCATGGGGCCCGGGCCGCGGCGAGGCGGCCGGGGGTTCCGGCGACCACGGAGGGCCCATGTCCGAGCACGAACCCCAGGTCCACGGCCACTGCGACGCGCGCTTCACGGCGGTGCGCACGGCGTTCGAGGAGAACTTCCGCGACCGGGAAGAGCTGGGCGCCGCGGCGACCGTAGTCGTGGACGGCGAGACGGTGGTCGACCTGTGGGGCGGCTGGGCCGACACCGCCCGCACCCGGCCGTGGGAGCGGGACACACTGGTCAACGTGTGGTCCACCACCAAGGGCCCGACCGCGCTGTGCGCGCACGTTCTCGCCGACCGCGGACTGCTGGACCTCGACGCACCGGTGGCCGCGTACTGGCCCGAGTTCGCCGCGGCGGGCAAGGAGAAGGTGCTGATCCGGCATCTGCTGTCGCACCGGGCGGGGCTGGCCGGCCTGCGGGAGCCGCACTCGCTCGCCGACCTCTACGACTGGGAGCTGACCTGTGCGCGGCTCGCGGCGACCCGGCCGTGGTGGGAGCCGGGCACCCGGTCCGGGTACCACGCGCTGACCTACGGCTTCCTGGTCGGCGAGGTGGTGCGGCGCGTCTCGGGGCTGCGCCCGGGCGCTTTCCTGGAACGGGAGGTGACCGGGCCGCTCGGTATCGACTTCACGGTCGGGCTGCCCGAGAAGGAGGCCGGGCGGGCCGCCGAGCTGGTCCACACGCGCGCCGCGGCGACCAGCGAACAGGCCGCGATCCTCAGTCAGTTGTCGCCCGCGGCCATCGCCGCGCTGACCAATCCGGTCGCGGGGGCCGCCGAGGCGAACACACCCGAGTGGCGGGCCGCGGAGATCCCCGCGGCCAACGGTCACGGCACCGCCCGGGCCGTCGCCGCGCTGTATGGCGTCTTCGCCGGGCGTGGCACGTACGGCGGCCGGCGCGTCCTGTCCCCCGAGGCCGCAGAGCGGGTCCGCGAGGGGCAGGGCAGCTGCCGCGACCTGGTGCTGGGCGCCGGGTTCGAAAGGGAGACCGAGATCGGGCTCGGGCTGTGGCTCAGCGGCCCGAACCGCTCCTACGGGCCCAACCCGCGGGCTTTCGGACACGACGGCTTCGGCGGCTCCTGCGGTCTGGCCGACCCGGAGGCGGGGGTGTCGCTGGGCTACGTGATGAACCGGATGGGCCCTCATATCGCCGACGACCCAAGGAAGACGGCGCTGATCGACGCCCTGTACGGCGCGCTGTGAGCGGCGGAGGGGCCGGACGGGTTTCGGCCGAAGTGCGGAACCGGGCTTCCCTGCTGGTTTAGACCAATGTTAGACCTGGTGGCGCAACGAGCCCGCACGGCTACGGTACGTCACCAACCAGGAGGCGCGGCATGGCCCGCACCACCCCGCACAACCACCCGACGACGCTGGGAACGCCCGCGCAGGGGCCGGCCCCGGGCTGCCCGCCCCCGCCGGGTCCGGCAGAGGAACGGCCCCTTTACTGGAAGGTCGCCACGAAGCTGCTCGGCGAGCTGCGCGACGGCACCGCTTCGCCCGGCGAACGGCTGCCGAGCGAAAGGCAGTTGGCCGTGCACTTCGGGGTCAGCCGGGAGACGGTACGGCAGGCGCTGGAGGTGCTGCGCCGGGACGGGCTGATCGCCACCGACCGGCGGGGCAGCCACGTCACGCTGCCCGGGCTGCCCGTCGAGGCGCCCTCCACCCTGACCTTCCCGGTGGGCGCCCGGGCCACCGACCCGGGCGCCTGCGACCGGGCCACGGTGACATGGGAGACACCCCCGCCGGAGCACGCCGCCGCCCTGGGACTCGCCCCGCTCCGGCCGACCCTGGTGCACCGCTACCGTTCCGCGGCGGCCGACGGCACCGGGCTGCGCACGGCGGTGACGTCCTTCTCCGCCATCGCCCTCGCCGAGGTGGAGGAGCTGGGCCGCTATCGCGACCGCGCCGACGGCTCGGGCGCCGCACAGCTGCGACGGGCCTACGACTGGATGCGCCGGGCGGGCCTGACCCTCCACCACCGGGACTCGATCACCCGGCTCGCGGACGGCCCCTCGGTCCGCGTGACCCGGCGCGTCCACGACCAGTACGCACGTCCTCTGGAGATCACCGACCTGATCGTGGACGCCCGGCAGGACGCGCTCGTCTACGAGTTCACCCTGCCGGCCGCGGTCTGAGGCGGGCCGGGCGGCGCAGGGCCGGCCCGTGACGGCGGCCGGCTGCCGTCACGGCAGCCGGCGTGCCGCGATCATCCGGCCGCGCGGGCTGCCGTCGGCGCGCCGGCCGAACTCGGGCAGGGCGTACAGCTCCACCCGGAAGCCGGCCCGCTCCAGTTCCCGCCGCACGTCGCCGAAGCGGAAGGCGCGGTAGTACATGACGAAGGGCGGCCGCCACACCGCGTTGCGCACGCGCATCACCGCGTCGAAGCCGAGCAGCGTCCAGAACGCCCTGGAGCGGGGGCGCGGCGGAGCGAACACCGGGAACGCGAACAGCCCGCCCGGCCGCAGCACCGAGTGGACGCCGCGGAAGAGCCCGGGCAGCTCGCCCTGCAGGAAGTGCCCCAGCGCGCCGAAGCTGACGACGAGGTCGAAGGCGGCGGTGAACGGCAGGGCACGGGCGTCCCCGCGCACCCGGGCGACCCGGGGCCCGGCGGCCGGGGCGTGCTCCCGGGCGACGGCGAGCATCCCCGCGCTGAAGTCGACCCCCGTGACGCTCCCCCGGCACACCCGTGCCAGCACGTCGAGCCCGGCGCCGGTCCCGCAGCACAGGTCGAGTCCGTCGCCGAACGGCCCGAGCCGCTCCAGTGCCGCCGCCACCGCGTCCAGCACCGGGTCGGGGGTCCGGAAGGGGGTGTGGTCGAACTTCGGCGCGAGCAGGTCGTAGCCACGCTCGACCGACGACAGCGCCTGGACGGCGAGCTCACGCAGGCTGGGACCTTCGGGACCGTACATCGGGTTCAGCTTAGACACCCGGGTTCCCGGCACACAGCGGCGGGCGGCGCAGGGGCCGGATCACGGGCTCACGGCTTCCGCCCCCAGCCGCACCGGGAGCGCCCGCACGCTGTTGCCCACGAAGCCGGCGTGGCGGACGAGTTCGCCGTCGGGCACGGCGAGGTCGAGGGCGGGGAAGCGGGTGAAGAGCCGCTCCAGTGCGACGGTGGCCTCCAGCCGGGCCAGCGGGGCGCCCAGGCAGTAGTGCGCGCCATGGCCGAGCGACAGATGCCGGACGGCTCCGGGGCGTGCGGCTCGGGTGACGTCGAACCGGTCGGCGTCCGGACCGTGTGCGGCGCGGTCGCGCCCGGCGGCGGAGTAGCCGGCGAGGACGGGCGTCCCCCGGGGGACGACCGTGCCGGCGACGGTCAGGTCCCGGACGGGATAGCGGAAGGGGAAGTAGCTGACGGGCGCGTCCCAGCGGAGCGTCTCCTCCACGACGTCACCCCAGTTCGCCTCCCCCCTGCGCACCAGGCCGAGCTGGTCTCGGTGGCCGCACAGGGCCCGCACCGCATTGGTGATCAGGTTCAGCGTGGTCTCGTGTCCGGCGACGATCATCAGGACCAGGGTGCCGATCAGCTCCTCGTGGCTGAGCCGGTCGCCGTCCTCCTCCCGGGCGGCGATCAGCGCGCTGGTGAGGTCGTCGCCGGGCCGTTCGGCCTTGGCGGCCGCGATCGCGCCGAGCACGGCCAGGAGTTCCCGGTTGGCGGCGACGGCCTGCTCGGGCCCGGTGCCGGTGGCGACGACCCGGCTGGACAGGTGGTGCAGACGGTCGCGGTGCTCGGGGCCGACCCCCAGCAGCTCACCTATGACGGACATCGGCAGGGGCAGCGCGAAGTGCCGCCGCAGATCGGCGGTTCCGTCCGCGGACTCGGCGGCACGGGACAGGCCGTCCAGCAGCCGGGTGGTCAACTCCTCGATCCGCGGCCGTAGTTCCTCGACACGCCGTGCGGTGAACGCCCGGCTCACCAGCGACCGCAGCCGCCGGTGGTCCGCCCCGTCCGCCGTGGTCATCCCCCGCACGGTGGCGAAGGTCGTCAGGGGCCACCCTTCGGCGATCCGCCCTTCCCGCAGGGCGGTGAAGTGCCGTGCGTCCTTGGCGACATCGGGGTGCGCGAGGAACTCCCTCAGCGCCTCGTGCCCGAGGACGACCGCCCCCTCGACCTCCCCGGGCAGAACGACGGGCGCGACGGCGCCCCGGCCGAGCAACCGCGCGTTGACGGCGTGCGGACAGCCGCCGGCGGGGTCCATGCGGTGCGGCGCGGGACGGGATGTCTCCACGGTGACTCCTGTGTGTCGGGGCCGGGTTGCGGCCTGGGCTGATCGATTGTGCCCGCTCGCCGCGGCGGGGACAGCACCAGTCGATCCGGCCGTTCCGGCGTCGCCTGCCTGCGGCCGCCGCCTGTTCGGGGTTGGATGTCCCCATGACCATCGACGAGCACGAGCGGTTGATGCGGGCCAACCGGGAGAACTGGGACGCGCGTACGCCGGTGCACGTGGCCAGCCGGTTCTACGGGCTGGACCAGGACCTCGACCCCGCCCGCTGGTTCGCCTCCTTCGAATGGGAGGACCTCGGGGAACTCACCGGACGCGACGTGCTGCACCTGCAGTGCCATCTGGGTACCGAGACGCTCGCCTTCGCGCGGCGCGGCGCGCGCGCCGTGGGGCTCGACTTCTCGCCGGCGTCCGTCACGGCCGCCGGCGACATCGCGGCCCGCGCGGGGCTCGGGGTGACGTATGTGCGGGCGAACGTGTACGACGCCGTCACGGCGCTCGGGCAACGGCGCTTCGACGTGGTGTACACCGGCAAGGGCGCTCTGTGCTACCTGCCCGATCTGGCGCGCTGGGCGGACGTCGTGACCCGCCTGCTGCGCCCCGGCGGCCGGCTGTACGTGGTCGAGTTCCATCCACTGCTGAACGCGCTGGGCCCGACACCCGCCCCGGGCGAAGGTCCCGAACTGCTGCTGCGCCACGACTACCTGGGCGGGAACGGCCCCGTCCACCGGGACGCGACGTACACGTACACCGACGGGCCGGCCGTGGAGGGCGCGACCGACAGCTACGAGTGGATGCACGGAATAGGGGAGGTCGTCGACGCGCTGACCGGTGCGGGACTGACCGTCCGGCGACTGCGCGAGTGCGACGAACTGCCCTGGCAGCGCTGGCCGCAGATGATCCGCACACCCACCGGCTGGTGGCGGTTGCCCGCCCCCAGGATCCCGCTCCTGTACGGTCTGCTGGCGACCCGCTGAACCACCGTTCCGCCCCGCACTCGCGCCCCGGGTGGTAGAGTGCATCCAGCACCTGTGTACGCCGTCGTAGGCGCCGGTGCGAGTTCTCCTTCAGTTCGCCGATCCATCCGCCGCCCGGGCGGCGTGTCGGCTTCCTGCCACCACCTCGTGAGCAGCACGTTCCACCGTGTCCGAGGTCGCCGTACCCCGAGGTGGTGTTCCCCGCCGCCGGAAGGCCCCTGCTCCATGCCTCCCCGCTCGCGGCTTCTCCCCTTCCCCTCGCCTGCCTCGTGCCATCGTCCGCGAAAGGACTCCCCTCCATGACCACCACACTCGAACACCCTCCGGTACGGCAGCAGCCGTCTCCGGCCGCCCGGCTCGCCACCGGTGTCCTGGACATCGACGCGAGCGGGAAGGGCCGGCTGCGCGGCCCTGACTGCCTGCCCACGCCCTCCGACCCGGAGGTCTCCCCCGCGCTGATCCGCCGCCACGGGCTGCGCAAGGGCGACCTGGTCGACGGGGTGCGGGGCGCCAAGCACGCCCTCACCGAGATCACGCGGGTGGGTGGCCGCACCCCGGACGAGCTCCGGGGCCGCCGTCACTTCCACGACCTGACCCCGCTGCATCCGCGCGAGCGGCTCCGCCTCGAACACCCCGCCGCCGGCCTGACCGGCCGCGTCACCGACCTGATGGCGCCCATCGGCAAGGGCCAGCGCGGGCTCGTCGTGGCCCCGCCCAAGACCGGCAAGACCGTGCTGCTCCAGCAGACCGCGGCCGCCGTCGCCGGCAACCACCCCGAGTGCCGTCTGATGGTCGTGCTGCTGGACGAGCGACCCGAGGAGGTCACCGACATGCGGCGCTCCGTGCGCGGCGAGGTGTACGCCTCGACCTTCGACCGGGCGCCAAGGCAGCACATCGCACTCGCCGAACTGGTCGTCGAGCGGGCCAAACGGCTGGTCGAGGCCGGTGAGGACGTCGTGATCCTGCTGGACTCCCTGACCCGGCTGTGCCGGGCCCACAACAACGCGGCCGCCGCGGGCGGCCGCACCCTCAGCGGCGGCGTCGACGCGGCCGCGCTGCACGGCCCCAAGCGGCTCTTCGGCGCCGCGCGCCTGGCCGAGGAGGGCGGCTCGCTGACCATCCTCGCCACCGCGCTGGTGGAGACCGGCTCCCGCGCCGACGACTTCTTCTTCGAGGAGCTGAAGGGCACCGGCAACATGGAGCTCCGGCTCAGCCGCGAACTCGCCTCCCGCCGCGTCTTCCCCGCCGTCGACATCAACTCCTCCGGCACCCGTCGCGAGGAACTGCTCCTGTCCCCCGCCGAACTGACCACGACCCACGGTCTGCGCCGCGTCCTGCAGACCAGGGACGGCCAGGCCGGCCTGGAGACTCTCCTGGAGCGGCTGCGCGAAACGCCGGACAACGCCACGTTCCTGCGCCGCGTCCAGCCGACGCTGCCCACCGGTCAGCGCGCCTAGGCCCGGTGCGGACGGCACGGCCGCCCACTAGGGCATCCGGGTGCTCGCGCAGCCCGTTCGGCCCTCGGCAGCGTCGCGCTTCCCCCAAACCCTTCCTAGGTTTGCGGTATGACGATCAGATTTACTTCCAGGACTGCCATGTCGGCCTGCACCCTCTGCGCGGCAGGCGTGCTCGCACTGTCCTCGCCGGTAGCGGCCCTGGGGCGGGCCGAAGCGGGCCCGGGCGCGCCGGGCCGGCAGAAGGCGGCGGTACCCCAGCCCGCCGTGCTGCAGCGCGAGGGCACGCAGGTCCGGCCCCGCGCCGGGGCGCCCGAGGTGCCGGACGTCTCCGCGCTGTCCTGGCTGGTCGCCGATGCGTCCACCGGCGAGGTGCTCGCCGCGCACGACGCGCACGAGAAGCTGCCGCCCGCCAGCACCCTCAAGACCCTGTTCGCGCTGACCGTGCTCCCCGCCTTCCCCGGCGGCGTCCGGCACACCGTCAGCGGGCAGGAGCTGACCGGGATCGGCCCCGGCAGCAGCCTGGTCGGGGTCACCGAGGGACATACGTACCAGGTGGCCGACCTGTGGCGCGGGGTCTTCCTCAACTCCGGCAACGACGCGGTGCACGTGCTCGCCTCGCTCAACGGCGGCTGGACCCACACGGCCCGGCAGATGCAGGCCAAGGCCCGCGCCCTGGGCGCCCTGGACACCCATGTCGTCTCGCCCGACGGCTACGACGCCGACGGGCAGGTCTCCTCGGCCTACGACCTGGCCGTGTTCGGGCGGGCCGGACTGCGCAACCCGGACTTCGCCCGCTACTGCTCCACCGCTCGGGCCGCCTTCCCCGGCGACGGCGGGACCTACGAGATCGCCAACACCAACCGGCTGCTGACCGGCGCCGACGGCGTGGCGCCGTATCCCGGGCTGCTCGGCATCAAGAACGGCTACACCAGCAACGCGGGCAACACGCTGGTCTCGGCGGCCCGCCGGGACGGGCGCACCCTCGTCGTCACCGTGATGAACCCTCAGGACGGCGGCGGCTTGGCGGTGTACGAGGAGGCCCGCGAGCTGCTGGACTGGGGATTCGCCGCCGCCGGGCACGTGGACCCGGTCGGTTCGCTCGACGCGCTGCGCCCGCCGGCGCACGGCCCGACGGTCGTGGCGACGGCCGCCGCGGCCCCGAAGGAGTCGGACTGGCCGGAGACCGGAGCCATCGCCGGCGCCGTCGGTCTGGGCGCGGCAGCCCTCCTGCTCGGCCTGTCGTTCAGGGGCGGCCGGCTCGCCCGCGACTGACCGGCCGGCAGCCCGAGCAGCAGACCGAGCGTGATCCAGGCGTAGGCGTTGCCGCCGAGGAAGCCGTCGAGGCCGGAGGGGTCGTCGAACCACAGCCACACCACACTGCTGCACAGCACCGCGTACACGGCGGCCGCGATGCGCCGTCTGCCCGCGCGCAGCAGCACGGCGAACGATGGCAGCAGCCACACCAGGTGGTGCACCCAGGTGATCGGGCTGACCAGGCAGGCCGCCGCCCCGGTGAGCGCGAACGCCGCCCGCCAGTCGCCGCACACCACCGCCCGGCGGGTCCGCCACACCCACACGGCCAGCACCGCCAGCACCGCCAACGCCCAGGCCGGGCGGCCGGTTTCGCCCAGTCGGGCCAGGATGCCCTGCACCGACTGGTTGGAGACGTAGGCCAGACGCCCGACCCGGCCGGTGTCCCACATCGCCTCGGTCCAGTAGAAGCGGGAGGCGTCCGGGTCCGCCCAGGCGGCAAGTGCGGTGGCCACGAAGGCGACCGCGGTGGCCACGGCGGCGGCCCGCCACCGCCGGGCCACCAGGAGCAGGCCGATGAACAGGGCGGGCGTGAGCTTGATCGCCGCGGCGAGTCCGGTCCCCGCGCCCGCCCAGCGGGTCCGGCCGGTGGCCAGCAGCCGGCCGTCGGCCAGGACCAGGGCCAGCAGCAGGAGGTTGACCTGGCCGAAACTGACGGTGTCACGGAGCGGTTCGAACAGCGCGAGCAGGCAGAGGGCCACCGCCCAGCGGAACCGGCCGTGCCGCCGCCACCGCCGTCCGGCCAGCAGGCGCAGCACCACGGCCAGGGCGGCGAGGTTCAGCAGCAGGGTGACGGCGACGGCGGTGTGCCAGCCGACCACGGCCATCGGCAGCATGCAGACCGCGGCGAACGGCGGATAGGTGAAGCCGTACGTCGTCCCCGGCACCACGTAGTCGTAGATCCGGCCGCCGTGGTGGACCCAGCTGCCGACGGCGCCGTAGTAGACCCGCAGGTCGAACCAGTCGCGCAGCAGCGGTACGGTCGCCGTGAAAGCGGTGACGGCGACGGCCGGGGCGAGAACCAGCAGCAGGCGTCCGCGGCCTGTACGCGGGCCGCCGGGACGGAACACCCTCATGCCGCGCGCCCTCATGCCGTACGTCCCAGGGCCGGGGCCTGGGCGGCCTGGTGGGCCTGCCAGAGGGCGACCACGCCGAGCGCGCCGCCGGAGACGGCCAGGACGAGTTGCCCGGTGCCGGGCGGGGCGCCGCTCGGCAGCACGGCCAGCGCCAGTGCACCGGTCAGGGCCGCCGTGCGGTGCCGTGCCGGGGTGTCGGGCGCGGCGGCGGCGATCAGGAACAGGCCCCACAGCGCGTACCAGGGGCGGACGGCCGGGCCGAAGGCGGCCACCGCGGCCAGGCTCAGGCCGAGCGCGTACACCGGGCGCGGTCGCAGCCGTACCCAGATGACGAGCACGGCGGCCGCGGTGCCCACGAGGCCCAGCAGGTGCCATGCCGGAACGGCCAGCGGGGCCAGGTCGCTGCCCAGCCGCGCCAGAAGGGCGCCGGTGGCGCGGCCGAGCAGGCTGGTGAGCGCCCAGTTCTGCGCCGACACCGGGGTGCTGAGGGCCCGTATCCAGCCGTAGCCGGTGCCGGCGGCGGCGGTCGCGGCCACGGTGGTGGCGACCGTAGCCGCCACCGTGGTCGGGACGGCCCGGGCCGCGCGCCGCCCCCCGCGCATCTGCAGGAGGACGACCGCGGCGAGGCCGAGCGTGGCGGGCGCCTTGACCAGGGCGGCGAGTGTGACCAGCACGGCCCCGAGGACCGGCCACCGGCCAAGTGCCGCGACCAGTCCGGCACCCAGCAGTCCGAGCATGACGGCGTCGTTGTGCGCGCCGGCGACCAGGTGCAGGAGGACCAGCGGATTGAGGGCGCCGAGCCACAGCGCGGCGGACGGGTCGGCGCCGCTGTGCCGGGCGAGCCGGGGCAGCGCGGCCGCCATCAGCGCCACCCCGAGCAGCGCCACCAGCCGCATGCCGAGAAGTCCGGCGGGCAGTTGTCCCCGGGTCAGGCCGGACAGCGCGGAGGCGACGGCGAGGAACACGGGGCCGTACGGGGCCGCGGTGTGCCGCCACAGCGGGGCGACCTCGCCGGCGAGCGGGCCGCCGAGGCGGGCGGGGCCGTGCGCGTAGACGTCGATGTGCGCGTCGACCATCGCGCCCTGCGCCAGATAGCTGTACACGTCCCGGCTGAACAGCGGTGGCGCGATCAGCAGCGGGGCCGCCCAGACCGCGAGCACCAGCAGCAGGGCGCGCGGTGCCGGCGGCCGGGCGCTGCGGACGAGCCGTCCGAGCAGCGCCCAGGCCGCGATCAGCAGGACGACGCCGAAGTAGACGCCGACCAGACCGAGGGCGGCCTGGACGGAGGCGGGGGCCGGCAGTTCCCGGACCGGGAGCGCCCCGGCCGTCTCACCGCCCAGTGCGAGGCAGGCGGTGCCGGCCAGCCCGAGTACCTGGCAGCGGCGGAGATCGACGGGAAGAGCCATGGCCAACACTCGGGCAGCGTGTCAACACCGGGTGGCCGGGAATCGTCCGGCCGCCTGCCGGGCGGAGGCCTGCGCGTGACGGCCGCGTGATCAGGTGACCGGCACAAGGCGCACGGGGTGTGCGGGGTCAGAACACGGACAGTCCGGTGAGCGTCGTGAAGCGGTCCAGGGCCGCCACGCCCGCCACCGAGTTGCCCCGCTCGTCCAGTCCGGGGCTCCACACGCACAGCGTGCACCGGCCCGGTACGACGGCGATGATGCCACCGCCCACGCCGCTCTTGCCGGGCAGTCCGACGCGGTAGGCGAAGTCGCCCGCCGCGTCGTACGTGCCGCAGGTCAGCATGATCGCGTTGATCTGCTTGGCCTGGCTGCGGCTGAGCAGCCGGGTGCCGTCGGCCCGTATGCCGTGCCGGGCCAGGAAGGTGGTGGCGAGGGCGAGGTCGGCGCAGGAGGCAGCGATCGAGCACTGGCGGAAGTACTGCTCCAGCAGGACCGGCACCGGGTTGTCGATGTTGCCGTAGGACGCCATGAAATGGGCGAGGGCGGCGTTGCGGTCGCCGTGCGCGGTCTCGGAGGCGGCGATCTCCTGGTCGAAGTCCAGGTCCGCGTTGCCGCTCTCGGCGCGCAGGAAGCGCAGCAGTTCACCCGCGGCGTCGCCGGTACGGGTCTGGAGGCGGTCGGTGACCACCAGGGCGCCGGCGTTGATGAACGGATTGCGCGGGATGCCGTTCTCGTACTCCAGCTGGACCAGGGAGTTGAAGGGGTTGCCGGAGGGCTCACGGCCCACGTGCTCCCACAGTGCGTCGCCCTCGCGGGCCAGGTCGAGGGCGAGGGTGAACACCTTGGTGACGGACTGCGCCGAGAACGGCTCCTGCCAGTCCCCGACCCCGTACACCGTGCCGTCCAGCTCCGCGACGGCCATGCCGAAGGCACGCGGGTCGCGGGCCGCGAGCGCCGGGATGTAGCCGGCGGGGCGCCCGCGGCCGGGCGTGCGCTCGACCTCCTCGGCGATGCGCTCCAGGATCGGCTGAAAGGTCGGGGACGACGGGGGAACTGCCATGATCACTATTCTGCCCCCGGGCCGGTCCCGGCGCGCATCCGGGTCAGGCCGCCGGAGCGGCGCTGCCCGCGACGACCTCGGGACGCAGCAGGTCGGCGAGCCGCTCGGCCGGCAACAGGCCCTTCTCCAGGACCAGTTCGGCAACGCCACGACCGGTGGCCAGGGCCTCCCTGGCGATGTCGGTGGCGGCCGTGTACCCGATGTGCGGGTTGAGCGCGGTGACCAGGCCGATGGAGTTCTCGACCGTGGCGCGCAGCACCTCGGTGTTGGCGGTGATCCCGGCCACGCAGCGTTCGGCGAGCGTCAGGCAGGCGTTGCGCAAATGGGTGATGCTCTCCGACAGGGAGTGCAGGATGACCGGCTCGAAGGCGTTGAGCTGGAGCTGTCCGGCCTCGGCGGCCATGGTGATGGCGACGTCGTTGCCGATCACCTCGAAGGCGACCTGGTTGACCACCTCGGGGATCACCGGGTTGACCTTGCCCGGCATGATGGACGAACCGGCCTGCACCGGCGGCAGGTTGATCTCGCCGAGGCCCGCGCGCGGCCCGGAGGAGAGCAGGCGCAGGTCGTTGCAGCTCTTGGAGAGCTTGACGGCGATCCGCTTGAGCACGCCGGACATCTGCACGAACGCCCCGCAGTCCTGGGTGGCTTCGACCAGGTTGGCCGCGGTGACCAGGGGCAGCCCGGTGATGGCCGCGAGATGGCGGCGGGCCGACTCGGCGTATCCGGCGGGGGCGTTGAGGCCGGTGCCGATGGCGGTGGCGCCGAGGTTGATCTCCTGGATCAGCTCGACGGCCTCGGCGAGCCGGCTGCGGTCCTCGTCCAGCATGACGGCGAAGGCGGAGAACTCCTGCCCGAGCGTCATCGGCACCGCGTCCTGCAGCTGGGTGCGGCCCATCTTCAGTACGTCGCGGAACTCCACGGCCTTGCGGGCGAAGGTGTCCTGGAGGACCGCCATGGCCTTGAGCAGCCCGCGCACCGCGAACACGGTCGCGATCTTCACGGCGGTCGGGTAGACGTCGTTGGTGGACTGGCCGAGGTTGACGTCCTCGTTGGGGTGCAGGTGCCGGTACTCGCCCTTGGCGTGGCCGAGCAGCTCCAGCGCCCGGTTGGCGACGACCTCGTTGGCGTTCATGTTGGTGGAGGTGCCGGCGCCGCCCTGGATCACGTCCACGACGAACTGGTCGTGCAGCTTGCCGTCGCGGATCTCACGGCAGGCGGCGACGATCGCGGCGGCCTTCCCCGGCTCCAGCAGGCCCAGTTCCTCGTTGGCGAGGGCGGCGGCCTCCTTGACGGCGGCCAGGGCGTCGATCAGGTGCGGGTAGGCGGAGATCGGGGTGCCGGTGATGGGGAAGTTCTCCCTGGCGCGCAGGGTGTGGACGCCCCAGTAGGCATCAGCGGGGACGTCACGGTCGCCGAGCAGGTCGTGTTCGCTTCGGGTGGCGGCGGTCATGAGGGTGCGGTCCTCTTTCGGGTGGGCGAGGTGAGGGTTGTTCCAGGGGACGGGGACGGGGACGGGCCCGCTGGCAGGCAAGGGCGTGGTCGGCGGGGCTTCGTCGCCGTACGAGGCGGGCGCCTCGGCGCCGTACTCCGGCCGGCCGTACGGAACGGCACCGTGGAGGCGGGCGCGCGGCCGGCCGGGCCACGTCAGCAGCGGCGGCGGGACGAGCCGGTCGGGCATGGCCCGGCGCGCGGCCGGTCCGGTTCCACGGAGCCGACGGCCGCGTCGAGCCGTCGTGCGGCGGCCGACGCGCAACCGCCCCGAGGGCCGGCGCCCACGGGCAGACTCCGCCCGACCCCCGCACTCCACCCGGCCGGCGCACTCCGTCCGGCCCGCGTACTCCGTCCGGCCGGCACGCCCCGGCCGGCCCACCTCGTGATCACGCGCGGGCCGGCACCGGGGCGGGGTCGAGTGCGCGCACCGGGAGGATGCTGCCGACCGGTTCGCCGCCGCCTAGCAGCGGCTCGCCCGCGAACTCGGTGAGCAGGGCCGCATCCACGCCGGCCCGGGCGAGGGCGGCCGCGGCGACCGGGATCCGGGCCCGGTTCGCTCCGTCGGCGATCTTCACGGCGATGGCCCGGCCGTCCGGCAGCGCGGCGACCTGGACGCCCTCGAAGCCGTCCTTGGCGAGCAGTCCGGGGACGGCCCGCATCAGCGCGGCCACGTCCCGGCCCGAGCCGGACGCCATCTCGGCGTGCTCGCGCATCGCGTCGGCCACCCGAGCCTCGGGGGTGCCGGGTGCGGCGGTGGTGATCCGGGCGGCGGCGCGGGCGAGGCCGTGCAGGGAGACGGAGAACAGCGGCGCGCCGCAGCCGTCGACGGTGACCCGGGCGATGCGCTGCCCGGTCAGGTCCTCCACGATCCCGGCGATGGCCTGCTGGAGGGGGTGGGCCGGGTCAAGGTAGTCCTCGAGGGACCAGCCGTTGAGCCGGCAGGTGTAGAGCATGGCCGCGTGCTTGCCGGAGCAGTTCTGGGCGAGCCGGGAGGGCAGCCGGCCCTCGCGCACCCAGGCGTCCCGAACGACCGGGTCGAACGGCAGGTCGGTGACGTTGCGCAGGTCGTCCTCGGTCAGGCCGGCCAGTTCGAGGATGCGGCGGGTGCCGGCGAGGTGGCGCTCCTCGCCGGAGTGACTGGCGGCGGCGAGTGACAGCAGGTCGTCCGCCAGCGGCAGCCCGGCCCGCACCATGGCCACGGCCTGGAGGGGCTTGAGCGCCGAGCGCGGGTAGAACGCGGCCTCGATGTCGCCGAGCCGGACGTCGACCGAGCCGTCCGCGCCGAGGACGACGACGGAGCCGTAGTGGACGCCCTCGATCACCCCGCCACGGACGAGGTGGGCGACGGGGGCGTGGAGGGGTTCGCGGACGAGGGGTGCCTGCGCGGGGGGACTGCTGTACATCACTGCCTGCATCACTGGTGGGTTGAGGTGGTGGGACGGCGCGGGGTGCACGCGCGGGCGACTTGCTGTTCGCTCATGCCTCGGGTCCGCCTTCCACGGGGGCGCCCGCGGAGCGAACGATGTCGGTGAGGGTCGTCTCGACGCGGTCGAGGTGGTGGGACATGGCCTGTACGGCGTCCCGCTCGCTGCCGCCGGTCAGCGCCTCGACGATCGCCCGGTGCTCCAGGTTGGACTGCTCGCGGCGGCCGCCCAGCTCGTTGAGGAAGGCCGACTGGCGGGCCAGCGCGTCCCGGATCTCCTCGATGACCCGGCGGAAGACCGGGTTCTGGGCGGCCTGGGCGACCGAGAGGTGGAACAGGGTGTCCAGGGCGACCCACGAGGTCGTGTCCGTCTCCTGCTCCATCCGCTCCAGCAGATGGACCAGCTGGTCCAGGTCCTCGGGCGTGCGGCGCCGCGCCGCGTAGCCGGCGACCGGGATCTCGATGTGCCGGCGCACCTCCAGCAGGTCGCTGGCCGCGTAGTCGCCGAACGTGGGGTCCTCCACCGCGCTCGCGACGACGAAGGTGCCCTTGCCCGTCCTCGACACGGTCAGGCCCATGGTCTGCAGCGCGCGCAGCGCCTCGCGCAGCACGGGCCGGGAGACCTCGAGGGTGCGGCACAGCTCGGCTTCGGAGGGCAGCTTGTCGCCGATCGCGTACTCGCCGCGCTCGATGGCGCCACGCAGGTGGGTGAGTACCGCTTCCATCGCGCTGACACGCCGGGGCACCTGGCCACCTGTCTGGCTGTCTGACAGGTTCACGAGGCGATCCTCCGGGTGCGGGACGGGACTGTCAAGGCAAGTCCGAAGAAAATCCGAAGAAAAGCGGATGGAAATCCGAAGAAACCGGAAGAGGCCGGACTGGAACCAGAAGAAGATCGAAAGGAAACCGGAGGAAGACCGGAGGAAGACCGGGAACAAGGACGCGGGGGGGGGGGGGGGGGGGGGGGCGCGGGCCCCCCCCCCCCCCCCCCCCCCGGGGGCGGGGGGGGGGGGGGGGGGGGCGGGCCGCCCCCCCCCCCCCGCCCCCCCCCACCCCCCCCCCCG
>NZ_JBIRST010000017.1:0-111782 GCF_044334385.1 Streptomyces sp. NPDC020801
GTCGACGGACTGGCGCCGGTGACGTCGACAACGAGTTCGTCCTTGACGGCATTGACGTAGATGGTTGCCGTCAAACCGCCGCCGGACTCGGTGAGGGTGGCCGTGTAGAGGTCCAGCGTCGCGTGGAAGTCAGGCGCGCCACTCAGTGCCGACAGAGCGGGAATCGTCAGGGTTCCGGGCGACAGACGATTCGGCAGGGTGTCCGCGCGGTTGAGCTGGACGGTCAGCCCGGAATGCGCCCACACCGCCGCTCCCAACGTCCCGTTGCCCAGACCGAGCGACTGCAGAGCGGTGGTGTTCGCTCTCTGCAGAACCACGTCCGAGCTGCGCACCACGCTGGGCACATCAAGATTGAACACGCCCGACTGCCACGCCGACGTATTCGAGGAATCAGCCACCGCTGGCGTGGAACTGAACGGAGGTAGGCCAAGCACTGATCCGATGAGTAGTATTATCCCGAACATGGGTAGGGCTCGAAATGCCCGCATCCCAACCTCCATTGTCGCCGATTCTTTGTCAGGTCCACCCGTTTTGATCAGGTCAAACGATTGCCCAGCTATCTTTGGCGACACGCTAAGTGCGATGGCATACTCGGTCAAGAGTCTCGGCACGGGCTGTCACCGCCAGATCGATTCCAATTCGGAATAGGCGGACGAGCCGCTTTACACGGTCCAACTCATCGAACTTTCATGACGGCTTATTAGTTCAATTGATGGGGCGTTTCCCACTCGTTCGAGGGATGGCGGGCAGGCCGCGCGCCCGTCTCCGAGCTGCTTGTTTCCCCGTCGGGAGGGTTGCTCGCCGCGGATGGAGGAGCCGGGGTGTCTCGTGGCGGGGGGCGAGTCCGGCACAGGCGGCAAGGTGGCCTGCGGAGCGCTGCGGATCTTCTCGGCGTGGCGGCTGCCGGCCTACCTGAACGGGTTGTCGGTGAGTACGTCGCCGGACCGAAGGCTGATCGGCCGTGACCTCGTGGTGCCGGGGCAGGCGCTGGGGCCCAAACAGCCTCGGCCGTTCTGGCCGGTGCCGGCGAAAACCCGGCTGTCGGAAGCGGACGGCCGGCCGGCCGGCGGAACGAGTCGGGTCCGCAGGTCACACACGCTGCTGGTGCTGCTGCATCCGGGGCAGACTCCGGGGCCGTACTTCGCGGCGGCAAGCTCCTTGAGGGTAATCAGCACCGGTTCCAGCTCGATCCCGGCTTGCGTCGGCCGGTACTCGAAGCGCTGCGGGCGCTCGCTGTAGGGGCGCCATGAAGCTCGCCTGACACGTGCACGTCAGTCATGCTCGGGCTCCGGTGCCGGTATCAACGGCAGGCACACACGGAACAGCGCGCCCTCGCCCGGCACGGTCTGCAGCTCCACGGTGCCCTGGTGGGCCGTGGTAAGGGCGGAGACGATGGCCAGGCCCAGCCCGGCACCGCCGCCGTCCTGACGGCTCCGGGAGGCGTCGGCTCGGTAGAACCGTTCGAAGACGCGGGCGGACTGCTCTGCGGTCAGCCCTGGTCCGGTGTCGGCCACTTCGATGATTCCGCGGCCGTCCCCGGTGCCGACGCCGATCCGCACCGGGGTGCCGGGCGGGGTGTGGGCGACGGCGTTGCCGACCAGGTTGGCGACCACTTGGCGCAGCCGCGCCTCGTCACCGAGCACCAGCGCGGGGCCTGGCGGCGCGTCCGCGCTGCCGGGGCCGGTGAGGGAGACCGGCCGGGTCGGGTCGAGCGCGGTGGTGTCGTGCAGGGCGTCGACGGCGAGGGTGCGCAGGTCCATCGGCGCGAGGCACAGCGGACGTTGCTCGTCCAGGCGGGCCAGTGTGAGCAGATCGTCCACCAGGCCGCTCATCCGCACGGCCTCGTTCTCGATCCGGGCCATGGTGCGCTTGACGTCGGCTGCGTCCGGCAGCGCGCCCATCCGGTACAGCTCGGCGAAGCCGCTGATCCCGGCGAGCGGGGTGCGCAGCTCGTGGCTGGCGTCGGCGACGAAGCGACGCATCCGTTCCTCGGATTCGGCGCGGGCGGCGAAGGCGGCCTCGATCTGCGTCAGCATGCTGTTGAGCGCGGTGGACAATCGTCCCACCTCGGTGCGCGGCGACTCCGCGGGCATGCGCTGCGACAGCGGACGCCCCGCGGCGATCTCCGCTGCGGTGGCCTCGATGCGGAGCAGGGGGCGCAGCCCGGCCCGTACCGCGAACCAGCCGGCCAGCCCGAGCAGGGTCACCACGGCCCCGCCGATCAGCAAGAACGCCGTGTGGAGCTGGGCGGCGGTGGAGGAGACCTGGTCCAGCGAGGCCGCCACGGCTACACCGGCCGGTGCGGTGGCGACGGTGGCATCCGCCGGGGCCGTGCCGTCGCCGCCCGCGCTGCGGGGCACCGCCAGGATGAGCACCCGCCATTCGCCGCCGCCGTGGTCGCTCGGTACGTCGAAGGCGTGGCCCATGCGGGCTCGCAGTGCGGTGGCGTTCATAACGGGCCACATCGGTCGGGGATCGTTCGCGGCCACCGGCAGCCGGACCTGCCGGGTCACCGAGCCGTCGGCGGCGGCGAAGGCGACCACGTACTGGCTCGGCAGCCAGGGCCGGCCACCGCCGCGTGGAGGATGGGCAGTGGTGCCCTCGGCGGCCACTCGGCGGACCAGAGGTTCTCCGAACCGCTGGAGCTGCTGGTCGACCCGGTGTACCAACTGGCCTCGGACGACCCCCAGGACGACCGTGTCGCTGACCGCCAGGCCGAGGGCGACCAGCGTCACCGCGAGCAGCAGCAGGCGGGAGCGGAGCGAGAGGGAGAAGGGACGAAGGGCGGCCAGTCGCCGTGTCGTCCTCGCGATGTGGGCGCGCATGCGCGGTCAGCCCTGGGGGCGACGCAGCACGTAGCCGACGCCACGCACCGTGTGGATGAGTTTGAGTGCGCCGTCCGCCCCGGAGTCGACCTTGCGGCGCAGGTAGGAGATGTAGGACTCGACGATGCTGAGGTCGCCGCCGAAGTCGTAGGCCCACACGTGGTCGAGGATCTGCACCTTGGAGAGCACCCGGCCGGCGTTGGCCATCAGGTAACCGAGCATCTTGAACTCGGTGGGGGACAGCGAGACCGGGCGGCCGGCCCGCAGCACCTGGTGGCCGACCGGGTCGAGTTCGAGGTCGGCGACGACCAGCCGCCCGTCGTCGGCAGGGCCCCCGGTCCGGCGCAGGATGGCGCGGATCCGGGCGATCAGCTCCTCCAGGCTGAACGGCTTGGTCACGTAGTCGTCGCCGCCCGCCGTCAGGCCGCTGATCTTGTCGTCCACGCCGTCTTTGGCCGTGAGGAAGAGCACGGGCAGGCGGGCGCGCTCCCCCGCCCCGGCCGGCCTCCCGTACGAGCCATCCTCCTCGCGCAGTCGTCGCACCACCGTGAAGCCGTCCATGTCGGGCAGCATCACGTCGAGTACCACCAGGTCCGGGCGTTCACGGGCGACCGCAGACAGCGCCTCGGCGCCGCAGGCCGCGGAGGCAACCTTGAACCCGGCGAAGCGCAGGGAGGCGGAGAGCAGTTCCCTGATGTTGGGCTCGTCGTCGACGACCAGCAGACTGGCCTCGGGTGTATCCATGGTGCTCCTGGCCCGTGGTGTGGTTCCGGTCGTGGGGATGGGCTGCTGCACCGTACGCCAGATGGCTGTGAACGTCCTCAGCCCCCCGCCCCGCTCGCGCCGCGCTGGCCGCCGAAGCCGCCGCCGAGGCCGCCCTCGGACACGGTGGTCGCCGCGATGTCGCCGCCGGCGTTCTGCGTTCCGCGCACCATCACGGTCTGGCCCGGTTGCAGGTCGGCGACCTTGCCGCTGTGCGCCTCGGTGACCTTCGTGGAGCCCGCGGTGGTCACCTTGACGATGTCGCCCCGGGCGTCGGTGACGTAGATCGTGCTGCCGTCGACGAGCTTGATCGTGCCGACGGTCGTCCCTGAGCCGCCGGGCCCCGAGCCGGTACCGGAACCGGTACCGGAACCGGTTCCGCCCTGGCCGCCGCCGGACGGCCGACCGGTTGCGGTGCCCGCGCCGCCTCGGGCCGCCGCGGACGTGGAGCGGGCGCCGGACGAGGACCCCTGGAGGTGGCTCTTCTCCACCAGCGCGCCGCCGGCGAAGGCACCCGCCGCAACGACCCCGCCGGCCAGCACCAGAGTCAGCCAGGGCAGCGCACGCCGCGGTGGAGCGCTCAGCTCCGCGGAGATGTCCCGCGCGTCTGGGGGCACGGCGAGGATCTCTTCGGGGGCGAGGGTCTCGTCCGGCCGGGTCGCGTCTTCTTCGCCTGCGGGCTGCGAGGGGCCCAGCGGCTGGGGCACGACGGGCACCGCCGGAAGACCGGCGAGGGTGTCGTCGGGCGCCGGGGCGTGGGCCTCGCCCTTCATGAGGTCGATGCGGCGTCGGGCCATGTCCGGTTCTCCCTGTCCATGCGGTCGCGTTGAAGTCGTCATCGGGGCTCACTCGTGCCGCAGGGCCTCGATGGGCCGCAGGCTCGCGGCGCGATTGGCCGGGTAGCTGCCGAAGAACAGCCCGATCGCCACCGCGATGGCGAACGCGCCGACCACCGACTCGGGGATGACCACCGGTTTGATGCCGACGATCGTGAAGCGTGAGCCGATGAGCCCCACGGCCACCCCGAGGCCGCCGCCGATCAGAGACAGCAGCGTCGACTCGGCGAGGAACTGCCCGAGGATGACCCCCTTGGGCGCGCCGATCGCCTTGCGGATGCCGATCTCACGGGTCCGTTCGGTGACGGTCACCAGCATGATGTTGGTGATCCCGATCCCGCCGACCAACAGCGAGATCGCAGCCACCGCACCGAGCAGCACCGTGAAGGTCTGCGTGGTCGAGGCTTGGGTTGTCAGCAGCGACGCCTGGCTGGCGACCCGGAAGTCGAGTGCCGCGGGATCGGTGATCCCGTGCTGCCCCATCAGCACGGTGGCGATCTCGTTCTGCGCCGGTGTGGTGGCCGCAGCCGACTTGGCCTCGACGAGGATCTGGCTGAGGGCACCGAAGCCGGTGAAGGCGTTCTGCACGGTCGGCAGCGGGGCGATCACCACGTCGTCCGGGTCCTGGAAGCCGGTGCCGCCCTTGGTCGCCAGCTCGCCGAGCACGGTGAACGGCGTCCCGCCCAGCACGATCGTCTTCCCCACCGGGTCGGCCGTGCCGAACAGGTCGGTCGCCGTGGTCGACCCGATGACGGCGACCTTGCGTGAGTTGAGCACGTCGTCGGCGCTGAAGTAGTCCCCCTGCGTCACCTTGCTGTTGGATGCCTCGAAATAGGCCGGGTAGGTTCCGACGACCTGGCCGACCGTGTGCGAGGTGCCCTGGTACAGCGCGGTCTGCGAGGTGGAGGCCTCGGGCGCGACCGACGCGATGTCCGGCGCCTGGGCGGGGTCGGCGAGCGCCCTGGCGTCGCCCACCGTCAGCGGCTTGACCGCGGTCGCGGTGCTCGCGCGGCCGAAGCCGCTGCCGGAAGAGACGGTCAGGGCGTTGGTGCCCAGCTTCTCGATCGATTCCTTCACCGCCTGCGAGGAGCCGTTGCCCACCGCCAGCAGCAGGATCACCGCCGCCACGCCGATCAGCACCCCGAGCATGGTCAGCGCGGAACGCACCTTGTTCGCCGCAAGCCCGCCCACGGCGAACCTCAGCGTCTCCCACGGGTTCACCGGTGGCCTCCCGTCGGCGCGTGCGCGGGCCGCGCCGCCACGGGGGCCGGGTCCCGCAGCCCGGGCGGCGGCCCGTCGACCGGTGCCTGCCGTACGTCGTCCACGATGCGGCCGTCAACCAGCCGGAGCACCCGTTTGGCGTGCCGGGCCACCTCGCCCTCGTGGGTGATGAGTACGACGGTGCGACCGGAGGCGTTGAGCCGGTCGATGACGGCGAGGACCTCGGCGGTGCTGTGGCTGTCGAGGTTTCCGGTGGGCTCGTCGGCGAGCAGCATGGCCGGGGAGGTGACCAGTGCCCGAGCCACCGCGACCCGTTGCTGTTGACCTCCGGAGAGTTCGTTGGGGCGGTGGCCGGTGCGGTCGGCGAGCCCGACCAGTGTCAGCGCCGCCAGCGCGCGCCGCCGGCGTTCAGCGGGCTTCACCCCGGCGTAGGCGAGCGGCAGTTCGACCTGGGCCAGCGCGGGGGTGCGCGGAACCAGGTTGAACGACTGGAAGACAAAGCCGATCTTCCGGTTGCGCACCAGGGACAGCTGGTGCTCGTCGAGTCCACCGACGTCGATGCCGTCCAGCAGGTAGCGCCCGGCGGTGGGCGTGTCCAGGCAGCCGAGGATGTTCATCAGGGTCGACTTGCCCGACCCCGAACTGCCCATCACCGCCACCAGGTCGCCCTGCTCCACCGTCAGGTCCACACCGAGCTCCTCGCCGGTCACCGGGTCGTGCGGACCGCTGAGCGCGTGCACGGCCGCTTCGCCGTGCCCGTACGTCTTGAGCAGCGACCGCACCTCGATCACGGGGGCGTCCTTCCGCGGGCCAAGGGCTGCCAGGTCGGTGGCGGCAGCGTCCGCCGGGCGCCGGCGCAGCCGCGGCCGCGGCCGCAGGGCAGGACTCATCCGCGGCCACCCCCGCCACCGCTCCCGGCGCGGGATCCGCCACCGCCACCACCGCCACCGCCTCCGCCGCCTCCGCCGCCTCCGCCGGCGCGTCCGCCGAAACCGCCGCGTCCGCCGCCGAAGCCGCCGGGGAAGGCGCCGCTTGGGAAGCCGCCGTTGCCGCTCTGGGAGACGCTGGTGATCTGCACCTGCTCGCCCGCGGTGAGACCGCTGGTGATCTGGTCGTCGGTGTCGCCCTCCAGGCCCACGGTCACGCTGGTGCGCTGCGTGGTGCCGTCCGGTTCGACGACCATCACGGTGCGGTTGGTCCCGGTGCCGCTCACCGCCGCCGTCGGCACGTAGAGGGCGCCGGACGCCTCGCCCGTCACGACCTGGATGCTCGCGCTGAGCCCTGTACGCAGGCCGGCGGTCGAGCCGGTGAGGGTGAGAGTGGCGGCGTACTGCACGGCGCCTGCCGAGCTGCCCCCGCCCCCGCCCGCCCCTGAGCCGCTCGCCACCGGGAGCGAACTGACCGAGAGCACTTTGGCGTTGAGTACCTTGCCGGGCTCGGCGTTCAGGGTGACGGTGGCCGCCTGGCTGGGCTTGAGCTTGAGCGCGTCGGCCTCCGAGAAGTCGGCCGTCACCTCCATCCCGGTGGGATTGGTGATCACCACGAAGCCGCTCGGGCTCGCCGAGCCGCCCGCGGAACCGCCACTGCTGCCGGAACCGGAACCGGAGCCCGACCCGGCACCCGATCCGCCGGCCGTTCCGGAGACCGTCTGGCCCACCTTGGCCGCCACCGACGCCACCGTGCCGCCGACGGGGGCGGTCAGCACCGTCCCGTCGACCGCGCGCTGCGCCGCCTCGACGGCGTTCTGCGCCTGGGTCACCTGGGCCTCGGCTTGCGCCAGCTGCGCCGGATCCACGGTCGTGGCCGCCGCCGCGGGCACCGCCTGCTCGAAGGAGGCGTATTGGGCCCGCGCGCCGCCGGAACCGGTACCCGCCGACGCGCTGGACGACGGCCTGGGAGTCGAAGTGGGGGCGGGGCTGTGCGTGGCGCCGCCGGGCGAGGAGGGGCGGGAGGAGGGGGTGGCGGACGAGGGGCCCGTCGCTCCGCCACGGACGGCGCCTCCGGAACCGCTGCCCGAGCCGCCGCCGGAACCCGCTCCGGAGCCGCCGCCGTGCACGTTGCCGGAGGTGTTGCCGGACATACCGCCGGACCCCGACGACGTGGCGGCCGGCTGTCCCTCCTCCACCTTGGTCAGGTTGGCCTTGGCCGCGGTGAGCGATGCCTGACCCTGTGCGAGGGTCTCCTTTGCCGCCTCGGGGTCCACTTTCGCCAGCACCTGACCCTGGGTGACGCGGTCGCCGGGTTTGACGTCGACCTCGGTGAGCTGACCGCCGGTGGTGAAGTTGACCCCGGCGTCGCTCGGCGAGGTCAGCGATCCGGACCCGGAGACCGTCGCCAGCACCGTGCCGCGGACGACCGTCGCCGTGCGCGAGCCAGTGGGGACGGAGGGGCCGCTGTCGCTGTTGACCGCCGCATAGGCGCCGCCGGCGGCAGCGAGGAGCACCACGCCGAGCGCCGAGTTCGTCAGGACGGCCCTGGGCCGCCGTGGGAGCACCTTCATGGCGCGGCATGCTCTCCGCCCATCCCCTTCAACGCCTGGGAGAAATCTGGGAGTTCCCTGACAACGCCGCCCCGCCACGGGTCCCCCGATCCCCCCTGAACCGGCCGGAAACGGACCGGCCTACTCGGTGCGGAGGGCCCGGGAGGTTACGGACTCCCCGGGAACTCTCAGCCGGTTCCCAGAAACTCCTCAACTTCGTGCTGTTCAGTCACGGGCCCGATCGGCACACCCGCGCGGGTCGTACCGCCATCCCGACGACCACCCCGAGAAGAGACCGGCCATGACCCGAACCCCCACCTGGCCACCCGTCATCCGATCCGCCATGTCCGCCGCCGTCCTCACCATCGGCGCCATCATGCTGACCGCCTGTTCGTCCACGACGTCGGCCAACACGGCCCAGAGCGGGCCCTCGGCGTCCGCATCCACGGGCGCACGAAGCGAGCAGATGGCCGCCTACCGCCAGTGCCTCTCCCAGCACGGCGTCACCCTTCCGGCGCGCCCCAGCGGCGGGCCGAGTGGCCGTCCCAGCGGTGGAGGCTTCGGCGGCGGGAGCTTCGGCGGCTTCGGAAGCGGCGGCGGCTCGGCCGACCCCGCCCGCCAGAAGGCCATGCAGGCGTGCGCTGCGCTGCGCCCGCAGTTCAACGGAGGGGGTGGGCGAGGGAACTTCGACAGCTTGTCGATGAAGGCTTTCGCCAGCTGCCTGAAGGACCACGGCGTGGCGCTGCCGTCGGCCTCCCCCGGCCACGGTCTGCGCGGCCTGAACACCACCGACCCCAGGACCGCCCAGGCGTTCCAGATCTGCCGCCCCCTCCTCCCCCAGCGCCCCTCCGGCGCCCCGATGCCGAGCACCACCCCGTCGAACTGATTCGAAACCCCCCATCCCGTGTCCGTAGCCGCTGGTCAGGCTGCTCCTTCTGCTTGCAGGGTGACTTGGTGGCCGAGTTGGCCGAGCTGGCTCACCAGGCGCCGTCCCACGGGCTACGCGGCGCACCGGGCGCAGGGCGGCCTGGATGACGGTCCGGCAGCGGTCCCAGGAGGCTGGGACGAGGTGCCCGTGGACGTCCACGGTGATCTCGAGCGGTCTGTGGCCCAGCCAGCGAGAGACCTCGTGGATCGGGATGCCGTGGGCGAGGCCGGTGGGGGCGAAGAAGTGGCGCAGGCCGTGTGGCTTGCGCTTCGGGCGGCCGTCCGGCGTG
Organism: Streptomyces sp. NPDC020801; assembly: GCF_044334385.1. Lineage (NCBI taxonomy): Bacteria > Bacillati > Actinomycetota > Actinomycetes > Kitasatosporales > Streptomycetaceae > Streptomyces > Streptomyces sp. NPDC020801. The sequence goes on from NZ_JBIRST010000017.1 coordinate 9,341, forward strand.
CCGATGCCCGCGCGTCCTTGAGTGCCCTGCGCAAGTGGTACGCGTGGGTCGTCGCCGTGGGCATGGTGCCTTCACCCGCTGCCGTGGCGCGCACAGCGCCTCCAGGCCCGATGTGGTCACCGCGCCCCACTTGCGCAGGTGCGTGTCGATCTCCTCGTCGAGGAACGAAGCGGGTTGCGCAGTACTCTCGGTGTGTCTTGGAGCTGACCTGGCGACGCACGCGGAGAAAGTCACGGCGTCGGCATTCGGCAGTGACGGCGAGGGGCTCGCTGATGCGCAGCCCGGCCCCGGCCTGCAGGTACACGGTCAGCCGGTGCTGCGGGGAGATCTGTTTGGCGATGAGGTCGCCTCGTGGAGCGTGGGGATCTCGTTCTCGACCACTGCGTGCGCCGCGGTGCGGGAATTTTCGCCCGGGTTCCTGCCCCGATGGGGCTGCGGCTGTCAGCAGCCAAGACTCAAGTGGTGCGCCCGAGCGAAGGGTTCGGCCTCCTGGGATTCCACATCCAGTGGCGCCGCAAGCGCGGAACGAACAAGTGGTACGTCCACACCTTCATCGCCGGCCGGCCTGTCCGATCGGTGAAGGCGGCGAAGGGCCGACGAAAGGGCTTCACCGAAGCCGGCTGCGCCCGCCTGCCGGATGCCGCACACCAGCAGCTCGGCGGCCCCGTCGTCCTGGTGTGGACAACGCGTAACACACACGTCAGCCGCACCATGCAGGAGCTGATCGCCGCCCGATCCTGGCTCACCGTCCACCAACTGCCGTCCGACCTCGGCGGACCGGCCGGCCTTCCGCTTCCGGGACCCGCCTCGACACGGTGCCCGCGGTTCGTCGCATGCAGGCCCGTGCCACGGCATCCCGGCTTTGGCCGCCGGTGTTCAGGCGGTCTCGGGGTGAATTCGCGGGCGTCGGCGTACGCGTCGGAGTGTGATGGCCGCGGCGGCGAGGACGAGGAGGAGGGTGACGGTGAGCCAGGGGATGATGGTGAGGGTGGCGTGGGCGGTGTCCTGTGCGGATCCGCCGGCTGTGGTGACGTGCAGGGTGAGGCTGTGGCGGCCGAATTGGGGTGCGTCGGGCCAGGGTTCGGTGAGTTCGACGTGTTGGCCGGGCATGAGTGTCAGCGCCAGGTTGCGGGACGGAATGTGCAGGGTGGTGCGACCGAAGAGGTCCGTGGCGGTGAGTTCGAACCGGGGCTGGAGACGGGTGTTGCCGCGGTTGACGAGGCTGTAGTGGATGGTGGCGCTGCTGGACCCTGTGAAGGGCACGGTGGGGGTGTGGCGGTCTATACGGAGGTCTTCGACGGCCAGGCCGGGTCGGACAGGGCCTTTGACGTGGAGGTAGATGCGGGCACCCACGGCACGTTGGATGCCTACGGTGAGGCCGCCCTGCTTCTGGGTGCCCTCGACGGCGGCGTCGAGGGCGACCAGGGCACCGGAGTGGTCGCCGGGAGTGGCCTTGGCGGGGATCGTGAGGGTGAAGGGGAGGTCGGTGTGGCTGTGGGCCCGAACGGTGACCCTGCCGGTGGTGAGCTTGGTCCAGGAGCCGACGTCGGTCTGCCGCTCGTCAACGCCCCGAAGGGCGAAGCCGCCGTCGCGGGGGGTGTTGTAGGCGTCGGCGCCGTAGACCCTGAAGGTCATGGGACGGTCGCTGAGGTTGGCGATGGTCACGCGGTCCTTGATTATGGCTCCGGGCCGGCTGTCGAGGGTGAAGTAGGTCCGTGACCCTGGGGCGGCACCGGCGGCGGGGGTGGGGTAGACGGCCCAGGTGCCGTTGTCGGCGGCGTGTGCGACCGGGGCCGTGAGCGGAGCACCGGTCAGCAGCGCTGCGAGCAGCGTCAGGGTGATCAGGACGACACGGCGGAGGTGTGCCCGGCGCCGGTGTCCGTTGGGTGGCGTTGTGGTCATGGGCGTGCAGCTTTCGTGGGAGAGCAAGGGGTGGGCCGTTTCGTGTAACAGCTGGGCTTGGAACGGCCCGTACTGCCGCCCTCTCGCGAGGGCGGCAGTACGGAGGTGGGTCAGCTGAGGGTGAGGGTGAGGGTGGTCTTGTAGGTGCCGGTCGGGGTGTAGGCGGGGACGTTCAGCGTGAGGCCGGCGCCGGAGGTGAAGTCGCCACCGGTGGCCGTGCCGGTGCCGGTGGAGTCGGGTGCGGCGGCGAGGGTGGAGGCAGTGGTACCCAGCGGGCCTTCGGTGCCGGGGATGCAAGTGGTGGGGCTGCCTGCGGCGGTGGTGCAGGTCGGCTTCCAGTGCAGGTCGGCGGCGGGGATGTGGTGCCTGTTGGTGGAGGTGAGGTCACCGCTGAGACGCCCGGTCAGGGACCAGCCGGTGCTGCCGCCGCGGTAGTCGCGGACCCTGATGGCCGGTAGGGGGCCGCTGGTGGTGGCGGCGGGGCCGAACTTCACCGCGGGCAGATCGGCCTTCGCCCGTCCCGGCATGGTCATGGTCAGCTCTCCTGCGCTGACCGACGCACTCACCGGCACCCCACCCGCAGTCCCACTGCTGACCTGGTACATCACGGTGCCGTGGGACGGCACCGAGGCGCTGATCCTGCCGTCGGTGACGGTCCTGGTCTTCTTCGCGGTGTCCTTCTCCCACAGATCGGTGAGGGTGAGTGTGGGGCCCTCGATCTTTATGCCGGCCGCGGTCGTGCTGATCGTCGCGTCGGTTCCCGTGGTGTTGGTGAGCGTGACGGCCACATCACCGTTCTGCAATGGCTTGGCCATGACGATCAGCCCGCCGGTGTCGGAGACCACGGTGCCCTGACTGCCTTGAGGGTCCTGGTCGACGGCGATCACGTCCGCGTTGCCGAGGATCCCGAGGGTTGCCTTGCTTGCGTGCGACAGGTCGTTGCCCATGATCAGCGGCGCGGCCATCTCCGCCCACAGGCTGAAGTGGGTGCGCTGCTCGGCAGCGGTCAGCTCGGTGCCGTTGCCGACCTCCAGCATGTCCGGATCATTCCAGTGGCCCGGGCCGGCTTGCTCGGCGATGCGCTGCTGACTGTTGATGGCAACGATGTTCCTGATGCCCATCTGGTAGTCGTTGCGGTGACCGGTGTCCCACTTGTTGGTGATGTCTTCGGTTGTGCGCCACATGTTGGCGATGCCGGACCAGTCGAACGTCTCGCCGGTCTTGGGGTAGTGCCCCCCGGAGTTGGGGTTGATGCTGTAGACGATCGGCCGCGTGGTGGCCTTCGCCAGTGCGTCACGCATCTTGGCGAAGTGCGCCTTCTGGAAGTCCAGGTCGCCGCCGCTGTCGCACCAGTCGTACTTGAGATAGTCAACTCCCCAGGCAGCAAATGTCTTTGCGTCCTGCTCTTCGTGATCCTTGCTACCGGGCCGCTGAGCGCAGGTTTTGTCCATCGGGGCGGCATAGATGCCAAACTTCAGGCCAAGGCCATGGATGTAGTCGCCCAGGTCCTGCATCCCGTTCGGGAACTTGTCGGTGTCCGCCTGGAGATTCCCGTCTTTGTCGCGTTCGGCTGCCGCCCAGCAGTCGTCGACCACGACGTACTTGTATCCGGCCTCGTCCAGCTTCAAGTCCACGATGGCCTTGGCGGCGTCCTTGATCTTCTGCGCGGTGATGTCGCAACCGTAGGCGTTCCAGCTGTTCCATCCCATCGGTGGGGTGGATGCTGCGGGGTTTGGGTCGGCAGCTGTGGTCGTCCTCTCCGCGAGGGCGGCGGTCACTGAGCTACCGGTCGCGATGGAGAGGGTTGAGAGCAGTGCTGCTGCGCGCTTCCAGGCACTGGAGTTTCTTTGTCGCATGGTTTCTCCCGATGGGTGTGCAGCTATGTCGTCCGGAACGCGGCACGGAAGGGCTGGGAATGCAGGCGGTTGCCGGCGCGGACCAGCCGGCGTGCCGTCAAACTGCGCTCTGGGAGCACAGGGACGTCAGTGCCGTCGTCCGAACCCGACGCTGCACGCTGTTGGGGCAGGGCAGGGGTGACTCGACTCGCGGGCTCGATCGAGGGTGAGCTCAGCGCCTGCTCTGGTTGCGATGGGGCAGTCGGGCCGTGGGGGCGGGCTGGCCGCTCAACGGCACCTCATGTTCCGTTAGAACTAAACGGAGTCAAACATGTGGCTGTATAAGACTCTTGTGACTTATGGATGTCAAGGGTGTTACGCGGTGCATGACGAATTCGACTCGCCGCGGGTGCCGGTGGACGGTCCACTGAGGGTTCGGCCGATGAGCGAGCGCCTCGTCCGTGAGGGGACAGATGTGACCTGAGGCTTGGACTGTCTCCTTTGCAGGTCCCGTTGGAGGGGCCCCTGTCCGCAGGAGCGGCATGCACAGCCGGTCTTTCGGCCGAGGCGTGAGGCGGGGTGGCGGCCCGAGTTGCCGGCCTTGTTACCGCGCCACTGCGGCGATACTGCATGAGGGGGAGCCATCCTCCCTGGTGAGCCCCTATGCGTCGTTCCAGTCTTGGCTGCCTGCGCCCGGCTCTTTCCGAGCGGGTTCGCCGGGTGTTGAGCATGCGACTCGTAGGAAGCGGAACGGGCCGTCGCCTCTGAGCATCTTCAGGTGCAGCAGATGGTCAGGCCGAGGCGGGCGCGGCGGAGCGGCCTGATCGGCGCAGGCGGCCCGGGCCGGCATGGCCGGTTGCGCCGGGCCCTTCGCCCGATATGGCGACCTCCGGAGGTGACGGAAAGCAACCGCACGACGGGGCGTTGGCCGCTCGGAGGTGGCATTCCTTCCCGGCCTCGCCCCCAGCCGTGCCGGCCCTGCCCTGGTGCGGCGTCACGGTCCGCCCGAAGGGCCATGTGCCCGTGATGGGCCGGCCAGGAGCGGTTTCGGGGTGGCGTTCCACCTGCCGTCCTGCCTGGCGCGGGCACGGCGGACAGGATCCGACACATCGTCAACTCTCCGCTCTGGAATCGGCCTTGGCGTGGTGGCGGTTGACAGTTTGGACTGGCGTAGCCGGCCTACCCCGCCAGCGGCTTGACGCACGGCGGCGGCGGGGGTTCTCATGACTCTCACCCGTTCGGAGTTGTTGAGTTCTGACTGATTTTGAGGCTTCTCTCCGGGCGCCCCACCCATCATCCGGACCGGAAGCCTGGCTGAAGCCGCAAGAGGCACGGGATGCCCAGCGCGAGGTCTTCCTGGAGCCGGGCACGCTCAAAGGAGGCACACCATGTCTTTCACGTCCACCATGCACAGCCGACGTCTGGCCGCTTCGGCCGGCCTGTTTCTGGCTGTCGGTCTGACGGCCTGTTCGACCGGAAAGGCAGCGACCGCCCCGCAAGGAGGTGCTGCCCCGGTGAAAGGGAAGATCTCGATCACCTACCTGCAGAAGCAGGGCGACCAGCAGTACTTCATCGATGAGGCGGCCGGCGCCAAGGCCAGGGCCGCCCAGCTCGGCGTTGACCTGAAGGTGGTCAACCTGGGTAACGACGCCAACCAGACGGTCAGCCAAGTACAGTCGGCGATCGCGCAGAAGAGCAACGGACTGATCATCGTGGTGCCTGACCCGGCGGTGGGACCGCAGGTGGTCCAGACGGCCAAGGACGCCAATGTCCCGCTGCTCACCTCCGACGACCAGATCTGCGCCACCGGTCCGGCTCCGGCGTCCTGTGCCGCATCGGACCTGATCCCGCGGATCGGGTTCAGCGGCGCCCAGATGGGCGGTGAGGTCGGCAAGCGCGCCGCCGAGCAGTTCAAGAAGGCCGGCTGGACGGCGGCCGACACAAGAATCATCTCGGCCTGGAAACAGGACGTCACGGTGTGTGGCGACCGGGTCAAGGCGGCGAAGGAAGCGTTCAGCAAGCAGGCGGGCGCCGCCGTCCAGAACATCGACGTGGCGACCGACAACACGCCGACCGGTGCCCAGGACAAGATCGCCGCTACGATCACGGCCCATCCCGAGGTCAAGCACTGGACGCTGTGGGGATGCAACGACGAGAACGTCCAGGGCGGGGTGACGGCGTTGCAGAATGCGGGCTTCACTGCCGGTGACGTGATCGGCGTTGGCCTGGGCGCCTACCTCGCGTGCAAGGACTGGGGCAGTGACAAGGCATCAGGCATGAAGGCCGCGCTGTTCATCAACGGCCGCGATGTCGGCGCCCTGGCTGTGCAGACAATGGTCGACAAGCTCCGGCACGGCAAGGCCTTCCCCGCGGAGGCATTCGCCCCGACCACCATGGTGGACCCCACCAACTGGAAGACCTCCGGCCTCACGTGCCACTGAGCCAGTTGCGGGACGCGGCCGGGGCCACGGCATCTGTGGTCCCGAACCCATGACCAGCTTGAGAAACCGGAGGTGAACCCTGATGAGTGGTGTGGAGAGCGCGACTGCCCCGGAACATGATCCGTCGGCCCCGGGCGGGGCAGGGGTGCGGGGGGTGAGCAAACGCTTCGGTGTCGTCCGGGCGCTGTCCGGGGTCACCCTTGACTTTCCGGCGGGGCAGGTGACGGCCCTGATGGGGGAGAACGGGGCGGGCAAGTCCACCTTGCTGAAGATCCTTACCGGAGACCACCAGCCGTCGGACGGCGAGGTACTCGTGGAAGCCGGACCGGTGGCCCTTCCCTCCCCGGCGCACGCGCGGGCAGTGGGGATCCGGATCATCCCGCAGGAGCCAGAGATCATCCCGCACGTGTCGGTGGCCGAGAACGTCTATGTCGGCGCGCTGCCTCGCCTGACAGGCCGCCGCCTGGACCGGGCCGAACTGCGCCGGCGGATCACCGCCGACCTGGAGCGGCTCGGCTTCGCCCGGGTCTTGGACCCTGATCTGCTGGGCTCGCAACTGACGGCGGCCCAGCGCCAGTTGGTGGAAATCCTGCGGGCGCTGACAAGCCAGGCGAAGGTGATCGCCTTCGACGAGCCGACCTCCTCATTGTCCGACCAGGAGGTGGACGCGCTGTTTGCGTTGATCCGCCGGTTGCGCGACCAGGGCGTCGCCGTCATCTATGTCTCGCACCGGATGAAGGAGATCTTCCAACTGGCCGACCGGATCGCGGTGCTGCGCGACGGTGCCCTGGCGGGGGTGCTGGACGCCCGGACGACCTCGGAGGGCGAACTCGTCCGGCTGATGGTCGGACGTGACCTGTCAGCGATGTTCGTGCGCGATGAGGTCGCCACCGACCAGGTGGTCCTGGAGGTCCGGGATCTCAGCACCGAAGATGTGACGGGAATCAGCCTGCAGATCCGTGCCGGCGAGGTGGTCGGCCTCGCCGGCCTCATCGGGGCCGGCCGCTCCGAGCTGGCGCTCGCCCTGGCCGGTGACCGTCCCATCCGCAGCGGAACGGTGCGGATCAATGGGAAAAAGGTTGCTGCGACAACCCCGGGTGGGATGATCCGTGCCGGTCTGGGCCTGGCACCCGAGGAACGCAAGGCACAGGCACTGTTCTTGCACCGCTCCATCCGGGACAACACCTCGCTGGTGGTGCTGGAGCGACTGCGCCGCTGGCGTTTTGTCAGGCGCGAGGCCGAGAAGGCGGTGGCACGCGAGTACGCGACCCAGTTGCGGGTGCGCAGCCCCTCGATCGAGCAGGAGGTCCGCACGCTCTCCGGCGGCAACCAGCAGAAGGTGGTGCTCGCACGCTGGCTCGCACGCAAGCCCAAGGTGCTGATCCTTGACGAACCCACCCGGGGCATCGACGTCGGCGCCAAGGCGGAGATCTATCAGATCATCGCCGACCTTGCCGGACAGGGTGTCGCGATCTTGGTCATCTCCTCCGAGCTGCCGGAGGTCCTCGGTCTCGCGGACCGGGTGGTGGTGATGCAGAACGGCCGGATCACCGGCGAGCTCTCCCGGACCGCAGCGACTGAAGAAGCGATCCTCTCCCTGGCCATGGCCGACGACCTCGCCGACAGCGGCGTGGGTCCCCGTCACCTGTCTGCTTCTGGAGGCGCAGCATGAGTACGACCACTCTCCCCGAAGGCACGGAGAGCACCCCCGCCACGACATCCGCCCGGCCCTCCTCACTACTGGCCGCGGTCGGCGGCCAGAACCTGAGTCTGGGTCTGGGACTGGCCGCCGTGCTCACGCTCTTCGGCCTGCTCAACGACAACTACCTGAGCTGGACCAACCTCCAGGTGATCATGGAGGCGGTCACCGTCACCGGTCTCCTGGCGGTCGTGCAGACCGTAGTGATCATCTGTGGTGGGCTGGACATCTCGGTCGGCTCCCAGGCCGGCCTGGCCTCCGTGGTCAGCGCCATGGCCTTCACCGCCAGCGGCTCCGACGCGCTGACGGGCATGGGAGCGGCGGTCGCCCTGGGCGCGGTGGTCGGCACGCTGAACGGCGTCATCGTCGTGTACGGGCGGGTGAACGCCACCATCGCCACCCTGGCCGGCCTGGCCGCATACAAAGGCGTGGCCCAGCTGATCTCCAACGGCGCCGCGCAGGGCTACGTGCTGAACAACAGCGTCTTCCTCTTCCTCTGCCGGGGCAAGATCGCAGGGCTGCCGGTGATGGTGTGGATACTGATCTTGGTGGCTTTCGGAGTGCACGTGCTCCTGAAGTACACCGACATCGGCCGCAACATCTATGCGATCGGTGGTAACGACACCGCCGCTCGCCTCGCGGGCATCAACATCAACAAGTACCTGATCGCGGTGTACGCGCTGATAGGCATGGTCGCCGCGGTGGCCGGCATCCTGCTGACCGCACGGACCGGGTCCGGGCAGCCCACCTCGGGCAGCGAAGGCCTGGAGCTCAAGGCGATCACCGCGGCGGCGCTCGGCGGCTGCGCGCTACGAGGCGGTAGAGGCGGAGTCGGCGGCACCTTGCTGGCGGTCGTGCTGCTCGGGGCGCTGGAGAACGGTCTGACCGTGGAAGGCATCAACTCGTTCTGGCAGAACATCGCCCAAGGCGCCCTGCTGGTCGTGGCAGTAGTGATCCAGCAGCGCCGCAGCGGCGAGCGGGCCGTCGGCCTACCGGCCTGACATCGGTTCGCGAACCATGGTGGAGTCGATCCGGACCAGCCGGCGGGCTCATATCTGTGCGGGTTCTCGTTCCTCGAGGGATGGATCCCTTGAGGGCAGGCTCTGTTCGGCCCAGATCGTCTTGCCGTGGGCCATGTGGCGGGTACCCCATCGCCGGGCGAACTGGGCGACAAGGAAAAGACCTCGGCCGCCCTCGTCTGTTGCGTACGCATAGCGAAGGTAGGGAGCGGTGCTGCTGCCATCGCTGACTTCGCACACCAGGGTGCGCTCTCGGATCACGCGCAGCGTGATCGGGTCGACCCCGTAGCGAATGGCGTTGGTGACCAGCTCGCTGACGAGTAGTTCGGTGCTGAAATCCAGTTCTTCGAGGCTCCAGTTGACCAGTTGCTGACGGATCAGGGTGCGGGCGGTGGCGACGACGGCGGGATCGCTCGGCAGGGTCCAGGTTGCGACCTGGTCATCGCCGAGGCAGTGAGTTCGAGCCAGCAGCAGGAGGGCGCCGTCGTCCCCGGAGGGCCGGTGGTTGCGGCCAACCGCGTCGCAGGTGTCATGCAGCGTTCGGTGGGGGTTGCCGAGGATACGGCGCAGATCGGGAGGCACAGCGTCCGGATGGCCGTCGGCGTCTTGGAGGAGGTTGGGGGTGCACAGGGCGAGCATGCTCTGTACGGGCAGTTCCATCTCGACGGTCTCATACGGTGGGTGGCCTTCTCCGAGAGCCGGGCCGAGCGGGACACTGGGCATCTCGACCAGCCCATCGGGACTGACCAGAACGGGCGGCGAGTGGCCAGCGCGAGCGAAAGTGCAGCGACGGGATACAGGATCGTAGACTGCATACAGACACGTGGCGCCCGCCATGTGCTTCCCGCTGGGGTCACCGCTCGGGTCGCCTTCGGGGTCATCGGGCTGGCCAGTGACCAGGTCGTGGACCCGTGCGAACAGTTCGTCAGGTGCCAGGTCCTGTGCGGACAGCGTGTTGATGGCGGTGCGCAGCCGTCCCATTGCCACGGCCGCGTCGATGCCGTGCCCGGCCATGCACCCCACTGCCAGGGCAACCCGGGCCGAGGACAACGGTATGACGTCGAACCATTCCCCAGAGCCCTCAGCCGACTCGTGCAGCCAGGCCACCTCCACGGCGTGCTGGCCCCGTACACGCTGCGGCAGAAGGCTGCGCTGCAGAACGAGCGCGGTGCTGTGCTCGCGGGTGTACTGGCGGGCGTTGTCGATGCAGACGGCGGCACGGGCACCGAGTTCGGCCGCAAGAGCCAGTTCGTCCTGCTCGAATGGCTCGGTTGTGTGAGAGCGGTAGAAGCTGGCCATTCCGAGCACCACCCCACGGGCGATCAGCGGCACGACGATCAGGGAGTGAACTCCTGTCTTGTGCATCAGCTCGACCCGGCTGGGTTCACCAGCGGCCCATTCCTTGGCGATCTCCGCTTGCGCCACGAGGCGGGGCCGCCGATCTGTCAGGCACGAGGTGAAGGACTGCGGGTACGCCATGACCGTCCCACCCGGTTCATCGGCGGTGGGAGCGTCCAGCCCGCGCGCGGCGTGGAAGGCAGACCGTCGCAGCGGGGCCCAGGCGCTGACGGGGCCTGGTGGTGGGGCCTCACCCCGGAACACCTCGTCCAGCACATCCACCGCAGCCATGTCAGCGAGGGCGGGAACCGAGGCGAGAGCCAGTTCGTCGGCCGTCGTCGTCACGTCCAGCGTGGTGCCGATGCGGGCCCCAGCATCTACCAGAAGCTTCAGGTGCCCTTGTGCCCGGTGCTTCTCGGTGATGTCCGTCGAGTTGATCAGCACTCCGAGGCGGGTACCGTCGACGCCCCTGAGCGGCAGGAGCGAGACCGTGTACACGTGGTCGTGATCGGGGTCCTGCGGAGGGCGGCCGACATGCTCGAAGTCGGTCACGGGTTGTCCACTGTCTATCACCCAGCGGAGTAGCCGTTCCTCGGTCTCGCCGATGAGTCCCGGTACGGCCTCACGGGCCTGGCGCCCAATGGCCTGCTCACCACCCAGAGCGCGTGGCACCGGCCCCGCGAGATTGAGGCGCACAATCCGCAGATCGGGGTCGACGACCTGCACGCCGAGCGTCGACTCGGTCAGCAGCGTCTGCAGCAGCACCGTGTCGAGGTCCTCGTGTTCGGCCGGCCCGGGGGCGGTCAGGTGGACGGACCAGCGCATCGCACCATCCTCGTCCACCACGGGCCACACATGCACACGGACATCGAGGGGGTGACCGTCGCGGTGCCGTGCGGCCACCGGTCCCCCCGTGCCCCGGGATGCCTGCGTCGCGAGGTCCAGCATCGCCGTCACAGGGCGGCCAAGGACCTCCTCCGGCGGATAACCGAGCAGATCCTGGGCCTGCGGGCTCCACTCGACGACACCGCCCCGGTCGTCGAGCATCAGCCTGCCAACGCGCCCTGGTGTCTTCATGCGGCCTGACTTTCTTCGCCGACAGGTGTCGACTCCCTGGGGCATCGCGACCGGCTTCGTCATCGCGCACTCCTCATGCTGCGCGAGATCGACGTTCCGCCAGGGGCTGGAGCCCGAACGCCCGCCGGATCCGCCGCATGCTCGCGGCCGGGATTCCGGCACCTGCCTGACCGATACCCATTTTCAACAGTGGGTGACGCGCTCGGGTACCTCGTCGAGCACGCGTCACTGCTACCACGTCCATCGTGGCACTGGTGGTGGTGCGGGGCATGCCGGGACGACGCGAACGGGAGGGGCCTTGAGTCCACGCAGGCACGTAGCCGGCCCGACGGCCGAAGTGTGCTGTTGGCCGTGGCTGGCTGGTCCTGGCCGACTCCCGGAGGCCCGGCAGTGACGCCGTCCCCGACCATCTCCAAGAGCTTGGTCGACACCGGCTTCAAGAACGCCGCCGTCGAGCACGGCGCCGCCTCGGAATCGATGTCGAAGTCGTCAACAGCAACCCGGACACCCGTGGGTTTCACGTCGTGAAAAGGCGCTGGATGGTCGAGCGGAGTATCGGTTGGATCATGATGCACCGCCGTCTCGCCCGCGGCTACGAGACCCTCACCGCCAGCTCCGATACCATGATCCACATCGCCTCGGTCGACAACCTCGCCAGGCGTATTGCGGACGAGTCCACCCCCGAACGTGTGCCACCGCCGATAGTGGCAGCGACCAGGGAAACCTCCCGATGTGATCACTGAGTATGCTGCCGAACTCCGGGACCTCGAACTGGACGACCTCTTCCTGACCATCGGTCACCGTTTCCACCGCGTTGAGCTCCGCCGCTCCTGAAGGTCTGCAGCACCTGCCGGCCGGCGCAGAGTGGGAGCCCGACCGCATCGCCACCGGCCAGGGCAAGATCGCGGGCCCCGCACAGAAGCGGGTCGGGGGTACGGGCGGCGGACCGGGCGCCGTACTGCACCACATGACGATGCCGTACGACGTCGACGTCGACGTCGACGTCGGCAAGATGCTCGAGGTGCTGCGGACCGGACGGGAGAAACCGTCCGAAGGGCACCAGGAGTTCGAAGAAGCGGGTGGACCCGCTGCGCCGGCAGACCGGGCTCCCCCCGCGAGGCCGTCATGGATCGGTTGATCGAGTCCTTCCGCGCCCGGAACGGGCTCGCCGACGGCAGGGTCACCGGCGAGGAGCCGACCCCCGCGAAGTTCACCTCGCCCGCGTGAACGGCGCGCGTGGCACAGGACATAAGGGGACGGACGACCCGGCAACTGCGCGTGGCTGTCACCACGCAGGCACGGAGCGAGTTCGCCCTTTCGCCCCACAGGGAGTCGTGTGACACTGTGGTCCCGTCCGCAGTGCGGACCGTCTCCGCACCGTCCGTCCCCACACGAGAAGTGCGCCGTGCGTGATCTCCCCCTGTCGCTCGCGCTCACCGCGCGGCTGAGTCCGGTCGTCGTACTCGCCTGCGCGGGCTGGGCGTTGACGTCCGGTCCGTTCGCCGCGTCTCCGGCCGGCGGGCACAACGCCGCCCAACAGCAGTCGCACTCCGCCGACGGCCAGGGTCCCTCCTCGCCCTCCGCACCTTCTTCGACCGCGGTGTCCAGGACGTACGCCGCCGCGCCCGCGCCGTGCACCAGCATCACCACGAAGACGATCACCGCCCTGGTGCCGGGTGCGAAGACGGCGGGCAAGGAGATCCCGTCGACGGACACGAAGGCGCGCCGCACCTGTTCGTGGAACGCGCTCAAGGGCTACGACTACCGCTGGCTCGACGTGTCCTTCGAGATCATGGACTCGGACGGGACGGCGCAGAAGTCGTACCAGGAGCGGACTTCCGAGAAGGGCGGCGGAGGGGCGGTTCCGGGGCTCGGGGACAGCGCCTACTCCGTCGTGAACCTCACCACCGAGGACAAGCAGCAGACCCGCGAGGGTGTGGTGATGGCCCGCGCGGGCAACGCGCTCGTGGTCGTCACGTACAACGGAAGCGACTTCGAGACGAAGAAGGCTCCCGGCACCGACGAGATCAACACGGGCGCCATCAAGGCGGCCAGGGAGGCGGTGGCCGCGCTGGGGAACGGCCCGCAGAGCTGACCGTCCACCGGGGCCTCGCGCCGCGATGCCGTCGCGCGGTGGCGTCAGGCGGTGGCCCGCTCCCGCTCCCCCGCCCGGCCTGGAGGGCTGGTCGAACAGCGGGAGGCTCATCCGCCGGGGCTGCCCGCAGAGGACACCGTACCGTCCCGCAACCACGGGCCACGCGCCGCCGACGCGCGACCCGCCAGTCGTACACGGTCGGCAGGCCACGTGGGAGGATTCACTTCAGACGTGCCGTGCCGCTCGCGAGGGGTGGAAGCGCGGGAACTCCGGTCATCGCGGGTCAGCAGGCACATCTTCTTCCTTCGCCAGGCAGCCGTCACGCGGCGGAACGAGAATCACACATCGACGGTGCCACGTACACAGGTGAGGGAATGGCCACCAACCCACACCTCGGCATCGTGGGCCTCGATGGTCACCACGCCCTGCCGACGGAGACGGCCACCCTGCGCGGCACGGTAACAGCGGGGGGCGGCGCCGGCGCGGATGAGCCACTGGGCGATACCGGCCTGCAGACTGCCGGTCACCGGATCCTCTCGTACGCCCGCAGGCATGGCGAAGGCTCGGACCTCGAATGCGACGGGTGAGCCCTCGGGGTGGGCGCCGACCACGCCGAGCATCAGGTCGCCCATGTGACGGTTGTCCGGATCCAGCGCCAGGACCTCCTCGGCGGTGGCCAGTTGCACGGCAGCCCAGCCCGGCCCGTTGTCCACCCACTGATGGGCGACGATCCGCTCCCGGCCTATGGCGAGCCCCCGGGCAATCCGGTCGAGATGTCCTGAGTCCAGTGGACCGTCGCGCTTGAGGCTCGGCGCGCGGAAACTCAGACCGCTGCCGGACCGCCGTACATCGATCAGCCCGAGCGGACACTCCTGGACGAGCTTCCCCGGCGACGTCGGGACACCACCCGCTTCCAGCCATGCGTGGGCGGAGCCGAGCGTGGGGTGGCCGGCGAACGGAATCTCGCCGCCCGGGGTGAAGATGCGCAGCCCGTAGTCGGCCTCACTGGAGGAGGGCGGTACCACGAACGTCGTCTCGGAGAGATTGGTCCAGTTCGCGAGCCGGGCCATGTCTGTGTCGGTGATCCCGTCGCCGTCGAGGACAACTGCGACGGGATTGCCGAGAAAGGGCTCGCCGGTGAACACGTCGACCTGGGAGAAGGCCCGGGTGCGCCGGCCGACCGCGGCTGAGGTCACCCGCCCTCCACCAGGATCAGGTCCATATGGGTGCCGTCTCGCAGCGGGACGATGTCCCGGTACTCGGGGGAGGTGTACCACTGCCGGGCTTGGTCGGCCGTCGCGAATACCATGATCGACAAATGCGTAGGCTGCCAGTCGCCCTCCAGCACCTCGAACTCACCGCCGCGAACCAGGAATCCGCCGCCGTACAGTTCCAGTGTCTGGAGCACCTTCGCACGGTATTCCGCCATACGTTCCTCGTCGCCGATGACTCCGACGTTGCCGATCAGCAATGCGGTCATACTCTCCAGCTCCGTTGTCTCCAGGGGTTCAGCAAGTGAAGTCGGTCACCGTACCGATGCCGAGGCGCCGGGCAGCCCGTACGACAGCGAAGCCGGACGCGACGTCCTGGGCCGCCATCCCCAGCGACTTGTAGAGAGTGCGCTCGGCCGGGTCTGTACGGCCAGGGTGCTTGCCCAGCAGCACCTCGCCGATCTCGGGCAGCGGCCGGTCGGCCGGTACAAGGCCCGCCTCGACCGGGGCGGCCAGTTCCGAGGACTCGCGCAGAGCACCTTCCCTGCTGTCCACGAACACCGTGCAGGACGCCACCGCCGCCGCGTCGAGTTCGCGCTTGCCAGGCACCGAAGATCCGACCGCGTTGACATGCGTTCCCTCGGCCAGGTGCCCGGCGTTCACGACGGGCTCGGCCGTGTCCACCGTCGTGCACACCAGGTCTGCGCCGTACAACGCCTCGGCAGGCGTGTCCATCAGCCCGACGACGATGCCGGCCTCAGTACACGCCCATGCGACGAACTCCTCGGCGCGCGCCGCACCCCGGTTCCACAGCCGTACCCGGCGCAGCTCCCTGACCTCGGAGAGCGCGAGGAGGTGACTGCGGGCCTGGGTGCCGGCACCGATCAGAGCCAGGTCACCGGCATCGGGCAGGGCCAGCGCGTCGGTGGCGACGGCGGACGCGGCGGCCGTACGCAGCGCGGTCACCGCCGCACCCTCGAGCATGGCCAGCGGCTGACCGGTCTCAGGGTCGAACACCACCACCACACCCACGTGCGTCGGCAGTCCCCGCGCCGCGTTGCCAGGGGCGTGCAGCACGGCCTTCAGCCCGTAGCCGGAATCGGACTCGCCGATGACATGACAGGGCATGGCAGCGAACAGTGACGTGTCACGTCCTGACGACAGGACCGTGCGCACGGGCTGGACGACTTCGCCCCCGCTGTAGCGGCGCATCACATCGGCCACCACCCGGTACGCCTCGGCCACCGGGAACGCCTCTCGTACCTGGTCTCCACTCAGCAGCAACATGGAGTCTCCTCCTGACTCGTCTCGTGTGCCGTGGCTCTCATGCCGTCCGGACAGTCGGCTCGGCCCGGGTGAACACCGACCAGACCATCAGGATCGGCCGGGTGTCGGAGATGAATTCCAGGCCGTGCAGCTCAGCCGACGGAACGGTGGTGAGCGCGAGGTCGGCGATGCCGTCGGTGACCGCCTGCGCGGCGGCACTGGTCGAGGCGGAGTGGATCACCTTGTGGGTGGCGTGGCTGCGGGGCAGCAGCTGGCCGATGATCGCTTCGGGCGCGGGATGGGTCGCGATGGTCGGGGAGTCCGGCACCGTGCCGTTGCGCGGCGCGGCGATGCCGTACAGCGGAGTGTCCATGACGAACACGTTGGCCAGTGCCAGGTCGGGGTCCATGTAGAACTCGTTGACCTCGCTGTAGGCGTTGGCCACGATCACGTGCGTGACCTGGCCGCCGCGGAGTGCGGCTCCCGCTTCCTCATAGGTGCCGAAAAGGTGGACGGAGGGCTGGGAGCCGTCGGATCCGGACAGGCGCATGAAGTGTCTCGCGGCGGCCTCGCTGCTTGTGCCCTGCGGTCCGAGGGTGCCCACCGACACCAGGTCCGAGTCACGTAGGAGGGCCGTGAAGCTCAACAGCGTCATGCTTTGCTCCCTGAGGGCTGGCGATGTTGTGAGACGGGGGTACTGCGGACTTCCGGAAGGTCCACGGGAAGACGCCATTCGGGATGGGCTGCGTCGGCATGCCGCGTGGCCGCGTCGTAGAGTGCGGCGAGCCGGCGGGTGACCTCGCCGACGGTACCGTTTCCGATGACTCGGCCCGCGAGGCTGACCACAGGGACCACGCCCTTGCCCGTGGAGGACAGGAAGACCTCGTCAGCGGTGAACACGTCCGACGGGCTCAGCTCACGCTCAAGGACCTCCGTACCGGATTCCAGGCACAGCGTGATCAAGGTATCCCTTGTGATGCCGGGCAGTATGTTGCTCGTACCGGGCGGGGTGAGGACCCGTTCGGCGACCACGGCGAAGACGTTCGCGGTGGTCGCCTCCGCCACATGTCCCGAGCCGTCCAGGATCAGTGCGTCGTCGTACCCGGCGGCACGGGCTTCGTCAGTGGCCAGCGCGCTGGTCACATAACCACCTGTGATCTTGTTCTGGGTAGGCAGGGTGTCGCAGGGCGGACGCCGCCAAGTGCTGAGTCCACAGTGTGCCGCCTTCGCGATCCCGGAGGACGGGAAGCCAAACGTGGTGATGGACAGCCCGTCGGAGACGCCCGACAGCGAGACGCCGGGGGGCGCGTCGGGCAACAGGGCGAGTTTGTGCGCCAGCGGCCGTACGTAGACGTCGCCGTCGTGGTTGTTGCGCCGGATCAGCTCAACGGTGATGGCGATGAGGTCCTCGACCTCGGTGGGGATGTCGGTGATGCGCAGAATCCGGCAGGCACGCAACATGCGTTCGTAGTGCTCGCCCACCCTGAACAGCTGCAGAAGACCCTGGTCGGAACGGTAGGCGCGGATGCCCTCGAAGGTGCCGGTGCCGTAGTGCAGCGCCTGGGTGGACAGTGGCAGCCGTGGCTCGGTCGCCGAAGCGAACTCGCCGCGGTCGTAGGCCCATGCCCCGAGTCCGATCCACGGTGCCGAATGCCTGTCCGGGCCGGTTGCGGCGTGGTCCGGGTGATGGGTGGTCATCGAGCCCTCGCCGCCGCGATGCGCTCGGCCGACGTGTTCTCGATCGAGGACTCGGCACGCAGGTCCACGACCCGGGCGGCTTTCCAGCTCACCATGGCACCGGTACTCGTAACGGGGCCGGGAGAACCGGACGTGACCGTCAGGGGGGTGTCCAGCTCCCGGCGGCAATCCTCGACGGCGTCTTCGAAGGCATCCCCGTGGTTGCCATCGGGACCGGCCTTCAATGTCAGCGACAGTACGTCTGTGCTGAGGCCGTCCTGATCCACGGTGATCTGGTAGTCCAGATAGCCTCGGAATCGGCGCAGCAAAAGGTCTTCGAGGTCGTATCCATTGACGAGATGCCCGTTGAGGCGGAGCCGGTCACGTACACGTCCGATGGCCTCCAGCGCCGAGGCCGGTACGGCGGATTCTGGACCGGGGTCGGTCATCCGGACCATGTCGCCGGTGCGGTACCTGATGAGTGGTTTGGCTCCCGCGTAAAGGTTTGTCACGACGAGTTCGCCGCATCGAACGCCATCCGCGTCCGGGGCCACCGGCTCGGTGCCCTCGGGCTCGATCACCTCATAGTGGTTGATCAGGGGGGCGGTGCGCAGCAAGCCGTCCGCGGTGGCCGCCGCGAGCACCGACGCCTCCTGCGAGGCGTAGAGGCAGTTGCGTGCCTCGGCGCCCCACACCTGGCCGATGTTCCGCAACAGACTGGGCGACATCAACTCACCCGTGAGCATCAATATGTCGAGCGAGAAGTCCCGCTTGAGGTCGAACCCCGCGTCCACCGCCTTCTGAGCGAGGCTCATGGCCATGCCCGGAGTGCAGAACAGCCCGGTCAAAGGCAGGGCACGCATGAGCTCCAGCGCGCGGTCGAAACCAACCAGCGGAGAGTGCGGCCACATCTTGGCAACTCCGTGGCCCAGGTTACGGCAGACATCGCCGAAGGTGTCCCCGGTCGCGTGCAGTTCGGTGGGACCTGAGACCCCGATGACCTGGCGGTCCCCGTACAGGGCAAGAATGTCGCGATAGTACGCGGTGAGAACAGTGTTGTTGTGAATGGAGTCGGAGTTCGTGCGCGGGCAAGGCGTCGCCGCTCCGGTCGTGCCGGTGGTCTCGTAGAAGATCCAGGCCTGGGAGGCCGGCAGAGACAGAATGTCGAGCTGGGCCTTCCTCAGGTCCTCCTTGCTGGTGAACGGAAGGGTCCGCAGGTCGTCGACACTCAGTGCGGAGATCTCATCGTCCGTGAGAGCTGCCAGTCTCTCCTGGTAGAAGGGGGATTTGGCCCGTACGTACGCCACGACTTCGCGCAGCCGCCGCGTCTGATGGGATTTCAGCCTCGCCGCATCCCACTCTCCTGCGATAAAGGCGTCGAACTGGTCACGCAACTCGCATGTGAGAGCCCCTGCTTCGGGATCGTATTGGGTGAACACCCAGGTCTCCAATCACTCGACTCGTAAGGAGCGGTTCACGCGTCGTTCAGATCGATTACCACCCAGTCGGAGATGCTCCGCCACAGGTCCACTGAGGCACGATGAAAACTGTTGACTTGATATCTTTCCAGGGCCGCCGCGTCGGGGAATACACCGATGACGGCGAAGTCGTAAGAGATGTCACGGACGACTGTGTTCCAACCCGTGCGCCAGGTGAGAAGCTCGGGGACGTTGTGCCCGACATTCCTCGCTAATTTCTCGGCCTCAATGACCTCCGGTGAGCACCGCTCGAAACCGTCCTTGAGTTTGAAGAGAGCTATGTGAGTGATCATCGACACCCTTCACGCGGGCCGGAGTGTGCGGTTTGGCCGCAGCGGAGCAAGCGCCGACAGCACTTACTGCGGATTCCCCTTGTGGCGATCATGCCGACACATCCGGTGCCAATCAATCGCACGTTGTCGATGGTGTGGATCGAGGGATTGGGTGAACAACCCGTTTCGCCCGGCCGGAAGGGAGCAGCCCCGTTGTGCCCTTGCCATCATGTTCGCCCTGCCGGATGGGCCAGCGCAGCGGCGTGGCTGACGCGTTCTCAGCCGGCGGGACGAGTCGATCGCCCGCGTCCGTGCCGCCGCATGAGGTTCGCCCAGGCTCGGCAACGAGGGACACGACCCGCAGGTGCCGCAGGGCCTTCACGCCGGGACGGGCTCGCGAGCCGACCGTGGATTCCGGCTGCGAGCCGGTCGCGGGTCGTCCACGTCGCGTTCGTCGCGGACGACTTCTCCGGGCGGCCGTTGGCCAGTCCGCGGCCACGGCACATGGACCGGAGTCGTCCTCGACGCCCTCGATACGGCCTTGTGCGCCGAGACCCGCTTCGCCGTCGTTCCAGGGGCGCTCGCGCGGGTGACCTGCCGTGTCAGCTGTTAGCTGTTAGCTGTCAGCTGTCAGCTGTCAGCTGTCAGCTGTTAGAACGAGAACCAGAAACCCGGCGCGGAGGCGCCGGAACAGGCTCCTCGACGCCGTCCTGGCCGACGCTTATCCGCCCGGCCTCCGGGCACGCCCGACGGCAGAGTTCACAGTGCCGCGACCGGGCCGTCCGGTTGTTGCCGGCGTTGTGCGACCACCTCGCGGCTCAGGTCCTCTGTCTCCTGCTCGGAGAGGCGCTCGAAGCCGTCTTCGGTGATCACCGCGACGATGGGGAAGATCCGGCGGCTCAGGTCCGGGCCACCAGTGGCCGAGTCGTCGTCGGCCGCGTCATAGAGAGCCTGGAGCGCGGCGAGGGCCGCGTCACGGCGGGACATACCTGGATGGTGCAGCTTCTTCAACGAGCCCCGGGCGTAGGGCGATCCGGAGCCCTCGGCGTAGAAGTCGCCCTTCTCGTACGGACCGCCAGTGACGTCGAAACTGAAGATGCGGCCGCGCTTTCCCTCGGGGGCGGACGGCTCGTATCCGACGAGCAGCGGAACCACGGCGAGCCCCTGCATGGCCTGGCCGAGGTTCTGCCGGACCATCGTGGCCAACCTGGTCGCCTTCGCGTTGAGGGTCATGGGGATGCCCTCGATCTTCTCGAAATGTGTCAACTCGACCTGAAACAGCTTCACCAGGTCGATCGCGAGGCCCACGGTGCCGGCGAACGCGACGGCTGTGTAGTCGTCCGTAGGGTGGACCTTCTCCAAGTCGCGCTGGGCGATGAGGTTCCCCATCGTCGCCCGGCGGTCGCCGGCGATCATCACTCCGTAGCGGTAGGTGAGCGCCAATACCGTGGTTCCATGCGGCACTTGGTCCGGCGCAGCCCGAACCCCCTCAGGAAGGACCGGGTGCAGGCTGAGCAGCTCCGGCCGGTGTGCGCGGACGAACTCGGCGAAGGAGCTCCCAGGGGCGAAGAACTCCGCGCCCAGGCGGCCTGCGGGCTCATGCCCAGTCATGTTTCTCCTCCCGAAAACCAGCGGGCGATCAACTACTACCATGAACGGCTCGTCCGAAAACGCGGTCCGCGTACCGGAGTCACCGACATTCCACGGACCGCCCTGCCGCACCCTACGGCCGAGTACTCGTTCGCCGCCGCGCGCATCCCCCTCGTTCCACCGCGCGACGGGCTGTCCGCCAACGGGGATACGGGACGAGGTGCCTGCTGACCGCGACACGGACGACGCGAGGGCCATGTCCCTTGTCGTGTAGCACCGTTGCGTGAGGGCCTGCGGAGATCGAGGAGATCAACCCGTGACCCGCTTCGCCGCCGACACCACGCACATTCCGATCGCCCGGCCGAGACCCCGGCACCGCCGGCGGGCCTGGCCGAGGACCGCGTCCGGGTCCGCCGGCCCGCGCATTCCGCCGCTGTACCACGGTGCGCAGAACCCGGACGCCTCCGGCTCCGCCCGTTCTCCGCCGCCCAACCCGGCCACCACCGACCGGAGGCGCGGAACCCGGCGCCCACCCGACGCGACCGCCGGGCCCTCACGAAAAGCCGAGGCCAAACGGCATTGCGCCCGACACCCGTCATCAGAATTCACGCGGGGATCGAAGATCACATAAGGCGTTCCTGTGCATCGATAAAGCACGTTTGGAGATCGACTCCGGATGTCGGATAGTAGGTGAACCAGCCCCTATTTCCATGTTCGGCATTGTGCTGGTCGTCTGCCCGTCCCCTTGCGGCGGAGTTGACGGGTGGGTTCAGCTTCAAATCGCAAAATGTGGTGCAAGCCAAGCCCGATGGAAAGATGGAAAGGGAGACCGTGGCTACATTGTTCGATCATTTCCACTCCGTGCTCTTTCAGATGGCCGACAATCCGGATCTCGAACTCCGCCGCAGCACTCCGGAGTCGGAGCAGAAAGGAATCGAGCCGTGACGGCCACCACAGGAACGTTGCACGGCAGGTTGCTGGAGTACGCCGTCCAGGCCCCGGACGTGCCGGCGATCTACTCCGACGCGGGCGTGATGACCTACGGGGAGCTTGACCGGCGATCCTCGCTTCTGGCCGAGCAACTGGTGGCGGAAGGCGCGCGGCCGGGGGTACCGGTCGGTATCTGCGTCGAGCGGACTCCGGACCTGTTCGTCACCATTCTCGCGACCCTCCGCTCGGGCGCCTGCTATCTGCCACTCGACCCCAAGTACCCGGACGAGCGACTGGCCTTCATGGTGGAAGACAGTGGCGCTCGTCTGCTCTTGTCCACACCTGCGTCGGCGGACCGCTGCCCGGTCGGCCCCAAGGTGCTGCTGTTTGAGGGATCCGTTACCGCGGAGCCGCGGTCCAGCGCGGCGCGGGCCCCCGCCGCCACGGCTCCGGCCGACACCGCGTACGTGATCTACACCTCTGGTTCCACGGGCCGGCCCAAGGGCGTACCGATCAGGCACAGCAGCTGCGCGGCAATGCTGTCCGAGGCCGACCGGATCTTCGCGGAGTGCGATCTGAGCGGTGTGGCCGCCGTGAGCTCGATCTGCTTCGACCTGGCGGTCATGGAAATCTTCGTGCCGCTCTCCCGGGGCGGCGGTGTGGTGTTGCTGGAGAGCGCGGTCCACCTTTTCGAGAGTCCGCATCTGAACCGGGTGACGCACATCAACTCCGTGCCGTCCGTCATGGCGAGCCTGCTCGACGGGGGCAGCATGCCGGCCGGGCTGCGGTCCGTGGTCCTCGGGGGCGAGGCGGTGCGCCGCCAACTCGTCGACCGGGTGTACGCCGAGTCGAAGGTGGAGCGAGTCTTCAACGGGTACGGCCCCACGGAGGGCACCGTCTTCTGCAGCTTCAAACTGGTCCCGCGCGACGAGGCCGGCGAGCCGTCCATAGGCAGCCCCAGCTCCACCGCCCGGATCTACGTCCTGGACGACAGGCTGCGACCCCTGCCGGAGGGGAAGCCGGGGGAACTCTATCTCGGCGGCGGCGGCCTGGCCCGGGGCTACCTCAACCGGCCGCTGCTGACCGCGGAACGTTTCGTACCGGATCCGCAGCTGGTCGGCGAACGCATGTACCGCACGGGTGACATCGGCCGTTTCCTGCCCGGCGGCGAACTGGAGTTCATCGGCCGTGCGGACCACCAGGTGAAAGTTCGCGGGTACCGCATCGAACTGGAGGAGGCTGAGTCCTGGCTGTCCGGATGCCCTGAGGTACGCGCGGCGGCGGTCGCGGTCCACGCGCGCGACGGGCAGCCGCACGCGGGTTCACTGGTGGCATACGTTGTGCCGGACGAGCCTTGGGCGGTGGACGCCGAAGGCGAGGACCTCTGGTTGGACGAGGCTCTCCAGGCCCGTATCACCAAGAGGCTGGGTGCGTCGCTGCCCGACTACATGGTCCCCGAGAAGGTGGTGTTCCTCGCCGAGCTTCCGGTGTCACCCAACGGCAAGCTCGACCGGGCGGCGTTGCCCGAGCCGCCCACGTCGGTCGCGTCCGCGACGAAGGAACCCGCGAGCACCCCGACCGAAGCGGCTCTCGTCGAGCTGTGGGCGCAACTTCTCGAACGTGATCCGCAGACGATCGGTATCCACGACACGTTCTTCGACCTCGGTGGAGACTCGCTGCTCCTGATCCGGCTGGCCAAGCAGATGACCAGGCGGTTCGGGAAGAGGGTCGGGGTGGCGGATCTCTTCCGGTTCCGCGAAATCGCCGCACTCGCCGACTGGCTGGACAGCGATGACGGTGCGGAGTCCGAAGCGGTCACGGAGGCGAAGCGCCGCGCAACGAACCGCCGCGCCCTCGTACATGGCCGGGGGCGGCCGTCGGCCGACTGAACCGATCCCGTGCACGGCCACCGGCACAGCACAGGAGGTCTTCACACCGATGCGGAACCCGTCAGAGCGAGATCACGGCGACATTGACTCCGTGACCACCGGGATCTCGGCCCGATTTCCCGGAACGGTCTGCAAAGAACATTTCTGGGACCACCTGCTGAACAGGCGGGAGTCCGTCGCCTTCCTGCGTAAGGAGGAAACCGAGGTGGACCATGCGCTGGTCAACCCGGACCGGACGGCGACAATGATGTCGTTCGAGCACCGCATCCACAGGGAGAGCGGCTGGGACGTGCTTGAGGACTCCGTCCGCCGCCCGGAGCGGGTCCTGGAGGCGGACCGGTGAGCGCCGGTCACGCCGGCTCCTCCGCCGCCCCGGCCGGCCGGGGCGGCGGAACGGGACCGGCTGATGTCATCCTCGACCTGGGCGACCCCGCCACGTTCGCCGAGCACGATCTTTCCGAGTTCTGGCGCGGGCTGAGAGACACCCGTCCCGTCCACTGGAACCCGCCCACGAGAAATCGCCGCGGATTCTGGGTCCTGTCACGCCATGAGGACATCATGGCCGTCCACCGCGACGACGAGACCTTCACTTCGGAGCGGGGCAACGTGCTCGTGACCCTGCTGGAGGGCGGCGACACGGGGGCGGGCAAGATGCTGGCGGTCACCGACGGCCCGCGGCACGAGCAGTTGCGCAAGGTCCTGCTGAGATCCCTGGGACCACGTGTACTCCAACCCGTGGCGGACGCTGTGCGGGCGAACACCCGTCAGTTGGTCCGGGAGGCGGTCTCCAATGATGAGTGCGACTTCGCCCTGGAGATCGCCAGCCGTATCCCCATGACCACCATCTCCAATCTGCTGGGCGTACCCGAGAGCGACCGCGACTTCCTGCTGAAGCAGACGAAGACCGCGCTGAGCGCCGATGACGACGAAGTCGACGAGACGGAGTCGGCGATGGCGCGCAACGAGATCCTGCTCTACTTCCTGGACCTGGTGGAGGAGCGGCGAAGCGCCTCTGGTGAGGATCTGATCAGCACGCTGGCCGCCAGCACGGTCGATGGGGCCGGACTGAGCGACGAGGACGTCGTGCTCAACTGCTACAGCCTGATCATCGGTGGCGACGAGACCAGTCGGCTGACCATGATCGACAGCGTGTATTCGCTCGCCGCGCACCCGAAGCAGTGGCAGCGGTTGAAGAACGGCGACTGTTCGATCGATACGGCCGTCGATGAGGTACTGCGTTGGGCGTCCCCCTCGATGCACTTCGGCAGGAGCGCCGTGCGGGACACAGAGATCCACGGTGTCCGCATCGCGAAGGGTGACATCGTCACCCTGTGGCACATCTCCGCCAACCATGATGAACGGGTCTTCGACCGACCTGAGGTGTTCGACTTGGGACGTCGGCCCAACAAACATATCTCGTTCGGCTACGGCCCCCATTTCTGCGTCGGCTCCCATCTTGCCAAGATCGAGATATCTGAACTCCTCATGGCTTTACGGGATTTCGCCCTGGACATCGAGCAGACCGGCGACGCGCTGAGGGTCCGCTCGAACCTTCTGAACGGCTATCACAGCCTGCCGGTGCAATTGCGGCCGGACCATGCCGGGCTGGCACGCGACAACGAACTGAACGGAGTGAAGCGATGACGGGCAATCCGTTCGACGCGGATGACGGTGACTGGCAGGTGGTCGTCAACGACCAGGGGCATCATGCTCTTTGGCGGCCCTTCCTGGATCTCCCGGCCGGTTGGAATCTCGTCCTCTCAGGTACCGGCCGGGAGGGTGCGCTGAATTACATCGAGCGGAACTGGACGAGCCTTGACCTGGTGGAGCGGCCGGGAGGCGCACCGTAAGTCCTTTCAAGAGCCTTCGGCCCTGGCTGTTTCCCTCAAACAGATATACCGCAGTCTCCGTCATCGCATTCCATCCGTCCCACTGGGGAGCTGAGATGCCGCAAGAGCATGTAGTGCGAGATTTGCATGCTGTAACAGAGTTTCTGCTTTCTCGTGTTGTTGAGCTGCTGGACGTGTCCAGGAACGAGGTGAATCGCTGGGTACCGGTCCACCGGTACGGACTGGACTCGATGAAGTCGGTGGCTCTTGCCGCATCGTTGTCCGAATTCCTCGGCTGGCAGGTTCCGGCCACCTGGATGTGGCAGTACCCGACCGTCGACGAGCTTGCCCGTGCGCTTGCCGACGGTCCACGTGCGGCCGAGCCCGCCCCGAGCGTCGACCGCAGTGTGGGATCGCACGAACCCATCGCGATCGTGGGCATCGGCTGCCGGTTCCCGGGCGGACCGGACCCGTCCTCGTTCTGGCGGTTGCTGGTCGAGGGCGGCGACGCCGTCGGCCCGGTGCCGGCCGCGCGGTGCGAGCTCCTGAACGACAGGGTGCGCTGGGGCGGGTTCATCGACGGAATCGACCAGTTCGATCCGCTGTTCTTCGGCATCTCACCCCGCGAAGCCGTCCAGATGGACCCGCAGCAGCGCCTGATCCTGGAGCTGTCCTGGGAGGCGCTGGAGGACGCGGGGGTCGCGCCCCACAGCCTCGTTGGCAGCGACACCGGCGTGTTCATGGCCTCCTGTTGGGGCGACTACGCCGCGTTGGCGCACTACCGCGGTCCCGACTCCCAGATCACCCCGCACACCGCGACCGGTATGCACGACGGCATCATCGCCAACCGCGTCTCGTACATCCTCGGCCTGCAGGGCCCGAGTATGGCCATCGACGCCGCCTGCGCCGGGTCGCTGGTCTCGGTGCACGTGGGATGTCAGTCGATCTGGCTGGGCGAGAGCGATCTGGTGCTCGCCGGAGGCGTGAACCTGAGCTTCGTCTCCGACTACTACACCGCCATGGACGCGATGGGTGCGCTCGCCCCGGACGGCCGCTGCAAGTCGTTCGACACCCGCGCCAACGGCTACGTCCGCGGTGAGGGCGCCGGCGTCGTCGTGCTCGCCCCGCTGAGCGTGGCGCTGGAGCGCGACCTGCCGGTGTACTGCCTGATCAAGGGCAGCTCCTCCAACAACGACGGTCTGAGCAACGGCATGACCGCGCCGAACCCCCAGGCGCAGGAGAAGATGCTCCGCACCGCGTACCAACGGGCGGGCATCGCACCGCACCTCGTGGACTACATCGAGTGCCACGGCTCCGCGACGCCCCTCGGCGACCCGATCGAGGCCAACGCCATCGGCGCGGTCCTGGGCCGTGACCGCGCGGAGCCGCTGCGGCTCGGTTCTGTCAAGTCCAACGTCGGGCATCTGGAGGCGGCGGCCGGCATCGTCGGCCTGGTCAAACTCGCGATGTCGATGCGTAACTGCTTGCTGCCGCCGAGCCTGCACTACACCGCCCCGAACCGGCAGATCATGTTCGACGAGTACAACCTCACCGTGCAGGACCGGTTGACACCGTGGCCACGACGGTCCGACGCGCGCCGGGGCGGCGTCAGCTCGTTCGGATTCGGCGGCGCGATCTGTCACGTCGCCGTAGAGGAACTGCCGCGCCCCGAGAGCTCACTCCTGCTGCTGGCCGCGGACTCCCGGGAGGCGCTGGCTGAGCGAGTCGTGGCGCTGCGTGACGAGAACGACCTGCGCGCGACCTGCCGCCGGGCACCTGGCGACGGCGCCTTCCGGCTCGCGGCCACCGCCCGCGACATGACCGAACTCAGGACGCGGCTGGACGCCTTCGCCAGCGGCGCGACGGCCGCCGGGCTGAGCGTCGGAGAGAAGACCGGACACAAGCCGCGGGTGGCGTTCCTGTTCTCCGGCAACGGTTCGCAGTGGGTGGGCATGGGCAGGCAACTGCTCGCCGGCATGCCCGTGTTCCGCCGGTCCATGATGCGCTCCGACAAGCGGATGCGGGAGCTGCTGGGCTTCTCGCTCGTCGACCGGATGCTGGCCCCTGACGGCCGCATCGACGACATGGACGTCTTCCAGCCGTTGCTGTTCTCCCTGCAAGTCGCGCTGGCCGACGCCTGGCGCTCGCTGGGGGTGGAGCCGGACGTCGTCGTGGGACAGAGCGTCGGTGAGTTCGCCGCCTCCCACATCGCCTGCGCACTCGACTTCGACGACGCCTCCCGCCTGGCCGCCCACCACGGCCGGCTCCTCCAGCAGCTGGCCGTCGGACGCGGCGACGGCATCGTGGTCATGACCGCCGCGGATGAGGTCAAGCAGCACCTGACGGGCCGGCTCACCGTCTCCGGCTACAACGGCCTGAACTCCACACTGGTCACCGGCCCACCGCAGGAGATCGACGACCTCGTCCAGCGGCTGACCGAGAAGGGCGTCGCGAACCACCGGGTGCGGATGGGCCACGCCCCGCACTCGCCACTGGTCGACCACGTCCTCGCCCCCCTGAGGGCCGAACTCGACGGCATCGAGCCCCGGACCACACGCATCCCGATGATCTCGACCGTCACCGGCGAACTGGTCGACGGCGCGGAGCTCGGGCCGGACTACTGGGCGAACAACCTGCGTCAGGAGATCCGGGTGGTCGACGCCCTGACGAGACTGCGCGACCACGACATCGACGCGGTGATCGAACTCAGCCCGCATCCCGTCCTGCTCAGGTCGGTGTCGGAGATCCTGACGGCGACGACCCTGCCCTCGCTCCGACGCGGCGCCGACGAAGCCTCGACCCTGCTCGGCTCGCTCGGCGCCCTGTACACCGCCGGACTTCCCGTCGCGGCCCATCCGTTCCTCGCGGGTGACCGGGGACGGCACGCCATGCCGAGCCAGGGTGACGTCGCGGCCGACGAGCAGGTGCATCTCGTTCCCGTCTCGGCGCATACGCCGGCCGCGCTTGCCGACACCTGCCGCGAGTTGTCCAACCATGTCGAACGTGACCCGGGCCTGCGGGTCTCCGACCTCGCCTACACGCTCGCGACCAGGCGTACCCACCACGGCCGACGGATGGCGCTGTTCGCCCGCAACCGTCAGGACGTCCTGGACGGACTGGCCTTGGCCGCCGCCGGTCAGTCGCACCCCGATGTCGTCACGGGCACGGTCTCCGGCAACGTCGACCGGCGGGTGGCGCTGGTGTTCTCCGGCGGTGGGACGCAATGGGTCGGCATGGGCCGGGAGCTCATGCGCTCGCACACCGGGTTCCGCGCCTCGATGGAGGTTTGTGACACCGCCGTGCGCATGGCCGGCGGCTGCTCGGTGCTCGACCAGCTCGCCGCCCCGGCCGACGAGGCCAGGTTCGAGGAGATGGACTTCCAGCAGCCTGTTCTGTTCGCCTTGCAGGTCTCGCTGGCGAAGGTCTGGCTCGAACTCGGCATCCAGCCGGCCGCCGTCGTCGGGCACAGCCTGGGCGAGGTCGCGGCCGCGTGTGTCGCCGGCGCACTGTCGTTGGACGACGCCGCCCGCGTCGTGGTCGCCCGGTCGCACCTCCTCGAACGGAAAGCGGCCTCCGGCGCCATGATCTCGGTCGATCTGCCGGAGGAGGAGCTGCTGCCGAGGCTCGCCCCGTACGCCGAGCATGCTGCCATCGCCGTGGTCAACAGCCCCACCGGCGCGGCGGTCTCCGGCTCGCCCGAGGCCGTACGCGCCCTGGAGGCCGACCTTCAGCGGGACGGGATCTCGACCAGGAACATCAGGGTCGAACGGCCGGTGCACAGCCCCGGCATGGATCCGCTGATCGAGCCGCTGCGTGAACGCATCGACGGCATCACCCCGCTGGCCAACACCATCGAATTCCGTTCCACGGCACTGGCCGGCACGGTGAACCCGGTCGCCGACGTCGACTACTGGGTGCACAACCTGCGCAACCAGGTCCGGTTCGCCGAGACGGTCGGTGCGCTGGTCGACGACGGCGTCAGCATCTTCGTAGAGATCGGCCCGCACGAGACGTTGCGCGGCGCGGTCGAGGAGATCGCGCTGACCCGTGGTGCCCAGGTGCACGCGATCAACTCCCTGCGGCGCGACGAAAGCGATGTCCGCTGCCTGCTGGGAGCCGCCGCGTCGCTGTACGTCAGGGGCCTCCCGCTGACCTTCGACTCGTTGTTCGCCGACGACGTCGAGGTCGTGGAAACCCCGCTCGTGCAGTGGCAGAAGGACCGCTACTGGCTGGACACCACACCGCGCCGCGAAGTCGCGCCGGCCCCGGCCGGAGAGATCGCGGCCGACGCCGACGTCAAACCGGTGGAGAATCAGCCGGTGGAGGACCGGCCGGCCGCGGACAGGCCGGTGGCGGAGGTCGTCCTCGCCGAGCTCGCCGACGCGCTGGGCGTACCGGTGAGCAGGTTCGACGGGAACGCCGGCCTGCGCGACTTCGGCCTGGACTCGATGCTGGCGATCCGCCTCGTCAACAGGTTGCAGGCGCTGTTCGGGCAGCGCGTGTCGCCGGTGGTGTTCCTGGACGGCCGCCCGATATCCGAGGTCGTCGCCCACTGCGTCGGAATCGTCAGTGGGGCGACGACGACCGTGGCGGCGCAGCCGGCCCCGACGCCGGTTCCGGAGGCGGTGGCTGAGCCGGCGCCTGGGGCCAAGTCGTCACAGGCGTTCCTCGACGACCTGTCCGAGCTGGACGCCGAAGAGCTGGTGGAGGAACTGGCCGCGCGCGGGTTGCTCGACCCCACCGACGCACCGGCGCCGGAGCAGCTGCGCGCCGACGGTCTCGGTCTCGAACTGGCGCCGGCGTCGCACGGCCAGACCTCGCTGTGGTTCATGCAACAGGTCGATCCGGACTCGGTGCCCTACAACTTCATGGTGGCCGCCCGGATCCGGACCTCGGTCGACGAACAGTCGCTCGACAACGCCGTGCGGGCCGTGACAGAGCGGCATCCCGCGCTGCGCACGATCTTCGTCGAGGCCGGCGGCCAGCCGTACCAGGTCATCCTGGATCGACCGGTGTACGAGTTCATCGTGGTGGACAGCTCGGACCTTGACGACGAACAGGCGCGCGAGGAACTGGCCGAGTACGGGCACCTGCCCCTCGACATGGACAACGGGCCGTTGGTGCGGGTCGTACTGATGACCCGTGGGCCGGCGGACCACTACCTGCTTGTGCTCGTGCACCACATCGCGTCGGACGCGGCGTCGGCCGATGTGATGATCCGTGAACTCCAGGAGTTCTACGAGGGTGCCGATCCCGCCGCGAGCAATCCGGTTCCCCCGTATACGGACTTCGTCGAGTGGGAGCGGAAGTGGCTGGCCGGCCCGGCGGCCGACGCGGCACTGGACTGGTGGTCGCAGCAGCTGGCCGACCCGCCCGCCCACGTCGATCTGTCCGCCGCGGAGCGCCCTGCCGGTGTCACCTACGAGGGCCGCGACCTCACGTTCCGCTGGAGCGCCGAGGAAACCCGCCGGCTCAGCCAGTTCGCGGTACGCGAGGGTGTGTCGATCAGCACCGTCGTGCTGGCCGGCTTCTTCGCCACGCTCAACCGGGCGGTCGGCGTCAAGGACTCCGTACTGGCCACTGCCATCGCCCAACGCGGCGAGCCCGGCTGGGAGTCAGCCATCGGCTACTACCTGAATACGGTGCTGGTGCGGGCGAAACCTGCCGGTGACCGCAGTTTCCGAGACCTGCTGGGTGAGGTCCACGCGTTCTCACTCGGCCTGCTCGAACACATGAACTACCCTCTCGACCAGCTGGCGTCCGTCCTGAAACCGCCCAGGGACGAGGGCCGACCGCCGTGGTTCGACGTCGCGGTGAACTGGCTGTCCTCGGACGCCTTTCCCC
The DNA here is from genome assembly GCF_044334385.1 of Streptomyces sp. NPDC020801. Classification (NCBI taxonomy): domain Bacteria; kingdom Bacillati; phylum Actinomycetota; class Actinomycetes; order Kitasatosporales; family Streptomycetaceae; genus Streptomyces; species Streptomyces sp. NPDC020801. Next base: position 40,733 of record NZ_JBIRST010000017.1, read on the forward strand.
GCTCCACCAAGCTCTTCCACGGCAGGGGCGACACCATCGCGCCCGACAGCGCACTGCCGCTCGAACCGATGGCGGTGCGCAGGCACATCGCCAAGTTCGACCTGGAGATCTCGATCGCCGACATCGGCGGCGAGGCGTTCGGCCACGTCCAGTACAAACCCAGCCATCTGGAGAAGGAGACCGTGACGGAACTGCTCGCGCTCTACCGCACGGTGCTCTTCGACTCGATGGCCCAGCCCGACCTGGCACTGGAGGACATCGCGCCGAGCAGCAAACCCGAGGAAACGGGCCAGTGACGGAAACCTCGCACCTCCAGTTCCTCGATCGAGCGGCCAAGAACCCCCACGCAACCTCCGAGGTGGTCCAGTCGGCTCGCCGCCGCGCCACGCCGCATGGCTGTGCCACCTTCACCGGCGACTGTGCCACCACCGAACCCCTCAAGGCAGGAGCCTTCCATGTCCGACAGCCCTGAGCAGGATTACGACCCGGGTGACGTGGCCGTCATCGGAATGTCCCTGCGGGCGCCCGGGGCCCGCACCAAGGAACAGTTCTGGGACAACCTCATACACGGCAGGGAGTCCCTGTCGATCCTCGACAAGGACGACATCCACGTCGACGAGACCTTGATCCACAGCCCGTTCTACGTCCCGGCCTGCGGCGTGCTCGACACCCACGACAAGTTCGATCCGTCGGTGTTCGGCATCAGCGACCGGATGGCCGCCGCGATGACCCCGGAGAACCGGCTGTTCCTGGAGAGCGCGTGGGAGTCGCTCGAGGACGGCGGGTACGACCCGGACCGCGTCGAGGGCGAGGTGGGCATCTACGGTGCCAACAACGCGCAGACCGCCGCGCTCTACAGTTCCCCGCCGGACCGGGTGTCCGTCGGCCCTGAGGCCATGGAGGCCGGCGCGGCGTGGTCGCCGGACACCATGACGTCCAACGCGCTGTACTACATGGGGCTGAAGGGTGAGGCCATAACCCTCGCGGCCGTCTGCGCGGGCTTCCACTATTCGGTGCACATGGCCTGCCAGTCGCTGCTGCTCGGCCAGATCGACATGGCGATCGCCGGTGGCGCGATGGTCCGCCTGCCGCACCCCCGCGGTCATCTGTGGGAGGAGAACCGCATCCTGTCCAGGGACGGGCACTGCCGTCCGTTCGACGCCGACGGCACCGGCACCGTGCTGTCCAGCGGTGTTGTCACCGTGCTGCTCAAGCCGCTGACAGTGGCCGTCAAGGACCGCGACCACATCTACGCCGTGGTCAAGGGCTCGGCCGTCAACAACAACGGCGTCAGCGCGGTGGCCTACGGTATGGCACAGCCCGAGCGGCTGAGCGCGTGCATCGCCAACGCCATGCAGGTCGGTGGCGTCACCCCGGACACAGTGTCCATGTACGAAGCCAATGCCCTCGGTCTGCCGATGACCGACGAACTCGAGGTGCACGCGGCGAGCATGGCGTTCGGCAAGACGACGGGCACCACCTCGATCGGCGGGGTCAAGGGCAACGTGGGCCACGGCGGTGTGGTGTCGGGCGGCTTCGGCGCGATAAAGGCCGCGATGGCCCTGTACCACAAGAAGCTGCCGGCGACCATCAACCTGGCCGGGGTCAACGAGGACATCGGCTTCCCCAGCACCCCGTTCGTGCCACAGTCCGAGGCGGCGGACTGGGAGACGGAGTCCGGCATCCGCCGTGCGGGCATCACCTCGATCGGCGGCGGTGGCTACAACGCGCACCTGGTGCTGGAGGAGCCGCCGAACGTCGCCGAGCGCGCACCCGAGGCCGAGGGCAGGCCGCGACTGGCCACGCTGTCCGCCCTGGACGACGAAGTGCTGGCCCGTCAGCGCGCAAGGCTCAAGGACTGGCTGGTCGCCCGCCCCGACCTGCGGCTGGACGACATCTGCTTCAGCCTCAACCTGGGCCGCAAGGTGACGGACCGCCGCTGGGCGGCCGTGGTCCGCAGCCGTGCGGAGCTGATCGCGGCGCTGTCCGAAGACTCCCCGCGCGGCCTGGCCACCGAGACCGCGGCCGCGCCGCAGGCGGACGTGGATTCCTTCCAGCGCAACGACAACGGGATCGTGCCGTCCGGAAACGACGGACAGGCGCTGTCCGAACTGGCTGCCGCCTGGGTGACCGGCCAGCGGGTGGACTTCGCCTCCCTGCATCTGGGGGAGGCCAGCCACCGCGTGCCGCTGCCCACGTACCCGTTCCAGCCGCGCCGGTTCTGGCGTACGGACTGGTGACCATGAGCACCCCGGACACCCCGGACCCGGACGACCCGACCCTGTGCGCGGACCACGACCTCGACGGGTTCCGGCACGCCCTGCCTGGGGGTCGCTGCCCCAGCACGCCGGAAGCGTCGTGCCGACGGACCCCGGGGGTCCGGGTGCTTCCCGCTGCGGGCACGTCACGGCGGTCTGCCGGGACGGCATGAACGCCACTCCGAGTGCGCCGACGTGCTCGTCAGGCATCCGGCCAGTGGTGATGCCGGTGCCGGCCAGCACCGGCATCACGTGCTGTGGCAGTCGCACAAGGACGTGGGCAAGGGCAGGCAACGCCGACGGTCCGAACCCGCTTCCTCTGACCCCCTGAAGGCAAACGCCGCCTGAAGGCAAACGCCGCCGGCGCTTGGTCACCGTGCCGCCGGCGGCGGGCGCCGACGACTGTTCCGGACACGGCGATGCCGGACGCAGGCGTCTCCCTGGAACACGCACAACGGGCAACGGCACAGGGCCGCGCCACACCCGCTTGGCGCGCCCCGGTCAACGACGTCTGGCCCTGTCCGGACCACCTCAAAGCCGGGATTCGCCCGTGGAATTGGTCCATCTGATGGACAACCAGCTGTTCGAGCCGAGCGACAACGCACTGGACCTCGGCACCGGAGCCGTCGTGAGCCGGTTCTGTGCCTTGGACGAGCGCTCTTACCCGTACTGAACAGACACCCGACCAGCGACCGCCGGGAGCGCGAGTGAACATCTTTATCTCAGGACGAGGGGGATTCGCGGTGGAGGTCGCGGATGCCCTGCTGGACGAAGGCCACAAGATAGTCGGCGCAGCCGCCCCCCGCCTGCGCAAGGGGCATTCCGACGAGAGCAACGCGATGTCCTGGGACCGCCTGCGTGCCTGGGCGTGCCCCCGGGGCATCCAGTGGACGGACTCGGCCGAGCTGCGCGCGATGCACATCCCGGACGGGGTGGACATCATCGTCGCCGCACATTCGCACGCCTTCATCGGCCGCCGGACGCGGGCCAGAGCCGCCGTCGCCACCATCGGCTATCACCCCAGCCTGCTGCCGTTGCACCGCGGCCGGGACGCGATCCGATGGACGATCCGCGACGGCGACAAGGTGACGGGCGGCAGCGTCTACCACCTCACCGAACGTACGGACGCCGGCCCGCTCGCCGCCCAGGAGCACCTGCTCGTGCCCCCGGGCTCGACCGCGCAGAGCCTGTGGCGCGAGCATCTTGCTCCGCTCGGTGTGCGGTTGCTGCTACGGGTGGTCGCCGACCTCGCCGAGGGCAGGCAGATCGAGGTCCCGCAGGACGAGAAGCTGGCGACCTGGGAGCCTACGATGGACTCGGCACCGCTGTTCAAACCCGAACTCATCGCGCTGCCCGGAGCAACGCCCGTCGACGGCAGCAAGTGGGCACTTCACGCGCAGTACGGGTCGGACGTCGCTCGTGGCGGGAACGAGACAGGAAGGGCACCAGGATGAACGTCCGGTGTCGGAGACCGAGGTGGCGGACGATCGGCCAGCCCAATGCGCGCACGCGGCGACCGTGCCCGGGACAGTGCCGGGTCACCACCGCGGCCCGGACGCACGCGTCCAACGCTGCCGAGGTCGCCGGTACGCTGTTCGTGCCGATCTCCGCCCCTCACGCCGGCAGGATCCCCGCCGACCTGGGCCTCAAGCCGCACCAGGTGCACGGCCGGCCCACCGGGCCGGCTCCTGCCAGGTGAGAGGAACACATAAGGGAGAGCCCCGCTCAGGCGACGGTTATGGGAGTGTAGATCTGCTGGGCCGTCATACGAAGGGTTGTCACGAAGTCACGCGCACGCTGGGTCGGTACGGTGCTCCGTAACGTCTGCACTCCTATGGACAGGTGGGGGAGGTCGTCGGTGATGGTCACCAGGGCGATTCGGCTTCCGTCCGGTGTATCCATCGACTGGGGCCGGTGATGTGTCAGCATGAATCCAAGGCCTGCCCCCGCTAAAGAGCGCATGGCCTCCAATCCGGTTGTTGAAATTACTTTTGGCATGGAGATGTCTGCTTTCATGAAGGCACTCTCCATGTACCCGTGAATGCCAGTGGAGGACGGTACATCGGCCATCAGGATCGGATACTTCGCCACATCGGCCAAAGAGGCCGCTTTCAAATCGGCCAACGGATGACTCTGCGCGATGAGCGCATACAGCCTGGGCGTGACTAGTTCCGTAAACCTGGTCTCCTCCGATGAGGTGATGCTGTAGGTCACAGCCAATTCGCATGTGCCGTTCAGTAGCAGGTCTATCGGTGAGTGAACGTCATGGACGTTCACCGTCAGTCGGGGGTGGGAATCGGCGACTCGGGAGAGGGTTCTCGGCATCAGGAATGAGGTGATCGCGTAATAGGATGCGATATCGAGGCAGCCTTCGGACTCGCCTTGGAGCCTGCTGCTGTAGTGATGCAGGGCGTGTGCCTGCCTTAGGATCTCCCGCGCATCTTTGATGAGCGACTTCCCGGCCGGAGTCAGGCTGACCCCCTTGGCGTGGTGGCGCACGAACAGCTGAATCGCAAGCTGTCTCTCCAGTCGCTGGATCGCGGCGGACACCGCGGACTGGGACGCATGGAGGCGCTCGGCGGCTTCGGATATGTTTCCAGTCTCGGCGATGGTGACGAAGTAGAGAAGCTGCGTGAGGCTGAATTCTGGCTGACGCCCCATCCGAGTGGTCCTTTCGTTCCCCAGCAGAGCTTGCCGCCGCTGTCCATGAGGGAAAAGACAGCAGTCAGCCGGCATGGTGGTCTTGTGACCCGCTTGCGGTCAAGTGCCCCTTTTTTGGGGCATGGGAAGGTAAACAGATGCGATCTTCTGGCTATCGAGCCCCTAACGAGGGAGCTGATCGTTCTTGATTGCCGACCCCGTTTAGCGGGGATTGGGCGGATTGAGATTCCCTCGTTGTGCGCGCGCTGCCGACCAGCCGGGCTTGGCGGGCCGGCCGGATCTCGACGTTTTTTCGGCTGCCGCCCGGTCGGTCAGGAGCTGCCGTCCGCACACCTTGGGACGCCGGCCGCGTGTCCGCCGAACCGCGGTTGACCACACCGGACCGTCGCGTCCGAGACCTTAGGGCCGGCAACAGAAAGAAAGTACGGCATGACTGAGCGTCAGATCTTGTTCACCTTGCATTGACTTGGTCGATGTGGGGGGTGTGGGGGTGTGTGACGGCTGCTGGGGTGGGTGCACGCAGGCCCTGGGAGGTCGAGGACGGGTTGTGGGAGCGGATCGAGCCACTGTTGCCGGTCGTGGAGCGGCGCCCCCGCCATCCGGGCCGCAGACGGCTTGACTAGCACAAAGCGCTGTGCGGGATCTTGTTCGTGCTGAACACCGGATCCGGTGGGAGTTCCTGCCGCAGGAGCTCGGCTCCGGTTCCTGGATGAGTTGTTGGCGGCGGCTGCGGGACTGGAACGACGCCGGGGTCTGGCAACGGCTGCACGAACTTCAGCTCGCGCGCCTGCGCGCAGGCGAGGTGCTCGACCTCTCCCGGGCCTCCGCCGACGGCTCCCACCTGCGGGCCCTGAAGGGCGGGAGCGCCACTGGGCGTTCGCCGGTGGACCGCGGCAGGACGGACAGCAAGCACCACGTCATCGTCGACGCCCACGGCATTCCCCCTGGCCGCCACGGTCACGGGCGGAAACCGCAACGACGTCACCCAGCTGCTTCCGCTGATCGAGGCAGTGCCGCCGATCCGGGGAAAGCGCGGACGCCCGCGCGGGCGCCCCGACGTGCTCTACGCCGACCGCGGCTACGACCATGACAACTACCGCCGCCAAGTCCGCGAGCTGGGCATCCGTCCCGTCATCGCCCGCCCCGGCACCGACCACGGCAGCGGTCTGGGCAGGAACGCTGGGTCGTGGAAGCCGCCTTCGCCCTCCTGCACTGGTTCCGGCGCCTGCGCATCCGCTGGGAGGTCCACGCCGACATCCACCAGGACCTTCGTCACCCTCGGCTGCGCGATGATCTGCTGGCGACGCCTCAAAACCTCGTTTTGATTTGGGTCCTTGAGGCCGTCGGATGTGGCAACTCCCCAGGCATCGGCCCACGTCGACTCGTGGAAGCCGCCGTACGACCCGGTCCCACTGGTGTCGTTCGAAGCCGCGTGGCTCGTACCGGCTCCCGTGATGGCCAGGAGCAGGACGGCAGTCACGGTGAGCAGCTGGCGCACTGTGGCGCGTAACATCGGCGACCCTTCTGCGTCGATTGGTGTGGCTCAGTCGTGCGGGTCGGTGATGGTGATGTTGAAGTCGGCGCCCACGGTCAGCGGCGCGCTCAGGTCCCAGTTGCCCTGGTCCGCCAGTTGCTGAAGTGCCTGTGACCGGTCGACCGCCTCCGGCCAGTCGTTCTGACGCCCCGGTGTGCAGGGGTTGGCCATGTGCTGCCGGCGGATGGTGTTGAACTGGGCCAGCCACTGGGCCTCGTCGACACCGGAAGCGGGGTTGCCGCCGAGGGCGGAGTCGGTCTCGTGGGCGATCTTCACCACACCGTCGCAGTCGTCGGCCCCGGGTCCCATCATCAGCGCGGTGTCGAAGAGGTTCTCCAGGCCCAGGTTGGTCTTGAGCCCCTCCTGCGCCGCCAGGGTCTCGGCGGGCGTCAGATACGTGTCGTGACCGACCTGGAGTTGCAGTTTCCTGAAGAGCGGGTCCTGGGCGGCCTGTTGCCAGTCGTCCGTGAAGGAGGCACCGAGCGCGCCGGTGTCGTCGCTGCCCGAGTCGGCCAACCTCTGCAGCGTGTCGGTGTATTTGGCGAGTACGTTGTCGGGCTCGGCGGCGTTGTACTGCTTGACCAGGCTCAACATGTCGCCGGTCTGGGTACAGAAACCTATCCAGCCCGCGGTGTAACCACAGCCGTCGTCCAGGTTCTTGATGTAGTCGTACTGCGGGGTGGAGGCGTTGTTCTCGAACACTGCGGTGATGTCGTCCATCATGGTGACCGTCTGCTGGTCCACCTGGGGCTTGACCGGAGTCTCGGCCATGGCCGGGGCGGAGATGACCGCTGCGAGCGTCGCGCTGAGAGCCGCGGGCAGCAGACAACGGGCCGTAAAGCGCTTCATGGAAGCCTCCGTCGTAGGGGGGTGGTGGACACCCCTTCTGACAGATAGGAAAGTTTCCTAACTACTGCTGCCCCGGCACTCTAGGGGCCCTCACCGCCCGGGTCAACCCCGGGACGCTGCAACTGCGTTCTGCGTAATTCGCCTCTCCTGCAGGCACGAAACGTCGGCCGACCTGCGACCCTCCACCGTCTGCCGGAGTCATCCGCTTCTCCAGTGCTGCGACCGGAAAGGTTCACCGGCTCGCGACGCCCGGCACGGGCTGGGAGGCTCTTCGTAATGTGGATGCCGACAGCTGATGCCGCAGGTGAGGCCGGGACGGGTACGACCGGAGAGTGCACGTGATCGACATCAGCGAAATCGGCGTCTTCCTCGGCCTGGACGTCGGCAAAGGTGAACACCACGCCACCGCCCTGACCCCGGTCGGGAAGAAGGCGTTCGGCAAGCGGCTGCCCAACAGCGAACCGAAACTGCGCGAGGTCTTCGCCAAGCTGCAGGCCAGGCACGGCACCGTAGCGTCGACCAGCCCGCCTCGATCGGAGCTCTGCCGCTCGCGTGGCCCACGACGCGGGCTGCAAGGTCGCCTATCTGCCCGGCCTGACGATGCGGCGGATCGCTGCCCCCTGCCCCGGCGAGGCGAAGACCGACGCCCGCGACGCGTTCATCATCGCGGACTCCGCCCGCGCGATGCCGCGCACCCTGCGCGCCATCGACGTCGAAGACGAGACCATCGCCGGGCTGGAGTTGATCGTCGGCTTCGACGACGGCCTGGCCGGCGCAGCCACCCATCGCCCAGGGCAAGCACCACACCCAGGCCCTGCTCTGCCTCGCCCGCCGTCGGGTCGACGTGCTCTTTGCGATGCTCCGCAACGGCACCTTCTACGAACCGCAGCCGGCGTCCGTAGTCGGCTGACCAGCGGTTCGGCCAAGAGAACGACCCGATCGGCTTCCACATCGAACCCGAGCACCGGATGAAACCCGCAGGTCCGGGCACTCGGCATCAGCCGGGCGGGTACCAATGCCGGACTCTGCTGGTGATGTTGGCGGGGTTATGCGGTGCCTGCGCAGAGCGCGTGGAAGCGGGTGGTGCGGCGGCGGGTTCTGCTGGACGTGGGTGCGGGCCAGGCCCGGTAGCGGGAGTGGCGCAGACCGTGGGCTCGGACGTTCACCGAGAGGGTGGCCTCGAAGCCGGCGCGGATCGCGTAGCGGCGGCACTGACACCAGCGCCAAGGCCCCGAGGTCATCCCGCACACTCTCGGCGAAGCATCCCACGGGCCTCCCGTCAGCGCCCCACACAAGATCACCAGCAGAGTCACGGCATTGGTACCAGCCGCCCCGCAGCGATCGGCAGTTCGCGCCGACCATGCCGAGTGGTCTGTCGTCCCGCGAGCCATTCCACATGAGGTTTCTTCAGGCTCTGCTTGTCCGACGGCCTGCCATAGCGGTGATCACCGCTCCGAGCACACAGCCGATGCCGGCTGCGAGGTAGGCGAGGTGGTAGCCGGTGAGCCGGTCATCGCTGGTCGCCGCAATCAGGACCATGACCGCCACTCCGATGCTGGCGCCGATCTGCTGTGCCACGACGTTCACCGCCCCGGCGACCGCGTGTCGTTCCGGCTCAATGCCGGTGAGCGCGGCGGACGTCATCGCGGGGAAGTTCAGTCCTTGGCCGATACCGCTGAGCACCATGCCGGGCAGCACATGCAGCAGATAGCTACCCTCGTGCGGGGTACTCATCCACAGCGCCGTTCCTGCGCCGATCAGGACGAGCCCGACGGTCATCAGCGTGCGCGGCGTGTATTTGGTGAGCAGGTGTCCGGCGACGAAGTTTGCGGTGAGGAACACGCTCGCCGACATCGGTACCAGCGCGAGACCGGACTCGAGCGGAGAGTAGTTCAGCATCCCCTGCAGATACAGCGGCGCGAAGAACAGCATCCCGACCGAGGCCATGTACTGGAGGAACGCCGCCAGGCTCGCGGCTCGTACCGATGATGCCCGGAAGAGGTCGAGAGGAAGTACCGGGTCCGCAGTGCGGTGCTCGCGCACGACGAAGAGCAGCAAGAACACCACTGCGAGGCACAGTGAACCCCATGCCAGCGTGCCGCCGGTGCTCGCGCCGACGACCAGCAGGGTGAGGCCGATCGTGCCCGAGATCGCACCGGGCAGGTCCAGCCGTCCGCCCCGCCCGACACCGGCGGGCAGCCCGGCCCGCGTCGCGGCCAGCACGGTCGCTCCCACTACCACCGAGAAGCACAGCACCGACCGCCAGCCGAGGAACTGGGTCAGTACACCGCCCAGCAGCACCCCGCCGCTGAAGCTCGCCGCGCCGACGGCCGCGTACACGCCGAGTGCCCGGTTGCGTGCCGGGCCAGCCGGAAACACCTCGGTCAGCAGGGCCAGCGCGGCCGGACCCGACAAGGCCGCGCCGATACCCTGGACCGCCCGCGCACCGAGCAGCCACCCGATGTCCGGCGCCACAGCCCCGACCAGCGCGGCCACCGTGAACAGGGCAATACCGAATTCGAACACCCGCCGACGGCCGAAACCATCGGCCAGCCGGCCGCCCACCAGCAGGAAGCCGGCGAACGTTACGGCGTAGGCAATCATGACCCACTGGAGCGTGGTGTCGTCCAGGTCGAAACGTGCTCCGACCGCCGGCAGGGCGGCATTGAGCACGCCGAGCCCACTCACATCCAGCGCGAGCGCGCCGGCCAGCACTCCAAGTGTCAGCCCCGGCCTGTGTCGTGGCGTCACCTCGGTACTGGTCATGCGGCACTCCCAAGGCAATCGCGACCGACCGACTGACGGTTGCCGGGGTGTACCCGGATGCCGCTGCCGGAGCCGGACAGCGGGTCGGCCGACCCACCGTCACATTTCCGGCCAACGGCTGTCCGAAGGAGGTGCCCACTGAGCCGTATTTGGGCGAACACTTCACCCACTACAGGCGTGCCGGGTAGCGCGGTCACAAGATGGCGTGGGGAATATTCGGATAAGGCGGCGTCAGTAACCGTCACAAGCCGCTGCTGTGTTGTGGTGAGTTCCGGCCGCCCAGTGCCCACCGCCAGGACGAAGGGGCCAGACGGTGCTGGCTCATGATGCATGATTTTCATACCGAGTAACTTTTGCAGGGTCACTCGCCCGCTGTCCAGTGGCTCGTGATCCGGTTTCTGTCAGTTCGCATTGTTGTTGATGCGTTTCATCAAGCTGGTCGCGACGAGTCGGACCTTCGCGAGGATCTCGCCGGCGGTCGCGGTCCAGGTGAAGGGTCTTGCGTTCGTGTTCCAGGAGTCGATTTGGTCGCGGATCCGCTTGATCAGACGTGAACACTCGAAAATGCGATGCAACGGATCGACTGCCGTGATGATGCCGAACCAGCTCTCGAATTGGTTCAGCCAGGTACGAGCCAACAGGGGTGAAGTGGAACTACACATGAGGGTTCTTCACCAGCCACGCCCTGAACTCCGGGGTGGTGTGCATGGAGATGTTGTCCAGCACGACATGGATCGCCTCACCGGCGTGCGGCTTCACCGTCTTCACCGTCTTCTTCAAGAAAGCGAGGAAGTTCGCGCCATTCCGGCTCGGCCTGCGCTCACCGAGCACTTCACCAGTGGCGATGTTCAGCGCGGCGAACAGGTTCGTGATGCCGTGCCGCACATGCTCGTGGGTGCGCTTCTCGGTGGCGGCGAACGTCACCGGCAGCGCCGGCTGGGTCCGGTCCAGCGCCTTCACCTGCGTCTTCTCATCGACCGACAGGACCACCGTGCCCCCAGGCCATCCCAGATACAGCCCGCCGATGTGAGCAGCCTTCTCCGCTGTCACCCGGCCGCGGGTCCACTGCGGCACCTGGTCCCTTCCGTCGCCGCGCTTCCCAAAAGAGCAAAGACCCTGTCCTACGTGATGAGGCGGACGGGTCGCTTGTAGCAGCAGACAGGTGCGGCGAGACCCACATTCGACCGTCGGCCGACCCATTCACGCCAGACCCGGCCTACTTCCACGCCCTTCCCGAGACTCGGGACGCTGGAACCGAGCCCCGCATCGTATGAGTCAGTGGTCCTGATCCTGTGGGGGCACAGCATGGCATCGCCGTGTATCCCCCTGTCTGACACACTCGACAAGGAGAGCCGATCCCATGCAGGCTGTCGACCCCGACCTGTGGATCCGCCGCTTCCACCCGGCGGGCCCCGCATCCGCCCGGCTCGTCTGCCTGCCGCACGCCGGCGGTGCGGCAAGCTATTACGTGCCCATGTCGAAGTCGCTCTCCCCGGGCGTCGAAGTGCTCGCGATCCAGTATCCGGGCCGACAGGAGCGGCTGTCGGAACGGCGCCGGGAGACGGTCGCCGAACTGGCCGACGAGATCACTGAGGTGATCCGGCCGCTGACAGACCAACCGCTGTATCTGTTCGGCCACAGCCTCGGCGCGACCGTGGCCTTCGAGGTCGCGCGGCGCATGGAAGCGGCCGACGTCAAGCTCGGACATGTGTTCGTGTCGTCGCGGCGGGCCCCCGACCTCAACCGCAACGAGCGTGTCTACCAGCGCGGCGACCGAGAACTCATCAGGCACATCCGGTCGCTGGCCGGCACCGCGCCCGACGTCTTCGGCAACCCCGAGATGACGGCGATGGTGCTCCCCGCGATCCGCAGTGACTACAAGGCCGCGGAGACATACGTGTACGCACCGGGGCCGAAACTGACCTGCCCGGTGACAGCGTTGATCGGCGACGCGGACCCGATGGTGTCGGCCGAGGAGGCCACCGCCTGGAGCAAGCACACCTGCGGCGCCTTCGAGTTGCGGATCTGGCCGGGCGGGCACTTCTATCTGGACGCGCACGCCGCGGACGTCATCTCAAAGATCTCGGCCGAGATACCGGCCTGAGAACGGCAGGGGCAGCGGGCTACACGAAGTTGCCCGGCGCACTCGGAAGCTCGCCGACTGAGCACAGCCGAGCAGATGGCGACGCACTCCACATGATGCATCGTCGGAAACGAGTCCCTTGGGCAGCACGGGCTCCAACCCGGCCCTCCCAGCCGATATCAACTCGCTCCGCAGGGGGCCCGCCGGACAATGCTTTCGGGTGCGCCCGAGGCTTCCGGACCCGCTGTACGCCGGGTACTGTCGCACTCCAAGTTCAGGGGCTGGCCGACGGGCACGCACTGCTGCCTGTCACCGGCGTGTTCGCCGGCCGGCCCGCGGTTCAACTGTGCTCGTTCTGCCTACGGCTTAGGCTGAGCAGGGTGTATACCAGCAGAGCAGAAACCAGGCCGACGGCCCAGCCGTAATCGGCCAGGGGCTTGAGGAGCGGGATGACTCCGTCCGCGGGGAAGGGACCCTGCTTGACGCCCTTGACCACGTTCGAGTAAGAGCCGCCGACGGCCAGGACACCGCCGATCACGAAGGCGGCCACCGCGCGCAGGTTCCAGCCGCCCATGTACCAGTAACGGCCGTCGGGCTGGTACAACTCCTCCAGCGCCAGACGGGTACGGCGCACGATCCAGTAGTCGGCGACGAGGATGCCGGCCACGGTGCCGAGCAGTCCGCCGACGAAGCCGAGCCACGTGAAGATGTACACGTGCGGGTTGGCGATCAGCTTCCACGGCATGATCAGGATGCCAACCACGCCGGTGATCAGCGCGCCGGTGCGGAAGCTGACCAGTCGCGGTAGCAAGTGCGACAGGTCGTACGCCGGAGAGACGACATTGGCGGCGATGTTCACCGACAAGGTCGCCACCATCACGATCAGCAGGGCGAACAAGGCGCCGACGGTGTTGCTCATCTTCGCGCTCAGTACGATCGGATCCCAGATCGGCGCCCCGTAGACGGCCTGGGAGCCGGACGTGACCAGCACCGACAGGATCGCGAACAGCGTCATCGTGGTCGGCAGGCCCAGGGCCTGACCCCACAACTGGGCCCGCTGGCTGCCGCCGAACCGCGTGAAGTCGGGGATGTTCAGCGACAGCGTGGACCAGAAGCCGATCATGCCCATCAGAGAGGGGAAGAACACCTTCCAGAACCCGCTCCCCCAGCCCAGGCTGGAGGGCTGTTCCAGCAGCGGGCCGAAGCCGCCCGCCTTGGCGGCCATGAACGCCAGCAGCGCCAGCGCGCCGACGATCACCAGCGGCGCCGCCCAGTTCTCCACCCTCCGCAGCGTCTCCATGCCGCGGGTGATCACCACGACCTCGAGCAGCCAAAACACGCCGAACGACAGCCACTGGGTCCACGGTGTGCCCGATATCGTGCCGGCGTTCAACCAGCCGTGCCCGAACAGCTTGCCGGCGAGCAGGAAGATGCCCTCGCCGCCGATCCAGGTCTGGATGCCGAACCAGCAGCACGCCACCGCCGCCCGCACCATCGCCGGCAGGTTCGCCCCGCGCACCCCGAACGACGCCCGCGCGAACACGGGGAACGGGATCCCGTACTTGGTGCCGGCGTGACCTGTCAGAAGCATCGGCGCCAGCACGATCACGTTCGCCAGCGCGATCGTCAGGACTGCCTGCTTCCAGTCCATCCCCAGCGCCACCAGCCCCGACGCCAGCGTCCACGACGGAATACAATGTGCCATTCCCACCCAAAGGGCGAGATAGTTGTAAGTACCCCATGTTCGGCGCGCGATCGGGACCGGCACCAGGTCCGCGTTGGCGAAACGCGAATCATCCAGCACCGCCGGATCGGACAACGCCACCCGGCCGTCCGGGTACACCTGCTGCGCGACGGCCGAATCGGCCAGGGTTCTTGCACTGGGGGACATCAGGACCACCTCGTATCGCGAAGGCTCATGTGGAGACGCAGACTCCGGGAGGCTCAACTCATCCCCGGGAGTACGACGAACGATGGACTAGCCGATCAGCTGTGCGAGCAGGCGCACCGCCAGCGGGATCGGTCCGCCCCGGCGGCTTCAACCGCGCACAGCGGACACATGCTCGCGCGGCCGGCGCGATCGGTGACGAAAGCGCTGGTCAGCACGCTGCCGCGCAGTAGGTGTTCTCTCTTGCGCGACACACAGCGCGGAGAAGTCGTACGTGGTCCAGGTGCGCTTGCCGACCGGGACCGGCAGCAGGTCCGCGTTGGCGTAGGGGCCACTGGGCGGCGGAGTGCCGGGGGCGATCTCCACGCGCCCGTCGGGGCGGGTGACCTGCGCGGACGGCGTTATGGCCGTGGGAGCGGTATCGGTCATGGGCAGCCCAATCGGTGAGGTGGGTCGGGGTGCGGCGGTGCGTGCGCCCCGCCCCTCCCCGGGGAGGTGGGGAGGGGGGACAGGGGATTGGGGGGTTGGGGGGTGGGGGGCTTGGGGGTTGGGGGTTGTGGGTTGTGGGTTGTGGGTTGGGGAAGGCGAGTCGGGGATCAGGAGTTGATGGCCGGGATGACCTTCTGGCCGTAGGTGTCGATCACGGCTTCCTGCGCGTCGTGCATGTCGTACACGGCGAACTGGTCGACGCCGAGCTCGCGCAGCGCGTTCAGCTTCTCGATGTGCTTCTCGACCGGCCCGACGACGCAGAACCTGTCCACGATCTCGTCGGGGACGAACTGGGTGTCCGGATTGCCGCTGCGCCCGTGGTGGGCGTAGTCGTAGCCCTGGCGGGCCTTGATGTAGTCGGTGAGTTCGTCGGGTACGGCGGCGGAGTGCTCGCCGTAGCGGGCGACCAGGTCGGCGACGTGGTTGCCGACCATGCCGCCGAACCAGCGGCACTGCTCGCGCGCGTGGGCGAGCGCCTCGGGCGAGTCGTCGGCGGTGACGTAGGCGGGGGCGGCGACGCAGATCCGCACCTCCGACGGGTCCCGTCCGGCCGCGGCCGCCGCGTCCTTCACCGCCCTGACCATGTACTCGGTCAGGTAGAGGTCGGCGAGCTGGAGGATGAACCCGTCGGCCTCCTCGCCGGTCATCTTCAGTGCCTTGGGCCCGTACGCGGCCATCCACACGGGAAGCCGGGCGCCGGGCCTGACCCAGGGGAACCTGACGACCGTGCCGCCGCCGAGGTCGGCCTCCGCTCCGCTGCCCAGTGCCCGGATGACCTTCATGGCGTCGCTGATCCGGGCCAGGGTGTTGGGTTTGCGGCCGGCCACGCGCATCGCCGAGTCGCCGCGGCCGATGCCGCAGACGGTGCGGTTGCCGAACATGTCGTTGAGGGTGGCGAAGGTGGAGGCGGTGACCTCCCAGGTGCGGGTGCCCGGGTTGGTGACCATCGGGCCGACCGTCAGCTTCCGGGTGTTCGCCAGGATCTGGCTGTAGATCACGAACGGCTCCTGCCAGAGCACGGCGGAGTCGAAGGTCCATCCGTAGGTGAAGCCGTTGCGCTCGGCCCGCTTCATTAGGCTGATGACGCGCGAGGCCGGCGGGTCGGTCTGCAGGACGAGTCCGAAGTCCATGGGCGCCACTCCTAGTTGAGGTACTGACAGGTGGAGCGCGGGGTGTAGACGCCGTGCCCGGCGCGTCCGGTGTACTCCCGCTCGGTGATGACGGCCTCGCCGCGCGAGAGCACGGTCTCCACGCGGCCGGTGACGCGCCTGCCCTCGTACGCCGAGTAGTCGACGTTCATGTGGTGGGTCCCGGCCGAAATGACCTGCTCGGCGTGCGGGTCGTAGATGACCACGTCGGCGTCGGCGCCGGGGGCGATGGTGCCCTTCTTCGGGTACAGGCCGAACATCCGGGCGGGGGTGGCGCAGGCGATCTCGATCCAGCGGCGGCGCGAGATGTGTCCGTCGACCACGGCCTGGTGGAGCAGGTCCATGCGGTTCTCGACGCCCGGCAGACCGTTCGGGATCTTGGAGAAGTCGCCGCGGCCGAGCTCCTTCTGGCCGGTGAAGCAGAAGGGGCAGTGGTCGGTGGAGACCACCTGGAGGTCGTTGGTCCTGAGCCCCTTCCACAGGGCCGCCTGGTGCTCCTTGGGGCGCAGGGGCGTGGAGCACACGTACTTGGCGCCCTCGAAGTCCGGCTCGGCGAGGTTGTCGGTGGACAGGAACAGGTACTGCGGGCAGGTCTCGCCGAAGACGTTCAGCCCGTCGTCACGTGCCCTGGCCAGCTCGGCGACCGCCTCCTGCGCGGAGACGTGCACGACGTACAGGGGCGCGCCGGCGACCTGCGCCAGCCGGATGGCGCGGTGGGTGGCCTCGGCCTCCAGGAGGGCCTTGCGCACCTCTCCGTGGTAGCGCGGGTCGGTCTCGCCGCGGGCCAGCGCCTGCTCGACCAGGACGTCGATCGCGATGCCGTTCTCGGCGTGCATCATGATCAGTCCGCCGTTCTCGGCGGAGCGCTGCATGGCCCGCAGGATCTGGCCGTCGTCGGAGTAGAAGACACCCGGATAGGCCATGAACTGCTTGAAGGACGTCACGCCCTCCTCGACCAGCAGGTCCATCTCCTTCAGGGTCTCCTGGTTGACGTCGGAGACGATCATGTGGAAGCCGTAGTCGATCGCGCAGTTGCCCTCGGCCTTGGCGTGCCAGGCGTCCAGGCCCTCGCGCAGGGAGTGGCCGACGCTCTGCACCGCGAAGTCGACGATCGTGGTCGTGCCGCCCCAGGCGGCGGCCCGGGTGCCGGTCTCGAAGGTGTCGGAGGCGAAGGTGCCGCCGAAGGGCAGCTCCATGTGGGTGTGGGCGTCGACGCCGCCCGGGATGACGTACTTGCCGGTGGCGTCGATGACGCGCTCGGCGGCGAGGGCCCCGGCGGCCGGGGTGCCGGAGGCGGCGAGGGCGGCGATGCGGCCGTCCTCGATCAGGACGTCGGCGTGGATCTCGTCGGAGGCGGTGACGACGAGACCACCACGGATGACGGTACGGCTCATGCTCCCTCTCCTGGCGTGGTCGGTACTGGTGTCGTACGGATCGGCGGGACCGTGCCGGCCCGGTCGCCGGGGCGCCGGACCGGCACGGCTGCACGGACGGTCAGGGGGCGGTCAGCGGCCCGTATGCCCCCGGCGCGCGGTCGCGGTAGAACTGCCAGCGGTCGCGGACCTCGCGCAGCTTGGCCAGGTCCAGGTCGCGCACGACGAGTTCGGTCTCCTTGTCGCTCGCCACCTCGCCGACGAACTGCGCCTCCGGGTCGACGAAGTACGACGTCCCGTAGAAGTCGTTGTCGCCCAGTTCCTCGACGCCGACCCGGTTGATCGCGCCGACGAAGTACTCGTTGGCGACGGCCGCCGCCGGCTGCTCCAGCTGCCAGAGGTAGCCGGACAGGCCCCGCGAGGTGGCCGACGGGTTGAAGACGATCTCGGCGCCCGCCAGGCCCAGCGCCCGCCAGCCTTCGGGGAAGTGCCGGTCGTAGCAGATGTAGACGCCGACCCTGCCGACCTTGGTGTCGAAGACGGGCCAGCCGCTGTTGCCCGGGCGGAAGTAGAACTTCTCCCAGAAGCCGCGCACTTGAGGGATGTGGGTCTTGCGGTACTTGCCCAGGTAGGAGCCGTCCGCGTCGATCACGGCGGCGGTGTTGTAGAGGACGCCGGGCTGTTCTTCCTCGTACATCGGCAGGACGAGGACGATGCCGAGCTCCTTGGCGAGCGCCTGGAAGCGCCGGACGATCGGGCCCTCGGGGATCTGCTCGGCGTACTCGTAGAACGCCGGGTCCTGGACCTGGCAGAAGTACGGTCCGTAGAACAGCTCCTGGAAGCACAGGACTTGAGCGCCCTGCGCGGCCGCGTCGCGCGCCGCCTGCTCGTGGACCTGGATCATGGATTCCTTGTCGCCGGTCCAGGCGGTCTGGAAGAGGGCGGCACGGATCACTCTGCTCATCGGGACCTCCGCTCGTTCGGTGTGCGGCGAGCGTAGAAAGCCGGTGGCCCCGCTTTGAGGTGCACCGTGTCACGTCTGCGGGGGTGCGGCGTGGCACCGTGTCACCCCGGCCCTGTCCCATGTTTCACCGCCGTTTTCCCAGGTGGTCGCAAGTTTCACTCCCGTTGCGCTCACTCCTGTTGCGCATCGTGCGCGAGGAGGGCGATGTGCACCGAGGCGGCCTGTTCGAAGTCGTCGAGGTCCACCCCGAGTCGCGTCTGTATCGCCTCCAGGCGGCGGTAGAGCGCGGGCCGGGAGACGTGGTGGAGCTGGGCGGTGCGGGACTTGTTGCGGCCGGTGGCGAGGTAGGTGCGCAGGACGCCCAGCAGGTCCTGGTCCGCGCCGCGCAGCAGCCCGTCCAGCTCCCGTTCGGCGAAGGACTGCACCTGCGGGTCGTCCCGCAGCAGGCGGATCAGCCCGCGCAGGTGCACATCCTTGAGCCGCACGACGGCCGGGAGTTCGAGCGCGGCGGCGGAGTCGGCCACGGCGTCGGCGACATGCCGGGCCTCGCGCAGTCCGCCGGGTACGTCGTCCCAGGCGGTGCGGGCGTCCGCGGCTGCGACGACCGCGCGGGCCGCCGCCCCCGACTCGGCGCGCAGCCGGGCCGCGAAGTGGCCGGTGAGGGCGTCGGCGTCCTGGTCGCGGGCGAGGCTGAGCAGCACGGCTGTGACGCCCTCCGCCAGCTCGGCGACGAGTCCGGTCAGGCCCAGCAGCCGCAGCAGCCGGTCGAGTTCGGCGGGCTCGCCGTCGGGTACCACCAGAGGCACGAAGGTGCGCCGGTTGACGGGCAGTCCGGCCGCCCGCGCCCGGGGCAGCAGTTGCCGGGCCGGTACGACGCCGCTGACGAGGTCGGTCAGCAGGCTCTGCGCGGACTGCTCCTCCCAGGAGCAGCCCGCGTTGCCGCCGAGCATGCGGTGCAGGACCAGGGCCTCGGCGGCACGGTCGGCCAGCAGCCGTCCGGTGGCGGTGTCCCCGCGGTGCCCGCACAGCACGATCCGTCCCCACCGCTCCCCGCGCCCGCCCAGCTCGGCGCGGATCCAGCCGTCGCCCTCGCTGCCGCCGGCCTGCCGGGCGATGCGCTCCCAGTCGCGCAGCACGTCGTCCACCGCGGACCGCTCCCCCGCCGTGGCCAGCACCCGGTGGGCGAGGTTGGTGACGACGACGGGGCAGGCGCTGTGCTGCGCGATCTCGTCGAGCAGCGCCTGCAGCGGGGCGCCCGCGGTGATCAGCGCGGTGAGCGCGGTGCGGACGGCCTCCGACAGGCTGACGGCGGCGAACTTCCGCCGCACCAGACGGGACTGGACCTCCTCGGTCAGCTCCGCGAAGGGGAACGGGCGGTGCAGGACGACCAGGGGCAGCCCGCACCGCTCGGCGGCCCGGCGCATCACGTCCGGCGGGGCGGGGAACGCCCGCCCGAGGCCCAGCACCACGGCCGCGGCCTCCGCCCGGTGCAGGGAGCGGATGTACTCGGCCTGCTTCTCCTCGTCGCCGGCGAGCAGCACCCCGGTGGTGAGGACCATCTCGCCGCCGCTGAGCATCACGCCGACGTCCGCGGCCTCGGCGACGTGCACCCAGCGCACGAGCCGGTCCAGGTGGCCCGCGCCGGCCACCACCTCGGGCTCACCGGCCAGCACCCGTTCCAGGGCGAGGACCTGACGGACCGACAGGGCGGGCTCCGGGGCGTCCCAGGAGGTCGGAGGTCTGTCCGAGGTGGTGCTCATGGCGGCGTTCCCTCTTGTTGCGGCTCGGTTCGCCCTGCTCGTAACGGGTCCCGGGCGCGTGCTCCTCGGTAAGCGTCAGTACGCGTCAGTACGCATCGCGCAGCGCGCGTTCGAGGATCGCGGCGCCCTCCTCGGCCTCCGCGACGGTCAGGGACAGCGGTGGGGCGATGCGCAGGGCACTGGTGTTGTGGCCGCCGCCCTTGCCGATGAGCAGCCCGCCCTCGCGGGCCGACTCCAGCACGGCGGCGGCCGCCTGCGGATCGGCCTCGGCCGTGCCGGGACGGGTCAGTTCGACGCCGATCATCAGTCCGCGCCCGCGCACCTCCCGTACGCCGGGCACCTGGGCCGCGACGGCCCGCAGCCGTTCGATGAGCATCCCGCCGACCCGCCGGGCGTTGCCCTGCAGGTCGTGCTCCAGGAGGTAGTTGAGGTTGGCGAGGCCGGCGGCCATGGTGATCTGGGTGCCACCGAAGGTGGAGATGCTGTTGGCGTCCAGGCAGTTCATGATCTCGGCGCGGGCGACGACCCCGCCGATGGACATGCCGTTGCCGATGCCCTTGGCGAAGGTGAGGATGTCCGGCGGACCGCTCCGCCCGTGCGCCTGCCAGCCCCAGAAGTGCTCGCCGGTGCGGCCCCAGCCGGTCTGCACCTCGTCGGCGATCCAGAGGATGCCGTGCTCCTGGAGCACGTCCCGGAAGGCCGCGTACAGGCCGTCGGGCGGGGAGGTGAAACCGCCTACGCCCTGGATGGGTTCGGCGATGAGTGCGGCGGGCGGGCGGGTGTGGCCGAGCAGGTCCTTCAGGTCCTCGACGCAGGCCGCGATGAAGTCGGGGTCGTCGAGGTGGGCGAACGGCCCGCGGGTGCGCACGCCGCCGTGGACGTACAGCGTCTGCAGCGGGGACAGGGAGGTCGGCGACCAGCCGCGGTTGCCGGTGATGCCGACCGCGCTGAAGGAACGGCCGTGGTAGCTGTTGCGCATGGCCAGGATCGTGTTGCTGCGCCGGTACGTCGTCGCGAGCAGCAGGGCGGTGTCGTTGGCCTCGGTGCCGGAGGTGGTGAAGAAGACCCGGGCGTCCGGGATTCCGCTCAACTTGGCGATGCGCTCGGCGAGTTCCACCATCGGCCGGTTGAGGTAGAGAGTGGAGGAGTGGATGATCCGCCCGGCCTGCTCGGTCACCGCCTTGGTGACCTCGGGCAGCGCGTGCGCGGTCATGGTGGTGAGGATGCCGCCGAAGAAGTCGAGATACCGCCTGCCCCCGGCGTCCCAGACATGGCGGCCCTCGCCGTGGGTGATCTCGAGCGGGTCCTCGTAGTAGAGCGCCAGCCAGTCGGGCAGGACGGCCCGGTGCCGGTCGTAGAGGTCGTTCACGGCTGCACCAGCCCTTCGTAGGCGTCGGGGCGGCGGTCGCGGTAGAAGGCCCACTGCTGCCGCACCTCTTCGATGACGTCGAAGTCGAGGTCACGGACGAGGAGTTCCTCCTTGGAGTCGCTCGCGACGTCCCCGACGAACTGTCCGCGCGGGTCGACGAAGTACGAGGTTCCGTAGAAGTCGTTGTCGCCGTACTCCTCCTGGCCGACGCGGTTGATCGCGGCGACGAAGTACTCGTTGGCGACGGCCGCCGCCGGCTGCTCCAGCCGCCAGAGGTAGGAGGACAGGCCGCGGTGGGTGGCGGAGGGGTTGTAGACGAGCTGGGCGCCGTTCAGGCCGAGCTGCCGCCAGCCCTCCGGGAAGTGGCGGTCGTAGCAGATGTAGACGCCGACCCTGCCGACCTTGGTGTCGAAGACCGGCCAGCCGAGGTTTCCGGGTTTGAAGTAGTACTTCTCCCAGAAGCCCTTGACCTGCGGGATGTGGTGCTTGCGGTACTTGCCGAGGTAGCCGCCGTCGGCGTCGATCACGGCGGCCGCGTTGAAGTACAGGCCCGGCTGCTCGACCTCGAAGACCGGGACGACGATCACCATGCCGGTCTCGCGGGCGAGGTCCCGCATCCGGCGCACGGTCGGACCGTCCGGGACCGGCTCGGCCCAGCGGTAGTGCTCGGGCTCCTGGACCTGGCAGAAGTAGGGCGAGTTGAAGACTTCCTGGAATCCGATGATCTTCGCACCCTGCCGGGCCGCCTCGCGGGCGTGCTCCTCGTGCTTGGCGATCATGGACGCGGTGTCGCCGGTCCAGGTGGCCTGGACCAGGGCCGCGCGGACGACGTTGGCCATGAGCTGCTCCTTCGACGTACGTCAGAGCCTCTACGCCCGTAGAGGAGGACGTAGAGGGACGAACGTAAGCCTCTGCGACGGGCTTGCCAAGACCATTGTCGTCAACCCGCTGAGTCGATCACGTTTCACACTCCTGTGGGTGAGTGTCGGGGCTGGTGGGAGGCGGTGGGACGGATGCGGGCGGGAAGGGCGGGGCGATGGCACGGGGTACCGGTCAGGTTGCGACACCGGCGACGCGGAACGCGTGGACGAGGTCCCAGTGCCGTTCGTCGGAAACACCGCGGGCTGCCTCCAGCAGCAGCGGGACCAGCCGCCCGGGGGCGGGCTCGGCACTGCGGACCGCCTGCTCCGGGGTGCGGACGCGGACGTAGGCGTCGAGCAGTACGCGCACCTCGCGGTCCCGGCCCTCGGCGAGCAGGGCGAGCACTGCCTCGCCCATCTCCGCGGCGGGCCGTACGACGCCCTGTCGCAGTATCTGCTGCCCGTCTTCGGCCCGGCCGGCCGCGACGAGGGCGTCGGCGGCGGCGACCAGGCGGCCCGCGGGCAGCGAGGCGGTCTCCCAGAGCAGGGTCGTCCAGTCGGCGGCGAGCCCGGCCCGCTCCAGCCCGGCGGCGAGCAGCGGCAGCCGCCCGGCGGGCCAGTGGGCGGCCTCGACCAGCAGGGCGTGCGCCTCACCGCTGCGCCCCTCGGCGCGCAGCCGCCCGAGCGCCTCGACGGCCAGGGCGACGGTCCGCGCCGCCCCGGCGTCCTCGGGCCCAGTCCGCGGTCGCGGCCGCTCGGTCGCCTCGGCGGCGGCCCCGGCGAACCGCGCGCCGCGCGGGGTACGGCCGACGGTGGGTGAGGGGGCGGGAGCGGCCTGCGTGGGTGTGGCGGCGCTCGGCGGTACGACCACGGGAGCGGCTTCCTCCTCGGCCATCCCGGCGAACCGGGCGCTGCCGCGGCGGCGCTTGCGGGACTTGGGGGGATGGGGGGCGGAGGTGGGAGTGGGAGTGGAGGCCGGCATCGGGGTGGGGATCGGGGTGGGGGGCGACGGCAGGGTGCCGGGGCCGCCCACGAGGTGATCGGGGTGCTCTGGGTACTCGGGACGCCCGGGTGGGGGCGCCGTCGGCACTGGAGCGGGACCGTCGGCCTCCGCGGTGCTCGGCAGGCGCCCGGCCCCGTCATCACGGCCTGCCCACGCGCCCCGCCCCGCGGACCCAGGGCGACCGGGCACCCGGACGCCCGGCTCCGCGGCTCCGGCGCAGCCGGCCACCCGTGCGCCCCGCCCCGCCGGCCGGTCGCCTGCGTCCACTCGGAGGTGCGCCCCGTCCCTGGCCGGGCCGCCGCCGGGCTCGTGTCCGCGCTCGTGTTCGTGTCCCGGACGTGCGCCCCGGGCGACGTCACCCGCCTCCCGGCCGTCCAGGGCGGCCAGCCGGGCGTCGAGCTCGGCGCATCGGGCGCGGGCGCGTTCGTGGTCGTCGTGGGTCCAGGCCAGGTCGGTGCGGAGGGCGTCGGCCTCCTCGGGGGTGGCCGCGGTGGCGAGGCGGCGGCTGAGCTGGGCCCGGCGTTCGGCCGCGTAACTCTGCTCGCGCAGCATGACGTCGAGGCGGTCGCCGAGGGCGTCCCGGGCGCCGGGCCGGGCGTCGTACGCGGCGACGGCGGCGGCGTACAGGGCCCGGACACGTTCCCGCTCCGACGCGGCGGCCACGGGCCCGTGCTGCCCGGCGAGGTCCTGCAGGACGGCCTCCAGCACATCCCACGGCGGTACCTCACGGCCGTGCAGACACGCCCGCATCCCGTCCGGGTCGCGCTGCCAGAACACCGCGCACCAGCCGTCGCGCTGATCCAGGCGCGCCAGCAGACCGTCCAGGTGGTTCGCGAACTCCCGAACCGGGTCCGGGAGTTGATCCACAGTCATTGCCCAACTCCCGCCAGACCGGAACACTCCGGTCCGTAGCGAACACCAGTTGTGTTACGGGGCCGCTACGGAAAGTTTTCGGCGGGAGTGCAGTGACCTCCGTACGCACGGAACGCGACCGTGACATCACACCACGGCGGGTGCGCACCGCCCCGGAGCGGGGCCCGCTCCACAAGATCACCCCCCGGGCTCGCAGGCGCCCAGCGTGCCCGCGGAAACGGAACGTGTCATCGTTGCATGAGCGACCCCCGACCCGGTTACCCGGCGGGAGCCAGTCGTCAGCGAAGGAACGGAACACGATGACCAGCGGCTTCATCGGCCCGGAGGGCGACCCCTTCGGCGAATTCCTCGCCCGCTTCTTCGGCGGACCACGCCCCGGTCCCCGGCAGATCGACATCGGCCGGCTGCTGAGCCAGCCCGCCCGGGAACTCGTAAGGGGCGCGGCGCAGTACGCGGCCGAACACGGCAGCCGGGATCTGGACACCCAGCACCTGCTGCGGGCAGCGCTCGCCACCGAGCCCACCCGCAGCCTCCTCAGCCGGGCCGGCGCGGACCCCGACTCGCTCGCCACTCAGATCGACGAGCGGTCCGGCCCCGTCCAGCACCCGCCGGGCGAGACACCACCGCCCACCTCGCTCTCGCTCACCCCGGCCGTCAAGCGCGCCCTGCTGGACGCGCACGACCTGGCGCGGGCCAGTGGCGCCGGGTACATCGGACCGGAGCACGTGCTGAGCGCGCTGGCCGCGAACCCGGACTCCGCCGCCGGGCACATCCTGAACGCGGCCCGGTTCGCCGCCGGCGGCCTGCCGCCCGAGGCGACGGACGCCGCCGCCCCGACGGGGGCCGAGCGGCAGCGCACGACCTCGACGCCCACCCTCGACAAGTACGGGCGTGATCTCACCGACCTGGCCCGGCAGGGCCGTATCGACCCGGTGATCGGGCGGGAGCAGGAGATCGAGCAGACGATCGAGGTGCTCTCCCGGCGCGGCAAGAACAACCCGGTGCTGATCGGCGACGCGGGCGTCGGCAAGACCGCCATCGTGGAGGGGCTCGCGCAGCGGATCGCCGACGGGGACGTGCCCGACGTGCTCATCGGCCGCCGGGTGTTCGCACTGGACCTGACCGGTGTGGTCGCGGGCACCCGCTACCGGGGCGACTTCGAGGAGCGGCTGAACAACATCGTCGGCGAGATCCGCGCCAACTCCGAGCGGCTGATCGTCTTCATCGACGAGCTGCACACCGTGGTCGGCGCCGGTGCGGGCGGCGAGGGCGGGGCGATGGACGCGGGCAACATCCTCAAGCCCGCCCTGTCCCGCGGCGAGCTGCACATCGTGGGCGCGACCACGCTGGAGGAGTACCGGCGGATCGAGAAGGACGCGGCGCTGGCCCGCCGGTTCCAGCCGATCCTGGTGCCCGAGCCGTCCGTGGGCGACGCGCTGGAGATCCTGCGCGGCCTGCGCGACCGCTACGAGGCCCACCACCAGGTCCGCTACACCGACGAGGCGCTGGTGGCCGCCGTGGAGCTGTCCGACCGCTATCTGACCGACCGCCGTCTGCCGGACAAGGCGATCGACCTGATCGACCAGGCCGGCGCCCGGGTGCGGCTGCGGGCCCGCACCAAGGGCACGGACGTACGGACCATGGAACGCGAGGCCGAACAGCTGGCCCGCGACAAGGACCAGGCCGTCGCGGACGAACAGTACGAGCAGGCCACACAGTTGCGCGACCGGATCACCGAGCTGAGGCAGCGGATCGCCCAGGCCGCGGGCGGCGAGGAGGCCGACGAGGGGATGAACCTGGAGGTCACCGCCGAGGCCATCGCCGAGGTGGTGTCCCGGCAGACCGGCATCCCGGTCAGCAGGCTCACCCAGGAGGAGAAGGAGCGGCTGCTCGGCCTCGAGGAGCATCTGCACCGGCGGGTGGTCGGCCAGGACGAGGCCGTCGCCGTCGTCTCCGAGGCGGTGCTGCGCTCCCGCGCGGGGCTGTCGAGCCCGGACCGGCCGATCGGCAGCTTCCTCTTCCTCGGCCCGACCGGCGTCGGCAAGACCGAGCTGGCCCGGGCGTTGGCCGAGGCTCTGTTCAGCAGCGAGGACCGCATGGTGCGCCTGGACATGAGCGAATACCAGGAGCGGCACACGGTCAGCCGGCTGGTCGGGGCGCCGCCGGGGTACGTCGGCCACGAGGAGGCGGGTCAGCTCACCGAGGTGGTGCGCCGGCATCCGTACTCGCTGCTCCTGCTGGACGAGGTGGAGAAGGCGCACCCGGACGTGTTCAACATCCTGCTGCAGGTGCTGGACGACGGGCGGCTCACCGACTCCCAGGGCCGCACGGTGGACTTCACCAACACCGTCATCGTGATGACCAGCAACCTCGGCTCGGAGGCCATCACGCGGCGCGGCGCCGGCATAGGGTTCGGCGCGGGCGGTGCGGAGGCGGACGAGGAGGCGCGGCGCGAGCAGATCCTGCGGCCGCTGCGGGAGCACTTCCGGCCGGAGTTCCTCAACCGGATCGACGAGATCGTCGTCTTCCGGCAGCTCACCGCCGAGCAGTTGCGGCAGATCACCGATCTGCTGCTGGAGAAGACCCGCCGGCTGCTGCACGCGCAGGGCGTCGCCGTCGAGTTCACGGGCGCGGCCGTCGACTGGCTGGCCCAGCGCGGCTACCAGCCCGAGTACGGCGCCCGTCCGCTGCGCCGCACCATCCAGCGCGAGGTGGACAACCAGCTGTCCCGGCTGCTGCTGGACGGCCGGCTCGGCGACGGCAGCCGGGTCACGGTGGACGTCGAGGACGGCCGGCTGGCGTTCCGTACGCAGGACAGGGAGCCCACGCCCGCGCCCGCCGAGTGACGGTGAACTGACGCGTGCCGGGCCCGCCGTCCCGTATCGGGAGGCGGGCCCATCCGCTGCGGATGCCCGGACGCCGTCACGGCGCCGGGTACACCACCATCGCCGAGCCGCCGCCCCGCCGTACCTTCTCGGCCGCCGCCAGCCACTTGCCGTTCGGCAGGCGCTGTACACCGGTGGCCGCGCCGATCTCGGGGTTGAGCTTGAAGGAGTGACCGATCGCCTCCAGCTGTCCCCGCAACGGGCTGTCGTAGAGCGCCGGTTCGAGTTCGGTCTGGGCCGCGTTGCGCTGGCTGGCACGCGGTGCGGCGATCGCGTCGACCAGCGGCAGGCGCCGGTCGAGGAACTCGGTCAGGGTCTGCAGCACGGTGGTGATGATGGTCGCGCCACCGGGCGATCCGAGCGCCACCACCGGCCGGTCGTGCCGGTCGAGCACGATGGCCGGTGAGATCGACGAGCGCGGCCGCTTGCCCGGGCCCGGCAGGTTCGGGTCGTGCACGGCCGGGTTGGCCGGGGCGAAGGAGAAGTCGGTCAGCTCGTTGTTGAGCAGGAAGCCGCGGCCGGGGACGGTGATGCCGCTGCCGCCGGTCTGTTCGATGGTGAGGGTGTAGGAGACGACGTCGCCCCACTTGTCGGCGACCGTCAGATGGGTGGTGTTCTCGCCCTCGTAGGTCGTCGGTGCCGCCGTGCCGCCGGTGCCGCAGGCCGCGGGGCGGCGCGGGTCGCCGGGGGCGAGCGGGCTGGTGAGGACCGCGTCGTCCTTGATCAGGCAGGCGCGGGAGTCGGCGTACGCCTGCGACAGCAGTCCCTTGGTGGGAACGTCCTCGAAGGCGGGGTCGCCGACCCAGCGGCCGCGGTCCGCGAAGGCGATGCGGCTCGCCTCGATGTAGCGGTGCAGGTACTGGGCCTCGCTCGCCCTGGAAAGGTCCGTCCGCTCCAGGATGTTGAGCGCCTCGCCGACGGTCGTGCCGCCGGAGGAGGAGGGCGCGATGGAGTAGACGCCGAGGCCGCGGTAGGAGGTCCTCGTGGGGGCCTGGAGCTTGGCGCGGTAGGCCGCGAGGTCCCTGGCGGACAGCTTGCCGGGGCGGGCGTTCCAGCCCGAACCGGGGTCGACGGGCGGGTGGTCGACCGTGTCCACGATGTCGTCGCCGAGGTCGCCGCGGTAGACGGCGCCGACGCCCTTCCTGCCCAGCTCCTCGTAGGTACGGGCGAGGTCCGGGTTCTTGAACGTCGAGCCGACGACGGGGAGCCGTCCGCCGGGCAGGAACAGCTTCGCGGTGTCCGGGAAGTAGCTGAAGCGGGTCTGGTTGGACGCGGTCTGGGAGCGGAAGGTGTCGTCGACGGTGAAGCCGTCGCGGGCGATCCGCTCGGCCGGCCTGAGGACCGTACCGAGCCGTTCGGTGCCCCACTCGTCCAGCGCCGTCTGCCAGGTGGCGGGCGTGCCCGGCGTGCCGACGCTCAGGCCGCTGCTGACGGCGTCGGCGAAGGCGAGCGGCTTGCCGTTCTCCACGAACAGGTTCGCATCGGCGCTCAGCGGTGCCGTCTCGCGGCCGTCGATGGTGTGGACGGTGCGGGAGCGGGCGTCGTAGTAGACGAAGTAGCCGCCTCCGCCGATGCCGGAGGAGTAGGGCTCGGTGACACCGAGGGCCGCGGCGGTGGCGACGGCCGCGTCGACGGCGTTGCCGCCCTTCCTCAGCACCTCGATACCGGCGGCGGAGGCGTCGGCGTCGACGCTCGCCACGGCGCCGCCGTAGCCGACGGCCACGGGCGCTTTCCCGGCCGGTGCCGGCTTTCCGCCCGGCTGCGCGGCGGGCGGCGCGGCCGCTCCCACCGACACCACGGCGGCCGAGACCGCCAGGACCGCCAGCTTGCGTGCCACAGAGCGACGCATCCGCACCTCCAGCCAGAGACCGACCGTCCGCGCAGCTTAATCCATCGCCATGAACCCGTCAGGAAGGCATCGAACAGCGGTCCGCTCGAACCGCTACCATGCGCGGCCATGAACGACGACGTGCGCAACATAGTCCTGGGAGTGGTGGCCGCCGGTATCAGCGCGGCGCTCGGCTGGCTGGCCCGCACCTATCTGTGGAAGCGCAGACTGAGGCGCAAGCAGTCCTTCTTCGGGCTGCCCGACAACTCCGAGTCCCTGCTGGTGGTCAACCGCGACGCGGGCGGTCCGGAGCTCACGGTGACGCGCCACGACGTCTTCGCCCTGCTCGAACTGTCCGCGCTGATCAAGGACTGCAACGCGGCGGCACAGGTGGTCGCGCACGACGCGGCCCAGCAGGGCTTCGGCGAGCGCACCGAGTTCTGCGTGGGCGGTCCGGCCTCCAACCGCCGGATGGCCGCGCACCTCGCCTCCCTGCTGCCGGGTGTGCGGGTGAACGTCGAGGCGGAACCCGGCCCGGACCGGGGCGCGTTCCAGATCGGCAGCGAGCGCTACCGGCTGGAGGCGGGCCGCAGCGAGTACGTCCTGCTGGCCCGGCTCACCGCCGGGGAGCGCCGCTCCGGGGTCCGGCCGGTGTTCCTCTTCTGCGGCCAGCGCGCCATCGACAACCAGGCCGGCACCCGCTATCTCGCGCGCAACCACGAGCGGCTGTCCCGCAAGTACGGCGACAACTCCTTCGTTCTGCTGCTGAAGGTGGTCAACTCCCAGGCGTACGGCCCGGATGTGATCGAACTGGTCGCCGACGTCACCCGGGCGGCACAGGCGCCCCTGCCGACGCCGACGCCCCCGCCGGCCCGCACCTCGCACCGGGCGACGAGCTGACCCTCGTACCCGGAACGCACACTTCAGGCGGCCACTCGCACACGAAATCAACACTTCAACAGGCTTTACCCGCACGTAACTTACCGACGGGTTACTTCGAGTAAGGCGCTGCGGTTACCGTCGGGTCACTTTGCACTGGACCAAGTGAGGAGTGATCCGTGGGATTCCACCGCAAGGCCCTGCGTACGACCGCCATGGGGGCCGTCTCGGCGACGGTGATCGCCGGCGCCCTGGCAGTCGCCCCCACCGCGCAGGCGGCCTCCAACGGTGTCCGTTTCGTCGACATCAGCGGCGACGGCGGAACCGTCCTGAAGGCCAACGTCGTCACCCCGGCGAACGCCGGAGGCTCCCGTGGCTACCCGCTCATCGTCCTGCCCACGAGCTGGGGCTTTCCCCAGGTCGAGTACCTCGCCCAGGCGCAGCGGCTCGCCGACTCCGGCTATGTGGTGGTCAGCTACAACGTGCGCGGCTTCTGGCAGTCCGGCGGGGAGATAGACGTCGCCGGCCCACCCGACTGGGCGGACGCGTCGAAGGTGATCGACTGGGCGCTCGCCAACACCCCGGCCGACCCGCGGCACATCGGCATGGCGGGCGTCTCCTACGGCGCCGGCATCAGCCTGCTCGCCGCCGAGCACGACAAGCGCGTCAAGGCCGTCGCCTCGCTCAGCGGCTGGGCCGACCTGATCGGCGCGATCTACTCCCACCGCACCCAGCACGTCCAGGCCGCTGCCCTGCTGGACACCGCCGCCACCGTCGCCGGCCGGGAGAGCGCGGAGACCC
Organism: Streptomyces sp. NPDC020801; assembly: GCF_044334385.1. Lineage (NCBI taxonomy): Bacteria > Bacillati > Actinomycetota > Actinomycetes > Kitasatosporales > Streptomycetaceae > Streptomyces > Streptomyces sp. NPDC020801. The sequence continues at coordinate 71,004 of NZ_JBIRST010000017.1, forward strand.
GGCAGGTGTTCGACGACTTCTACGCCTCGAACCTCGCCAAGGAGCAGGACCTGATCGACTGGGGGAGGAAACGTTCTCCCGCGACCTACGCCGACCAGCTCAACAAGAACGGCACGGCCGTCATGCTCGCCAACAGCTGGGGCGACACCATCTTCTCCCCCAACCAGTACGCCGACTTCTACGGGAAACTGACGGGCCCGAAGAGACTGGAGCTGCGCCCCGGCGACCACGCCACCGCCGAGCTGCCCGGCCTGTTCGGGCTGCCCAACGACGTGTGGACCGACACCAGGCGCTGGTTCGACCACTACCTCAGGGGCCAGGACAACGGCATCGACCGCGAGCAGCCGGTGCAGCTGGAATCCCGTTCCACGGACGGCTACGAGGGCTATCCCAACTGGAAGTCGGTGGGTGCGGACCGCAGCAGGTTCGACCTCGCGGGCTCGACCACCATCCACGCCAACGTCGACTCGGGCGCGGACGGCGGGGTCGTCTTCCTGTCCAGCATCCTGGACCAGATCGCCCGGATCCCGCCGATGGCGTCGATCCCGCTCCTGCCCCGGCGCTGGGCCGCGGTGTGGCAGTCGGACCGGTACGCCACCGCCCAACAGGTGCGCGGCACCGCGATGTTGCACACCACGCTCACCCCGACCGAAAGGAGCGGCACCTTCGTCGCCTATCTCTACGACGTCGGTCCGCTCGGCATCGGCAAGCTGGTCACCCATGCGCCGTACACCTGGTACGACCGCACGCCCGGCGCGCCGTTCGGCGTGGACCTGCCGCTGTACTCCACGGCCTACGACGTCCCGGCCGGGCACCGGCTGGCCCTCGTCGTCGACACCGTGGACCCGCTCTACATCGAGCACAACCCGTCCGGCGCGCAGCTGACCTTCTCCTCGTCGGCGGACGACCCGTCATACCTGTCGGTCCCGCTGCGCGAGCAGTGATCTCCGGCTGCCGCCGGCCGGGTATGGCTCTGTGAACCGCTGCCCCCTACGGTCGAGGGGCCGTGGGGGTCCCCCGCCCGGCAGCAGCGTCCCGGTCCCGTTGGCGATGGGCCGGATCGCCGTCACCACAGGGATGAACGGCACATCGTAGTCGAGGTTCGACGCGATGAGCCCGGCGGCGTGGAGGAACGCCCTTCGACGGCCATGCCCAGCCCTGCTCACTCTCATATGTGTGGTGGTTGCCGCAAACTATCCGGGCGCAAGGGGCGGGAACACCCGACACGCACTGCTGTGGCAATAGCCGTATTTACGTCGCGCCTTTTCGCGTCGCAGTTGTACACGCGACCGTCCGGGCAGGCATTCCCCGGCGGGGGCCGGCCGGGGCTCAGGTCTCCGCGATCTCCGCGTAGAGCTGCGAAAGCTCGGGTACGCCGCCGGTGGCCCACTCGTGCCCGGCGGTCACCACATCGATCTCGCGTCCGGAGGCCAGCCGCACGACCGGCTGCCCGGTCGGCCGGATCTCCCAGCCGGCGCCGGGCACGGTCCGGATGACGACCGAGCCCAGGTAGAGCCCGGCGTCGTTGCCGAGCCAGGGCAGGGTCTCCGCGTCGTCGCGCCAGCGGGGCAGCAACTGGTCGAGCGCCTCCAGCGAGGCGGCGGAGTCGTCGAGCCGGAGCCCCGCCTCGGACGCCTGGGAACGCAGCAGCTCGCATTCGGAGAGGAGTTCGGCCAGGCTCGCACGGCCCTCGGCCGCCCGGTCCTCGCCCGCCTCGGAGAACACCGCGACGCCGAAGGCGGGGCCCTGCCTCTTGCGCCACTTGCCCAGGAAGGGGATGTCCATGGGCCCAGCGTGACATTCGCACCGCTGTGCGCACCACAGGCGCGCGGGCCCCGGTCCCGCCCCGGCCGTCGGGAGGTCGTCAGCCTGCCGTCCTGTCGCGCAGCCAGCGCTCGAACTCGGCGGCGACGATGCGCTCGTCGTGCACCCCGGCCGCGTCGTCGGACGCCAGCCACACGATGGGCGGGCCCATCACCTCGGGCTCGAGGAAGCTCCGGCCCCCGGGCACGGCGTCCCGGGGCAGCATGCCCGTGGCGGTCGCGCCCCCGGGCAGCAGCAGGTTGACGGTGACGCCCGTGTCCTTGAGGTCGGCGGCCATGATCCGGGACAGCGCCTCACTGCCGGCCCGCGACGGCCCGTAGGGGACGAACCCGGCGCGGCGCATGGTCGACTCGCTCACCGTGATGTTGACGATACGGCCGCCGCCGGCGGCCAGCATCCTCGGGGCGACCTCGCGTGCCACCAGGAAGTAGCCGGTCAGGTTGGTCTCGATCACCGCGCGGAAGCCGTCGGCCGGCACCTCCCAGAAGCCCTGGGGACGCGTCATGAAGCGTGGGTTGACCGTGCGCATGCCGATCCCGGCGTTGTTCACCAGCATGTCGATGCCGTCCAGCCGCGCCCATGCCTCGTCGACGGCTCGGGTCACCGACGACTCCTCACGCACGTCCAGCTCGATGCCGACCGCGCCCACCGCGCCCGGCAGTTGCGCGGCGACCGCGCTCGCCCGCCGTCCGGACCGGCCGGTCAGCGCGACGGTCGCTCCGGCCCCGGCCAGGGCCTCGGCCATGGCCCGTCCCAGTCCGCTCGTCCCGCCGGTCACCAGCACCTTCATCGGATCGCTCCCGTCCCGCGGACCGCCCGTCCGCGCTCGCCGGCCCCGCTCGCCGGCCCCGCTAGCCGGCCGTGACGCCAGGATGTGAAGTGCGCCCGCGTTCAGGCAAGGCGCGGACCGCCTCGGCCTGCGCCCGGGGCGCGCCGGCTCACACGTCGAGGTCCACCACCACCGGGGCGTGGTCCGAGGCGCCCTTGCCCTTGCGCTCCTCGCGGTCGACGTAGGCGTCGGTGACCGCCTTGGCGAACGGCTCGTTGGCGTACACCAGGTCGATGCGCATGCCGCGGTTCTTGGGGAAGCAGAGCTGGCGGTAGTCCCAGTACGTGAAGGGGTGGTCGTACTTGAGGGGGCGCGGGACCACGTCCGCGAGGCCGGCCTCGCGCAGGGAGGCCAGGGCCGCGCGCTCGGCGGGGGTGACATGGGTGGAGCCTTCGAAAGCCGCCCGGTCGTAGACGTCGTCGTCCGTCGGCGCGACGTTGTAGTCGCCGAGGACGGCGAAGGGGCGGCTGCCGGCGGCGTCGCCCGCGACGGCCGCCTTCAGCGCCTCGAACCACTGGAGCTTGTAGGCGTAGTGGGGGTGGTCCACCTCGCGGCCGTTGGGCACGTACACCGACCAGACGCGGACCGGGCCGCAGGTCGCGGAGATGGCGCGGGGTTCCTGCGCGCCCTCGTAGCCGGGGTCGCCGGGCAGGCCCTTGACCACGTCCTCCAGACCCACCCTGGAGAGCACCGCCACGCCGTTCCACCGCCCGGTGGCGTGGACGGCGGCCTCGTAACCCGCATCGCGCAGCTGGTCGAACGGGAACAGGTCCTCGGCGATCTTGGCCTCCTGCAGGCACAGCACGTCGGTGCCGCTGCTCTCCAGCCAGGCCAGCAGCCTGGGCAGGCGGGCGGTGATCGAGTTCACGTTCCAGGTCGCGATGCGCATGCCTGACAACCTACCGGGCGGCACTGACAACGCCTCCTGCCCGGCCTGCCGGCCCCCGGGCCGCCGTTCTCAGAGCTCGGCCGACGCCCCGGATGTCAGCCGCAGGTGTTCCGCGCCGCCCAGCGCGCCGATCTGACGGTCGTAGATCGGGCGGGCGAGGTCGGTGAGGAGGGCGTCGTGGATGTCGTAGGCGCGCTGCGGCTTGACCTCGCGGACGTAGTCGATCACCTCGGAGATCTTGTTCCAGGGCGCCATCACCGGGATCATCAGCGTCTCCACCGGGCGGTCGGGGACCGTGAGCGCGTCCCCGGGGTGGAAGACGCGGCCGCCGTCGATCAGGTAGCCGACGTTGGTGATGCGCGGGATGTCGGGGTGGATCACCGCGTGCAGCTCGCCGTGGGCCTGGACGTCGAAGCCCGCGGCGGTGAAGGCGTCGCCGTGGCCGACGGTGTGGACGCGGCCCGGGAAGGCCGCGGCGAGCTGCTCCGCGACGGACTTCAGGGTCCAGATCTCAAGACCCGGGTCGGCCTCCAGGGCGCCGCGCAGCCGGGCCTCGTCGAAGTGGTCGGGGTGCTCGTGGGTGACGAGGATCGCCTCCGCGCCGGCCGTGGCGTCGTCCTCGCTGAACATGCCCGGATCGACGACGAGCGTCCGCCCGTCCTTCTCGAGGCGGATGCAGGAGTGCGACTTCTTCGTGAACTTCATGCCTCCCATCCTGCCGCGCGGACCCCGCGCGCGGGTGGCCGAGGCTGGTGTTCCTGGTGCCCGGCTCAAGGATCACCGCCCGGGCGGCCGCGTCCTCGGCGGCGGCACCCCGCCGCACTCCCCCGTCACTCGGCCGGGGTGGTCTCCTCGTGGATGACCTGCTGGGCCACCCTGAAGGCGCTGCCCGCGGCGGGAATGCCGCAGTGGACGGCCGTCTGGAGCAGCACTTCCTTGATCTCGTCCGGAGTGAGGCCGTTGCGCAGGGCGGCGCGGGTGTGGGCGGCGAGGTCCTCCAGGTGGCCGCTCGCGACCAGCGCCGTGAGGGCGACGCAACTGCGGGTGCGGCGGTCGAGGCCGGGCCGGTCCCAGATCTCGCCCCAGGCACAGCGGGTGAGGAACTCCTGGAAGTCGCCGGAGAAATCGTCGGCGCGGGCCAGCTCCCGGTCGACGTGGGCGTCACCGAGCACCTCGCGCCGGATCTTGAGACCGATGTCGTACGGGTCCGGCCTGCCCGTGGGCTGGGGCGGCACCGCCGCCGGGGCTGTCTCCGCGACGGGCCCGGTCTGCGGGGGCGCCGTCGGGACGGGCCCGGCAGGGGGCGCGACGATCGCCATCTGGCCGGTGGCCGGCTCGAAAGCGGGCTGCCAGGCGGTGGAGAAGTGTCTGACCAGCAGATCGGTGACGGCGGCGGGCTGCTCGACCGGCACCAGGTGGGAGGCGCCCGGCACGACGGCGAGGCGGGCGTCCCGGATGCCGGCGACCAGGGTGCGTGCCTCGGCGGGTCCGGTGACCTGGTCCTCCGAGCCGACCAGGACCAGTGTCGGCACACCCACGCGGCCGAGCTCGGCCCGGACGTCGAAGGCGGCGAGCGCCTCGCAGGCGGCGATGTAGCAGCCGGGGTCGGTGGTGCGCACCATCTGCACGGCCCAGTCGGTGATCGCGGGCTGGGCGGCGGCGAACCCGGAGGTGAACCAGCGGTCCGGGGACGTACGGGCGATGGGGTCGAGCCCGTTCGTACGGACGATCACCCCGCGCTGCCGGAACTCGTCCGCGGTGCCGAACCGGGGCGAGGCCGCGATCAGCGTCAGCGACGCGAGCCGCTCGGGGTGGCGCAGGGCCAGCTCCACGCCGACCGCGCCGCCGAGCGCGCAGCCGGCGTAGCCGAAGCGCTGCACCCCGAGTCCGTCCAGCGTGGCCAGCAGCCGGCCGGCCAGGTCGGAGACCGAGCCGGCCGGGTGGGCGGGGGCGCCCCCGTGTCCCGGCAGGTCGAACCGGAGGACACGCCACTGCTTCGTCAGCTCCGGGACCTGCCGGTCCCACATGTGCCAGGTGGTGCCCAACGACGGTCCCAAGATCAGGACCGGAGCGTCCTCTGGCCCGTCAAAGCGGTATTGCAGGGTGTTCGCCGGTGTCTCACTCACGCCCTGCACGCTCTCACATCTCACGACTTCTCACGTGCTTGGGTCGGCGCCCCGTGCAAGCCGTGCCACGTTGTGGCGGCTCCGCGTAGATGCTCTGCGTCCGGCGTGACGTACCACTTCTCGGTGGTCCTCACGCTCGTGAGTCCGGCCCACCGCACGTGCTGCGGAACGGCACCGATCCTCGTCGGTGCGGTCGGAGCAGCAAGGCCGTACGGGTTGCGGGCCGGCGTCGCGGGCCGGCTGTCCGGGTCGGCCACTGCGTCGGGTCACCCGCCGTCGTCCCGGTGTGCGAGGGGGTCTTGGGTTCTCGGGCGAGGTCTCGGGAAGACCGCATCTCGCCATACGGACGAGTAACGGGGTTTGCGACAAGCATCCTGTAACGATCCACGTGCGTATCTTGTGGGCGGTTGTGCCACTCCTAGCCTGCGCACATGGCCTTCTTCTCATCTCGCGGCAGGACTCCGCGTCTGGCTCCGGAACTCGACGACGCCGATCTGGGCAAGCTCCTGAAGCGTCTGGTTTCGATGGCCAGGACCAATACCGCGGGAACGGCGGACCTTTGTGTGGCTCAGATCGCCCGCCTCCTGGAACAGGATCCCGGGGACTTCGACCGGAGGGCGCACCGCTTGTCCGTCCTGGCCGGTTTTCTGTCCGAGTCGTACCTGCCGGCCGCCTGGGCGAAGCGGGAGCCCCGCAACGCCAGCGCCCTGCTTCTGCAGTCGTGGTGCGAACTCGAGGAGGGCCGCGTCTCCGGGGGGTTGCAGGATGCCGCCGTCGTCTGGAAGCGGTGTCTGCTGGTGGCGGACATCGCCCCGCAGGACCCGGCACCCTGGGTGGTCCTGCTGGGCGTCGCGCGACTGGCGGGCTGTGCCAGGCAGGACGTCTACGCGATCTGGAACGAGATCGTGACGCGGGACCGATGGCACCGCGAGGCGTATCTGAGCATGCTCGCCTATCTGAGCCCCCAGGAGTCGGGTTCGCACGCCCAGATGCTGGAGTTCGTCGACTCGGTACGGACGCACATGCCGGCGAACGCGCCCTGCGCCGCGGTGGAGCTCACGGCCCACATCATGCAGTTCCACGCCGCGGTGTCCCGTGGTGGTGCGGTGGGACTTCTGGCCGGCAATCACTGGAAGGGCGTGCAGGCAGCCGAACTCCTGGAGCGGGCACGGGTCACCTGGCCGCAGGAGACGTTCTTCTCGCACGCGGCGGCCATCGCGGATCTCAACCTGCTCGCCTACGCGTTGACGGCCGCCAACAGACGACGTGAGGCCGCGCCCCTCTTCGAAGCCATCGACGGGAGGGTCACCAGCTGGCCCTGGCGCTCGGAGGGCGATCCGCTGGCCGTGTTCGAGTCCGCGCGGAACAAGGCACGGTGATCCGGGACGCCGGTGGGGACCGAGTGGGTCCTCAGAGGTCGCCGGGTGTGCCGAGGCCCGTCAGGGCGCCGACCGGGTCCAGGTCGGGGGTGCCGCGGGGCCACCAGTCGTCGCGGCCGGGCTCGGACTCGTAGGCGTACCACAGGCCGTCCCGGCCCAGGCGGAGCTGGACATGACCGCCGGGGTGGGTGAGCCGGTTGTGCCGGGGGCGGAAGGCGGGCAGGTCGGCGGCGAGGAGCAGCGGGCGGGCCCGGTCGAACCGTCCGGCGGGCGGGTCCCACGGTTCCTCGAGGACGGCGAGCCCTTCCGGGCCGCCCTGCCGCCAGGCGGCCACCGCGCGCGCCAGCTCCGCCGGGGTGCGTCCGGCCGCGGAGGCGAGCGAGGCGTAGAGGGAGCGGGTGGCGGCGGTCAGGCCGGAACCGGGGCGGGCCGCGGCGAGGCGCACCGCGTCCTGCCACAGCGTGAGCCCGCCGACCGGGTCGCGGCCAGTGGTGAGCAGGGCGTGCGCCCTGGCCGCGGCGTCGGTCGCCAGCTGGTCCAGCGCGAAGGGGTCGGGACCGCCCGGCGCCGCCGGGTACACCGGGGGCTGCCCGGGGTGCGGGGGCGGCGGCAACGGGGCGGGCAGGGGCGGGAGTCGGCGCGGGGCGAGGGCATCACCGGCGCGCACCGACGGCAGCGGCTCCGGCTCCCTTTCCTGCGCGGCGCGGGCCGCGCGGGTGGCACTCAGCCGGGACAGGGCGTCGAGCAGTTCACGCTCGCCCCGGCCGCGCAGGAGGAGCAGCACGAAGGGGTCGGCGTCCAGCAGGCGTGCGGTCCGGTAGCAGAGGGCGGCGGCGTGTTTGCAGGGGTGGCCGCGGTCGGGGCAGCTGCAGTGCGGTTCCAGGTCGCCGGGGCCCGGGAGCAGGGGGACCCCGCAGTCGGCCAGGGACTGGGGCATCTCCTTGTCCAGGAGCGCGGCGATGTGCCCCGGACGTTCGGCGGCGGCGTCCAGGAAACGGTCCCAGTCGGCGTCGTCCAGCGTCCGCAGCCGCACCTGGACCCGGTAGGGGCGCGGCCGGCTGCCCTGTACGTACGCCAGGACCTGCCCCGGCGTCACGGTGATGGCGTCCACATGGCCCTTCTCCGCGTAGCCGCGTCCCCGGGCCAGCCGCGCCGCGTCCAGCGCTCCCTCCTCCAGGGCGGTGACCCATGCGTTCCCCCACCAGGTCTCGGCGAAGCCGGAGCCGTCCGGGGCCCGGTCCGTGAACGCCGGGAAGGTGCGCCGGAGTTCGCCGTCCCGCCGGGGGGAGGCCATGGTGCGGGGGACTTGCGGTGAGGCGGGTGCGGCAGGGGCGACGGGGCGGCCCGGCGCCGGCTGCGGGACGGGGGTGGGAGTGGGGGTGGTTCCGGGGTGTTCCAAGGGCGCGTGCCCCTCGGGCGGATGTTCCTCGGAGCCGTGGCCGCCGGGTGGTGGGCGGTGGTCGCCGCCGGGCGACGGGGGCGCCGGACTCATCCGTTCCGGCGCCTTGCCGCTGCCCTTGCCGCCCGTGCCGCCGGGTTCCCGCGTCGGCTCGGTCGCGTCCGCGGGCATCCGAAGGGCTCCGGTGAGCAACTCCCGTACGTGACGGGCGCCCAGGTCCCTGCGGGGGCCCGCGATATCGCTCCGGGCAGGGGCGTCGCCCGCCGCGGGCCGAGTGGGTGCGCGCCCGGTCGTGGCTGCTGCCGTCGCCGGGGCCGTACGGTTCTGCTCCGTCCGGGCCTCACGGTGGGCCAGCGCGGCGCGCAGCGCCTCGCGCGCGGCGTCCGCGGGGCGCGGCCCGGTGCCCTGTTCCGGTGCGGCGGGGCCTTCGCCGGGCGGTGCGGGGATCGGCGCAGCGGCGGCCGGATCACCGGCGGGCTCAGGGGACCGACCCGTCGAGGCACCGTCGGTGGTGTCCTCCGCCGCCTCCGCCTGCGGCCCCTGGACCCCGCCGTCCGTGGGGCGGTCACCCCGGCGGGCCAGGACCGCGCCCCGCAGGGCGTCCCGCGCGGCGGCCGCAGGCCGGTTCGCCTCGCCGGCCGGCTGCTCCGTTTCGGGGTCGCGGCGCATGGGCCCGCGCGCTCCTTCGGGGGTCCCGGCGGGTGTCCGCCGCTGCCGGGCGGCGCGCAGGGCCCGGCGTGCCTCGTCGGCGGGTCGCTCGTCCATCAGCCCTCCCTCCGCAACGCCACCAGGTCGGACAGCTCGCGATCGGTCAGTTCCGTGAGGGCCGACTCGCCGGTGCCGAGGATCGCGTCGGCGAGGGCGCGCTTGGACGCGAGCATCTCGGCGATGCGGTCCTCGACGGTGCCCTCGGTGATCAGGCGGTGGACCTGGACGGGCTGGGTCTGGCCGATGCGGTAGGCGCGGTCGGTGGCCTGTTCCTCGACCGCCGGGTTCCACCAGCGGTCGAAGTGGACGACGTGGCCCGCGCGGGTGAGGTTCAGGCCGGTTCCCGCCGCCTTGAGGGAGAGTACGAGGACCGGCGTCGCGCCGCTCTGGAAGCGGTCCACCATGCGCTCGCGCTCCGGGACCGGGGTACCGCCGTGGAGGAGGTCGGCGGGGACCGCGCGGGCGGCGAGGTGGGCGGAGACCAGGCGGGCCATGCCCACGTACTGGGTGAAGACCAGCGCCGAGCCGTCCTCGGCGAGGAGGGTGTCCAACAGTTCGTCCAGCAGGGCGAGTTTGCCCGAGCGGGCGGCGAGGCGGTCGCCGGTGCCCCGCGCGTGCTCCTCCTTCAGGTACAGCGCCGGGTGGTCGCAGATCTGCTTGAGCGAGGTCAGCAGCTTCAGGACCAGCCCTCGGCGGGCCATGCCCTGCGCCGTCTCGATGGCGAGCATCGACTCGCGCACCACCGCCTCGTACAGCGCGGCCTGTTCGCGGGTGAGCGGGACCGGGTGGTCGGTCTCCGTCTTGGGCGGGAGCTCGGGGACGATGCCTGGGTCGGACTTCCTGCGGCGCAGCAGGAAGGGCCGCACCAGGCGGGCCAGCCGCTCCACCGCCTCGCCGTCCTCACCGTTCTCCACCGCGCGCGCGTGCCGGGCGCGGAAGGACTTCAGGGGGCCCAGGAGGCCGGGGGTGGTCCAGTCGAGCAGGGCCCACAGTTCGGAGAGGTTGTTCTCCACGGGTGTGCCGGTGAGCGCCACGCGCGCGGGGGACGGGATCGTGCGCAGGGCCTTCGCGGTCGCCGAGTACGGGTTCTTGACGTGCTGTGCCTCGTCCGCGACGACCATGCCCCACCGCTGTTCTGCCAGCAGCGCGGACGCCGACCGCATCGTGCCGTACGTGGTGAGGACGAAGCCGCCGTCGAGGCCGTCCAGGGCGCGCTCGGGGCCGTGGAAGCGGCGGACGGGGACGCCGGGGGCGAACCGGGTGATCTCCCGCTGCCAGTTGCCCAGGAGCGACGCCGGGCAGACCACGAGCGTCGGTTCGCCGCGCGACCGCTTCAGGTGCAGGGCGATGAGCGTGACCGTCTTGCCCAGGCCCATGTCGTCGGCGAGGCAGCCGCCCAGGCCGAGGGAGGTCATGAGGTCGAGCCAGGCCAGGCCGCGCAGCTGGTAGTCGCGGAGGGTGGCGTCAAGGCCCGGTGGCGGCTCGGCGGGGCACACCTTGGCCGTGAGCCGTTCCCGGAGTGTCGCGAGGGCACCGGCCGGTACCGCCTCGACCATCTCGCCGTCGACCTCGGCGGTGCCGGTGAGGGCGACGGAGAGCGCGTCGACCGGGTCGAGCAGGCCCAGGTCGCGTTTGCGGGCCCTGCGGACGAGGGCCGGGTCGACGAGCACCCAGCGGTCCCTCAGCCGTACGACCGGGCGGTGGGCCTCGGCGAGGGTGTCCATCTCGGCCTCGGTGAGCGGATCGCCGCCGAGCGCCAGCTGCCAGCGGAACCGCAGCAGTTCCTCGCTCTCGAAGAAGCCGGTGCCGTCGGTCGCGGAACCCGGCGCGGGCCGCACCACCGCGGCCGCGGTCAGGTCCTGCGCCAGGTCCCGGGGCCAGTGCACGGCGACGCCGGCCGCCGCGAGCCGGGTGGCGGCCACCCCGAGCAGCTCGCTCACCTCCTCCTCGGACAGGGCGAGGACGTCGGGCACCTCCTGCTCGGCGAGCCGGTCCAGTGGGGGCCACACGCGCGCCGCGCGCCGCACGGCCAGGGCGGCGTCCACCCGCGCGCGTGGCCCGAACGCCGTGTCCGCCTCGCCCGCCCACAGGGCCGCCGCGTCTGCCACGAGGGTGGGGTCCGCGAGGCTGTGCACCTGGACGACGGCCGCACCCGCCCTGCGCGCCGTCCCGTCGTCGTCCACGTCCCCGTCGAACAGGTCGTACGCCGACAGGTCCAGCCGCAGTGAGATCCGCACCCCGGCGTCCATGCCGGCGGCGACCTCGGCCGCCCAGTCGTGTGCGTGCGGCAGGTGCTGGGGCCGTCGGTCCGCGAAGGGCCTGCCCAGGGTGTGGGGCGCGGCCGGGGTGCGGGGCAGGGTGTCGGCGACGGCGTCGAGGAAGGTGCGCAGCAGCGCTTCCGGTTCGGGCAGCCGCAGCGGGCCGGGGCCGGGGAGCGGGGCCGCGTGGCCCTCGTACGGCAGGGCGGCGGCGACCGCGCGCAGGTGGGCGATGTCGTCCGGGTCCAGGGGGCCGGCGCGCCAGGCGTCGTGTCCGGTGGCGGTCAGGCCGGGCAGCAGCCGGCCGCGGGCGGTGAGCCGCAGCGCGTGCAGGGCGGCCGCGCCCCAGCAGGCCGCGGCGGGGTGGGCCGCCGGGTCGTGCCGGGCGCGCACGAGATGGGGCAGTGCCTCGTCGAGGGGCAGGGACAGCGCGGGGGCGGTCCTGCGGCGGGCGTCCGCTCCGTGCCGCCGTACGACCGTGAGCTCCGTGCGGGTGTGCGCCGGTGGGGGTGTCGCGTCGTCCGCGGCCCCCGGGGGCGCGGGCGGGCCGTCCCCGGGCCACACCTCGCCGTCCGGGTCCCAGAAGGCGATGCGTCCCTCGCGCGGGAGGGGGGCGGGCAGGAAGACGGCGGCGAGGCGCACGGAGACGGCGTCCGCCGCCGTGTCCGTCACCGCCGTGGCCGTGCCGCTCATACGTTCTGTCACCTCCCGCTCGCCGGTCCGGTCAGTCGTCTTCGACTCTACGGGCGGGGTCTGACAATCGGCTCCGGCGCCGGCCGGGGCGACCGTCCACTCCGGGTGCGGCCGCCCTGGGCACCGGCCGGTCAGGGGACGGTGCGGGAGACCACGTAGACCATCGGCAGCACCGGGTTGGACAGGTTGACGACCACGTCCTGGGTGGGGGCGGGGTTCTTCTGGTCGTGGGTGAGGCCCCACCACGGGCCGGCGCTCGTGAACCTCCAGCCGGTGATCTTCTTGTCCCGCTCGCCGACGGTGATCGCACCCTTCTTCAGGTCGCTGCGGTTGACGCCGATGGCCTGGAGGAAGGTCTCCAGGCCGGGTTCGGTGGTGCGGAACTGGACGTAGAGCCGGCTGGTCTTCCAGTTGTTCGTCTCGTAGAAGGCGACCCGGTCCGCCGGGTGCGGGATCGGCACCTGGTAGATGCGCTGCTGCACCTTGGCCGGGTAGCCGGCGGTGAGGCCGGTCGCCGAGTACTTGGCCTCCTTGTCCTTGCCGCTGTTGCGGCTCTGGGCGGCGGAGATCACCAGGTAGCCGGCCGGGACACCGATGAGCAGCACGATGATCAGCAGGGTCAGGGCCCTGCGGCGGTTTCTGTGGCGGCGGTCCTCGGCCGGGCGGGGCGGCGGCTCGTCGGGGGGCGCCGCCTGGCGTGGCAGCGACATGGTCACAGCGCCTCCCTGGCCGCGCGGCGGGCCTTCGCGTACCGCTCGTAGCGCTCGTACCGCTCGACCCGGCGCCGCTTGGCGCGGCGGAAGCGGCGTGCGACCAGCCGGGCCAGGTCGGCGGCGCCGACCATGCCGGCCTCGGGACCGAGCTGGGCGCGGGCGATCCGGGCCTCGGGTCGGTAGCCGCGGCCCGTGAGGTGCCGCCTGAAGGCGTCCCGCGCGGGGCCGATCAGCAGATCGTCGGCCGCGGAGACACCGCCGCCGATGACGAAGCAGGACGGGTCGAGGGCGGCGGCCAGGTTGGCGATGCCTACGCCGAGCCACTGGCCGATGTCCTGGAGCAGTTCGACGCACATGGCGTCGCCCTCGCGGGCCAGCTCGGTGATCAGCGGGCCGGTGATGTCGGAGACGTTGCCCTTGACGCGGTCGATGATCCCGTAGGCGACCGGGGAGTCGGCCGCGGCCAGCTCGCGTGCCTCCCGCACCAGGGCGTTGCCGGAGCTGTACTGCTCCCAGCAGCCCCGGTTGCCGCACGGGCAGCGGTGGCCGCCGGGCACGACCTGCATGTGCCCGAACTCGCCGGCGACGCCGAACTTGCCCCGCTTGACCTGCCCGTCCTCCAGGATCGCGCCGCCGATGCCGGTGCCCAGCGTGATCATGACGAGGTGGTCCTCGCCGCGGCCGGCGCCGAAGCGCCACTCGGCCCAGGCGGCGGCGTTGGCGTCGTTGTCGACCAGGACCGGGACGGACAGCCGCTCCGAGAGACGGTCGCGCAGTGGCTCGTTGCGCCAGGACAGGTGGGGTGCGAACAGTACGCGGTTGCGGTCGGCGTCCACCCAGCCGGCCGCGCCGATCCCGACCGCGTGCACGTCGTGCCGGTCGGACAGGTCCAGGACCAGCTCGACGATGGTGTCCTCGACGACCTTGGGGCTCTTGGACTTGTCGGGGGTCTCCGTGCGCAGCCGCTCCAGGATGTTGCCGTCGGCGTCGACGACGCCCGCCATCACCTTGGTGCCACCGATGTCGATGCCCACCGTCGGCACCCGTGGTGCGGTCAGGTGGGAGCGGCGCTCCCGGGTACCCACGGTGCGCAGCACCGGGGCCCGGCGGGAGCCGATGGGGGCGGTGAGGTCGCGGTAGGTGCTCATCGCGCTCGATTCTGCCTCACGGCCGCCAAGGGTGCCGTACGGGGCGCACAGGGGCCCTTACGGCGCGCTCTTCGCCGGCTCGTGCCGCAGATCGTCCAGTTCGCTGCCGCCCGCATCCGCCGGGTCAGCTCCTCCGGTGTGGTCTCGTCCCGGGTGTGACGGCCCACCACGGTGCCGCGTTTCAGGAGTACGAACCGGTCCCCCACCAGGTACGCGTGGTGCGGGTTGTGGGTGATGAGAACAACACCCAGGCCCTTGTCGCCTGCCGCCGCCACATACTTCAGCACCACGCCCGACTGATTCACGCCCAGCGCCGCCGTGGGCTCGTCGAGGACGAGCACCTTCGCTCCGAAGTACACGGCCCGAGCGATCGCCACGCGCTGCCGATCACCGCCCGAGAGGGTGCCGATGGGCTGGTCGACGTCCCTGAGGTCGATACCCGTGCGCAGCAGCTCGGCCCGTGTGGTCTCGCGCATGAGGCCGGCGTCCAGGCGCTGGAAGGGGCCGGCGCCCCTGCGGGGCTCGGCGGCGGGGAGCGGAGCCCGGTCACATTGTCCGGACATTGTGCCCGCCGGCGCGGGGCGGGAGCGTGGTCAGGAACGGACGAGCAGCTGGAACTCGAAGGAGTACCGCGACGGCCGGTAGGTATGGGTGCCGAACTCGACCGCGCGGCCGGTGTCGTCGTAGGTGACACGCTGCATGGTGAGCAGCGGCGCGCCCTCCTCCTCGCCGAGCCGCTCGGCCTCGGCCGGGGTGGCGGCGCGGGCGCCGATGGACTGGCGGGCGCTGTGCAGCGTGATCCCCGCGGCACGCATCAGCCGGTACAGGCCGGTGGCCTCGAGCTGCCCGGTGTCCAGATCGAGCAGGCCGGGCGGCAGGTGGTTGATCAGGTACGCCATCGGCTCGCCGTGCGCGAGCCGCAGCCGTTCGATGCGGTGCACATCGCCGCCCTCGGCCACCCCGAGAGCGGCGGCGACCTCGGCGGACGCGGGGACGACCGTGTTGACCAGGACCTTCGTCGCCGGTCGCTGCCCGGCCGACTCCAGGTCGTCATAGAGGCTGCTGAGCTCCAGCGGGCGCTTGACCTGGCTGTGCACGACCTGCGTGCCCACCCCGCGGCGGCGGACGAGGAGCCCCTTGTCGACCAGGGACTGGATGGCCTGGCGGACGGTTGGCCGGGACAGGCCCAGCCGCGCGGCGAGCTCGATCTCGTTGCCCAGCAGACTGCCGGGGGTGAGCGCGCCGCGCTCGATCGCCACCTCCAGCTGCTGCGACAACTGGAAGTACAAGGGCACCGGCGAGCTCCGGTCGACACTGAGCTCGAGCGAGCGGGTCGGGTCCACTTCTGGTTTCGGCACGGCCCGAGCGTAGCCCCGTGGCCGGTTGACGGGAAGTCGTGTAGTCCGATTGTCCGGACATACGCATTGACAGCGTCCGGGGTCCGCCCTCACTTTGTTCTCATGCGCATCGGGGTCATCGGTACAGGCCGCATCGGTACCGTTCATTCGAACACACTCAGCCGCCATCGCGAGGTCGGCTCCCTGATCCTCACCGACGTCGATCCGGCGCGAGCCCAGCAACTCGCCCACCGGCTGGGCGAGACGGCGGCCCCCGGGGTGGACGAGATCTTCAAGTGGGGCGTGGACGCCGTGGTGATCACCACGGCGACGTCGGCCCACGCCGAACTGATCGGTCGGGCAGCACGCTCGGGGCTCCCGGTGTTCTGCGAGAAGCCGATCGCGCTGGACCTGCCGGGCACCCTGCACGCACTCGCCGAGGTGGAGGCGGCCGGCACGGTCCTGCAGATGGGCTTCCAGCGCCGCTTCGACGCCGGCTACACCGGCGCCCGGGACGCGGTGCGCTCCGGCCGGCTCGGCCGGCTGCACACGGTCCGCGCGCTGACCTCCGACCAGGCGCCACCGCCGGCCGCCTGGCTTCCGGTGTCCGGCGGGCTGTTCCGGGACACGCTGATCCACGACTTCGACATTCTGCGCTGGGTGACGGGACACGAGGTCGTCGACGTGTACGCGGCCGGGTCCGACGCCGGCCCCGCCATGTTCCGCGAGGCGGGCGACGTGGACACGGGCACGGCGCTGCTCACCCTCGACGACGGCACCCTCGCCACGGTGACGGCGACCCGGCTGAACGGCGCGGGCTACGACGTGCGCATGGAACTGGCCGGCGAGCGGGACCAGATCGTGGTCGGCCTCGACGACCGCACCCCGATCGCGTCCACCGAGCCGACCGGCCCGCCGGCCGCGGACAAGCCGTGGACCGGTTTCCTGGAACGCTTCGGCCCCGCCTACGAGGCCGAGCTGTGCGCCTTCGTCGAGGTCGTGCTGGGCGAGCGGCCCAACCCCTGCGACGGGCGCGAGGCGCTTCAGGCGCTGCGCGTGGCCGAGGCCTGCGAGCTCTCCCGGCGCGAGCACCGGCCGGTGGGCCTGGCGGAGATCCCGGGCGGCGACCGGGCGGTCCTCCCGTAGACAGGCGGTGAACGGCGCCCGGCTGCCCCGCCGGCGCCCCACCCCCGCCGGCGCCCCACCCGCGCCGGCTGCCCCGCCGGCGCCGACTGCCCTACCAGCGCACCGGCAGGCTGCGCATCCCCCGGATGAGCATGCCCGGCAGCCACTCCCCGGGCGGACCGTCGAGGGCGAGGCCGGGGGCGCGCTCCAGCAGGCTCCGGATCGCGGTGCGGGCCTCCAGGCGGGCGAGCGGCGCGCCCAGGCAGAAGTGGATGCCGTGGCCGAAGGCGAGGTGGCCGCGGGCGTCGCGGAGGATGTCGAAGCGGTCCGGGGCGGCGTAGCGGTCACCGTCCCGGTCGGCCGCGCAGAGGCCGATCATCACCGCCTCGCCCTGTGCGATGGCGGTGCCGGCGATCTCCAGGGGCTCGGCCGCGTAGCGGAATGTGGCGTTCTCCACCGGGCCCTCGTAGCGCAGTGTCTCCTCGACGGCGCCGTCGAGGAGGTCGAAGTCGGCCCGCAGCGCGGCGAGTTGGCCGGGGTGCGTGAGCAGGGCGTGCACTGCGTTGGTGATGAGGTTGACCGTCGTCTCGTGGCCCGCGATGAGCAACAGGAAGGCCATACCCCGCAGTTCCCCGCCACAGAGCCGGTCGCCGTCCTCGGCGGTGGTGCGGATCAGCACGCTGAGCAGGTCGTCGGCCGGTCCGGCGGACCGCTTGCCCTCGATCAGCTCGGTGAGGTAGGCGCCGAGCCGGTCCACGGCGCGTTCGTAGGACTCCCCGCCCGTGGGGGCGACCACCTCGTTGGACATCTCCCGGAACGCGACCCGGTCGATCTCGGGCACGCCGAGCAGCTCGCAGATGACCGTGATCGGCAGCGGATACGCGAACGCCTCCACCAGGTCGGCGCGCCCGCACGGCAGCATCGCGTCCAGCAGCTCGTCGGTGATCTCCTGGATGCGCGACCGCAGGGCCTCGACGCGCCGCGCGGTGAACGCGCGGGTGACCAGCGAACGCAGCCGGGTGTGCTGCGGCGGGTCGGTGACCAGCAGGTGCTTGCCGATCACCCGCTCCTCCAGGAACGTCTCGCCGACCCTGCCGAAGTCCTTGGCCAGCCGTGGGTCGGCCAGAGCGGCGCGCGCCTCCTCGTACCCCACGACGAGCCAGGTGTCGTAGGCCTCGGGCGAGGGCAGACGGACCCGGTGCACCGGGCCGAGTGCGCGCAGTTCGGCGTAGACGGGGTGCGGGTCCGCCCGGAACTCCTCCCCGTACTCCCCGAGGTCGATCACGTCCGCCATCACCTCTCCCCTCTGGAGCGCGCGCGGCTCCCCGTGCCCGGACAACGCACGGCGGGCTGCCGGAGTGCCCCTACGGCGTGTCCTTTTCGAGAAGCCCCGCGTCATGGGCGAGGAGCGCGATCTGCACACGGTTGTTGAGTGCCAGCCTGGCGAGGGTGCGGGAGACACGCGGCCGGCACCGTCCCCGGCGACCGGCGCGCCGAGACGGTGGACCAGCGCCTCGACCTCGGCTCCGTCGGCCGCCTCATCGACGATCTCGATGTCGTCCGCGCCGCCCATCATGAGGGACAGACCTGCTCTCACCAGCGGGTCGTCGTCGACGAGGAGCAGTCGAATCGGGGTCATGAGCCCCATCCAACCGAACCGCCCGCGCACCGGGCACACCGGCTCGCCGTCGTACCTTCCGCGCGGGACCCGTCATGCCTCCCGCGCGGGACCGTCGTACCTCCCGCGCGGGACCGTCGTACCTCCTGCGCGGGACCGTCGTACGCCCCGGTGCGGGCCGCGCCTGCGGGCGGGAGCGCACTCGCGCAGGTCCGGTGGGAAAATGGACGTTGATGCGTGCCGCGTACATCGAACGGCTTGGTCCGCCCGACGTGATCCGCTGGGGTGAGCTGCCCGATCCCGAGCCGGGCCCCGGCGAGGTGCTGGTGGACGTGCTGGCGACCGCGGTCGACCCGGTGGACGCCTTCGTCCGTTCCGGCGTCTTCCGTACGCCGCTGTCCTTTCCCTTCGTGATCGGGCGGGACCTCGTGGGCACGGTGGCGTCCGCGGCGTCCGGCTTCGCCGTGGGCGAGACGGTGTGGTGCAACAGCCTCGGCCACGGCGGGCGGCAGGGAGCGGCCGCGGAACGGGCCGCCGTGCCCGCCGGCCGCCTCTACCGGCTGCCGCCCGGCGTGCGGCCCGAGGAGGCGGTGGCCGTGTTCCATCCCGCCGCCACCGCCCATCTGGCCCTGTTCACGCACGGCGGGCTGCGCCCGGGCGGCACGGTCCTGGTCGGCGGCGCGGCCGGCAACGTCGGCGGCGCGCTGGTGGAACTCGCGGCCCGGGCGGGCGCACGCGTCCTGGCCACGGCCGCGCCGCGCGACCACGCCCACGTAAGGTCCCTGGGCGCGGCCGAGGTCGTGGACTACCGGGCCGCCGGACTCGCGGAGCGGCTGGCGTCACTGGCTCCCGGCGGTGTAGACGTCCACATCGACACCTCGGGCAGCAACGACCTCAGGACCGCGGTCGCGCTCCTCGCCCAGCGGGGCCGTGTCGTCCTGATGTCCGGTGCCCGGGACGAGCCCACCCTGCCGGTCGGCCCGCTGTACATGAAGGACGGTTCCGTAAGGGGGTTCGCCATCTCGCACGCGACGACCGCCGAACTGGCCGGGGCGGCGGCAGCGGTCAACGAACTGCTGGCGGCCGGCGGACTGCGCCCCCGCGCGGTGGAGTACCACCCCCTGGGTGCCGCGGCGGCGGCGCACCGCCGCATGGAAGCGGGCGAACTGCGCGGCCGCCGCGTGGTGCTGCGCCCGTGACCGGCGGCGTGCCGGTCACGGGGCGGGAGGCACTGGTGTCCGGGGCCGCCTGGGGACGGTGACCGGCCGGCGGCGGCACCGACACGAGACCGGGAGATGCCAGGACCGCGAGACCGCGAGACGGCGAGACCGGGAGACGCCAAGACCACGAGACGGCGAGACGGCGAGACCGGGAGACGCCAAGACCGCAAGACGGCGAGACGGCGAGACGCCATGACCTCGAGACGGCGAGACCGCGCGGCCGAGGGGCCCCGCCCCGCCCTCCGCCTCCACGGCGGTCGCGCCCGTGCCCCTAACCCCACGGCAGCCGCCCCCGCACCTCGAACCCGCCGCCCGGTGTGGGCCCGTGGCGCAGGGTGCCACCGGCCGGGGTGGCCCGTTCGGTCAGCCCGATCAGGCCCTGGCCGGAGCCGGGGACGTGCGGGACCTCGCCCTCGGGTGCGGGGTTGCGCACACGGACGACGAGGCCCTGGCCCGGGGCGCCGGTGACGGTCACGGTGACCTCCGTGCCCGGAGCGTGCTTGCGGGCGTTGGTCAGGCCCTCCTGGGCGATGCGGTAGGCGGTCCGGCCGACGGAGGCGGGCACGGCGGCCGGGTCGTCGACGTGGTGTGCCAGGACCACCTTCATGCCGGCCTCCCGGGACTCGGCGACCAGGGCCTCCAGCGCGGCGAGGTTCGGCTGGGGGCGCCCCGCGTCGTCGGGGTCTCCCGCCCGCAGCACGCCGATGATCTCCCGCAGGTCCTGCAGGGCCTCGTGCGCGCTCTCCCGGATGACTCCGGCCGCCCGCGCGACCTCGTCCCGGGGTGCGTCCGGCCGGAACTCCAGCGCGCCCGCGTGCACGCTCAGCAGCGTCAGCCGGTGCGCGAGCACGTCGTGCATCTCCCGGGCGATCGCCTCGCGGGCCAGCCGCTGCGCCTGCTCGGCCCGCAGCCGCGCCTCCGTCTCGGCGCGCCGGGCCCGGTCCCGCAGGCTCAGCATCAGCTGCCGCTTGGACCGTACGAACATGCCCCAGCCGACGACCGAGAGGGTGAGCACGGCGGAGAAGGCGACGACTCCCGGAAGCGGCAGGTCCGGGTCCGGGCGCAGCCAGTAGAAGACCGGGACCAGTGCGAGCGTGCTGCCGCCGGCCCAGACCACGTAGCGGAAGGGGCGGTGCACCGCGAGTGTGAAGAGGGCGACCATGCCGGCGCCGCCCGAGGTGTTCGAGACGAAGCCGACGGGGATCATCGCAACGGCCAGCGCCAGGGGGTGGCGCCGGCGCAGCCAGACCGCACCGCAGGCGAGCACGCCGAGCGCCTGGTCGACGACGGCCAGGACGTGCGGCGTGTGCGGATCGTGGCGCACGGAGTCCGCGGCGGCGAACGCGATGGCGACCGCCAGCAGGAAGCACGAGAAGTCGACGAGCCAGTCGCGCGCGGTGCGCCGTGGCCGTGCCGACGGCCCGGCGTCGGGGTCGAGTTCGTCCGCCACGGCGGACGGCAGCCACCACCGCCGCCCCGTGAACACCGGCGGTTCCCGCGTCGTCCCGTCATCCCTCACAGTCGGCAAATGTACGCAGCGGCAGCGCACTTGACCGCTTCGCGCGGCGGATCGGCTACCGAAGTCGCGGCGGCGCCGACTTTCGGCGCGCCGGCCGGACGCGAGGGCGGGCCAACGGCGACGGGGGCTCGCCCCGCGGACGTGACTGAAGGCCGCGGTGCCCGGCAGATTCAGCCGTGCGTGCGGACCGTGGCTCTCGGCGAGTCCGGCCCGTGCGAAGACCGGCAGGACGACACCGAGGCACTTGATCCAGAAGATCCTCTGCCATGAGGCGGATTCCGTGATGAAGCCGCCGACGACGGGGCCGGAGACCATGGCCAGGCCCGCGATCGCGCCCCGGGCGCCCAGCGCGGCGCCGCGCTCTTGCGGAGGGAAGGCCGCGGCCTCGCCGCGCCGCCGGCCCGCACCGTCCGGGGCGGCACCCGCGTACCGGATGGCGCCCCGGGCCGGCGGACGCTGCCTGTGCGGGGTCGTCGTGAACCCGTCGGCACGGTGGCGGGCTCACACCGCCCTCACGCGCCCCGGCCGGCGGCCGGGGGTCAGCAGCCGAAGTCGATCAGGTCGAACGTGGCGTAGTGGCCCGAGGTGTAGTAGTCCTCCTGGTTCTGCTCGCCGGTGACGACGCGCCGGGCGCCACGGGTGGGGGAGCCGGGCGTGATGACCGTGTACTCGTGGTAGTAGCCGGCCGACTGTTTGGGCAGTACGCCTTCGCGGTTCCGGAAGACACTGCCGTCCTGCGAGTACGGGTAGGGGCCGCCCCGGTCGATGAGGCCGAGGGTGTCGTGCGCCTGGGAGGGCAGTTCGCCGTAGCAGATGCTGCCGACCGGGGCGGCGGCCGCGCCGGCCTGGGCGGCGGTGACGGTGCCGCCCACGAGCAGGGCGGACAGGAGGGCGCCCGCGGCGCCCATGCGGGAGATGCGTGGGGGGAATCTCATGCAGTCATGATGACGCGCGTAGATAATGGCATGTCAATGACAATCTCGAAGAGTTTCCCGTGACGTCCGCCGAGTTTTCCGGACGTTAACCTGCCGCCCGGCATCCCCACACCGTCCCCACAAGCACCGGCGCGCTGCGCCCAGCAGCCCGAGGCCGCGCAGCCGCTCCCCGCCACCGCGGCCCACAGGGGCTCGGTGCCGAGCAGCAGGCCGACCGGGACGGGGAGGTACGACGTACGGCTCACCTCTGCACGAAGAACGCGAACAGCGTGCACCCGGCTGGTGCTGCGCCGGAAAGGTTTGCCGGAAGGCTCGCGGCGTCCGGTGCGGTGCATCGCAGGCGGAGCGTCGCCCGCGTACTGGACGTACTCGGGTGCTGCGACACCGCGGCGAGGTGCCCTGCCGGGCGCGGCGAGCCGGTGAACCTTTCCGGTCGCAGCACCAGCTAGGCGCTTTCGGTGTCGCTGGGCAGCTCGTACGAACCGTAGCGGGGGCGGCCCGCGAGGTCGTAGGACTGGATGGACACACCGGCCGCGGTGACGCGCCCGCCGGTGTGCGTGAAGGCGGTCGGGACGGCGCCCTCCTCGAACAGGCGGCGCCCGGAGCCGAGCACGACCGGGAAGGTCAGCAGGTGGACGGTGTCGAGGAGGTCCTGCGCGAACAGGGAGCGGGCGAGGGCGCCACTGCCGTGCACCTGGAGCTCGCCCTCGGTGCGTTCCTTGAGGGCCGTGACCTCCTTGGCGAGATCCCCGCCGATCACGGTGGTGCCCTGCCAGGCGGGGTCGGTCAGGGTGGCGGAGGCGACGTACTTCGGCAGTCCGTTCAGCCGGGAGGCGATCGGGTCGGCGGGGTCGGTCATCTTCGGCCAGTAGGTGGCGAAGATGTCGTAGGTGCGGCGGCCGAGCAGGAAGGCTCCGGCGCGTTCGAAGACCTCGGTGATGAACCGGCCGAAGTCGTCGTCGCCGTACGGAACGCTCCAGCCGCCCTGCTCGAAGCCGCCGCTGGGGTCCTCCCGGGGGCCGCCGGGTGCCTGGTGGACGCCGTCGAGGGTGACGAAGGTGGTGAGGACGAGCTTGCCCATGGCGGGTGCCTTCTTTCCGGGGCGGGATCTGTTGTCATCAGCTCGGACCCCGCGGGCCCCCGCAACTCATCGGCCGCCCGGCGACCTCATCCGGCGTGGGTCGAGAACAGGCCTCCGGCCGGCCCCTGCTTGTCGCCGCCCTGGGCCTTCTTCAGGGCGTTGGCGAGGCTCTCGATGGTGAGGGACTGCAGGATGACCCGCCCGTTGCCCTCCAGGGTCGCCAGGGACAGGCCCTCGCCGCCGAAGACGGCGTTCATGATCCCCTGGCGGTTGAGCCCGCCGACGCGCTGGACGCCGTACTCGATGCCCTCCTCGAAGGCGACGACACAGCCGGTGTCGACCTCGATGCGGCCGCCGAAGTCCGCCGGGTTGAGGTCGATGAAGTTGCCGGCGCCCGCAATGATCACCGTGCCGTACCCGGTGAACTTCTCCAGGACGAATCCCTCGCCGCCGCTCATGCCGGTGCGGCCGCCGGCGAAGGCGATGCCGAAACCCACGGTGGACTCGGCGGCCACGAAGGCGTCCTTCTCCGCGAACCACGCGCGCGTGCCGTCCAGTTCCAGCGCGCGCATCTCACCGGGCAGCACGCCCGCGAAGCCCACGGTGCCCTCGCCGCCCTGGGACGTGAAGTACTGGAACGCCAGCGACTCCCCCGCCAGGGCGCGTTGGCCGACCTGCATGGCCGTGCCCATGGCCTGGCGCAGCAGGCCGCCCATGCCGCCGCCCCCGCCGCCCCCGCCGCCCTGGGCCTGTTGCCCGCCGTTGCCGGACGGCCCGGACAGGCGCGTCTCCATGGTCACGTTCGCCGTCTTGAACAGGAACTTCCCGGCCTCGCAGTAGACGGTCTGGCCGGGTTGCAGGTTGACGACCGCCATCTGCATGGCGTTGCCGACGATTTCTTGCCGAAGGGTCACGACGACACAACGCGGGAGGTGGACCGAAGAGTTCCGGGGCCTGCCGCCCGGCCGTGCGAAATCCCCGTCCGTTCGCTCCTTGGGTCCGGGCGGCGCGGAGGGGTGACCCGGTGCGCCGGACGGCTCAGCCGCCCAGTTCCTGGTGCCGGGCCTCGAGGCCGGAGGCGCCCTCCTGCGTCAGTGAGCCGAACAGGCGCAGACGCGAGATGCCTCCGTCCGGGAAGATGTCCACGCGCGCGTGCGTGCCGACGGCGGGCGCGGGCAGCACGAAGCGGTGGTCGGTGTCGGGCTGCAGGCGGGTGCGCGGCAGGATCTCGGTCCACTCTCCCTCCGCGCCGTCCCTGACGGAGACCGACGCCCAGCCGGCGCTGTTGCCCTTGAGGCAGGCCGTGTCGATCTCGACGGCGCGGATCCGGGACTGCGCGACCAGCCGGTAGCGGATCCAGTCGTTGCCCCGGTCGCGGCGGCGACGGGTCTCCCAGCCGTCGTCCATCTTGCGGGAGCGGCCCGGCTGGATGGTGTTGGTGGCGGGCGAGTAGAAGAGGTCGGAGGCGTCCTCCACCCGGCCGCCGTTCTCCAGGGCGACCACGTCGAAGGTGCCGAGCACGGCCAGCCACTCGGGGTCGGGCACGACCTCGCCGTACACGCGCAGCCGCGCGATGCCCCCGTCGGGGTGCTGGTTGACGCGCAGGTGCGTGAAGCGCTGCTCGACGTCCACCTCGAATCCGTTGGCCGCGTGGCCGCCGACCGGGGTGCGCGGGAGGAGCGCCGTCCACTTGACGTCGTCGGCGAGGAGTTGCGCCGGGGACGGGGAGCCCGGGACGCAGGTGCCCTCGACGGACACCGCCTGCGGGTAGTTTCCGCGGAAGTGCGCGGTGTCCACGAGGACGCCGCGGACGACGCCGGGCGCGCCGAGCCGGATCAGCGCCCAGTCGTGGTCGTCCTCGGTGGGCCAGGGGTGGCCGGCCGAGGCGCCGCGACGGCGCCGGGTCTCCCAGCCGTCCATGACCTTGCCCTTGTGCCCGAAGTGCTCGGGGTCGAACTCGGCCCGCTCGGGCACCAGCAGGTTCTCGCGCTCGGCGAAGAACTCGTCGTTGGCGGCGATGACACCGGCGCCGAGCCGGCGGTCGGCGAGGTTGGCGGCCTGGGTGAAGGGGAAGACGGCGGTGCGGTAGTCCGCGTACGGGTCACCGCCTCCGTAGGGGTTCGCGTCGCCGGTGAAGGGGGGAATCGCCGTCACGGTGATCAGGTCTTCCTTTCGGTGGTCGGCGGATACGCGTGGAGGGTGGGTTCAGTGGGGCCGGGGCAGCAGCCGGCCCTTCGGTTCGGTGAACTCGCCGCCCGCGAAGATGCGTTCGCCGCGCAGCCAGGTGGACTTCACCACGCCGTGCAGGGTCCGGCCCGCGTAGGCGGTGACGTGGTTGCGGTGCTGCAGGGCGGCCGGGTCGACGGTGAAGGTCTCCTCGGGCGCGAGCACGGCGAAGTCGGCGTCGCGGCCGGGCTCGATGGCGCCCTTGCGCGCGTCGAGTCCGGCCAGGCGCGCCGTCCGCGCCGACATCCAGCGGACCACGTCCTGCAGGCCGTGGCCTCGCCTGCGGGCCTCGGTCCACACGGCCGGAAGGCTCAGCTGGAGTCCGGAGATGCCGCCCCAGGCGGTGGCGAAGTCGGCGGTCTTGAGGTCGGCGGTGGAGGGCGAGTGGTCGGTGACCACGCAGTCGATGGTGCCGTCGGCCAGGGCCTGCCACAGCAGGTCCTGGTTGGCGGCCTCGCGGATCGGCGGGCAGCACTTGAACTCGCTGGCGCCGTCCGGGACTTCCTCGGCGGTCAGGGTGAGGTAGTGCGGGCACGTCTCGACGGTGATCCGTACGCCCTGCGCGCGGGCTTCGGCGATCAGCGGCAGGGCGTCGCCGGAGGACAGGTGGAGCACGTGCACGCGCGCGTCGAGGCGCCGCGCCTGCGCGATCAGGTCGGCGATGGCGGTGTCCTCGGCGTCGCGCGGGCGGGAGGCGAGGAAGTCGGCGTACCTGGGGCCGCCGTGCTGCGGGGCGGCGGCGAGGTGGTGCGGGTCCTCGGCGTGCACGATCAGCAGGCCGCCGAAGCCGGCGATCTCGGCGAGCGACCGGGCGAGCCGGTCCTGGGTCAGGTGCGGGAACTCGTCCACGCCCGAGGGCGACAGGAACGCCTTGAAGCCGAAGACACCGGCGTCGTGCAGCGGGCGCAGGTCCTTGACGTTGCCGGGCAGGGCGCCGCCCCAGAAGCCGACGTCGATGTGCGCCTTGTCGCGGGCCACGTCCTGCTTGACGCGCAGGTGCTCGACCGTCGTGGTGGGCGGGAGGGAGTTGAGCGGCATGTCGACCAGGGTGGTGATGCCGCCGGCCGCCGCCGCGCGCGTGGCGGTCCAGAAGCCCTCCCACTCGGTGCGGCCGGGGTCGTTGACGTGCACGTGGGTGTCGACCAGGCCGGGCAGCAGGACGTCGTCACCGAGGTCCTCCAGGCGGGCGCCGGCGGGGATCTCGGCGTCGTGGGGCAGTACGGCGCTGATCGCGCCGTGGGCGACCACGACCGACGCGGCGCGCATCCCCCCGGGCGTGATCACGCGCGTCGAGCGCAGCACCAGTTCAGCGTCGGACACCCGGGCCCCTCTCCAGCTTCCTCCGGATTCAACATTCTGTTGAAGAAGTTTTCACTCCCGCTCCCGCCCCGTCAAGGGGCACACTGCCGTACGGCGGCCCGATGCGCGCGCTCTGGACGTTTCCGCAAAGCGGAATTATAATTCCAACAGACAGAACGTAGTTCCGCACAGGCAGGCAGTCAACGTCCCCCGGGTAGGCTTTGGCCCTTCCTGCAAGCCCCGAAAGGAACGCGCCGTGCCGACGTCCAGCGCCAGCACCACCGACTCCGCCAGGTCCGCCGGCGGTGGGGTCCAGTCCCTCGAGCGCGCCTTCGATCTGCTCGAGCGGATGGCGGACGCGGGCGGCGAGGTGGGCCTGAGCGAGCTCTCCGCGACCAGCGGACTGCCGCTGCCGACCATCCACCGCCTGATGCGCACACTCGTGGCCTGCGGATACGTCCGTCAGCAGCCCAACCGCCGCTATGCGCTCGGTCCCCGGCTGATCCGCCTCGGTGAGTCCGCCTCCCGGCTGCTGGGGACCTGGGCCCGCCCCTACCTCGCCCGTCTGGTCGAGGAGACCGGCGAGACTGCGAACATGGCGCTGCTCGACGGCGACGAGATCGTGTACGTGGCGCAGGTGCCCTCCAAGCACTCCATGCGGATGTTCACCGAGGTCGGCCGCCGCGTCCTGCCGCACTCCACGGGTGTGGGCAAGGCGCTGCTCGCCCACACCCCCGACGACGAGGTGCGTGCCCTCCTCGCCCGGACCGGCATGCCCGCCACCACGGACAAGACGATCACCACTCCGGAGGGCTTCCTGGCGGCCCTTCAGGACGTGCGCCGGCTCGGTTACGCCATGGACGACAACGAGCAGGAGATAGGGGTCCGCTGCCTCGCGGTCACCGTGCCCGAGTCCCCCACCGCCGCCGCGATCTCCATCTCCGGCCCGGCGGGCCGGGTCACGGAGGCCGCCAAGGAACGGATCGTGCCGGTCCTGCAGCAGGTGGCGGCGGAACTCTCCCAGGCCCTGACCAGCGCAGGTCCGGCGGCCTGAGCCGGCCGTCGCCGGCCGTCCCGACCGGTCCGTACCGTCAGCGGGCCGTCTCCCACCGGTCCCTGGCCTCAGCCGATCGGCCCCCGCCGGTCCCTGGCCTCAACCGCCCGCACCCCACCGATCCCTGGCCTCAACCGCCCGTACCCCACCGGTCAGTGCCGTCAGTCGCCCGTCCCTCATCTCGTGTACCGCGTCCGCCTCGTGCAGGTGGGTGCGGTCGTGGGTGACCAGGACGGTGGCCGTGCCGCGGTCGCGGGTGAGGCGGGCCAGGAGGTCCAGGACGGCCGCACCCCGTTCGTGGTCCAGGGCGCTGGTGGGTTCGTCGACCAGGAGTACGGACGGCTCGTTCATCAGCGCACGGGCGATGTTCACCCGCTGCCTCTGACCGCCGGAGAGCTGGTGCGGGCGCCGGTGCGCCCGGTCGGCGAGGCCGACCGCGGCCAGCACTTCCCGTACCCGGCCCGCCGCCGCCCGGCGTCCGTCCAGGCGGGCCATCACCTCCAGCTGCTCCGCCGCCGTCAGCGACGGCAGCAGGTTCGGCTGCTGGAACACGATGCCGATGCCGCGCCGCCGCAGCACGGCCCGCTCGGCGGCGCTCAGCCCCCCGGTCTCGGTGCCGTCCACGTACACCCGTCCGCTGTCCGGCGTGATCAGTGTCGCGGCCACCGCGAGAAGGCTGGACTTGCCCGAGCCGGACGGCCCGACCACCGCCGTGACCGTGCCCGCGGGCACCTCCAGCCGCACCCGGTCCAGGGCGGTCAGCCTGCCGTCGCCGTCCGGGTAGGTCAGGGTGATGTCGTCGAGGGTCAGGCTCATCGCACGCCTCCCAGCGCGGTCAGCGGGTCGACCGCGGTGATCCGTCGCACGGACAGTCCGGCACCGAGCACACCGAGGGCGATCGTCACCCCGGCGGGCAGCAGGACGGTCGGCGGATCGAGGACGAAGGGCACCGCGCCGCCCCGCACCAGGGCGCCGGCCAGGCCCGCCAGCCCGGTGCCGAGGAGCGTCCCGGCGGCGAGCATCACCACGGCCTGCCCCAGCGCGTCGCGCAGCAGATACCGGGTGGAGGCCCCGAGGGCCTTCAGGACGGCGATGTCGGGAGACCGCTGGATCGTCCACACCGTGAAGAACGCGCCGATGACCAGCGCGGAGATGGCGAAGAGGAAACCGCGCATCAGCTGCAGCGAGCCGTTCTCCGCCCGGTAGGAACCGATCGCGGTCAGCGCGTCGCCCTTGGCGAGGGTCCGCGTGCCGGCGGCCCGGTCCCCGGCGGTGAGGTCGGCGCCGCGGGTGCGCAGCGCGATCACGGTCGCCCGGCCGCCGTCCCACGCCGTCCACACCACGGGCGTATGGCTGTAGGAGGCCCCGCCCGCGACGGCCGCCACGGTCCACGAGGCGGAGCCGAGCCGCACCCGGTCCCCGGCCGTGACGCCGAGCCCGGACGCCGCCCTGGCGGAGAGCACGGCCCGGCCGGGTGCGACGCCGCCGGGTGCGATGCCGGAGCCGGGCCGTACGGCGAACACCGACACCGCCGCCGTGCGCTTGCCGGCGGCCGCGTCCAGCGTGCGGATCGCCACCGGCTCCGCGTACGGGACCCGCCGCGCCCACCGCTCCACGGCGGCGGCCGGCAGCGAGGAGTCGGTGAACGACACCGGCCGGCCGCCGGGTGGCGCGGCGAAGGCCAGGTGGTCGGCGGGCAGGCCCTTGACCGCCGAGGTGTTCTCCTCGGCCAGCCCGGCGGTCAGCCCGGACAGCAGCCCCACGAGCAGGGTGATCAGTACGACCACGGTCCCCATGAGGGCGAACCGCCCCTTGGCGAACCTGAGGTCTCTCCATGCGACGAACATGGCTCAACCCTGCCTGCGGCGGCCCCCGCCGGGCATCGCGCCGCGGCACGCTTCGCACGGATCGAAGGAGGCAGCCGCCTTTCCAACTTTCGGTTGACCGGCACCGGACCCGGCCCGCTTACCCTGGAGCGGTCATGGACGTCCGCCCGCACTCCCCCGTCGTCGTCACCCTGCGCCTGTGCCTGTATGCGCTGTTCGCGGGCCTGCTCGCGCTCGCCGCGGCGCGGGCGGACGGTCCCGCCACGGTGGCCGCGGCGCTCGGCACGGGCGCGGTGTTCGCCTGGGGCGCGCTCAGCCCGGCCGTGCACCGCTCCCGGCGCGGGGCCGCGGTGTGGCTGACGGCGCTCAGCGGGTCCTGGCTGGTGCTGCTCGCGCTTTCCCCTGACGCCCTGTGGGCCGCTTTCCCGCTGTACTTCCTGCAACTGCACCTGCTGCCGGTGCGCTGGGGCCTGCCCGCCGTCGCCGCCACCGCGGCGGCCGCCATCGCCGGTTTCATCGGCCACGGGGAACGGGTCACCCCGGGGGCGTTCATCGGTCCGCTGCTCGGCGCGGCGGTCGCCGTCGCCACGGTCCTCGGCTACGAGGCGCTGTACCGCGAGAGCGAGCGGCGCCGCGAGCTGATCGAGGAACTGGTGGCCACCCGTGCCGAGCTGGCCGGCGCCGAGCGCACGGCGGGCACGCTCGCCGAGCGGGAGCGGCTGGCCCGGGAGATCCACGACACGCTCGCCCAGGGCCTGTCGAGCATCCAGCTGCTGCTGCGCGCGGCCCAGCGCGCGCTGCCGGACGGCTCCCCGGCCGCCGCGCACATCGAGCAGGCCCGCGCCACCGCCCAGGACAACCTGGCCGAGGCCCGCCGCTTCGTGCACGCCCTCACCCCGCCGGACCTGGAGCGCGGCTCGTTGGCCGGCGCCCTGGAACGGCTCTGTGCGGGCGCGGCGGCCCCGCCCGTGGTCCGCTTCACGGTGAGCGGCACCCCGGCCGAGCTGCCGACCCCCTACGAGGTGGCGCTGCTCAGGATCGCCCAGTCCGCGCTCGGCAACACGCTGCGGCACGCCCACGCCGGCCGTGCGGAGATCACCCTGAGCTTCATGGACACGGCGGTGGCGCTCGACGTGGTCGACGACGGGATCGGCTTCGTGCCCGGCGCCGTACCGGCCACCGTGGGTCCCGGGAGTGCGGTGGACGGCGGTTTCGGGCTGCCCGCGATGCGCTCGCGCGCCGAGGCGCTGGGCGGGACCTTCGCGGTGGAGTCGGCGCCGGGCCAGGGCACGGCGGTGGCGGTCACCCTGCCCTACCCGGACGCCGGGGGCGGCACATGACGATCCGGCTGCTGCTGGCGGACGACCACCCCGTGGTCCGCGCGGGCCTGAAGGCCGTGCTGTCCGCCGAGCCCGACTTCGAGATCGCCGGGGAGGCACCGACGGCCGAGCGCGCGGTGGAGCTGGCCGCCGCGGGCGGGGTCGACGTGGTGCTGATGGACCTGCAGTTCGGTCCGGGCGGCGCGCACGGCGCGGAGGCGACGGCGGCGATCACCGCCCGGCCGGGTGCTCCACGCGTGCTGGTGCTGACCACGTACGACACCGACGCGGACATCCTCGCCGCGGTGGAGGCGGGCGCGGCGGGCTACCTCCTGAAGGACGCCCCGCCCCAGGAACTGGCCGCCGCGGTCCGCACCGCCGCCTCCGGCCGCTCGGCCCTCGCCCCCGCGGTCGCCCACCGTCTGATGGACCGGATGCGCACACCCGCGGCCGCGCTCAGCCGCCGTGAACTGGAGGTACTGGAACTGGTCCAGGACGGCCTGTCCAACCTGGAGATCAGCAAGCGCCTGTTCCTCAGTCAGGCCACGGTGAAGTCCCATCTCGTGCACATCTACGCCAAGTTGGGCGTGGAGTCGCGCACGGCGGCGGTGGCGGCGGCCACCGAGCAGGGGCTCGTACGCCGTCGCAGGCCGTGATCCACAACGCCCCTACCGACACCGGCGAACGCCCCGACACCGGCGAAGCCCGCGCCGACACCGGCGAACGCCCGCTACGGCCCGCTGTCAGTGGCCGGACGGCTCCCCGAACAGGTCCACCGCGGCCCGGACCTTCGACAGGCCGCGTGCCAAGGCGCTGACCGAGCCTATCGATCCGGCGATCAGCAGCAGGGAACGGCGCAGCCGCGGGATCTCGGGGCTGCCGTGGGTGGCCATCGCGGCGAGCGCGGCGAGTTCGTCCTCGGCTATCGCCCGGTCGGGGAACTCCACGGGGTGAGTGGCGAGTTCGCGGCGCAACCGGGAGACGGCGGCGCGCAGTTCCGCCACCCTCGGGTCCTCGCCGCTGCCGGTCACTGGCCTCTGCTCCAAGCTCCGCAACACAGCCCTCCCCCTCGCACTTCCTCGTGCGCAGACTCCGTGTCTCGCCGGACATCCCCGTGGAGCGGGTAGGGCACGGGGATGCGGGCCAGTAAACGCCAACGAGCCCGGGCTGCGCCACCGTACGGACCGAAATTCAGTCCTCTTCGAACCAGTGGGGACCGCCGGTGCCTTCGCTTCCCGCCCGGCGGACGGCTAAGGTCGCCGCCATGCCCCATTCCGCTGTGATCTTCGACTTCTACGGGACCTTGACGCCCAGTATCCCCGCTCCCGTCTGGGTCGAGCAGGCCGGGCGCAGCGCGCAACCCCTGGGCATTCCCGCCGCGATGTGGTGCAAGGCGTGGGACGAGTCGTTCCCCGAGCGCATCGTGGGAGCCCTGGGCGGGGTGGAGGACACGGTGCGCACTCTCGCCCGCCGCTGCGGCGTCGATCCCGCCCCAGCCGCTCTGGCCGCCGCGTGCGCGGCCCGGCGCAGTGCGCAGAGGGAGCTGTTCGTCCTGAGAGCGGAAACGCTGCCGGCCCTGGAAGCGGTGCGGGGCCTGGGGCGCAGGGTCGGCGTCCTCAGTGACTGCAGCGCCGAGTTGGCCGAGTACTGGGGTGCCCTGCCGCTGGCCCCGGCCGTGGATGATGCCGTGTTCTCGTGCGAGGCGGGGCTCCGGAAGCCCGATCCGGAGCTGTTCCACCTCGTCGCCCGGAACCTCGGGGTGGACCCCGGAAGCTGCCTGTACATAGGTGACGGCGGGAGCAGGGAGCTCAGCGGTGCCCTCGCGAGCGGCATGACGGCGGTGATGCTGCGTGCCCCCGACTGGGCCGAGAACGACGTGGTGATGCGCGAGGACGACTGGGCCGGACCGTCCATCGACTCGCTGTCTGTGGTTCCGTCACTTCTCGGCGACGAGGGCACTGCCGTGCGGAGCACGCAGCCGGCTCCCGCCGGTGCGCGCGTGGTTGGCCCTTAGAGGCTTCCCGAGTGCGCCACGGACGGCAACGGAGCCGCCGGCCGTCCGCGGCACTCGGCCGAACCCACCTGCTACCAGCGGCCGGTGTTCCTGGCGGTCAGCACGATCTCGGACGGGACGACCGTGGGCGAGCACGAACTGGCGTACACGATGGCATCGGCGACGTCGCCGTAGGTCATCGCGTTTCCGGCGGCGACACTGCTGCTTCCCGCCTCGCCGACGGAATCGGGATAGACGGCGGTGATGCGCAGTTCGCTGCCGCGGAACTCCCGTGTAAGTCCCTCGTGCAGTCCGTCCTGAGCACGTTTGGCGAGGGTGTTGAGGGCCGTGTCCGGGAAGCCCGGCTTGGCGGAAGCGGCGGCCACATGGATGAACTGGCCGGGTTCCGAACCGATCAGCGTCCTGGCGGAACGGGCGATCAGAACGCTGCCCAGCACGATGGCGTCGATGTGCTGACGGATGACGGAGACGTCCAGCTCACCGAGCGAACCGGCCGTCCAGATGCCGGCGCAGTGGACGACCAGGCTGACATCGCCCCGCTCCGTCCGGAGTGCCTCGACCCCGGCGCCGACGCCGTCCGGGTCGGCTACGTCCACCGCGCGCCAGGCGGCGGCCTCGCCACCGTCCACCACCGCGCGGACCCGGTCCTCCGACCGCCCCCACACCGTGACGTGCACGCCCTGGGCGGTCAGGCGTTTGGCCACCTCACGCCCGGTTCCACTGCCCCCACCAGTCACCAGGGCGTTTAAGTGTCTCACAGTAGGTCCTCTCCTGACGCGGCTCGCGCTTGACACGTCCGCCAGGCAGTACGGCCGGCGCAGGGCACGGCCTCGCCACAGTGCTCGTACGTCACGTCAGCGGTTCGATACGCTCAAGTGCTGCTCCGGCGGCGTGTAGATAGTAGGGGACGGCGTGCCGCGAGTTCTCCCGGATGCACGCCTCGGTCATCTTGATCACGTGCTCGTCGCCGTGCTCCGCCGCCCGCCCGGCCAGCTCGTCCGGAGAGAGCAGGGGCGTGTCGGGACCCGGCAGCGGGAGGCGCGTGGTCGGATGGTCGAACGCCGCGACGATGACCGCGGAGAGCTGCCAGACCGCCGCGAACGCCTGCCGGTGGAAGGCCTCGGGCAGATGGGGCAGGACGAAGCGCAGTGCGGCGGGCGCGGTCAGCGCGTGGACGAGCGGGATGGGGGCCTTGGGCTGACGCACGAACACACGGGCCGCGGCGGAGGTGAGTTCGCCGAGCGCCCGCTCCACCTCGCCGTCGGACAGGCGCACCTCGGCGCACACGTCCGTCAGGTGAGGGAGGGTCATGGCCGGGACCATGCGGCCCATGATCCCCGGGCCTTCGGCGGGCACGTCGCGCGCGAGCCGCGGCAGCGCCTCGACCGCCTCGTCGACCGGGCGTGAACCGTAGTGGGTCAGCTGGTCGGGGAACGCGTGATACCGGCAGGCCCAGTACCCCAGGCCACGCGCCAGCTCGTCCAGCAGCGGCGGGAGCGGCTCCGCCGACCGGCCGAGGGCCCGGACCGCGTGAGCGGTGCGGATGATGCCGTGCGCGGCGGCCGCGGCGATACCCGGGGCCAGCCGGGGCCACCACAGGACCAGAACCTCCTCCCACGGCCGCTCGTCCAGTTCGCGCCGGAAGAAGTCGATCCAGTCCTCGACCCTGCGTACGTCGCCCAGTGCGCAGCGCCACTCCTGCTCACTCGTGCCGATGCGCCGGGTGGCGGAAGCCGGGGCGTCCAGTCGCCGGCGGTACGCGTCCACCCAGGGGACGACCGCGCAGTCGTATCCCATGGCGATCAGGGCGTCGGAAGCCATCGGGCCGTGGTTCGACAGATAGCCCTCGAATTCGCAGCCGGTGTCGCGCAGCATCTCGAGAGCTTCGAGGGAGGTTTCCAATCCGGCTTGCATCAGTACCCCTTGATGCCGTTGTCATCGGGTGATGGATTTTCGGGGAAGCTCGCCGAGATCGTTCCCAGCTCGCCGAGAGCAGACATATCACGGCCGATACGCCGCTCATGCCGGTTCCACTCGGCCTGCGCGGCGGGCGGCAGCGCTCCTTCGACTCCGCACTGCCGCAGGCCGGTTTCCCCGAGGTCGCGCACGGTGTCCTCGGTCCAGCGCATGCCGTGCTCCAGGATGTGGCTCAGGAGCGCTGCCGACACCGCGGCTCCCGCACCGCTGGTATCCGTGGCCCGGGCCTCGGGCGGCGGCGTCCACCAGTGGTGCCGCCCGGACCCGCCCAGGCCGAGGCCTTCCCCGCCGGAGGTGATCAGGGCCAGCGGGCACCCCGTCCCCTCACAGACCTCGCGG
The DNA here is from genome assembly GCF_044334385.1 of Streptomyces sp. NPDC020801. NCBI lineage: Bacteria > Bacillati > Actinomycetota > Actinomycetes > Kitasatosporales > Streptomycetaceae > Streptomyces > Streptomyces sp. NPDC020801. Next base: position 105,859 of record NZ_JBIRST010000017.1, read on the forward strand.
AAGGCCGCTCGTCTCGATCCCCGCGAGCACAGGTCCGGGATGCAGACCTGGGGCAGGACACGGGCCGCCGGCAGGCCACGCCGGCAGGCGGTGACCCGTTCCCGGGCCGCGTGCGCGCCGGTGCGCCCGAGGTTCACCACCACCGTGCCGACGGGCCCTGCCGCGCTCACGATGTCCAGGCAGGCGGAGGCGAGCCAGGGGTAGGCGTCCAGATAGACGACGCTCCCTGCGATGGGAAGGGGGCTGCCGGCACCGCAGTCGCGCAGCGACGCGACGCCGGGCGCCGGGCAGTTGAACCACACCCGCCGGCCGTCGTCGGTGCTGATCTCGATCTCCGTGGGATCACCACGCCACGGTCCGACACGGACCGGATCCGACCAACGGGGCAGCAGCGTGAGCGGGAGGGCGTCGAGGGGCCGCCTGCCCGGGTGGGAGAGGACGTGTCCGGCGCGCACACCCAAGCAGTTCAAGTGAGCTGCCACCAGCGGCGCGTCACACGTGAGGGTGGACGTCAGCGGGCGGCACACCTCGCCGTCTCCGTCGCCCCGCGGCAGTCGCGCGACGCGCAGCCGGTTGAGCACGGCCAGGTAACCGACGACCACGACCGGCGGCGGCGCCGTCATCGGTCCCGCCGGGCGACCAGTCCGTGCGACGTCCAGCAGTACGTCCGCTCGTGCCCCCAGTGCTCGGAGTAGGGGATGCCGCCCTGCCGGGCAAGGATCGAACATCCGGTCCGCCGGAGCACGTCGGCCACGTGGCCGGGGCCCGCGACGCGGCGCGGCAGGGGCGTCTCCACGCGCCACGAATAGAGATCCGTCAGGACGAGATGGCCGCCCGGGCGCAGCGCCCCGGCCAGCCGCTCGACCGTGACGAGCGGTGCGGGGAACAGGCTGACGCTGTTGCAGGCGATGACGAAGTCGTAGTCGCGGCCGGGAGGAAGGGAGTCCTGCCGGTACACCACCACCGGCCCCGGCCCTGGCCCCAGCTCTGGTCCCGGCCCTGGTCCCGGGCCTGGTCCAGATTCGGGCCCGGGTCCGGGTCCGGGTCCGGGTCCCGTCTCCGGCCCCTTCTCCGTCCCAGGCACCGTCTCCGGCCCCTTCTCCGTCCCAGGCACCGGCACCGGTCCCGCGCTCCCCGGTGCCCGGCACTCGAACCAGTCGATGCCTGATGCGCTCCGGGCGAACGACACGCGACGGGGCAGCATCAGTGCGGCTCCGCCGTGCAGAAGCGCGCCGAGCACCAGCGACTCGAGCGAGGCGTCACCGACCCAGAACCGGCCCCGGGGGCGCATGGACATCACGTCATGGGCCAGCCTGCCGACACCGGCGCCGACCTCGGCCACCTTGATCGGATCGTGCGGGCCGGACCGCGCGAAGACCTGCGTGGCGCACCAGGCGCGCGGCGGGAGGGCGGCGCCCGACACCTCCGCCTCGTCGTCGGCCCAGTTGAACCACAGCGACCGGGTCAGCCGGTGCCAGTCGGAGTAGTCGTGGTCGGCGTCGGACGCCTTCTCGCCCGCCGCCGTCACCGAGCCGTCGGTCAGTGCTCTGCTCGTGTCGAGAACGCTCCTCAGGGCGTCGTACGCGCCGGGCGGCGGAGCCGGCTCGATCCGGTCGAGGTCGTCGAGGAACGCGGCGAGACCGTGGGTGAAACGGAGCAGAACCGCGGGGGTGACGCAGGACAACAGCCCTTCAACGCAGGCCGCCGACGCTCCCGGCAGGTGGGTCCTCATACCGCTCCTCCTGAGGGCTCCGGGCAGGGATGTGGGCGCGTAGGAGAGCCCCCTGGCTCGACCAGAAGGCAGCCGTGCCGTCCCAGCCGGCGCTGACGAAACCCTCGGCCAGGGACTGGACGGAGGAGACTCCGGGTTTGGCGTGCCAGATCAGTTGCCGCCAGCCGAGCAGGTCACCGGCGGGGCCCACGTACCACAGGCACACGGTGCTGTCGTAGCTGCCGCTCGCCAGGACGTCCCCGGCGGGAGAGACGGCGACGGCCTTGACCGACTTGCTGTGAACGGCCGGGAATTTCAGCAGTGTTCCCCCCGACGGGTTCCAGATGCGGACGTGCCGGTCCCGGGAGGCCACGGCCACCCAAGGCCGGGTGACCGCAGCGGCGACCGAGTTGACCAGCACCAGGTCCTCGGCGCCGTAACGCGCGGCCTCGGTCAGGACACCGGCCGGCTCCCAGGCGCTGAGCGTGTTGTCGGAGGAACCGGCGACGAGGAGTGCCGAACTCGGGCACCAGGCGAGCGACTTGACGGGGCCGTGGTGTGCGGTGACGCGTTCGGCCTCCTCGCCCTCCCAGGTCCATCGGCGCAGCACGCCGTCGTAGCCGCCGGAGACGACGGTGCCGTCCGGCAGCGCCACGAGGGCGTTGACCGGGCCGCCGGGAGACCGGGCAAGCAGCCGGGGCTCACCGGCATCCGGGACGATCGTGATGCGCCCCAGGTAGTCGCCGGCGATCAGGGCGTCGCGGCTGTCGAGCCGGCTCAGGGCGCAGACCAGCGTGGGCAGCCGGTGCGAGGGCGGGGAACCCAGCACGCCCACCGCCCCGCAGTCCTGGCCGGCATAGACGCGTCCCTCCTGACCGGTCGCCAGCACGTTGATGCTGTGGGTCTCCTCGTCGTTCGAGGCGGGCCCGGCCGGCACGTCGTCGCCGGCGCACCCGGCGTCGGCGTCGGCGTCCGAGACGGTGCGCAGAATGGCGCGTCCGCCGAAGGAGCCCGTGACCAGGGTGTCGTCGTCGAGCAGCGCGCACGAGCGCTCCCACTGCAGGGCGTGGCGAACCGTCGCCCGCAGGCTCATGGCCGACATGTCGTAGATCCGTACGGCTCCGTCGTACGAGGCTCCGAAGGCCATGAGCCCGCTGGGCGAGAAGCCGACCTTGCGTACCGACGCGCCTGCCTCGGGCATCGTCCGTGCCACGTCCCAGCCGGCGGACGACCACAGCCGCAGTCGTCCGTCGTCGCAGCCGGTGGCCAGGAGGCGCTCGTCGGGGGACCAGGCCAGGGTCTCGACGTCTCCGGGGTGCGGCAGCACCTGGCAGGACCTCAGGTCCGAGGTCTCCCAGACACGCACCGTCAAGTCCTCCGACGCCGTGGCGAGATACCTCCCGGAGGGGGAATGGGCGACGGCGAAGACACCGTGCTTGTGTCCTTCCAGCACGGTGGGCGGGTCGCCGGAGCCGTGACGCCAGAAATACACCCCGGTGTCGTTGGCGTCGCAGACCGCGGCCAGGACGTTCGCGTCCCGGGGGTCCCAGGAGACGTCGTTCACATCGTCGCCGTGCGGGCCGAGACGCTCCAGGACCATGCCGCAGGCGAGATCCAGCACGTAGGCGAAGCCGTCGGCGACCGCCACCGCCACCCGGCTGCCCGAGGGGTCCACCGCCACGGCGTTGACCAGGTCCGCGAAGCGCTCGGCCCACACTATTTCCTGCGTGGCCGTGTCCCAGCGGATGACATGCCCGTCGTACCCGCCGGTGACCAGCACGTGCGGTGCCGGGCCCGGGTCCACTGCGGTGACCGCGGAAAGGTGGCCGCTCAGTCTCCTCTGCGTCCGCCAGAGCGTCGCCTCCGGTGAAGTGACTGCCGCCTCCGGTGGAGTCACCGCGGAATTCGCACCAGGTCCGGCCGACATCGCCATCCTTTCCGCCCGTGAGCTGACCAACGTCATGGGTGCTGCGCGCAGTTCCGCCTCACTCATTCCTGATGTCCGCCGCGCCCTGGGGCAAGGGGGAAACAGGCCGCGAGGATCTCGCTCGTCCGGGCGGCTGTCAGATACGCGGCCGCGGTGTGGAAGTCGAGCAGTCCGATGGCCGTCTCGATGTCCTGGTCGAGATCGAAGTGCGGCTCGAGCGGCCTCGGTACGGCGACGACGTCACCGGGATCGGCGATGTTGACCCACCGGCGGACGCCCGGCGGGCGCTGACCACGGGCTCCGGGAGAGGGAGTGAGACGGTCGAAGACTATGCGCGGCATGCCCAGGGGCGAGCCCAGGGTGAGCAGCAGGTCTATGGGGACGTCCGGAATCGTCCACAGCGCTTCGTAGGCGACGACCGACCCCAGCGAGTGTGCGACGACCACTCCGGGACGTTCCTCGGAGATCGTCCTGGCCACGTGCCCGCAGGCATTCGTGCGGGCCTCGTTGTCACCCGGTCGCAGGTAGGCGGCCACTTCCCAGAAGAAGGTGGCCACGAAGGGCCTGAGCACGCTCTCGTTCAGGCACCGGATCCTGGCTATGCGGTCGACGACCAGGCGAAGGGGAAGAGTGAGATGTCCCTGCACCGCCTGCTCGTCCACCGGCTCGAGGCACATCGCCCAGTCACGCACCATCGACTGGACGTCCTCGGGCAGTTGGTCCAGGGTGTCGCCGTGACCCTGCGGCGTGACCGAGCGCAGGAACGGCGCGTAGTAGGCAACACGCAGCTTCTGGGAGGCCCCGTCGACCAGCCCGGCGAGGTGCCGGCCCCATTCGGACGACAGCCGGTCGCCGACCTCCTCATGGGGTCCCGCCGCATAGTTCCCGACGCCGTGGACCCCCACTATGTCGCTCATGCCCCGCGCTCTCCGATCTCGTAGCCGCTGTCCAGCACGGCCACCTCGTTGTCGAATGCCACCACGACCGAGCCTTCGGGTCCCGCCGCGACGGACGTGCCCGGCCCCGGCAGGCGGATCAGGCCCAGACACCGGCTCTGCCCGACGTCCCACACGCGTACCGTGCCGTCACAGCTGCCGCTCACGGCGATGAGGCGGCCACCCGCAATGGTCGCGTCGATCGAGTCGACGGAGTCCTGATGACCGGCGAGCGCACCGAGCTGCCGGCGCCGCCCCATGTCGATGACTCCGACGGTGTTGTCGAAGCCCGCCGTCACCAGGACGGCCTGGCCCTCCAGCTCGGACAGCGCGAGATCCCACACGGTGCCCGCGGAAGTGATCGGCCCTCCGGTTTCGGCTCTGGTCCGCAGGTCCCAGGTACGGATCGTTCCGTCCCCGCCCGCCGTCGCGGCGATCGGGCGCCCGTCGACCGTCCCGCAGGCCACGGACCAAGCGGGCCCGGAGTGCGCGAAGCGTTCCGGAAGGCAGTTCCCGTGGACCAGGTCCCACATGAGCACCGAGCCGTCGCCTCCGACGCTCACCGCCATCGCGCCGCCGTCGAACGCGCTCGTGGCCACCGCGCGCACGGAAGTACGATGCCGGCCCCGGAGCAGCTTGTGCGTACCGGAGCCCGGGTCCCACAACCGCACCGACCCGTCGCTTGCGCCGATCACTGCGACCAGGGTGCCGGAGAGCATGACGGTGTCCAGGGCTCTGACGCAGTCCGCCGGAACGCGCAGGGCCCGCGTCTGCCTGCCCGACGTCCAGTCCCACAGCCGCACGGTGCCGTCCCGGCCCGCCGAGAGAACCGAGGGCCGCCCCTCGATGGAGGCGCACACCACCTGCCGTACGGCGGCCCGGTGCCCGGTCAGGGCCGCCGCCTCCGCACCACTGTCGAGCTCGAACTGCCGCAGGGCGCCGTCCCGTTCCGCGACGACGGCCATGCCCCGGGCGTCGTCGGAGGCCGCCACCAGCGCATCGATGCCGACGGTGTTCACCTTGATCGCGGTGGAGACCCCGGTGGGCAGGTGCCAGGTGCGCAGCCCGTCCTCGGCCGCGCCCACCACGATCGGCCCGCCTCCCGAAACCACCGACGTCAAGGCGGAGACCGGCCCGTCCAAAGCCACCGAACCCACCCGCACACCCCGCACCACATCCCACACATGCAAAGCCCCCGCAGCAGCCCCCACCACCACCGGCCCATCCCCCAAAACCACCGACGTCAAAGCAGACACCGGCCCGTCCAAAGCCACCGAACCCACCCGCACACCCCGCACCACATCCCACACATGCAAAGCCCCCGCAGCAGCCCCCACCACCACCGGCCCAT
>NZ_JBIRST010000017.1:111879-207903 GCF_044334385.1 Streptomyces sp. NPDC020801
CATCCCCCAAAACCACCGACGTCAGGGCGCGATAGCGCCCGTCGACGCCCAGCAGGCCGCGCTGAGCGCCGGTCGTGAGATCCCACACGCGGCAACTGCCGTCGTCCCCACCGGAGATCAGCACAGGGCGTCCGTCCAGCCGTGTGCTGCCGACGGCGTTCACCGCGCCCACGTGACCGGTGAGGTCGAACCGTTTCTCACCGGCCACGAGGTCCCATACGCTCAGCGACCCGTCGCTGCCCCCGGCCACGCCCAGGCAGAGATCCGTTCCCTCTTCCCGGCCGGTGAGCCGGACGCATTCGATGGCCAGGACGGAGTCCGTGCGGCAGTCGAACGACATGCGCTGCGACTGTGCCGCCAGGTCGAAGACCCGCACCACGCCGTCGCTCCCCCCGGTCAGCAGCCACGATCCCCCGCACGCCGGGGCCAGGTGAGCCACCGCCAGGACACCGCTTTCGTGGCGCGGGAGCTGCGCGCGCTCCGCTCCCCGAGCCAGGTCCCAGACCCGGACCGAGCCGTCGTATCCGCCGGTCGCGACGAGGGCGTCGGGTCCCGCGATTCCCGCTGCCGCCCAGGCGGGTCCCTGATGCCCCGGCAGCGAGGCCTTCTCGGTCGCCGTGGCGATGTCCCAGGCCCGCACCAGCCCCTCCCGGCCCGAGGCCACCGCCACCGGACGGCCGTCGACGCTCACGCAGGCAAGTGACGTCACCGCTCCCGCGTCGACGGTGAGGGTGGAGACGTGCTCGCCCGTGGCCAGGTCCCACAGACGCAGGCTCCGGTCGCTTCCCGCCGTCACCACTGCCGCCCTGCCGTCCACCTCGCAGCACGCTGCGGCATTCACCGGTCCCCGGTGGCCCACGAGCCGTGCCCGCTCCCGGCCCGTTGCCAGGTCCCGTACGAGGACCTCCTCCCTGGTCCCCGCCGACACCACGACGGGGCGTCCGTCGACGGTGCCGCAGGTCAGGGACCGCACCTGCTCCGTGCATCCCATGAGGGCCTCGCACGGCAGGAGCTCCCAGGGGGCTCCCGTCGCCCACCGCGGCTCCCAGGCCAGTGCCTGCTGCCGTGGCGGACGGCTGAACCGCCGCGCGAGCTGCGGCATCTGGTACCGGCAGGCGTCGATGGCGAGTACGGACCGCCGGGCCCGGGCGTCGAGATGCTGATGACAGCCGAGGGAGGCCCGGTACACCGCGGCGACGGACCGCCCTTCGGACGGTTCGCCCGCCAGGCGTGCGCCGAGCGTGGCCGGATCGGAGTGAACGAGGAACTCGGTGTCCTGGGCCAGGGTGTTCAGAAGTCCGCATGCGGAGGCGTGCTCGCTCATGTGCCGGAGCAGGTAGGGGGACGCCTCCTCCCAGTACAGACCGCCGTCGTCCGCCCTGCCCACCAGATCCAGCAGACGGTCGAAGACCAGGCGCTCCTTCTGCCGCGACACCTCTTCGCGACGGCCGGGGAGCGTGCTCGCCGACCGGAGGTGGTCGACGAGCGCCTGGTGGAACAGCCGGTACACGGTGCTGCCGTCGACGTCCATGTCACGCCGCAGATAGAACCGCGCCTCCTCCAGGGCGTCACGGACGTCACCCTCCGTGGGCGGGCCCAGCGACGGGTCCGCGAAAAGGGGCGCGACGGCCCGGATCGCGGTGCGCGGCATTCCCTGGCCCCGTGCGAAGGCCAGCGCACTGAGAACGGGGCGGACCCAGGGCGAAGTCTGCCGCCGGCGCAGGTCCAGGTCGAGCACCTCGGGCAGGGTGCCGGGCACCCGCACGGCGCCCGCCGCCGGCGTCCCTTCGTCCAGCGCTCCGGCCGTGATGCCGCCCTGCTGGGCGAGGCTGTTGGCGTAGAGGCCGGCGACCAGGAACTCTCCCCACTGCGGACGCTCCTCGGCATGCCTGGCGGCCAGTCGGCCGGCCACCGAACCGGCGATGGAGTCCCTGAGCCGCCGGTGCGGCAGCTGGCGGTACTCGGTGTTGCCGTTGAGCAGGTCGATCACATAGCTGCGCAGGGCGCTCTCGAGCTCGTCACGGTGTACGTCGTCCAGATCGATCAGACCGTCCGCGCGACGGGCACGGGAGAGCAGGGAGTCGAAACGGTCCCAGGGCCTGGTGGCGACCAGCAGCCGGCAGCAGGGCCTGCCGTCCGGCCTTGTCCGGCCCAGGAGCGGTTCCAGCAGGTCGGACACGACCCGGTCCGGATCCTCGGCCTCGTCGAGGGCGTCCACCACCACGGCCGCGGGCCCGGGAAAGCGCGTCAGCGCATCGGCGATGGCCTGCCCCGACCAGTCCTCGGCGGCGCCCGACAGACCCGCCTGCCGCGCCAGCGAGTCGAGAATCGCCCCGATGCCCTGGTCGCGGAGATGCAGGGCGGCCAGATGCGGATTGACGGAAGGGAGCTCGTCCCGCCGGTGAAACCAGACGTGCTGTGTCGCTTCGTGGAGTTCGGGGTGCGCGGAACACACGAGCATGCCGAGCAGTGCGGATTTCCCGCTGCCGGGACTTCCGGTGACCACGCGGAGCGCTCCGCAGGATTCGGGTTCACCGTCCAGCCACGCGGTGAGTGCGGCCAGTTCCCGCTGGCGTCCGCGGAAACATCCCACCGCAGCACGCCGGTCCGGGCCACGGCCCAGCGCGCGCTCATAGAAGTGCCAGGGATCGACGAGTTCGTCGACGGAACCACAGAAGTTCGCCAGTCCGGGATTCAACATGCCCAGTGTGTGGTGCTGTTTCGCCGCGTCATGTGAGTAGCCAGGGTTGGGGAAGAAGGGGAGGTCGACCTCGGCAGCGAGATCCACCGGCGTTCCGACCACGAGTTGCAGGTATCCGTCTCTGCACAGACGCTTGGTCTCCTTTCTTATGTTCTGGGCGATCAGCGGAAGCGGGATGAAACGCTGCGAGGGGTGAATGTCGAATTCTTGGGCGTGCGCCCGCTCCACAACGGTGGTCATGGCCTGGGTGAACCATCCGTTGAAAGCGGGCCGGTCGGGCTGGCAGCCGGCCAGGACCCAGGCCTGCCGCCGTTCGTCGTCCATGTCGCTCAGCCAGGCGAGTCGGGCGGCCCGGCCCGCCCCGCACACATCGATGAGGAACAACGTCACCGCGCGTCCGGACGTGCGGTCACTGTCGTCACCCGCCGCGTCACGGTCCATGGCGTCGGACAGCCAGCTGTTCACATCCGTGCGTGATCCGAAATTCCCGTCGGAACCCACGATTTGGACTGATCTGTTCCGGCTCACTCCGTGACTGAGCACATGGACGATCAGCGCGTCACCGGGAGAGGTCTCTGCAAGGGCGTCCTCCACCAGATCGCCGATTCGCCGGGCTGTCAGTGACGACGAGGAAGGGCAGGGCATGGGCGTGTAACCATGCGGGACGAGAGCGTCAACCAACTCTCTGCTCCTGCGTTCGGCGAAAAGCAAGGGCGGAAACTCGCCATCTGCGAACTTGCCGACCGCGATGCTGAGAACACGCCGCCTCACGCCCTGCCCCACCCCCCATGCCCAGGAGAAGCTTTTCCATCGGCATGCCGGGGCAAACGGGGCGGCACCACACCTTCAGGTGAGTTTGGGCAAGGCACCGGAATCCGAAATTCGGTCCCTGGCCACCGCGATGCCGCAGGGCGGTCAGGTATGCAGGACGTATGACACGCACAGATGACGACGTCGCCGGGCTGGTGCTGGCCGCCGGTGGCGGGCGGCGGCTCGGGGGGCGGCCCAAGGCGCTGCTGACGCACCGGGGGCGGCCACTGGTGGAGCACGCGGTGGGAGTCCTGCGCGCCGCCGGGTGCACGCGCGTGCACGTGGTGCTCGGCGCGCGGGCCGACGACGTCCGGCAGTGGGCACGCCTGAACGGCTGCGTGCTCGTGGACAACCCGGACTGGGAGCAGGGCATGGGGTCGTCACTGCGCGCCGGACTGGACTCGCTGGCCGCTACGGGCGCCCGGGCGGCCCTGGTCTGCCTGGTCGACCAGCCCGGCATCGGCGCCGAGGCGGTGGCCCGGGTGCGCGCCGCCTACCGGGACGAGACGTCGCTGGTCTCGGCGGCGTACGACGGCGTGCGCGGCCACCCGGTCCTGTTCGGTGCGGCCCACTGGGCGGGCATCTCGGAGAGCGCGACCGGCGACCGCGGGGCACGCGCCTATCTCCAGGCGCACCGGGCGGCGCTCACCCTCGTCGAGTGCGGGGACGTGGCACAGGCGTACGACATCGACACCGAGGCCGATCTGGGACACCTTGAGTGAACGGGGTGGCACCGAGCGCCACCTTGCCTCGACCCGGAGAATCTCGACATCAACAAACCATTGAACTTCCACCATGAGGAAACTAGTATCCACTGATCAGAAGCACCCGGCCGCCCCCTGGGCGCCATTTGCCCCATTCATGCCCCTTGGCATTCAGTGCCACGGCAGGGTGGCGATGAACGTGGTTCGCTGAAGAAGCTCCCGAAGGAAGTGACAGCTCATGTCCGCACCAGCGCCGTCCCCGCTGGCCATCGTCGACGCCGAGCCCCTGCCCCGGCAGGAGGAGGTCCTCTCCGACGCGGCGCTCGCCTTCGTGGCAGAGCTGCACCGGCGGTTCACGCCGCGCCGTGACGAGCTCCTCGCCCGCCGTGCGGAGCGCCGTGCCGAGATCGCCCGCACCTCCACCCTCGACTTCCTGACCGAGACGGCCGCGATCCGCGCGGACGACTCCTGGAAGGTGGCCCCGGCACCCGCGGCCCTCAACGACCGCCGGGTCGAGATCACCGGGCCCACCGACCGCAAGATGACCATCAACGCGCTCAACTCCGGGGCCAGGGTCTGGCTCGCCGACTTCGAGGACGCCTCCGCCCCCACCTGGGAGAACGTCGTCCTCGGCCAGCTCAACCTGATCGACGCCTACACCCGCCGCATCGACTTCACCGACGCCGCCTCCGGCAAGTCCTACGTCCTGCGCCCCAGCGAGGAACTGGCCACCGTGGTCATGCGCCCGCGCGGCTGGCATCTGAACGAGCGTCACCTCGTCGACGGCGACGCCACCCCGGTCCCCGGCGCGTTCGTCGACTTCGGCCTGTACTTCTTCCACAACGCCCGGCGCCTGCTCGACCTCGGCAAGGGCCCTTACTTCTACCTGCCGAAGACCGAGTCGCACCTGGAGGCCCGCCTCTGGAACGACGTGTTCGTCTTCGCGCAGGACTACGTCGGCATCCCGCAGGGCACCATCCGGGCGACCGTCCTGATCGAGACGATCACGGCCGCGTACGAGATGGAGGAGATCCTCTACGAACTGCGCGACCACGCCTCCGGGCTGAACGCCGGCCGCTGGGACTACCTGTTCTCCATCGTCAAGAACTTCCGTGACGGCGGGCCCAGGTTCGTCCTGCCGGACCGCAACGCGGTCACGATGACCGCGCCGTTCATGCGGGCGTACACCGAACTGCTCGTGCGCACCTGCCACAAGCGCGGCGCGCACGCGATCGGAGGCATGGCCGCCTTCATCCCCTCCCGGCGGGACGCCGAGGTCAACAAGGTGGCCTTCGAGAAGGTCCGCGCGGACAAGGACCGTGAGGCGGGCGACGGCTTCGACGGCTCCTGGGTGGCCCATCCCGACCTGGTGCCGATCGCCATGGAGTGCTTCGACAAGGTCCTGGGCGACCGGCCGAACCAGAAGGACCGGCTGCGCGAGGACGTCGACGTCAGGGCGGCCGACCTGATCGCGATCGACTCCCTGGACGCCAGGCCGACGTACGCGGGCCTGGTCAACGCCGTCCAGGTCGGCATCCGTTACATCGAGGCCTGGCTGCGCGGCCTCGGCGCGGTCGCCATCTTCAACCTCATGGAGGACGCTGCCACCGCGGAGATCTCCCGCTCGCAGATCTGGCAGTGGATCAACGCGGGCGTCGAGTTCGAGAACGGCGAGAAGGCCACACCGGAGCTCGCCCGCAAGGTCGCCGCCGGGGAACTGGCGAACATCCGCGAGGAGATCGGCGCCGGGGCCTTCGCGGCCGGCCACTGGCAGCAGGCCCACGACCTGCTCCTGCAGGTCGCCCTCGACGAGGACTACGCCGAATTCCTGACGCTGCCGGCGTACGAGCAGCTCGAGGGCTGAGGCCCGTCCGAGCACCCGCCCTTGTGGCCCCGGGACCTCCCGGGGCCACAAGGGCGCAGACGGTGGGTCAGATCCGGTGGGTCAGATCCGGTGGGTCAGATCCGGTGGGTCAGATCCGGCGGGTCAGATCCGGCGGGTCATTCCAGGTGCACCGACCAGTCCTGTTCGGCGGCCGGTTTGCCGTGCAGGTCGGGGACCCGCTTGAGCCAGTCCGGCCGGCCCCGCTGGGTCCGCGCCGCACGAGCCGCCTCCTCCGTCGCGAGTTGCGCACGGCTCGGGAAGTCGGTGGGCAGCCACTGCTTCGATGCCCGCACGCGCGCGGCGAGGTAGTCGACGTAGGCGCCGCGGGCCTCCTCGGGCGTCGCGAATCCCGGTTCCCCGGCGAGCCAGGCGTCGGGCACCTCCGCCAGGACCTCGCGCAGCAGCTGACGGGTCACCCTGGGCGCCAGTTCGGCGTCGGCGGCGCGGACGTCCGGGGCGTAGTGGCCGAGGGCGTGGTGGCGGAAGTCGTAGGCCTTCTGGGGGGCCGAGGTGTCCCAGCGGTGGTGGAAGACCAGGGCCGCGCCGTGGTCGATCAGCCACAGGTGCGGGGGCGCGGTGCCGAGGGTCGGCCAGACCATCAGGTTGGAGCTGTGGACGGTGCGGTCGACGTTCACCGTCAGCGCGTCCAGCCAGACGATCCGGCCCGCCTCCAGCGGATCGACCGGGAAGGTCCGGGCCACCTCCGGGGTGAAGTCCCGCGCGCCCGGCAGGTAGTCCATGCCGAGGTTCATACCGGGACTGGCGTTGAGCAGGTCCCGCACCTCCTGGTGGGGTTCGTGTGCGGCGAGCTCGGGGTCGAAGTGGACGAGGACCAGTTCGGGGAACCGCAGCCCGAGGGCGCGCGCCAGTTCGCCGACGATCACCTCGGCGACCAGCGCCTTGCGGCCCTGCGCGGAACCGGTGAACTTCACGACGTACGTGCCGAGGTCGTCGGCCTCGACGACTCCGGGGACGGAACCGCCGGAGCGCAGGGGTGCGATGTAGCGGGTTGCAGTGACTTCCCTCAACATCTTCCAAGGCCCCATAGCTCGATTGCCTTACATCCCACGGCCAGCTCCAGCGCGGTGCAAGCCAGGGGAACCTCCCCGGTCAACCCTGGGGAGAATCTGGGGAGTCTGGACCGGCATGCTCGTCTCCCTGTCTCCCCAGCAGTCCGTCAATGGCGGTGCGCGCCCCTTGCTTCCGGCCTCCGGCAGGAGATGAGCATAGTAACCCAGCGTGACAGCCGGAGAGGAGTGCCCGAGCCATCGTGCCGGCGCCACCACGGACTCCCCTGCTTCCAGCATGATCGAGGAAACGTAGGTGTGCCACAGCACGTGGAAGCCGTCCTTCGGCGCCGCCCCCCACTGCCAGTCTTCGCGCCCTTGGCCCGCGGCGGAATGACGTCATGTCCCGCCCACGGGCGCGGCGGCGCCGCATCCGGGAGAGCCCCCAGGTCTACGCGTGGGGCGCTGCCGACGCGGCGACGCCCCCTGCGGTCTCGGTGGCCCGCAGGGCGGTGGCTCGGCGTATGTCGGCGTGGATCCGGCGGGCGAGCGGGCCGGGATCGCTCTGGAAGTAGAAGTGGTCACCGTCGAAGCGGTGCAGGCCCAGGAAATGGCGGGTCAGTGCGCTCCATTCGGTGAGCGACTCGACGGGTATGACGGGATCGTCCGTCCCGGCGAAGGCGGAGATCGGCACCCCGAACGGGACCGGGACGGGAGGGCGCCACGACTCGGCCAGGTGCAGGTCCCCGCGGATGGTGGGCTCGAACCGGGCCCACAGGTCGGGGTCGTCCAGAATGCTCTGCGGGGTGCCGGCGATGGCGGCGACCCGACGCCGCAGGGTTTCGTCGGACGGGCCGTCGGGGAGCGGGATCTGCACTGCGCGCGGCTCCTCGCCGACGGTGGCGGGCAGGGGCGCGATGCGCGCCGACACACCCAGCCAGACCGGCGGGGTACGGCCTTCGTCGATCAGGCGACGGGTCAGCGCGTATCCCAGCGCGGCGCCCATGCTGTGGCCGAACAGCGCGAACCTGCCACTGAGTCCGGTACCCAGCTCGGTGAGGAAGTGGTCCACGAGGTCGTCCATGCGCTCGAGCGGGACCCGGCCGTCCATCAACCGGCCCGGGGCGTCGGGAACATGGATCTCCCAGTCCCCCGGGAAGTGAGCGGACCAGTCGCGGTACATGAGGTGCGAACCACCGGCGTGGTGGAACACGAACAGGCGCATGGTGACTCCATGGACGTCGGTGACGTGCGCGGCCGGACTTCGGCCTGGGGGGTGTGGGCGGTGCCCCGCGAACCACGCCTCGGGGGTGGGCGTGTTCGCGGGGCACCTGTGTGCCGCAGGGCGGTGACCGATCGGTTCACCGTCGCCCGGCCGCACGGTCCGGTGTCATCCTTGGGTGCCGGGGGCGCGCCGTCCCACGAATCCGGCGACCACCAGCGCGCCCACCAGCAGCAGCACCCCTGCGATGCCCATCGCCCGACCGTAGTGCTGCGGCCCGTCGCCCGAACCGATGACGACGCCGAGGATGGCGACGCCGAGGACGGCACCGCTCTGCCGGGCGGCGTTGAGCGCTCCGCCGCCGATTCCGGCGTGGTGCTTGGGAACCGAGCCGATGACGGCGCTGATGAGCGACGGCATCGCGAAGGAGATGCCGAATCCCAGCAGCAGAAGACCGGCCATGCTGCCGATCTTCGACGCGGAGGCGTGCATGAACGGCACCTGAAGCAGCGTGCCGGCGCCCATGAGGACGAACCCGAGTGTGGCGGGGATCCTCGGCCCGATCTTCGCGACCAGCTTGCCGGCGTAGCTGCCGTTGAACGCGGTCGGCAGGGTCAACGGCAGGAACAGCAGGCCGGTCTTCATCGCGCTGGCGTGGTCGATCGTCTGGAAGAACAGGGACAGCACGAACATGGCACCCGACAGGCCGAAGTTGACCAGCAACCCGGCGAGCAGGCCCGCCGAGAAGGTGGACGAGCCGAACAGGCTCATCGGGAGCATGACGTCGCTGCGCCGGTTGCGTTCGACGACGACAAAGGCGACACCCGTGACCACCGCGGCGGCCAGGGTCGACAGGACCACCGGGTCGCCGAACCCGCTCTCACCGCCGGCGATCAGCCCGTAAGTGAGCAGACCGAGGCAGGCGATACCGGTGAGCTGGCCTGGGAGGTCCAGGCCGCGGTCCCGCTTCGGTGCCGTGGCTGGTGCCTTCTTCACGGTGATCGCGATGCTGAGCGCGGCCACCGGGACGTTGACGGCGAAGATCGCGCGCCAGCCGAGGGTGTCGGTCAGCAGACCTCCGATCAGAGGCCCGGCCGCCAGCGCGACGCCGGTGATGGCGGCCCATACGCCCATCGCCTTGGCACGTTTGCCCGGGTCCGGGTAGGAGTTGACGAACAGTGCCATGGACGTGGGCAGCAGGCCGGCGCCGAACAGGCCCAGCAGTCCCCGCAGGATGACCAGGGACAGGGTGTTGGGTGCCGCGATCGAGACGGCGGACACCAGGGCGAAGGCGCCGGAGCTGTAGAGGAACAGTTGCTTGGCTCCCAGCCGGTCCGACAGCGCGCCCGCGGTGAGCAGGAGCGCGGCGAACGTGAGGGTGTAGCCGTTCGAGATCCACTGGAGGGAGTCGACGGAGGCGTGGAACTCCTCCGCGATGGCCGGGAGCGCGACTACGACGACGGTGGTGTCGAGCAGCACCATGAAGTAGCCCAGAGAGATGCCCAGCAGGAGCCAGTCGCGCGATTTCCTGGTCTCGGCCGGGGCGGCGATGTTGTCAAGGGGTTGCTCGGGTAACGTCGTCACTCGTACTCGGTTTCCTTGTTCGGGGACGCGGGGGGATGAGGGGCGCACTGGTCGGACAGTGGCGATGAAGCAGGTGAGTGAGCGGCCCGCGGCGGCTGTCGGATGGGGCCGTCCGCCTACGTCTCGGGGTGTGCGACGGGGCTGCGGGCCGGCCTATCACCCACCGATTACTAAACTATCACCCGGCGGGACTGTTGGGCAACAATGGGGGGCCGGTGCCGACGGGCTGTCAGCCGCCTTGGTGCCGTGGACGCGAGAAGCGGCGCGTCAGCGGCCTCTCCACGAGGGAGTACAGGGCCCACGAAGCCAGAAGGGTGGCCACCGCCTCGCCGGCGATGACGACAACACCGGTCGCAGTCCCGTACAACTCGGTGCCGAGCAGCTTCCGGACCCCGGCGAGCACGATGAAGTGCAGCAGGTAGAAGGCGAAGGACACATTGCCGAGCCAGGTCATCGCGCGGCTCCGGAACAGGGTGAACCGGCCTTCCTGGTCCGCCATGGCGGCGGCGGCGATGAGCGTGACCGCCGGGATGAGACACATCGCCCGCTGGGCGTACAGGTACGGCACGTTGTAGCAGGCGATGTATCCGGCGGCGAGCAGGACACCGGACCAGACCATGCCGATATTGCGCCAGCGGTTCAGCATCACGGCCCGGGCGACGAGGATTCCGAGCGCGAAGTCCAGGACGCGCGGCAGCGGCATGATGTAGGCGAACCAGTAGTGGACCGGGGACGTGCCGTCCGTGCCGGGCATCACGTGCGGGCCGGCCGGCACGAGGTGGTAGGTGACCAGCGGAGTGGCGAAGACCGCCGCCACCGTGCCGGCGATCCAGTACTTCAGCCGGTCGGCGCGGATCCGTTTGATCCCGGCCAGCAGCAACGGGAAGGCCAGATAGAAGACGGCCTCCACGGCGAGCGACCAGCTCGGCGGATTCACCGGGAGGTGCTCGGAGAAGTACGGCGTCCAGACCTGGAGCATGAACAGCGCGCCGAGCGCGGGCAGGAGGGGCGTCGCGGCCGCGTACAACACCATCGCGAGGACCCAGGCGACGACATAGTTGGGCAGGATCTTGACGAAGCGCCGGCGCCAGAAGGACGGTGCGGTGTCGTCGTCGGGAGCCGACCATGTCAGCACGAATCCGCTGAGCACGAAGAAGAACGTCACACCGAGTGCGCCGCTCGGGCCGACGGCCCAGGCGAAGCGGCGTTCCACCTTGTCGTCGGCGAGCAGGCGCACCACGGGAAGCGGCAGCGAGGCGTGGAAGACGAACACCATGAACGCCGCGGGGAAGCGCAGGCCGGTCAGTGAGGGAAGCCGGCTCGGGCGGGACCGCCGTGAGCCGTCCGGCGGCGCGGCTGTCTGTGCTTCCTTCGGTGCGGTCGTCACGGCGTGTATGCGGTCGGTGGACATGTGAACTCGCTCCTCCTTGAGCCGGTCCGATGGGCGCGATGGGACGGGGTGTCTGCGATGCGAACGCAGGGCCCTCGGGGGTGGCAGGGAGCGCGTCCGAGCGCGAGGCGGTCGGGGCAGCTGGAGTCGAACCAGCAACTGACTGCCGGGGAACGGCAGGAGGTACACCACCTACGTGCCCCGTGGTCCGGCAGCGGCCGGCGCGCATCTGCGACGCGCCGCGCCACCGGGGCGACCGGTTGTCAGGCGGGCCGGAGCCGCACCCTCACCAGGAGGTCAGGGAGAAGCGCTCACTCAAAGCGCGGGCCTCGACGGCGAAGTCCCTGATCTGCTCGGCCTTCTCGACCATCTTGTCGTCGCCACTCTGCTTCGAGATCTCGATCAGCCAGTCATAGGTCTCGCTGGGGTGCACGTCGTACTTGTAGTGCACCTTGGACAGCAGGAACAGGATGTCCCGGAAGTTCTCCCGCTCGATCACCTGGCCCAGGGTGAGGATCCGCCGGTGGTGCTCCGCCGTGAAGGGACGGCGCTCGGGCAGGTCGGGGGTGGAGCCGGGGGCGTAGACGGTCGCGTCGGCGAAGATCTCCTTCTCGTCGAAGTCCCCGTCGAAGGCGAAGTCGACGCACAGCGACTGCCGGCTGATCTCCGAGAAGTTGACCGCGGAGTGCACCGTCGCGGCGTCCAGGAACCAGATTTCACCCGGGCGCATGTGGATGACAGTGTCCTCGTTGGAGTGGAAGGCGAGCGGGCTGTCTTCCAGCACCATGAACGTGCGGAAGTAGCGGTCGACTTCGCGGTCCAGCTCCACGAAGTCGCGGTGCGGGATGACGATGGCGTTCTTCAGGTTCCGCATCCGCGCCATCTGCAGGTGCGCGCCGTCGAAGACCGTGGTCACGATCTCCTTGAGGTAGGGGACGTGCTCCACGTGCGCCGTCGGCCGGGCGGCGGTGTCCTTGAGGTCGCGGTAGAGCCGGTCCTCGCTGTCCCCGGAGGCGTTCCACAGGGGGACGTGCTTCCAGAACCCGTTGCTGAATTCGTCGTACTCCTCCTCCACGGTCGGGACCGCGGCGAGGTATGCGAGATCCGGCGCCAACCGGGTCTGATCGAGTTCGATCTTGCCAAGGATGTGCGAGCGCATCCGACCCTCCAGGTCGCGAGACAGGTGCGGGAGACGCGGAGGCATGAGCACAGGCCGTGCCGGGTGTGGGCCGTCCGCGGTGCGACCTACCGTAACAACACAACAGGTGATAGTCTAGGTTTCATGAACAAGGGCAGGCAGATTGACGGCGTGACCGGCGCGAGCGTGATCGTCACGGGCGCTGCCGGAGGAATCGGACGGGCGGTCGCCGAGGCGTTCGCGGACGCGGACGCACGGGTCGTGCTGTGGGACGCCGACGAGCGGATCCACGCTGCTGCCGCGGAGATCCGGGCGCACCGTGCCTCGAAGGTGTACGCGGTGCGCGCCGACATCACCGAACGCGCCGCCGTGCGTGAGGCGTTCGACTCCTCCGAATCCGCCGCCGGGGACGTATCCGTCGTGGTCCATGCCGCCGGCACGCTGTCGACCGGGCCGGCACTGGAGGCCGCCGAAGGGGCGTGGGAACGGTGTCTGTCGACGAACGCGACCGGCACCATGCTCGTCGCCTCCGAGGCGGCGCGGCGCATGGTCCCCCGTGGACACGGGGCGATCACCGTCATCACCTCCAACGCGGCGTCGACGCCCCGGGTGGGCATGAGTTCCTACGGCGCGTCCAAGGCGGCGGCCGCCGCGTTCGTGCGCAGCCTCGGGCTCGAGGTTGCCGGTCGGGGCGTGCGGTGCAACCTCGTCTCGCCCGGCTCGACCGATACCGCGATGCTGCGCCAGAGCTGGACCGGTACCGCAGACATGGACTCCACGATCAGCGGTGACCCCACGGCCTACCGGCTGGGGATCCCGCTCCGCCGTGTCGCCCAGCCGCAGGACATCGCCGACGCGGCGCTCTTCCTGTCCTCCTCCGCCGCACGCCACATCACGCTGCACGACCTGCGCGTCGACGGCGGTGCCACTTTGGACATGTGACGACCGACCTACCGGAAAGGACGCCCGATGGCGATTCCCCCCATTCCCGCGTACGACCTGCCCGCTCTTGGCGAGCTGGTCACCAACCGTGTGCCGTGGCAGCTGGACACGGCCCGGTGTGCGCTGCTCGTCCACGACATGCAGAAGTACTTCATCGACGCCTTCGGCTCCCAGGCCGAGCCGATATCCACGGCGATCAGGAACATGGCCGCCATCCGGCGGGCCTGCCGGGAGGCCGGCGTCCCGGTGGTGTACACCGCCCAGCCCGGGAACCAGCACCCGTCGCGGCGCGGCCTGCTCTCGGACTTCTGGGGCAGTGGGCTCAGGGCCGGCCGTGATGCGGAGATCATCGACGAGCTGACCCCCGGCGACGACGACATCTTCGTCACCAAGTGGCGCTACTCCGCGTTCCAGCGGACCGATCTGGCGCAACTGCTCAAGCATCACGGGCGGGACCAGCTGATCGTCGTCGGCGTGTACGCCCACATGGGCTGCATGCTCAGCGCCGCCGAGGCATTCATGAGTGACATCCAGCCGTTCATGGTGGCCGACGCCACGGCCGACTTCAGCCGGGACGAGCACCTCCTGGCGTTGAACTACACGGCCAAGAGGTGCGGTTCGGTGGTGACCGCCGACCAGGTGGTCGGCTCGCTGTCCCGGCGCGCCGCGGCGTGACGCCGTCTGCCGCGGCACGCCGCCGGTGTGCGGGCTCGCCGCGGCCCCCCGCAGGCCCGCTGCCGCTCGCCCTCGTGGGCGCGGCGACAGCGGGCCACGGTCTGCTATGCGGGGGCGTACTCCGTCGCCCCCAGCGCGGTCAGCATCGGGGTGAACTTGGCGGAGGTCTCGGCGAGTTCGGCCTCCGGTTCGGACTGTGCGACGATGCCGCCGCCCGCGAAGACCCGGATGCTGCGCCGGTCCGCCGCGACCTCTCCGCAGCGTATGGACACCATCCACTCGCCATCCCCTTGCGCGTCGCACCACCCCACCGCGCCGGCGTAGAAGCCGCGGTCCCCTTCGATCTGCACGATGGCGTCACGGGCGTCCTCGCGGGGATGGCCGCAGACCGCCGCGGTCGGATGGAGGGCCAGGGCCAGATCGAGCGCGGAGGTCCGTTCACTCCTGAGGGTGCCGGTCACGGGCGTTCCCAGGTGCCACAGGGCCGGCGCCGCCACCAGCGACGGTGAGCCCGGGGCCTGGACGTCCTCGCAGAGTACGTCGAGCGACTTGCGCAATCCCTCGACCACGATGGCGTGTTCGCCGAGGTCCTTGACGGATCGGGTGAGAGACTGTGCGATGGCGGCATCCTCGTCCGGGTCCGCCGCGCGTGCGGCCGTTCCGGCCAGCGGGAAACAGGAGACCTCCCGTCCCGAACGGCGTACCAGGAGCTCCGGGCTCGAGCCGACCAGGGTGCGGCCGGTGTAGGGCGCCCCCGCCGGAGTCAGGTCCACGCAAAAGCCGTTGCCCGCGGCGTCGTTGGCCACGAGCCTGTGCACCAGGGCCTTCGGCGGGATGGGCCGGTCGGCGACGAGGACGAGCGAGCGTGCCAGTACCACCTTGGTCAGCGGATCGTCGGACGCGCGCAGACGGCGCAGCGCCGACCCGACGGCCTGGAGGTGGCCGTCGGGGGAAGGGAGGCGGTCGAGGACGACACACTCGGGCACGGAGCCGGAAGGGGAGGCGGCGGACCACGGCCCCGGGAGACGGTGGAGCGCGGCGGGAACGGTGAGAGCGGCGGGAGACCTCAGGTCGAACGGAAGTGCACCAACGACGGCCGGGATGCGTCCTTCCCTCAGCCGTGCGGCGGCCTCGTGCGCGTCGTCGAACGCGTCGAGGGAGCCGGGTGCGTGGATCGACAGATGCCGCTTCGAGAGAACGAAGGGAGTGGCCTTCCTGCGTGCCGTGCCTTCCCCCGTCGTCCCAGTCACTGGGATCGTCATGAAACTAGACTATCACATCAAAGGCCGTCTGCGGTATGGTGAGGTCGTCGACGGACGCAGCCGTCGGCCCCCGACCCACCCACCCCCCGCGGAAGGGCAGGCATGTCGCACAGTGCGTGGACCAGCGGTGATTTCGTCCCGTGGCCGGCGGAAGAAGCCGCCTCGTACCGGAGTTCCGGCTACTGGGCGGGCCTGACCTTCGGTGAGCTGCTCGCGCGCCGGGCGGCCGAGTCGGGTGAGCGGTGCGCGGTCCGCGACCGGCACCGGTCACTGACCTACCGTCAGCTCAACGACTCCGCCGCTTCGTTCGCGACCGGCCTGCGGGACCTGGGCATCCGGCCCGGCGACCGGGTTGTGCTCCAGATGCCCAACCGGGCCGAGTTCCTCGAGGTGCTGTTCGCCCTGTTCCGGCTCGGCGCCGTACCCGTCATGTGCCTTCCCGCCCACCGGCACGCCGAACTGGCCGCGATCGCACGGGCGAGCTCCGCGGTGGCGATCATCGTCGCGCAGGACGGGGATGGCTTCTCCTACGTCGACCTGGCGCAGCAGATACGGCGAGAGGTGCCGTCGCTGCGCCACGTGATCGCGGCCGGACCCGCAACGGCGCGGGCCGTCTCGGCGGCCGGCGCGGACTACGGCGACCTCTACCCGCCCGCGGCCGGGCACCCCGCGCCGCCCGCCGGCGCGGTGGCCCTGCTCCAGCTGTCCGGAGGCAGCACCGGACTTCCCAAGCTCATCCCGCGCACGCACGACGACTACCTCTACAGCGTCCGGCGCAGCGTCGAGGTGTGCGGTCTGAGTGCGTCGTCGGTCTACCTGGCGGTGCTGCCGGCCTCCCACAACTTCACCCTCAGCTCAGCCGGCATCCTCGGCGCGCTGTGGGCGGGCGGCACGGTGGCGCTGACGGAGGACCCGAGCCCGTCCTCGGCCTTCGCGTTCATCAAGGAGACCGGCACCACCATCACCGCGCTCGTACCGCCGCTCGCCCGTGTGTGGGTCAACACGGCCGAGCAGTCGGGCGCTCCCGGCCTCGGCACGCTGGAGGTCGTGCAGATCGGAGGCGCGCGCTGCCCAGCCGAACTGGCCGCCCGGATCAGGCCCGCTCTCGGCGCGTCCGTGCAACAGGTGTTCGGGATGGCCGAGGGGCTGGTCTGCTACACCCGCCTGGACGATCCCGAGGACATCGCCGTCACCACACAGGGCAGACCGATGTCCGACCGGGACGAGTTGCTCGTGGTCGACGACCACGACCGTCCGGTCGGGGCCGGCGCATCCGGCCATCTGCTCACCCGGGGCCCGTACACGATCCGCGGCTACTTCCGCAATTCCGCCGCCAACCGCCGCTCCTTCACCGCCGACGGCTGGTACCGGACCGGCGACATCGTCAGCATCCGGCCCGACGGCAACCTCGTCGTCGTCGGGCGCTCGGGCGACTTCATCAACCGCAGCGGCGAGAAGCTCTCGCCGGAGGAGCTCGAACAGCATCTGCTGCAGCATCCACTGGTCGACGATGTGATCGCGGTCGGCATGGCCGACGAGATGCTCGGCGAACGCACCTGCGTCTTCGTCGTCCCGAGCGCGGCGGACACCGCACCCTCCCTGACGGACCTGCGAACCTTCGCACGGCAGAACGGCCTGGCCGACTGGAAGCTGCCCGACGAGGTCAGGGTCGTACGGGAATTTCCCAAGACGAAAGTCGGGAAGGCGAGCCGGGCGGACCTCCGCGCCATCCTGCGCGGCTGAACCTCGCCCTCCCCCACACCACCACCATGACCAGAGAGGAACCCACGCATGTCCACGATGAGCCGCGAGCAGATGAGGGCCGACATCGCCGAGGCGACCGGCCTCGAGCCCGAGCAGATCGGCGACGACACCAACCTGCGTGACGCGGGGCTCGACTCCATCCGGCTGATGTCCCTCGTCGAGAAGTGGAGGGCCGCCGGAGTCCAGGGGGCGGACTTCGTGGCCCTGGCCTCGTCGCCGACGCTCGGCGCATGGCTCGCCGAGTTCTCGCCCGCGGACCTGGCCGCCGACGCCCAGACCGCCCACTGACCCGACCCAGGATTGGAACCAGGCACATGGAAAACCGTAACGAGCAGGTCGATGTCGTCGTCGTCGGCGGAGGGCCCGGCGGATCGACCGTCGCGACGCTGCTGGCACGCCGGGGCCACTCGGTCGTCCTGCTGGAGAAGGAGAAGTTTCCCCGGTACCAGATCGGGGAGTCCCTGCTGCCCGCCACGGTGCACGGCGTCTGCAAACTGCTCGGTGTGACCGAGGAGATGGAGGCGGCCGGCTTCATGTACAAGCGCGGCGGCAGCTTCCGCTGGGGGACCAACCCGGTCCCGTGGAACTTCCTCTTCTCCATATCTCCCGAGTTCTCCGGCCCCACCTCCAACGCCTACCAGGTGGAGAGGGCCCGCTTCGACGAGATACTGCTGCGCAACGCGGCCCGCTGCGGCGTGGACGTGCGCGAGGAGTGCGACGTCACCGGTGCCCTGCAGGCCGACGGACGGGTGACCGGGGTGTCCTACCGTGACGCGGACGGCGGTGAGCACGAGATCTCGGCGGCCTATGTGGTGGACGCCTCCGGCAACCGGAGCAGCCTGTGGCGTGCGACCGGCGGCGAGCGCAAGTACTCCGAGCACTTCCAGAACGTCGCCGTCTTCGGCTACTTCAACGGCGGCGGCCGACTGCCCGCGCCCAACAGCGGCAACATCCTCTGCGAGGCGTTCGACGAGGGCTGGCTTTGGTACATCCCGCTCACCGACGACCTGACCAGCGTCGGCGCCGTCATCAGCCGTGAAAACGCGTCGCAGATCCAGGGGGACAAAGAAGCCGCGCTGATGAAGTTCATCGGCCGCAGCTCCTACGTCAACGACATGCTGGCCAACGCCAACCGGGTCGACGACGACAGCATGTACGGCACGGTACGCATCCGTAAGGACTACTCCTACGCCAACACCCGCTTCCACGCCCCCGGCATCGTGCTGATCGGGGACGCGGCATGCTTCATCGACCCGGTGTTCTCCACGGGGGTCCACCTCGCGACGTACGCCGGGGTGCTGGCGGCGCGCTCCCTGAACAGCGTGCTCGACAAGAGCGTCCCCGAGGAGCGGGCGTTCGCCGAATTCGAGGGCCGCTACCGGCGCGAGTACTCGGTCTTCTACGAGTTCCTCTCGTCCTTCTACCACATGGACCAGGCCGAGGACTCCTACTTCTGGCGGGCCAGGAAGGTCACCAACCTGTCCCAGTCGTCCTTCGAGGCGTTCGTCTCGCTGGTGGCCGGCGGGTACTCCCAGGAGCGCGTCCTGACCGACGGCGCGCAGGTGGCCGAGCGGTTCGCGCGCTCGGCCGAGGACATCGCCCAGGCCGCGGAGCGGACCGGCGGTATGGAGACGGACTCCGGTCAGCGCATGAACCACCTCTTCTCGACCCCGGTGGTGCGGGAAGTCATGGAGGAGATGAACGCCCTGCAGGCCAACAGCGGCGAGGCCGGGGAAGTGGTCGAACCGCCGCTGCTCGAGGGCGGGCTGGTGCCGACCAGCGACGGCCTCGGGTGGGCGGAGCCGGTCCCGGTGGCCGGCTGACCTGACCGGTGACGCGCGGCGCCGGCGGCCGGCCTCTTCGGCCGCCGCCCCGCCGGCCGCGGCCGAAGGGCACGCGGTCTGCCCGCTTGTGATGCCCGACCCGTTCCACTGGGGGGAACCGACCATGAACAACCCGTTCGACGACCCTGAAGGTACGTTCCACGTCCTCGTGAACGACGAGAACCAGTACTCCCTGTGGCCTGCGTTCGCGCCGGTCCCGGCGGGCTGGGCCGCCACGTTGACGGGCGCCACGCGCCAGGAGGCCCTGGCGCACATCCAGGAGAGCTGGACCGACATGCGGCCGAAGAGCCTCGTCGAGGCGTCCCGGACCGCATGACCTGGACAGCCCCCGCTGGGCCGTGAGTTGCGCGTGTCGTGCGACGGACAGGACGGCTCCTGTCCGGCCGCCGAGGCGTGCTGCCCGGGCGGCGGACAACGGTCCGCCGCCGGGGAACGGCCGGGTGCGCATGCGGGCACCATCGGCCGACGACCGGGCACGGTCGAATCCCGGACCCGCAAGGAAATGGCCACCGCCCACCGCACCTCGCCGGCCCGCTCGCAGGCGCTCTCGATGAGGGTGGGGATCTGGGCCTCGTCGTTGATCACCTTCGTCGAGAACCGCGTCGCACCATCGGCGTCGGGGGCCGCCGCCCAGTGGTGCCCCTTTCCGGCGTCTGTGCCGACCCACGCCCGCGCCCGCCGCGTGCTCAAGCCCGTCGCTCCGTTCCACCGTGACCGGCATCTTCGTGGCTCGCAGAACACTCCGCCGGCAGGTCCCTGACCAGCGATGACCGCAGTTCTCAAGCAGTGGCCGGAGTATCCCGGAGGGCCGGGCGGCCATTCCTTCCGAGCCCTCAACGGCAACCACCCATCAGCCACACCCGGTCCTCCCGGACCGCCTCACATCCCTAGGGACGGTACCCATGGGCGTCACCGACGGCGTCTCCTTCACCGCGCGGCTGGCGGCAACCCTGCTGGCCATCCTCCTGCTCGCCGTGCTCGGGCGCGCGGCGGCACGGCTGCTGCGTCAGCCGGAGGTCGTCGGCGAGATCATGGCCGGCCTGTTCGCCGGACCGCTCGTCGTGGCGTTCTTCGGAGGCGACGCGCTCCACAGCCTGTTGCCCGCCAGGATGCTCGACACGCTCAAACTCGTCTCCGAAGGGGGTCTCGCGCTGTTCCTGGTCGGGACCACCCACAAGCTCCGCCTGGGCGTGCAGCGGACGGTGCGCCATGCCGCCGGCCCGGTCGCCCTGGGCGCGTTCGTCCTTCCCCTGGTGACCGGAGCGCTGCTCGCCGGATGGCTGGTGTGGCGGGGAGACCCGGACGTGCGCGGGCACGCCCCCGCTTCGGCGTTCGTGCTCATGGTCGCCGTATCGCTGTCCATCACGGCCGTACCCGTGCTCGCCAGAATCCTCGAGGAACGGGGCATGCTGGGGTCGGTCACCGGACGGGTGGCCATGTTCGCGGCCATCCTCATCGACATCGCCGGGTGGATCCTGCTCTCCATCGCGGTGGGCCTGGCCTCCGGCAGCCCGGCGGGTTTCCTGCGCTCGATGGAGGTACTCGCCGCCGGGGTGCTGCTCGCCCTGGGAGCGCGGCGCGCACTCGGTTCCCGGCTGGGCACCAGCATGGTCACGCGGGCCCGCAGGCGCACCGCGCTGATGATCGGTGCCCTGGCGATCACACTGGCCTTCGCCTCCGAACGGCTGGGCCTGACGGCGGTCTTCGGCGCCGTACTGCTGGGGCTCGCCGTTCCGGCCACCGACTCCGCGCCCTGGGAGTCCGCAGTGGCCTCGGTGACGCGTGCGGGGCGCGGCCTCGTCCCGGTGTTCTTCGTGGTCACCGGCGTCACGGTGCTGACAGCCGGGTTCGGCGACACCCCATGGGGACTCATCGTCGTCACCGTGATCCTGGGCGCGGTCAGCAAGGTCGGCGGCACCTACCTCGGCGCGCGGCTGGGCCGGCAGGAGCGCCGGGAGTCCCTGAGGGCCGGGGTGCTCATGAACACCCGGGGGCTCACCGAACTGGTCGTCCTGAAGGTCGGATACAGCGCGGGAGTCCTTTCCCCGCCCCTCTTCCTCGCCATGGTCCTCATGGCGCTCGTCACCACGGCCATGACCGGTCCCTGCCTGTTGCTGCTCCGCGCGCGCGATGCCCAGGCCGACCGGGTCGCCGCCGGGGCGGTGACCTGAGCCGGGGTCACCCGACCTCTGACATTCCATACTGAGCACTGAAAGTGATAGTCTAGTTTAACGGGGACGAGCCTTCGCCGCCGGACCGCCGACGCGGCGACCAGGGCGGCCAGGTCCCTTCGACAACGGGGAGGACGCCGATGACCGGCGGCAAGATCGAGTCGCTCGCACTTCTGGGCGCGCAGCAGGGCATCCTGTACGCGCAGCAACTGGTGCCGGACAGTCCCATCTTCAACATCGGTCAGGCCGTTTGGTTCGCCCGGCGTGTCGACCCCGCACTGCTGGGCGAGGCCGTCCGGACGGCCGTCGCCGAATCGGACGTCCTGTGCAACCCGCTCCCGCGGCAGGACGACGGCGCGCACCCCGTCCCCGCCGGACCCGCCGAGCGGCTCACCACCGAGGTGCACGACCTAAGCGACCGTCCCGCACCGAAGACGGCAGCGCTGGACGCCATGCACGCCGACCTCGCCGTGCCGCGCGAGCTGACTGGGGACGACCTCGTCCACAGCGCCTTCTATCACCTCGGCGAGAACGAAGGCGTCTGGTATTTCCGGTCGCACCACATCCTCCTCGACGCCTACGGGCTGATGCTCGTCTCCCGCCGGGTCGCGGAGCTCTATACCGCCCTCGCCGACGGCCGCCCGCCCCGCCCCCGCTGGTTCGGTCGGATCGCGGACCTGCTGGACGAGGAGATCCAGACCGAGGCGGACCCCGCCTGCGAGGAGGACCGCGCGTTCTGGGCCCGGAAGGTCGACGGCCGCTCCGCCCAGCGGGTGCCCGGCGTGCTCACGTCCTCGGGCTTCGACGACTACGCCAAGCCGCCCCACCGTGTCACGGTGGACCTCGGCGACGCGGCTCAGCGGCGCCTGCGCGAGGTCGCCGACGCCCACGGGGTCACCTGGGGCGACATCGTCATCGCCGGCTGGGGAACCTACCTCTCCAAGATCATGGATGCCGAGCACATAGCGCCGGGCCTCCCCATGATGTGCCGCCCCTCACCCACCGCGCTCAGCACGCCCGCGGTCACCGTCAACATCCTGCCGCTGCACGTCGACATCGATCCCCGCGCGACCGTGGCCGAGACCATTCGGCACTTCGCCGACGAGGTCGGCCAGGTCCGCGCCCACCAGCGCTACCGCCGGGAGAGCATTGCCCGCGAAGCAGGCCTCGTCGGCTCCGACGGCCGGCTCTCGGGATCGCAGATCAACATCAAGGCGTTCGACTACCACCTGGACTTCGGCGGGATCACCGGCGTCCAGCAAGGACTCTCCACGGGGCCGGTCGACGACCTGTCGCTGTCCGCGTACCTCGACTCCAGCCACGGCCTGCGCTTCGACCTCGACGCCAACGCCTCGCTCTTCGACGTCCCCTCCGTGCAGCGCCACCTCCACCGCTTCGTCGCCTACCTCGACAACTTCATCGGCGCCGACGACGACCAGCGGATCGGCGCCCTGGCCGTCGCCGACGAGGCCGACCTCCGCCAGGTCGTCGCCGACTGGAACCTCGGCCCGCGCCCGGACGACGACGCGACGCTGCTGTCCCTCCTCGACGCCCAGTTCCGCCGTGCGGGCGCCGATCCCGCCGTCGTCTTCCGCGGCGAGAGCCGGACCTTCGCCGAGCTGGACGCGTCCGCGAACCGCCTGTGCCGCCACCTGCTCGCGGCGGGCCTCGGCACGGGCGACCGCGTCGCCGTCGCCCTGCCCCGCTCGTACGACCTCGTGGTCGCCCTCGTCGCCGTCCTGCGCTGCGGCGCGGCCTACGTCCCCGTCGACACGGCCTACCCGGACGACCGCATCGAGTACATGCTTCAGGACACCCAGGCACCGGTCGTGATCACCTCGACCGAGTTCCTGAAGAAGCTGGAACCCATCCTGACGGCCATGGCCGGGACCGCACTGCTGACCGTCGACGAGCTGCCGACCTCCACCGCGATCGCGGCCCGGCCGGCGGACCCGGTCACCGACGCGGACCGCGGCGGTCGCCTCCACCCCCAGGCGCCGGCCTACGTGATCTACACCTCCGGCACGACGGGACGGCCCAAGGGCGTCGTACTGTCCCACCGTTCGATCGTCAACCGGATCCGCTGGGGCCAGTCCCAGCTGTTCGCCCTGTCCCACCGCGACCGGGTGCTGCAGAAGGCCCCCATCAGCTTCGACGTGTCGGTCACCGAGATCTTCTGGACGCTCGCCTCGGGCGCCGTCGTCGTGCTGGCCGAGCCGGGACGGCACGGAGACCCGGTCCACCTGACCCAGCTGATGCGCGACGAGTCCATCACGCTGGCGAACTTCGTACCGTCGATGCTGCAGGCGTTCCTCGAGTCGGAGCCGGACCCAGCCGATCTGGCACTGCGGCACGTCGTCTGCTCGGGAGAGGCCCTTCCCCGGAGCCTGGCGCAGGAACTCGGCGACCGGCTCGGCATCACCGCATGGAACACCTACGGCCCCACCGAGACCGGAGAACTCACCTTCCACCGGGTCGACCTGCGCTCCGACTCCGCCGTCCACGGCGGCATCGAACCCCTCGGCCGGCCGGCCGCCAGCTGCGACGGCTACATCCTCGACCGGTTCCTCCAGCCCGTCCCGGCCGGTGTCCCGGGAGAGCTGTACCTGGCCGGCGCGCAGCTGGCCAACGGCTACCACAACCAGCCGGCCCTGACCGCCTCCCGGTTCGTCGCGAACCCCTACGGAGAGCCGGGGGAGCGCCTCTACCGCACCGGTGACCTCGCCATGTGGTCCGACTACGGCACCATCGTCTACCTCGGCCGCAACGACGACCAGATAAAG
Organism: Streptomyces sp. NPDC020801; assembly: GCF_044334385.1. Lineage (NCBI taxonomy): Bacteria > Bacillati > Actinomycetota > Actinomycetes > Kitasatosporales > Streptomycetaceae > Streptomyces > Streptomyces sp. NPDC020801. The sequence continues at coordinate 135,762 of NZ_JBIRST010000017.1, forward strand.
ATCCGCGGCTTCCGGGTGGAACTCGCCGAGATCGCGGCAGCCGCCGGGAAGACCCCCGGCGTCGGCCTCTGCGCGGTCGTCCCGAAGACCGCGCCGAGCGGCGCTCTCGTCCTCGTGGCCTACGTCGTGCCGGACGTCGGCGCGGACTTGGACGGCCTCGCGGAAAGGGTTGTCCAGATGACCCGGGAGAACCTGCCCGACCACATGGTCCCCTCGTTCGTGGTCACCCTCGACCGCATCCCGATGACCCCGAACGGCAAGCTCGACCGGCGCGCCCTGCCCGAGCCCGACTACGAGGCCGTCGAGTCCAGCCGCCCGCCGGCCGGTGACGTCGAGACGAGGATCGCCCGCATCTTCGAAGACGTCCTCGGCCTGTCGCGCGTGGGCGCCGACGACCATTTCTTCCATCTCGGGGGCCACTCGCTGCTGGCGACCAGGATCGTCCTGCGCGTGAACCAGGAGTTCGGTACGGACATCTCGCTCCGGATGCTCTTCGAAAACCCCACAGTCGCCTCTCTCGCCGGCCGGCTGGACACACCCCGCACGGCCTCATGACCCGCACCGGCGCGGCCGCCGGCAACAAGGAGGACGTCGTGTATGACGTGATCGTGGTCGGCGCCCGGGTCGCCGGAGCCTCCACCGCGATGCTCTTGGCCCGGGCCGGTTACCGGGTCCTCATGGTCGACCGGGACAGGGTCGTCAGGGACGCCCTGTCCACCCTCTACATCCACCAGCCCGGCGTCGCCGCACTCCATCGCTGGAACGTGCTGCCCGAGGTCGTGGCCACCGGCTGTCCCCCCTTGGAACGGATCCGTCACACGGCCGGCCACACGGTGCTAGAAGGCACCCCGTGCCGCACCGACGGTGTCCGCGCCGCGTACGCGCCCCGCCGTCGGCTCCTCGACCCCATCCTCATACGCGCCGCTGTCGACGCGGGGGTCGAGTACCGCCCCAACACCTCCGTCAACGACCTGCTCTTCGAGGACGGCCGGGTCGTGGGCGTCAGGACCGGCTCCGTCCGGGGCGACGCGGAGCACATCGAACGCGCCCGTCTCGTCGTAGGCGCGGACGGCATGCACTCCACGGTGGCGGCCCGGGTACGGGCCCCTGTCCTGCTGCAGGACCCGCACCATACCTGCGTGTATTACACCTACTGGTCCGGCCTTCCCCCGCGCCTGCGCACCTTCGAGGCTCCGGGCCGCTGGGTCGCCACCATTCCCACGAACGACGGGGCGACCCTGGTCGCCGCGTACTTCCGGCAGGAGCTGTTCACCGCCGTACGGGGCGACGCCCCCAACGCGCTTCTCGGGCAGGTCGAGAAGACCGCGCCCGAGGTACGCGAGGAGATGGCGGCGGGCCACCGGCTGGAGCATGTGCATGGCACCGGGGACCAGCGCAACTTCTTCCGTGAGGCCCAGGGACCAGGCTGGGTCCTGGTCGGTGACGCAGGGCACCACAAGGACTCCATCACCGCTCAAGGCATCACCGACGCCTTCTGCCAGGCACAGCTTCTGGCCGACTGCGTGGGTGACGGCCTGCAGGATCCCGAGTCGCTGAGCACCGCTCTCAAACGGTTCGCCGAGCAGCGCCTGGACGCCCTCCTGCCCGCGTACCGCGGCACGTTGAAGGAAGCCCGCATGGAGAGCCGGGTGCCGAGGGCCGACGTGCCGCTGGGGATGGAAATTGACCAAGAACTGGCCATTCCTTGAGCGGAGACGATACAGTCGGGCAAGGTACCTAACTGCCATGGCACTTGTGGCAGGTCACCAAGCGTTGCGTCGGCTTCAGACACAGCTCACTCCACACCCAACTCCCGCTCACCACAGTGAACCCTCCTGCCTTCACCCCACACCGCGGTTCCGCCCGCGAGCGAAATGCCGCCGTCGACGTCGGGGGCAAGCTGGTTTCGGTCAGCTGTCCGTCCGGATCATCGACTGAGCGATGCCCGCTCATCGACTGAGAGATGATGGTGCCGGAGGAACATCTCCGAGCTGGGCTGGACCACGCTGTCGCGCGGGGTTCGTCGTAGGGGTGAGGGAAGTGACTGTGTCTGAGCCGATGCGCTGCTCCGGGGTGGCCGAGGCCCTGGATGACATCTTCCAGGCGCTGAGTCCCCGGGAACTCGTGCTATGCCGTGAACGGATCTTCTCCTTCCGGCCGGCCTCCCTGGCCCGCCTCGGACAGACGATCGGTATCTCACGGGAGCGCACGGGACAGATCGATCACCAGGTGCGCAAAAACCTCAAGATGGCCTTCTTCGCCTCCGAGGCCGTCGCCGAGACGGCCCGCTGGGTCGTCGACAGCGTTCCCTACGTCGCCGAAGTCAGCCGCCTGGCCGCACGGCGGCCGGAGGTGAACGCTCCGGTCGAGAGTCTCGGCGTCTCGGTCATCGAGGTTCTCGCCGCGGTAGGGACCAAGTTCGAGGTGCGGGAAGGATGGGTCCTCGCCCCCGACGCGGACGACGTCGTCGCATCCACCGCGGACGTCCTCGACGCCCATGCCTCACCCGAGGGCGTCGTACCGCTCGGCGTCGTCGCCCAAGAGCTCTCACTGTCGCGGGAAGAAGCGGCGCGCTGGCTCACCCGCTGTGGCTACACCACGCTCGCCGACCATGTCCTCATCCGTACCTTCACCCTCGAGGACCATGTCGCCGGGGTCCTGGGTGTCGCCGGCGAGCCGAGGACACTCGACGAGATCCATGCGCAACTGCATCCGAAGCGGACGAGCGCGGCCGTGCGCAACGCACTCGTGGCGGACCAGCGGTTCATGAAGTCGGACCGGACCAAATGGGCACTCACCCGCTGGGGGCTGCCCGAGTACATGCCGATCCGTCAGCAGATCGCCCACCTCATCACCGAGAACGGCGGCCAGATCCAGCTCGACAAGCTGATCGCCTCCATTCGCTCGCGGTACGACGTGAGCGAGGCCAGTATCCGGACCTACGCCTCCGCCGGAGAGTTCCGCCAGGCCAACAACGTCGTCTCCTTTCGGAGCACGGTGCGCAAACCGGGCAGGAGCCCCCAGGGAACGCCGCGGCTCTACCGCGAGGGTGACATCCTGCGCTTCCGCATGACGATCAACAATCAGCACAAGCGCGGATCGTCGTTCAGCCTTCCGTCCGGCCTGGCCGGCCTGCTCGGTGTGGGACCCAACTCGTCCAAGTCCTTCGCGAGCCGACTGGGCCCGCAGGAGATCGTCTGGTCCTCTGTCCAGGCCCGGACCGGGACGATCAAACGCTTCCTCGAGGACCTGCGGGCAGAGGTCGGGGACGTCGTCTTCCTGCAGTTCCGCCCTGGTGACGAGTTCGGCGTGGAGCCACTGCGCAAGTCGGGCTCCGGCCTGCGCGCCGCGCTGGCGATGACGGGTCATTCCCACGCCGACGATCCAGCGCTGACGGACACCGACCTTGTCGCCGCTCTCGCCCACGCCGTGTGGCTGGAGAAGGACGCCTCGCTCGATGACGTCCGCGCCACGCTGAACCGCCGTCGCGAACCGGAGATCGTGGACGCGCTGGCCTCTGTGGCCGAGTGACCTCCCCGCCTCTGGTCAGTCGGCATCCGATGCTGCCACGACGCTGTGTGCATGCAGGTGGAGGCCGGGGGCATACGTCTCGTCGAGTTCGTCGAACACGGCGCCCGTGTGGCGGTCGACCCCCACTCTGCCGAGCCTGAGGTCGATGGTGCGGAGCTGCGTCTTTGCCATCACCTCCTTGGTGCGCGCGCAGGGGTCGTGAAGGCCTGTCTCGATCCAGTGGCCGCAGTTGTCCGGGACGAGTTCGTCGCCGCCGACGATCGCGCGCAGCCGCGGCCGGGAGGACACGGCGAGGCTGGAGGTGTCGAGCGGGCGGACCAGCCGCCGACGTGCCGAGGCGAGCATGGCCACGGGACTCGAACCGGCCAGGTCCGTCTGCGATGCCTCGGCAAAGCGTGGCGTCCGGCCCAGGGAGAGACTGCCTCCGACGAGGAAGGCACTGAATCCCAGCGCGATCGATTCCTGCGTGGTCATCGACTCGGTTATCGCGACGATGTCCCGCGCCGACAGACCCAGGCCATCGGCGATTTCCTGCACGCTTTCCAGCATTACCACGTGCGACACGAAGACCGGCTTCCGGTTCCGGGGGGTGAAGAAAATGATCCCCGGGTCGTCGGGTTCACCGGCTGCGGCAGGCTCACGCGCGACCAGAGCGAAATCCGGTGCTCCAGGAACGGCGCCCGGCTCCTCGTCGTCGGAGAACACTTCCTCGGCGAGGGCGGCGTCCGCGCCATGTGTGATGATGTAGTGCAGTCCCGCTTCATCCGGAATTCGCCTCATGGACTCCGGATCGTCCAACACGTCGAGGAATGCGGGGATCGCACCGAGCCGAGAGAGGGCCAACACCGTGACCAGGAACTCGTATCCGGACCTGATGTACACGCCCACACGGTCGAGTGGCGAAACACCGACGGCTTCGATCGCCTCGGCGAGAAAATCTGCTCCATCGTCCAACGACGCATAGTCGACGAAAAATCCGTCACCGAGAACAGCGGCGGTTTCCGGACTTCTCTCTGCCGTCTCCCTGATGCTGTGATCTATTGATTCCCATTGCATGAGAAATCCCCCCCGTGGTGAGCTCACCGCTCAGCCTGCCGCCAGGGTACCAGACCCGTCCACCGCAGCCGGGCTTCAATCCAGGCCCTGATATCTGGCCTGAAGTGTGTGGCAGAAGTGGCCTGAAATATACGCAGGGAATGTCTACTTTCAGCCACCTTAAAGGTTGTCCCGTAAATAATCTGCGGAGTGCCGGCCGGCCTGCTGGTTGCTCCGTCAGCCGTCGAGGGTGAGGGGGGCATGAGTGCGCCGGTGGAGGACGAGCCGCAGGATTCCTGCGACCGTGAGCACTCCGGCCGCGTCCGTCCAGGACATCGGCACGAACCGGCCGACCAGGTGCCCCCTCCGAGCACGAACACGATGCCGCAGTGGAAGGCCGGCGAGGCGAGGTTCAGCCGGCCAGGGATCGCGCAGGACACCGGCCAGAGTACGGCAGGCGGCCGCCGCACCGGCCCGGGATCAGGCCGTGGCCAGCGGGTTCGGCAGCGGCCGGTACCGGGCGTCGGCGCCGTCGGCGCCCGTCCAGCGCAGCAGCAGGTTGGTCTTGCCGGGCAGGGTCGGCGAGGTGAGCAGGCCCGCGATCTCGGGTAGCTCGTGGCGCGCGAGTTCGCGGCGGACGGCGGGCCACGGGTCGAGGTCCGGGTGGCGTTGCACCAGGGCCGCGGCGATCTCGGCCAGGTGGTTGACGACCAGGCAGTACACGAGCCGCTCCCAGCCGGCGGCCCGGGTCACGTCCGGCAGCAGCTTGACGCCCTCGGCGTCCCGGAACAGCGCCTGTACGGGGATGCCGTCGGCGTCCACGGCGACCAGCGAGTTCTGCAGATGGGCCTCCAGGACCACGCCGTGCCGCGCGAAGACCCCCAGGGCCGGGGGCACCACCTGGCGCAGATACGCCTCCCACCAGACCACCGGATCCACCGGTCCGTCCAGCGGGCTGCCCTCGAAGCCCTCGGCCAGCGCCGCGGCGAGCAGGGGGGTCGCACCGGGCAGCACGTGACCGCGCAGCCCGTCGCGGACCACGACGGCCAGCTCCTCGAAGGCGAAGCCGGCGGTGCGGTATCCGCGGTCGCTCAGCCAGGCCGGCGCCGCCGCCGGCCCGCCCAGCCCGGCGAAGGCGCCCGCGACCGCCGTGTCCGTGCGGCGCAGCTTGAGCAGGTCGTGCCGCCACAGCCGCCGTACGTCGTTGGTGATGCGCACGTCCAGGCTGAACTTCAGGAAGAGGTCCCGGTCGGGGGCGTGGACGGTGCGGATCGCCGCCGTGGGCCACACCTCGGAGGCGGTCGTGCCCAGCCGCAGCAGACGGCCGTCCGCGAGGGCCGCGGCGAGGTCGCGGCCGACCAGGTCCAGCTGCCAGGGGTGGGCGGGCAGCAGCCGGTAGCCGGGCGGGGCCTGACCGAGCGCGTCCAGCGCCGAGGTGTCGCCCTCCTCGACGACCGTGTCCTCGCGCACCGCGAGCAGTGCCAGGGGGAAGCGGGCGTACGCCTCGGGCGCGTAGGGCAGCCAGGAGGCGACGGGGCCGCCGCCGCGCGCCTTGGGCGCGGGGTGGTACGGATGACCGGTGACGAGGGACTGCTCGGAGCGCGTGTACGGGTCCTCGGGGGCCGTCGCCCGGTCCCGCGCGGTGAGCAGCGCCGCCACCGCGTCCCGGCTGTCGATCATCTCGGCGGGCAGCTCGTCGTTGGACACCCCCGTGTGCCGGCGCAGTTCCTCGGCCACCAGCTTGACCAGCTCGGTGTGCCCGACGCGCCGCCAGGCGCCCGCCGCGTGCACCTCGGGCCCGGCGGGCCGCCGTCCCTCACGCACCCGCAGCAGCCGGCCGCTGCCCGGCAGCCGGTACACCCGCCGTCCCTCCCCGTCCCGCTGCGGCTGTGCGACCTCCCGGATCAGGCAGTTCAGCAGGGGCGCGGCCGCGTATGCGTCGGCGCGCCCGGCGATGCCGTCGCTGGGGGGCATGAGCTCCACGCGTTCGCGTTCCATTCGTTCCATACGTCCACACGGTGCGAAGGTGATCAGTATGTCCGGCCGCCGCCCGCTGCCGTGACGCCCGACCCGCACCCGAGGAGGCCGACCGTGCACCGTCCCCCCACCGCCGAGGCCGAGGTCGCCGAGGAGTTGGCCGCCGTGCGCCCCGCGCTCGTGCCACGGTACGCGCAAGAGCTGGGCGGCGCCCGGGCGGCCGTGCTGACCCGGTTGTGGCGCGCGCTGGCCCACGAGCCACTGCCGTGGATCACCGGCCGGGAGCGCACCGGGGACGGCCTGGCCCTGCGGCTCTTTGACGGTCGCCGGCTCTGCGGCCCGACGGCCGACCCGTACGCAACGGCCGCGTACGTCACGGTCGTCCGCCTCGGCAACCGGGAGTACGACGATCCGGCACGCCTGACGGCCGACCTCGGGGTGCCGCACGGCGGCACCCTGGCCGCCGAACTCGGCCACGGCGTCGCCTCGTTGGCGCTGTCACGGGCGAACCGGCCGCCGGGCGCCGAGGGTCACCCGAAAGAGTGGCCCGAGGAGGACTGGCAGTGGGAGCAGCGGGTGGTGGACGGCCATCCCTTCCACCCCAACTGCCGTTCCCGGCCGGGTTTCTCGGTGTCCGAGCAGCTCGCGTACGGGCCGGAGCACCGGCCCTCGGTCAAGCTGGGCCTGCTGTCGGTCACGGCGCGGGAGTGCCTGGTGACCGGGGCGTGGCCGGAGGGCCTGCGGGAGGGCGGGCGGCTGCTGATCCCGGTGCACCCCTGGCAGGCGGCACACGTGCTCGAGCGGTCCTGCCCGAACGGCACGATGGCCGCGCACCCGCTGATGTCCCTGCGCACCCTGGCCGTGCCCGGCGGTCCGCACGTCAAGACCGCGCTGACCGCGCGGTTGACCTCGTCGGTGCGGGACATCTCGGTCGCCTCCGTCGCGGCGTCGGCGGCCCTGTCGGCCTTCGCGGAGGACCTGGCCGCACGCACGGACGGGCTGCTGCACATCACCCGCACCCTGGGCGCGGCCACCGCCAACTCCCCGGATCTGGCGGCTCTGTGGCGCGAGTCGCCGCACGTCCACGCGGCGCCCGGCGAACACGTACTGCCGGTGGCCGCGCTCGCCACCACCGACCTGCCGGGGTCCCCCCGGTGGCTGAGGGACTTCGCCCGGCTCACCCTCACCGTCTGCCTCCGGCTGCTGGAGCTGGGCGTGGCCCTGGAGGCGCACGGCCAGAACCTGCTGGTGGTGCTGTCCGGCTCGGGCACGCCCCTGCGGCTGGTCTACCGCGACCTCGCCGACATCCGCGTCAGCCCGGCCCGGCTCGCCCGGCACGGCATCCCGGCACCGCGGCTGCCCGCCCGGAACCTCACCGACGACCCGACGGCCCTGCGCCGCAAGCTGTTCGGCTCCCTGGTCGCGGGCGCGCTGGCGGGAACGGCGGGTTCGGCAGCCGCGCTACGGGCGGCCCTGGAGCCGGCCGTACGCGCTCTGCCGCGCACCGCGGACCTCGCGGCACTGTGCGAAGAGCCGCTGCCCGCAAAGGCGCTGACGCTCATGCGGCTGTCCCCCGCAACGCCCGGCGACCAGTGGGCGCTGCTGCCCAACCCGCTCGTTTTGGAGCACGGCGCATCCGGTCAATAGGATCCGCCGATGATCACAAGAAAACGGCTGGCGGCAGGAGTCTGTGCTCTGCTCGCCGCCCTGACGGCCGGGATCGCCTTCCCCGCCGGCGCGGTCGCCGACGAGACGGACGGCCGGGCCGCGCCGAAGGTCGAACTCGTCCTGGACGTCAGCGGTTCCATGCGCGCCCGGGACATCGACGGCGGGTCGCGGATGGCCGCGGCGAAGCAGGCGTTCGACGAGGTGCTCGACGCCACCCCCGAGGAGGTCCGGCTCGGCATCCGCACCCTCGGCGCCAACTACCGCGGCAACGACCGTCAGACGGGCTGCAAGGACACCGCACAGCTCTACCCGGTCGGCCCGCTGAACCGCACCGAGGCCAAGACGGCCGTGGCGACGCTGGTACCGACCGGGTGGACCCCGATAGGGCCCGCGCTGCTGAAGGCGGCGGCGGACCTCGACGGGGGCAACGGCACCCGCCGTATCGTCCTGATCAGCGACGGCGAGGACACCTGCCAGCCGCTGGACCCGTGCGAAGTGGCCCGGGAGATCGCGGCCAAGGGCATCGGCCTGACCATCGACACCCTCGGCCTGGTCCCGGACGCCAAGACCCGCGACCAGCTCAGCTGCATCGCGGACGCCACCGGCGGCACCTACACCTCCGTGCAGCACAAGGGGGAACTCACCGCTCGTGTGGGCCAGTTGGTCGACCGGGCCGCCGACCCGGTGGTGACCCCGGTCGCCACCGAGGGCGCCGGTGACTGTGCCGGGGCACCGGCGCTCAAGTCCGGCCTGTACACCGACCGCGAGGAGTTCGGCCAGCAGCGCTGGTACCGGGTGGACGTCAGCCCCGGCCAGGAGCTGCGCGCCTCGGTGAGCGTCGCGGACGACCGGAGCGTGAACCCCGGCTACGGCGTGCTGCTGCGCGCCGTGACGGTGCACGGCCGGGAGGTCGTGCGCGGCGAGGCGGCGGGCAACGGCCGTACGGACGTGATCTCGACGGGTCTGCGCTACCCGAGGCCGGAGAGCGACGACGACAACGCCCCGGCCGAGACCGTGTGCCTGCAGGTCACCAACTCCTTCTCGGCGGCCCCCGGAGTGAAGACCAGGCCGGGTCTGCCGCTGGAGCTGACCGTCGACGTGGTGGACGGGCCGGGCAAGGCGAGTGACGTGGCGGCGTTCGGTCTGGGACGCGGCTGGTGGCTGCTCGGCGTGCTCGTGCTGATCGGCTTCCTCGCCGGACTGGTGTGGGGCTGGGTGTCGCGCTGGCGGGTCGCGGTCTGGAGGACGAACTGATGCTGATCACACGAGTGCTGAGCGCCGCCGTACTGGCGCTCGGACTGGCCGCGGGCCCCGCGGCGGCCGACTCCTCGCCGTCCGCGAGCCCTTCCGGCGACAGCAAGGCGCCGACCCGGGCGGGCACGTCGTTCCGTACGGCGACGGAGATCGAGCAGGGGCAGCAGGCCACCGCGAGCGGCTCAACGGGCGACTACCTCTACTGGTCGTTCCCCGCGGACGCCGGGCAGCGCCCCACCGTGCACGCGAAGGTGAAGCTGCCGGACACGCACACCGCGCAGACCTGGCAGATCGACGTCTACGACGGTCTGCGGCGCCGGCAGGCCTGCCAGTACGGCGCCCAGACGCGCACGGCCGCCCAGGGCACCTCCTCGGTGGAGCTGGCCTGTGTCCTGCGCACGGTGCGCGCCTGGTCGGAGGCCTGGGCCAACGACCCGCTGCCGGGTACGTACTACATCCGGCTCACGGTGGTCGGCCTTCAGGCGTCCGACCTGGGTCTGCCGGTGAGCGCCGAGGTGAAGGCCGACTCCAAGGACATCGGCGGCGCGGCGGCGGTCGACGGGTCGCTGGCGCAACCGCTGGTGCCGGGGATCGCGGTCGCCTCCCGGCAGGGCGGTGGCAGCGGTGACGGCGGAGACGGCGGCGGTACGAAGAAGTCGGCGGTGCTGTCCGGCATCGAGCCGGACGGCGGCTGGTCGTCCGGCTGGTGGTCCGACCGGTGGGTGTGGACCGCGATCGGCGGTGTGCTGGCCGCGCTGGCGGGCATCGGCGGATACGCGCTGACCCGCGGGTCCGGGCGGCCCTCGCGGGTGCCGCCGGGCGCGTGAGGGACGGCGTCCGACGCTCGTCCCGGAAGGCCCGCCGGATCCGGCGGGCCTTCTTTCATGCCTCCCGCAGGGCTCGCAGGGCCTTGGCCGGTGTTCCCTCGCCGGTCACCTCGATGCGCCCGGCGCGCATTGCGTCCGCCACGCTCAACTCCCCGCGGGCGACGGCCGTACAGGTGAGGGAGTCCAGGAGCAGCCGGGCGTCCGGCTCGCCCGGCGCGGGCCCGTCCCCGTACACGGGCCCGTCCTGGGCTCCGACGTACAGATGGAAGTCCCCTTCCTCCAGCCGGACTTCCACGATTCCCTCGCCGTCCAGGGCACGCAGCAGCGGCAGCGCGAACCAGTGCGCGCGCACCGCGTCGGTGGGCCGCCGCTCCCCCAGTTCGCCCTGCCCCCACTCCCCCAGCGCCTGCACCACGGGCAGCAACGCGCGTCCGCGTGCGGTGAGTTCGTACACGTAGGCGGCGCCGGGGGGCGGCAGCCGGCGCCGGCCGGTCAGTCCGTCGCGCTCCATGTCCTTCAGTCGTGAGGCGAGCACGTCCGTGCTCACGCCCGGCAGATCGGCGTGCAGGTCGGTGTAGCGGCGCGGGCCGGCCAGCAGCTCCCGGACGATCAGCAGGGTCCAGCGGTCGCCGACGACGTCGAGCGCGCGGGCGGCGGAGCAGTACTGGTCGTAGCTTCGGCGAGGTGACATGCGACGCAGTCTAGACAGGTTGTTGGACTTTCCAAGCTCCCACTTGGTAAAACCAAGCAACACAGGATGGCGGAGGGGAAGCGGCGCATGGAATTCCGGCAGTCGAGCAAGCTCAGCGAGGTCTGTTACGAGATCCGCGGCCCGGTGATCGAGCACGCCAACGCGCTGGAGGAGGCCGGCCACAGCGTGCTGCGCCTGAACACCGGCAACCCCGCGCTCTTCGGCTTCGAGGCGCCGGAGGAGATCCTCCAGGACATGATCCGGATGCTGCCGCAGGCGCACGGCTACACCGACTCGCGGGGCGTCCTCTCCGCCCGCCGGGCCGTGGCCCAGCGCTACCAGGAGCGGGGCCTCGAGGTCGGCGTCGACGACGTCTTCCTCGGCAACGGCGTATCCGAGCTGGTGTCGATGGCCGTGCAGGCGCTGGTGGAGGACGGCGACGAAATCCTCATCCCCGCACCGGACTTCCCCCTCTGGACGGCCGTCACGACCCTGGCCGGCGGCAAGGCGGTCCACTACCTGTGCGACGAACAGGCCGACTGGTACCCGGACCTGGACGACATGGCCTCGAAGATCACCGACCGCACCAGGGCCGTCGTCATCATCAACCCCAACAATCCCACCGGCGCGGTCTACCCCAAGGAGATCCTCGAGGGCATCCTCGACCTCGCCCGCCGGCACGGTCTGATGGTCTTCGCCGACGAGATCTACGACCAGATCCTCTACGACGACGCCGTGCACCACTCGGCCGCCGCCCTCGCCCCCGACCTGGTGGTCCTCACCTTCTGCGGCCTGTCCAAGACGCACCGCGTGGCGGGCTTCCGCTCCGGCTGGCTGGTGGTGACCGGGCCGAGGCAGCACGCCAAGGACTACCTGGAGGGCCTGACCATGCTGGCCTCCATGCGCCTGTGCGCCAACGCGCCCGCCCAGTACGCCGTCCAGGCCGCGCTGGGCGGCCGCCAGTCCATCCACGAACTGACCGCGCCGGGCGGCCGGCTCCACGAACAGCGGGACGTGGCCTGGGAGAAGCTGAACGAGATCCCCGGGGTGACGTGTGTGAAGCCCAGGGGCGCGCTCTACGCCTTCCCCCGCATCGATCCGAAGGTGCACCGGATCCACGACGACGAGAGGTTCGTGCTGGACCTCCTGCTGCGCGAGAAGATCCAGGTCGTCCAGGGCACCGGATTCAACTGGCCGGCCCCGGACCACTTCCGCATCCTCACCCTCCCGCACGCGGACGTGCTGGACACGGCGATCAGCAGGATCGGCCGGTTCCTGAGCGGATACCGCCAGGAGTAGGAATCCCCGTGGGTCCGCGTCCGGCCGGCGTGGACCCACGGGCAACTCGCGCCTGTCGCAGGCGCGAAGAGAACCAGCGCACACAGGGCACGTTACCTACCCCACTTTTCAGCCGCCGGCTGAGCACGCCTTCGATCCGCCCCGTTGACCCCAGTAACCGGTGACCCACCTGCAGACCGGTGAGTGAGGTTCGCACATGGCAAAGATCGCTCCGGAACAAGTCAAGCGGCGTCTCCCGGCCGCCGGCCGATGCCCGGCCCGGGCGCACCTCCCCTCGTGTCGGCTCGAAGGCTGAGCGGTCGCGTCATGGACTACTGCATCCCGTGCAGCCGCACGCTCAACGGCGCCGTGACATGCCCTGAGTGCGGGGCATACGACTCCGACATGGCAGAGCCGGGTGCCCCGGCCGCCGACTCCACGGCCCCGATGCCGAAGGTCCGGTTCGAGGAGGAACCGGGCCCCGCCGTCTCCCCCGGCACTCCCTGGCCCCCGGCTCCCGCACGGGACCTGTCGGCGGCCCGGCACAACCGTCCGCCGCGGCTGAAGAAGTATGCCGTCAGGTCTCTTGCCGCAGCCGCCTTCACCGTCCTCGGCGGCGTGGCCACCGCATCGGTGCTTCCCCGGTCGACGGCCCCACGAGCAGCATCGGTCCCGGACCAGCCGCTCCCCGAGGAGTCCCAGCTCCCCGTCACCGACTCACCGAGCCCGCCGCCGAAGCGTGAGACCACGCACCCCGCCCGGGACGACGTCCTGGGCCGGAACAGCGGCGGGATCCGGCGTCCTGCGCCGACGCCGACCCGCAGCGCGTCACCGGCCTCCAGCCCTCCCGCCACCACCAGCGCGCCGCCACCAGCGAAGACCGGGCCGGCCCCGGCTCCCCGCCCCTCCAGCCCCCGCACCAGCCCGCCCTCGCGGACGCCACGCCCCTCGGCGCGGCCCTCCGTCAGCCCTTCCGGCACCACCAGCGCCTCTCCCAGCGGCAGCCGCTCACCGAGCAGTGCAGGAGGCGGCGGCTGAGGCACCGACCGGGCTCCCGCACGGGAACCACACGCCGGGACGACTACGGGCGGGGACCCCGCCGGCCCCCACACAACCGATTGCGCGCAAGGCTCATCCGGCCAGGGGAGCAGTCGCGGGCGAGGCGGTCCGTCCGGCTGGGCACGCCGTCTCCCGCCCCGTCCGCGCCGTCTTCCGCCCTCCCGTCCGCGCCGTCTTCCGCCCTCCCGTCCGCGCCGTCTTCCGCCCTCCCGTCCGCGCCGTCTTCCGCCCCGTCCGTCCAGCCGGTGTGCCCCCTGTCCGCGCCGTCTCCCGCTCCCTGTCCTCGGCGCCTCCCCGGACAACGGCCGTCCGGCCGAGTCCGTGCTGCGGGCCGGGGCGCAGGTGTGACACGGTGCTGACGAGCACGGCAGGAAAGGCACGACGTGGGTGATCTGTTTCTCGTCCGGCACGGGGAGACCGAGTGGTCGCGGTCCGGGCGGCACACCGGCTGGACGGACGTGCCGCTCACCGAGCACGGCCGGGAGGAGGCACGGCGGCTGGTACCGCTGATCCGCTCGCACCGGATCGGCGCGGCGTTCGTCAGCCCGCTGCAGCGGGCGCGTGAGACGGCGCAGCTGATAGGCATCCATGACGCCCGGGTCGACGCGGACCTGCGGGAGTGGGACTACGGCGGCTACGAGGGCGTCACGACCGTCGAGATCCAGCGCACCCGGCCCGGCTGGTTCCTGTTCACCGACGGGGTCACCCCGGGTCCCCCGGCCCACCCCGGGGAGACCCCGGAGCAGGTCGGGGAGCGCGCCGACCGGATGCTGGCCAAGGTGGACGCCGCTCTGGCCAACACCGAGGGAATCGTGGTCCTGGTGGCGCACGGCCACTTCCTGCGGGTGCTCACCGCCCGGCGGCTCGGGCTGCCGCCGTCGGCGGGCGCGCACTTCCAGCTGGCCACGGGCACGCTGTGCCGGCTGGGCACCGAGCACGGACGGCCGGTGATCGCGGGGTGGAACATCCGGCCCGGCCTGCCGCAGTGAGACGGCCGGTGGTGCGCGCAGCCCCGGGTGTCGGACCCGGGTCGTAGTCTTCGAACGGGCCGGGAAGCAGCGCCCGGCAGCCCCTGTGTTCAGGCTGTTGACCGGCTCGGGGAGGAGTACGCCGTGACACGACCGCCGACCGCCGCGCAGCGCCGGGTCATCGACGCCGCCGACCCCGTGACGGGGCGGCTGCGGGGCACGGAGGCGCAGCTCGCGGCCCTGGTGAAGCGGGGGCTCGCCTTCCGGCACCCGCGCCCGCCGCACGAGCACTTCCTGACCCCGGCGGGGCACCGGATACGCGAGGCGGAGCCGCAGACCCCCGCCCAGGCTGCCGCTTCACCGCCCGTACTGGCTTCCGGGGCAGCCGCCGGCGGTGCGTTCTCCGCCCGGGTCGGCGGTGAGGAGGAGGCGGCGGCCGGCGGGCCCGCCCGGCTGCGGGAGGTGCACAGCGCCTGGCAAGGGCTCCTGGAGCTGCGCCGGATGACCAACCCGGACCGCGCCACCGGCCGGCCCTGCGGCTGGGAGCGCGCGCATCTGGTGCAGGCCGCCGCGCTCGCCCTGGAGGCGGACGGACACCGTCCGGCCGGGCCGGACACCGACGGCTACCGGGTGCGGGCGACCCCGCAACCGGAGGCGGTCGCCGTGCACGCTGCGGACCCGGGGTCGCTGGCAGCCCTGGCGGCCACGCTGGAGCGCGCGGGGTGGCAGGCCGGGGAGCACTCGGAGCCACGGACGAGAGTCCGGTATCTGCTGGCATCCCCGCGCAGGGCGTGAGGGACATGCCAAGATCGGGAGAGGCGAAGGACCCGAGCCTCGACCGTTGCGAGAAGGGGATGCAGTGAGCGAGCCGTTTTCCGTCCGGGTGACCGTCCGCGGTTACGAGACCGATGTGCAGGGGCACCTGAACCAGGCCGTGTACCTCAACTACGCGGAGCACGCCCGCTGGTCGCTGCTGCAGGCGGCCGGGATCACCCAGGCGGGCCTCATCGCCAGGGGCGTGGGCCCGGTGGCCCTGGAGACGACCATCCGCTACCGGCGGGAGCTCCTGGCCGGTGAAGAGGTCGACGTGACATGCGCCTTCGCGTGGGGCGGCGGCAAGACCTTCCGGGTCGAGCAGACGATCCGCAAGGCCGACGGCACGGTGGCGGCCGAGATCACGGGAACCGGCGGACTGCTGGATCTGAAGGCACGCAAGCTGGTTGCCCGGCCGCAGGAGTACTTCAAGGAGCTGACGAGCGATCCGGCCCTGTTCGGGCTGTGAGGGCCCGGCGGCGGCCGGGCACCGTCCCGGCGCCCGCACGGGGATGCGCGGCGCCTCGGCGCCACCTGCCCTCACCCCGCCGCCACACTCTCCGCCGCCGTACTCTCCGCCGCCGCCCTGGACGACGCGATCGAGCAGGCGGGGCTTTCGCCGGCCTCATCAGGCGGCCGGGTCCCGGGTCGGGACCGGGAGTTGGTTGAAGCCGTAGTAGAGGGCGATCAGCCCGTGGGCGGCCAGGGTGAGCGGGGCCGAGACGAAGGCGAGGCCCACCGTGATCGGGTAGGCCAGGGAGCCCAGCGCGAAGCGGGCCCGGGTCGCGCGGGCCGCCGGTACGTCGACCCGGTCGTCGAAGAGGTGACCCGTGCGGGTGAGGTGCCACCACAGGGCCTGGAACGTGTATGCCATCGCCACCATGACCAGGCTGTAGACCGCGGCCGCCACGTGCGAGGCATGGCCCTCGCGCAGGTACGCGGCGAGCATCGCCGTCGGCCAGGGCACCGCGGCCACCACCATCAGCACCAGCAGGTTCAGGAACATCAGGGTGCGGTCGACCCGGGCGACGTAGCTGAACAGCTGATGGTGGTTGATCCACATGATGCCGATGACCAGGAAGCTGACCACATACGCGGCGTAGGACGGCCACTGCGCGCCCAGCGCCCGCCACAGGTCGCCCTGTTCACCGACCTCGGGGACCTTGATCTCCAGGATGAGCAGCGTGATGGCGATGGCGAACACACCGTCGCTGAAGGCCTCCACACGGCCGGACTCGTTCATGGCACACAGCCTGCACCATCGGCCCCGCGGGGTACGGCACAACGGCCTTACCCCGCGGACGCGTTCAGTGCACGGCCGCGATCTCCTCGCCCGCCTCCATGGGATGCGTGACGCCCTGCGCCCGGCTGTCCCCGCTCCTGCCGAGGTGGTTGAGGACCAGGTTGAGCAGGACGGCCGTGACGCAGCCGGGGAAGATGCCGGAGTCGAGGACGTGCGCGCGGTCCCGGGGAACGCGTGGTAGAAGCCGGGCGCCGTGATCGGGATGATGCCCACGGCCAGCGGGACGGCGACGATCAGGACGTTGCCGTCCTTGTCGAGACCGGCCCGGACCAGCGTCTGGATGCCGCTCGCGGCCACCGGTCGGTTGGCACGTCGGCTCCGACGTGGGTGTCAAGGAGGTGGTGCGTGTGGGCAGGGAGGTACCTCCCTGCCGGCGCGAAGCCGAGAGCTCGGGGAGGGACCGGGGACGGGACCGTTCCGGGGCGCACGCGTCCGCGCGCGCCCCGGAGCCGGCCGCCGCGGACCCTGCTCGGGTCCACGGCTGCCGGCCGGGAGCCGTCCCTCCCGGCCGGAGTTCAACTGCCGTACTTCGACGGCCGTACGTCTACGGCCAACGTCGGCGGCCGTACGTCGGCGGGCGAGTACGGTGCTCAGCCCTGCGCCGTGATCCGGGCCAGCCGCTGTGCCTCGGCCCGGGTGGAGCGGGCGATGGCGTCCTCGTCGGCGTGCAGCAGGCGGCCGTCCGCGACGATCCGGCGGCCGTTCACGAAGGAGGCCGTGACCGGTGCCGCCGCGCCGAAGACCAGCGCGGTCACCGGGTCGGCGATCGAGGAGTGGGCCAGCGTGTCGAGCTTCCACAGCACGAGGTCGGCCAGTTTGCCCGGTTCCAGCGAACCGGTCTGCGCGGCCCGGCCGAGGACCTGCGCGCCGCCGTAGGTGCCCAGGCGCAGCGCCTGCCGGGCGTTCAGGGCACCCTCGCGGTGGGCGCCGAGACGGTTGATCAGCAGGGCGTTGCGCAGTTCGGTGTGGAGTTCGCCGGACTCGTTGGAGGCGGTGCCGTCGACGCCGAGGCCGACCGGGACACCGGCGGCGAGCATGTCGGGGACGCGGGCGATGCCGGCCGCCAGGCGGGCGTTGGACGAGGGGCAGTGGGCCACACCGGTCTTCGTCCGGCCGAAGGCGGCGATGTCGGAGTCGTTCATGTGGACGCAGTGCGCCATCCACACGTCCTCGCCGAGCCAGCCCGTCGACTCGAAGTAGTCGGTGGGGCCCATGCCGAACAGCTCGTGGCAGAACTTCTCCTCCTCCACCGTCTCCGACCCGTGGGTGTGCAGCCGGACGCCCTTGCGGCGGGCCAGTTCGGCGCCCTGCTTGAGCAGGTCGGTGGTCACGGAGAACGGCGAGCAGGGCGCGACGGCCACCTGGGTCATGGCGTCGAAGGAGGCGTCGTGGTGCTCGTCGATGGTCGCCTCGGTCGCGGCCAGCGCGCCCTCGAGGCTCTCCACCGCGAAGTCCGGCGGCAGTCCGCCGTCCGACTCGCCGCGGTCCATCGATCCGCGGGCCAGGGTGAAGCGGACGCCCATCTCGCGGGCGGCGCGGATGATCGCGCCGGACAGGTCGCCGGAGCCCTGCGGGAAGACGTAGTGGTGGTCCATGGCGGTGGTCACGCCGCCGCGGGCCATCATCGCCAGCGATCCCTGGGCCGCCGCGTAGACCATCTGCTCGTCGATGCGCGCCCAGGTCGGGTACAGCGCGACGAGCCAGTCGAAGAGGTTGTGGTCGGTGGCCAGGCCCCGGGTGATCCACTGGTAGAAGTGGTGGTGGGTGTTGATCAGGCCCGGGGTCACGAGGTGGCCGGAGGCGTCGATACGGCGTACGACGTTCTCCAGGCCCTCGGGGGCCCGGCCCGCGCCGAGCGCCTCGATGCGGTTGCCGGCGAGGACCACGTGCCCGGAGGCGTACTCGGTGTCGTTCGCGTCGACGGTCGCGATGGCACAGTTCTCGATGACGGTGCGCTGGGCTGCTGCCATGGTTCGTCCTTTTCGCCGAGGTGGAGAGGGCACGGCAGGACCCTGGGGAGTTTTGAGTGCCGTGACCGGGGAGGGCGGTTCCCCGGTCACGGGTGCCGATGGTGGGGTGCGTCAGAGGTTGGTGAGGTCCACCGGGATCCTCGGCTCGCAGCCGTCCCGCAGGACGGTCGCCTCGATCAGGCCGTAGGGCCGGTCGGCGGCGAAGTACACGGCTCCGTCGGCCGTGTCGTTCTTCAGCCCGAACGGCTCCAGGTCCACCAGGAAGTGGTGCTTGTTCGGGAGGGAGAAGCGGACCTCGTCGACCTCGCTGCGGTTGTTGATGATGCGCGCGCCCATCTGGTAGAGCGTCTGCTGCAGCGACAGCGAGTACGTCTCGGCGAAGGCCTGGAGCAGGTGCTTCCTGACCTGCTCGTAGGACTTGTCCCAGTTGGGCATCTTCTGCCCGTCGTCGGTCCAGTTGAACCGCCAGCGGCCGGTGACGTCGGTGGCCAGGATGCGGTCGTAGGCCTCCTGGAGGGTGGTGTACTTGTCCTTGACGTAACCCCAGAACTCGGAGTTGGTCGAGTTCAGCACCGTCAGCCCCTTGAGGCCGGAGATCACCTCCCACTTCCCGCCGTCGTAGGTGACCTCGGTCAGCCGGGTCTCCTGGCCCTTGCGGACGAAGGAGTGCCTGACCTCGTCGGCGCCGATGAACCTGGAGTTGGCGTCGGAGGTCTCGATCCGCTCCCAGGCGTACTCCTCGATGCGGATGCGGGCCCGGTGGATCGGTTCCTGCGAGGTGACGAAGTGGCGGGCGAGGTGGATGCCGAACTGCTCGGCCGACTCGATGCCGTGTTCCTTGGCGAAGGCGAACACCGTGTTCTTGGTGGTGTCGGTCGGCAGGACGTTGGTGTTGGAGCCGGAGTAGTGGACCTCCTCCATGTCGCCGGAGAGGGCCACCGAGACGTTCAGGTCCTTGATGTGGTGGGTGGCGCCGTTCCGCGTGATCTTGACGACTCTGTTCTCGGCCTTGCCGTACTGGTTCTGTCCCAGAACCACAGGGCGGGCGGGGCGGGAATTGACTGCCATGTGTCTGCTAGCTCCCTCGGTAAACGGAGTAGCCGAACGGGTTGAGCAGCAGCGGTACGTGGTAGTGCTCCCCGGGGTTCACGGCGAAGGTGATCGCCACCTCGGGGAAGAACACGGCACCGCTGTCCCGATTCGCGGGGGCGTCCTGCTGCGCATCGGCTTGCTTCTTCGCGGACTTCTCGAAGTACGGCTCCACCGCGAAGTCGAGCCGTACGTGGGTCGTCCCCTCCGGCAGGTCCGGAAGGTCCTTGCACCGGCCGTCGGCGTCGGTCGCGGAGCCGCCGAGCGCCTGCCAGTCCGCTTCCCGGCCCGCGCGGGCGGCGAGCCGGACGGCGACGCCCCCGGCGGGGCGGCCGGCGGAGGTGTCCAGGATGTGCGTGGACACGGAGGCGGTGGTGCTGGTGCTGGTGCTGGTGCTGGTGCTCATGGTCTCAGGCGTCCTCTTCGACGAGCCGGGCGAGCCGGATACGGTTGATTTTCCCCAGCTCGGCGCGGACGATCTCCCGCTCCTGCCCGGGCGGGTTGCCGATCCGCTCCCTGACCGCGTCCCGCATCTGCTCTCCGGTCCTGCCGGTGGCGCAGATCAGAAAGACGTGGCCGAACCTCTCCTGGTAGGCCAGGTTGAGCTCCAGCATCTCCGCCCTGAGCTCCTCGGAGGCGCCGGCCATACCGCGCTGTTCGCGGGCCGAGGCCGGGTCGCCGGGCTTGGGGCGGCCGATCGGCGGGTGGCCGGACATCGCCTCCTGAAGGTCCGCGCCGGTCAGCTCGGCCATGGCGGCGTCACTGGCGGCGTAGAGGCCCTCGGGGGTGGCGTAGGGCCGGCCGGCCAGCAGCCGCTCCGCCCACGCCGTGGCGGCACACGCCTCCAGGAGCGCGGCGCGGGCCGCGTCCCCGTCCAGCGCGTTGAATCGGGCGAGGCCCGGTGGCGTGGAAGTCGTAGTCACGGGAGCCTCCGTGGCCGCGAACGGCCTTCGTGCTGTACGGGCTGCCGACAGCTAACGCCCTCCGAAGCAGCGCGTCAACACTTTGTTGAAAATTCCGCGTAAACCCCGGCGGCAGCCGTGCCTTCCCGCTGTTCAGCCTTCCTTCTCCCGGTTGAGGTAGTTGTAGACGGTGAAGCGGCTGACGCCGAGGGCGCTCGCGACGGTTTCGACACCGTGCCGCACGGAGAAGGCGCCGCGCGCCTCCAGTATCCGTACGACCTCCTGCTTGGCCCTGCGGTCCAGATCGGCCAGCGGGCTGCCCTGCTTGCGCTCCATGGCGGCCAGGATGTGGTCGAGGGAGTCGGCGAGCTGGGGCAGGCGCACGGCGACGGCGTCGGCCCCCTCCCAGGCGAGCACCACGTCGTCGGGGCCGGCCTCGTCCGGCGGCAGCAGCTCCCCGCCGATGGCGTCGACCAGCGGCTTCACAGCCGTGATGAAGGACTCGTACCCGGTGCCCATCACGCACCCTCCTCCACCACGTTGACCTGCAGCGAGACCCGGGTGGCGCCCGCCCGCAGGGCTTGGCGCAGCAGGGCGTCCACGGCGGTGAGGACGGCGTCGGCGCTGCCCTCGGCGGTGTTCCCGAACGGGCCGACGTCCACCCGGTCCAGATCGGCCGTCTCGATGACCTCCCGCGCGACCAGCGCGTGCGCGGGTGCCTCGTCGAGATCGAAGGGCTCGGTCGTGAACTCCACTTTCAGTCGCACTGTGCCCCCAGGCATCCGCTCCGACCCGAGCGCGTTCCGCCAGGTCCGCGCCCGGGGTTCCGGACCGCCCCGGCCGCTTGCTGAGACCTTAACGGACGCGCCCGGCGGCACGGCCCCGCCGAAGGTCCCCATCCGGGCGGCGCACCGCCCGCCCACAGCTCTCGATCGCCCCGGCTCCGCGGACGTCGATGAGCGGGCGCGGCGGCAGTCGGACGGGAGCCGGCATCGGCGTCCGTGTCGACGCGACCCGATCCTCTCCCTTCCATACCCGATCCCCCTCTTCCGTACTGGCGTTCAAACGGATGGCGCATGCCGGGTCCACTGCACGGGCCACCCCTTGACAAGGCATGACCCCCGACGGCAGTCTTCCATTAAGCAGAAATGAACTTCCGCAATACGGAAACTCGACCACACGGAAGGGAGCGCGGCCCCGATGGGATTCGCAGACCAGCGCTTCAACGTCAACCTGTCGATCCTCTTCACCGAACTCCCGCTCCTGGAGCGTCCGGCGGCCGCCGCCGCGGCCGGCTTCACCGCGGTCGAGCTGTGGTGGCCCTGGGTCGACACCGCCACCCCGGAGCAGTCCGAGCTCAACACCCTGAAGGAGGCGATCGAGGACGCGGGCGTCCGGCTCACGGGGCTGAACTTCTACGCCGGCCGGCTCCCGGGCCCCGACCGCGGCGCCCTGTCCGTCCCCGGTGAGGAGTCCCAGCGGTTCCGCGCCAACATCGACGTGGCCGCCGCGTTCGCGCAGTCCCTCGGCTGCAGGGCGCTCAACGCCCTGTACGGCAACCGTGCCGAAGGCGTGGACCCGGCCGAGCAGGACGCGCTCGCACTTGAGAACCTGGCCCTCGCGGCCCGCGCGGCCGACCGGATCGGAGCGGTCCTGCTGATCGAGGCGCTGAACCGGCCGGAGTCGCCGCGGTACCCGCTGGTGAGCGCGCCCGCCGCCGTCGAGGTGGCCGACAAGGTGAACGAGGCGACCGGGCTCGGCAACGCGCGTTTCCTCATGGACCTCTACCACCTGTCCATGAACGGCGAGGACCTGCCGTCGGTGATCGAGCGGTACGCGGCGAAGACGGGCCACGTGCAGATCGCCGACAACCCCGGCCGCGGCGCCCCGGGCACGGGCTCGCTCCCGCTGGAGGACCTCCTCGACCAGCTCAGGAAGGCCGGTTACGACGGGTGGGTCGGCCTGGAGTACAAGCCGGGCGACCGGCCGAGCGCCGAGTCCTTCGCGTGGCTGCCGACCGGGGCCCGCGCGGCCCGCTGAGCGCGCCAATCCCCTTACGCAGCAAAGCCTTCAGAGAGGTACCCCGATGAGCAACGCCCGCACCGACGCTTCCCGCCCGACCCTCGCGGCCGTCTCCCGCCCGACGGTTGCCTGGATCGGCCTGGGCATCATGGGCTCCCCCATGTCCGAGAACCTGATCAAGGCGGGTTTCCAGGTCACCGGCTTCACCCTGGAGCAGGAGAAGCTGGACCGGCTGGCCGCCGCCGGCGGCACCGCGGCCGGCTCGATCGCCGAGGCCGTCCGGGGCGCCGACGTCGTCATCACGATGGTGCCCGCCTCTGCGCAGGTCGAGGCGATCGCCTACGGACCGGACGGCATCCTGGAGAACGCCCGTTCCGGCGCCCTGCTGATCGACATGTCCTCGATCACCCCGCAGACTTCCGTCGACCTGGCCGCCGCCGCCAGGGACAAGGGCATCCGCGTGCTGGACGCCCCGGTCTCCGGCGGTGAGGCCGGCGCCGTCGAGGCAGTACTGTCGATCATGGTCGGCGGCGAGCAGGCCGACTTCGACGAGGCCGGGCCGATCTTCGAGGCGCTCGGCAGGACCATCGTGCTGTGCGGCCCGCACGGCTCGGGGCAGACCGTGAAGGCCGCCAACCAGCTGATCGTCGCCGTGAACATCCAGGCCTGCGCCGAGGCCGTGGTCTTCCTGGAGAAGTCCGGCGTCGACCTGAAGGCCGCCCTGGACGTCCTGGGCGGCGGCCTGGCGGGCTCGACCGTGCTGACCCGCAAGAGGGACAACCTCCTCGGCCGCGACTTCAGGCCGGGCTTCCGCATCGACCTGCACCACAAGGACATGGGCATCGTCACGGACGCCGCCCGCACCGTCGGCGCGGCCCTGCCGGTCGGCGCCGTGGTCGCCCAGCTGATCGCCTCCCTGCGGGCGCAGGGCGACGGCGGCCTGGACCACTCCGCCCTGCTGCGGGCCGTGGAGCGCCTGTCCGGCGCCCGGGTCTGACGGGGATTGGCCGGCCCGGAGACCTCCGGGTGGCGCCACCGCCGACACCTGTCCTGTCGCGCCCAGGCGGTGGCGCCGCCCGGAACCACCCCACGAGGTTCAACAAACTATTGACGCCTCGACGTGTCCCGAACCTGGGCTCCACGAAGCGGAAACAAATTTCCACTGCCCCTTGCACGGAAGGTCCACGATGTCGAAGCGCGTGCCCACGACGCGAACCCTCACCACGGAGTCCGGCGCCCCGGTCGCCGACAACCAGAATTCCGACTCCGCCGGCGTCGGCGGCCCGCTCCTCCTCCAGGACCAGCACCTCCTGGAGAAGCTGGCGCGCTTCAACCGCGAGCGCATCCCGGTGGGGGCACCTCCCACGCCGTCAAGGCAGTGGGGGAGCGTGGTGCACGCCCGCGGTTCCGGCGCCTACGGCCACTTCGAGGTGACCGACGACGTCACGGACGTCATGTACGCCGACTTCCTGAACGCGGTGGGCCGGCGCACCGAGGTGTTCGTGCGCTTCTCCACCGTGGCGGACTCCCTCGGCGGCGCGGACGCGGTGCGCGACCCGCGCGGTTTCGCGGTCAAGTTCCACACCGAAGAGGGCAACTACGACCTCGTCGGGAACAACACGCCGGTCTTCTTCATGAAGGACCCGATCAAGTTCCCCGATTTCATCAACTCGCACAAGCGCGACCCGTTCACCGGCCGACAGGAGCCGGACAACGTCTGGGACTTCTGGGCGCACTCCCCCGAGGCCACCCACCAGGTGACCTGGCTGATGGGCGACCGGGGCATCCCTGCGTCCTACCGCTACATGAACGGCTACGGCTCGCACACCTACCAGTGGACGAACGACCGGGGCGAGACCTTCTTCGTCAAGTACCACTTCAGGACGAACCAGGGAATCCGCTGCCTGTCCGCCGAACAGACCCAGGAGATCGCCGGCGCGGACCCCGCCTCCCACCAGACCGGCCTGCTCCAGCCGATCGAGCGCGGGGGGCACCCCTCCTGGACGCTGTAACCTCGCACACTTCCACGCCGCCGACCCGGAGTACGGCAGGCACGTGGAGGAGGCGGTCCGCGACCTGCGCGAGGACTGAACCCACAAGCGGCGTCCGGGCACTGACGAGAGGTCATGTCCCGGACGCGTACGGCCCGCCCTGGGCGTCGGCGACCCGGATGAGGGGTGGGCGCCCGCCCTCCGCGCGGGCAGGGCGAGGACCGCGGCGGCGTGCGAGCCAGTGCGGTGGTGAAGGTCCCGGGACCGCCCTCTCGACCAGAGGGAGGGCCTCCCGGCACCGTCGCGGCCGCCGCGGTCCCAGCCCCACGCCTCGCTCACGCGAGGCCGGAAGGCCCGTCCGGCGGCGCGAACGACTTCTCGCGCCCGGCCTCGCGCCGCCGGACGGCCACCATCGAATGCCTCACCGCGCATTCGCCCCGGAGCGCCGGAAGCGGACGGCACGCCCGTCTCCGGCGCTTCTCGGCGTCCCCGGCCACCGCCGGCGTCTCCCGGGTGCGGATCGGCCGCCCGCGCAGGAGCCTGAAGGCATGGACAACCTCGCGAAGCATCCGCACATCGTGGTGCACGCGCCGGCCCTGGACGGCTCCCGGCGGGTCACCGAGGGCGACGTGACCCTCGGTCTCGCGACCCATCTGGACGACGTCGTCGAGATCCTCCGGCTGGCCGACCTGGACCGGATCGAGGTGGAGGAGAGCGACCTCATCGAGTGGCAGGGCGGCGGTCCGGAGGACTGGCCGGGTCTGTCGGAGCACGAAGACGGCTGAAGCGCGTACGTCAGGACGGCCGGGCACAGGCCGGCGGACCGGCCCGCCCGGGCAGGGCGCTCACCTCCCCAGGAACGCGAGCGTGTGCCGCAGGAACAGGTCCGGGCGCTCGTTGTACGGCTCGTGGGCCGTCGGAAGCAGCACGCTCACCGTCCGGGCGGGCAGGGCGCGCCGGGCCCTGCGGCCGTCCAGGAACGCGGGGACCACCGGATCGCGCCGGCCCCACAGCAGCAGGACGGGGACGCCGATGCCGCCGGGGTCCGCGGGGCGGGACCCCGGCTCGGCCAGGCCGCGCCAGATCGCGCAGTGGACCGCGAGCCGCTCCTCGTCCCGCGGCAGACGGCGCGCCCGCGCGAAGGTGGCCCGGGCGCTCGCGGTCCGCAGGGGGCCGAGGTAGGCGCGGGCCAGGGGGACGACGAGCCGGCGGGCGCGGTCCGGGCGGCCCATGACCTCGCGGCAGAACCAGCGGGTGAGCGCGTTGTGCGCCGTGAAGCCCGCCGGGTCGATCAGCACCAGGGACGTGATCGTGCGGGCGTGCCGCCCCTGAGCCAGCCGGCAGGCGACATAACCGCCCACACTGTTGCCGAGCACCGCGAGCCGCCGTACGCCGTGCTCGGCAACAAGGGCGTCGAGGACCTGTTCCGCGGCCGCCACCAGGCCCTCCGGGGTGACCTTCCCGGGGTCCGGCGCCGTGGAGTCGCCGTAGCCGGGCCAGTCGGCCACGAAGGTGCGGTGGCGGCCGGCGAGGGCGGGCAGTACGGCGTCGAAGTCCCGGCCGTCGCCGGGATTGGCGTGCAGGAGCAGCAGCGCGGGCGCCTCGGGCGGCCCTTGGCCCCGTACGGCGATGTCGCCGAGTGCGGTGGGAACGGTCATACGCATGCGCCGAGCATGCCGCATGCGCCGCGCAGCGTCTGCCGGGTTCTGGCCGTTGCGGGACGCGGGTCGCGGGCCGCGGGTACTTGGTCGCGCCCGCGCGACGGAGCCGCACATCGATACGGGCCAGCGCCTCTTTGGTTCCTGGCGCTCCGCGGTTCCTGGCGCTCCGCGCCCAACAAAGGGGCGGCCCATCCTCAGGATGAGCCGCCCCCGCCCCTGAGCCGGCGCGTCAGACCTTCAGTGACCTCATCGACGTCGGCGCGTGGCCGGGCTCGGTCGCGAGTTCCTCGAACTCGACGACGTTGCCGATGTCGTTGGTGGTCGACATCGAGATGTTGGTGACGCGCTCCAGGATCGCCTCGACGACGACCGGCACCTGGAACTCGGCGGCGAGCTTCTTGGCCTGCTCGAAGGCCGCGCCGAGTTCGCTCGGGTCGGTCACCCGGATCGCCTTGCAGCCCAGGCCCTCGGCGACCTTGACGTGGTCGACGCCGTAGACGCCCAGCTCGGGCGAGTTGATGTTCTCGAACTCCAGCTTGACCTGGAAGTCGATGTCGAAGGCCCGCTGCGCCTGGCGGATCAGGCCCAGGTAGGAGTTGTTGACGAGGACGTGGACGTAAGGGATCTTGTGCTGCGCGCCGACGGCCAGCTCCTCCATCATGAACTGGAAGTCGTAGTCGCCGGAGAGGGCCACGACCTGGGCCTCCGGGTCGGCCCTGGCCACGCCCAGGGCGGCCGGGACGGTCCAGCCGAGGGGGCCCGCCTGGCCGCAGTTGATCCAGTGCCGCGGCCTGAAGACGTGCAGCATCTGGGCACCGGCGATCTGCGAGAGGCCGATGGTGGAGACATACCGGGTTCTGGGGCCGAAGGCCTTGTTCATCTCCTCGTAGACGCGCTGCGGCTTGATCGGGATGTCGTCGAAGTGCGTACGGCGCTGGAGCGTGGCCCTCCTCTCCTGCGCGGCGGCGGCCCAGGCGGAGCGGTCGGGGAGCCGACCCGCCGCCTTCAGCTCCCCGGCGACCTCGACGAAGAGTTCCAGCGCGGCCTTCGCGTCGGAGGTGATGCCGTAGTCGGGGGCGAAGATCCTGCCGATCTGGGTGGGCTCGATGTCGACGTGGACAAAGGTGCGGCCCTCGGTGTAGACGTCGATGCGGCCGGTGTGGCGGTTGGCCCAGCGGTTGCCGACACCGAGCACGAAGTCGGACTCCAGGAAGGTCGCGTTGCCGTAGCGGTGCGAGGTCTGCAGGCCGACCATGCCGGCGTTCAGCTCGTGGTCGTCCGGCATTACGCCCCAGCCCATCAGGGTCGGCACCACCGGGGTGCCGGTCAACTCGGCGAACTCGGCGAGGAGTTCGGCGGCGTCGGCGTTGATGACACCGCCGCCGGCGACGATCAGCGGCCGCTCGGCGGCGTTCAGCATCCCGATCGCCTTCTCGATCTGGGCGCGGGTCGCGGACGGCTTGTACACCGGCAGCGGCTCGTAGGTCTGCGGGTCGAACTCGATCTCGGTCTGCTGGACGTCGATCGGCAGGTCGATCAGGACCGGGCCGGGGCGGCCGGAGCGCATCAGGTGGAAGGCCTGCTGGAATGCGCCGGGGACCTGCGCGGCCTCCAGAACGGTGACGGCCATCTTGGTCACCGGCCTGGCGATGGAGGCGATGTCGACGGCCTGGAAGTCCTCCTTGTGGATCACGGCGGTCGGGGCCTGGCCGGTGATGCACAGGATCGGGATGGAGTCGCCGGTGGCCGAGTACAGCCCGGTGATCATGTCGGTGCCGGCCGGGCCGGAAGTGCCGATGCAGACGCCGATGTTGCCGGGATGCGTACGGGTGTAGCCCTCGGCCATGTGCGAGGCGCCCTCGACGTGGCGGGCCAGGGTGTGGTGGATGCCACCGGAGGCCCTGAGCGCCGCGTAGAAGGGGTTGATCGCCGCGCCCGGCACCCCGAACGCGTCGGTGACGCCCTCGCACTTGAGGATCTCAACTGCCGCTCGGGCAGCGGTCATACGAGCCATCGAGTACTCCTGCTTCGGCTGACTTCAGCTGTCTTCGGCTGCCGGATTCGCACGCCCGTCGCACCCCGCGGCTGAGCTCTTCCGTATAGCGGAAAATACTTTCTACTATCTGGAAGCAATGTAAGTGGGTGCACGAAAGGCGTCAAGAGAGGGCAACGAGCGACCCGCCGGTGTCCGAAGCGCCGGACAGGAGGGGGCTCCCCGGAGCACCATGGGACGGCTGCCTCGACCGCCGTCTCGATGCGACGCCTTGGAGTGGGCCATGCCCAAGAGCGTGCCGGTGCGCTGCCCGGCCTGCCGGCGCGAACACGTCTACACCGCGCCGTCCTATCCGTGCGCCTGTGGCGCGCCCGTCGCTCCGCCGCTGGACCGGGGGACCGCGCCCGAGCCCGTCACCCACCGCGGGTGGGACGAGGACTGGATCACCGTCCGCTGCGGCGCCTGCGGCCGCCGCGACCAGTGGCCGCGCCCCGAACTGGGCTGCCCGTGCGGGACGGTGCTGCGGATCACGGTGGCGGGTACGGCCTCGCAGGGGCCGGCGGCGGGCACGCGCTCCCCGGCCCCCGACGGGCCGGCGACGGACGCGTACACCAGAGCCCCAGCGGACGGCGCCTCCCCGGGCACCGGTGCGCACTCGGACAGTGCCTCCCCGGGCGGTGACCCCGCGGACGGCGCACACACCATGGGCACGGCAGACACCGCCGGCGTCACTGCCACCGCCGCTGCGGCCGGGGCCCCGGCCGCACGGCCCGCCTTCCGCCCCGTCGCCATCCGCACCGCGCGCGACGCGGTCACCACCGCCGCGCTGTATCTGCGCTGGCTCGGCTACGAGGGCATCCGCCGGGCCGACCAGCGGCCCCCGTCCGGGATCGGTCTGGCCGCCCGGGGCCTGGTGGCCCACGTGGACCCCGCGATGCAGCCCGCTTCGCTGCGGGACGTGGAGTGCCTGTGGCTGACGGCGATGACGGAGTCCGCGGGCTGTGTGTACTTCTCGCTGGCCGGATACAGCGACGCGGCCCGCAGCCGCGCCGACGCCCTGGGCGTCCCGCTGTTCGTCCTCGACCTCACGGGCACCCCGCAGCCGGTGAACGCCCCGGCCGACGCGCTGAACGCGACGGGCACGTGAGCGGCCGCCGGAACCGGAAGGACCCCGGCCCGCCCCCGTGCGCCGCCGACCGCGCACCGGGAACCGCCCGGGGTCCCCCGTCGAGCTCCTACCGGATGCTCGCTTTCCGGCGTTTCATGCCACCCGCGCCGTACACAGGCGCCGCGTGCCTGTTCACACGCCGTACTTCGCGCGCAGTTCGACCTTGCGCACCTTGCCGGACACCGTCATCGGGAAGGACTCCAGGAGGTGCAGCCGGCTCGGCACCTTGTAGTGCGCCAACCGCCCCTCGCAGAAGGCCCGCAGCTCCTCCAGGGTGAGCGGGTCGGCCGGGTCGAGCGGGATGACGCAGGCGAGGACCTCCTCGCCGTACCTCTCGTGCGGGACCCCGACGACCTGGACGTCGCGGATCTTCGGGTGGCCGTGGAGGAACTCCTCGATCTCGCGCGGGTAGATGTTCTCGCCGCCCCGGATGATCATGTCCTTGATCCGGCCGACGATCTCGACGTACCCGTCCTCGCGCATCACCGCGAGGTCCCCGGTGTGCATCCAGCGGCCCGCGTCGACGGCCTCGGCGGTCTTCTCCGGCTCGTTCCAGTAGCCGAGCATCACGCTGTAGCCGCGGGTGCACAACTCGCCCGCCGTGCCCCGGGGCCGGGTGACGCCGGTGGCGGGGTCGACCACCTTCACCTCGATGTGCGGCAGCACCCGGCCGACCGTGCCGGTGCGGTGTTCCAGGTCGTCGTCCATCCGGGTCTGCAGGGAGACCGGGGAGGTCTCGGTCATGCCGTAGCAGATGGAGACCTCCTCCATGTGCATCTCCGTGACCACACGTTTCATCACCTCCACCGGGCAGGGCGAGCCCGCCATGATGCCGGTGCGCAGGGAGGAGAGGTCGCAGGCCGCGAAGTCGGGGAGGTTCAGCTCCGCGATGAACATGGTCGGCACGCCGTACAGCGAGGTGCAGTGCTCCTGCTGCACGGCCCGGAGTGTCTGCGCCGGATCGAAGGACGGCGCCGGGATGACCATGCACGCGCCGTGCGAGGTCGCCGCGAGATTGCCCATCACCATGCCGAAGCAATGGTAGAAGGGCACCGGGATGCAGATCCGGTCCTGTTCGGTGTAGGCGATCAGCTCGCCGACGAAGTAGCCGTTGTTGAGGATGTTGTGGTGGGAGAGGGTGGCCCCCTTGGGGAAGCCCGTGGTGCCCGACGTGTACTGGATGTTGATCGGGTCGTCGCAGGACAGCTCGCCCTCGCGGAGCCGGAGCTCCTCGGCGCGGTCGGGTGTGCCGCGGGCGATCAGCGCGTCCCAGCCCGGGTCTCCGAAGTAGAACGTCTCCCGCAACTGGGGGCACTTTCCCCGCAGTTGGTCCACCATCACCCGGTAGTCGCTGGTCCTGTGCCGGACGGAGGCGAAGAGCAGGGAGATGCCGGCCTGGTTCAGGACGTACTCGGCCTCGTGCGTGCGGTAGGCCGGGTTGATGTTCACCATGATCGCGCCGACGCGGGCGGTGGCGTACTGGACCAGCACCCACTCGGCGCAGTTGACGGCCCAGATGCCGACCCGGTCGCCCTTGGCCACCCCGCTCGCCAGCAGCGCGTACGCCAGCCGGTCGACGTCGGCGGCGAACCCGGCGTAGGTCCAGCGCCGTCCGGACGGGACGTCGACCAGCGCCTCGCGGTCCGGCCAGGCGGCGACGGCCCGGGCCAGGTTGGCGCCGATGGTGTCGCCGAGCAGGACCGTCCCGCTCGTCCCGTGCGTGTACGACGACTCCTGCGACGGCCCGTTCGACAGCTCGCTCACCGGAAGTCCTCCTCGCGGTACTCCTGCTCGGAGCCCTCGGCCGTGGCCTCGCGCAGTTCGATCCGGCGGATCTTGCCGGACACGGTCTTGGGCAGCTCGCCGAACTCCAGCCGGCGGATGCGCTTGTAGGGGGCGAGGACCTGGCGGGAGTGCTCGAAGAGCACCTTCGCCGTGCCGGGTCCGGGGTCCCAGCCCTCGGCGAGGACGACGTACGCCTTGGGCACGGCCAGCCGCACCGGGTCCGGCGCGGGAACGACGGCCGCCTCGGCCACGGCCTCGTGCTCCAGCAGGGCGCTCTCCAGCTCGAACGGGCTGATCTTGTAGTCGGAGGCCTTGAAGACGTCGTCGGACCGGCCGATGTACGTCAGGTACCCGTCCTCGTCCCGCGAGGCGACGTCCCCGGTGCGGTAGTAGCCGCCGGCCATCGCCTCCGCGGTGCGGTCGGCGTCGCCGTGGTAGCCGGTCATCAGCCCGACCGGGTGCCCGGACAGGTCGAGCGCGATCTCGCCCTCGGCGGCGCCAGGCGCGCCGGACACCGGGTCCAGCAGCTCGACGCGGTAGCCGGGGCTGGGCCGGCCCATGGAGCCGGTCTTCAGGCGCTGGCCGGGGCTGTTGGAGACCTGCACGGCCGTCTCGGTCTGCCCGAAGCCGTCCCTGATGGTCACCCCCCAGGCCCGCCGGACCTGCTCGATGACCTCCGGGTTCAGCGGCTCGCCGGCTGCCACGGCCTCCCGGGGCGGGGTGCGCAGCTGGGTGAGGTCGGCCTGGATGAGCATGCGCCACACGGTGGGCGGGGCGCAGAAGGTGGTGACGCCGGCGCGGTCCATCTCGGCCATCAGCCGGGCCGCGTCGAAGCGGCTGTAGTTGTGGATGAAGACGGTCGCCTCCGCGTTCCACGGGGCGAACAGGTTGGACCAGGCGTGCTTGGCCCAGCCGGGCGAGGAGATGTTCAGGTGCACGTCACCCGGTTTCAGGCCGATCCAGTACATGGTGGCCAGGTGCCCGACCGGGTACGAGGTGTGGGTGTGCTCGACCAGCTTGGGGCGCGCGGTGGTGCCCGAGGTGAAGTAGAGCATCAGCGGGTCGTCGGCGAGGGTGGGGCCGTCCGGGAGGAACTCCGCGGGGGCCGCGTACACGTCCTCGTACGGCTCCCAGCCCTCCTCCGGCAGGCCGCCGACGCAGATGCGGGTGTAGGCGCCGGGGACGTCGGCGAACTTGGCGGTGTCCCCGGCGCGCACGATCACATGCTTCACCCGGCCCCGCTCGACGCGGTCGCGCAGGTCGGCGGGTCCGAGCAGCGGGGTGGCGGGGATGACCACCGCGCGCAGCTTCATCGCGGCGAGCGCGGTCTCCCACAGTTCGGCCTGGTTGCCGAGCATGACGAGGATGCGGTCCTCGGCGGCGACACCGCGGTCGCGCAGCCAGTTCGCGGCCCGGTTGGAACGCCCGGCCAGCTCGGCGAAGGAGAGGCGGGTCTCGGTGCCGTCCTCCTCGACGATGTGCAGGGCCGTGCGGTCGTTCCCCTCGGCGACCACGTCGAACCAGTCCAGCGCCCAGTTGAAGTGCTCGGGGCGGGGCCACTCGAAGCCGGCGTAGGCCGTGGCGTAGTCCTCACGGTGTTCCAGCAGGAAGTCCCGGGCCCTGCGGAAGCTCTCCGTCGCCGTCGTCATCTGTCCTCCATCTGCGGTCCTGGGTGCCGGACCATTGCCGGGCGGCTCTGTTACATCGTGTAATCCGTGATGCGGGTCTCACTACCCCCGAACGGGGGTGTGGTGGGCACAGTGGCCGCGGCGAAGGGGCAAGCAGGTGACGGCGGACGCGTTCGGGGCGGTGGAGATCCGGGGTGCGCTGGTACGGCTGCGGCGCGCGACGGGCCTCCCCGTCGCCTTCGGCGGACTGGTCGAGCCGGGCCGGCCGCGGGTGCGGATCAGTGAGCTGACCGGCACGGCGACGCTCGCGCTCAGCGCCCTGGCGGTGACCTCCGGCAACGGCCTGGGTGGCAAGGCGGTGGCGCTGGCCCGCCCCTGCGCGGTGACGGACTACTCGCTGTCCCGGCAGATCAGCCACGAGTACGACGGCCCGGTGGCCGCGGAGGGGCTGCGCTCGGTGCTGGCGGTGCCCGTGGTCGTACGGCGCCGGGTGCGCGGCGTGCTGTACGGGGCCCTGCGTACGGCCCAGCCGCTGGGCGACCGCACGCTGACGGCGGCGGTGGAGGCGGCCCGGGACGTGGAGCAGTCGCTGGTGGTGCGGGAGGAGGTGCGGGCCCTGCTGACGGCGGCCTGGCCGCTGCCCGCTGTGGAGGGACCGGATGGCGGGAGGTTCGGCGCGGCGTGGGAGGAGGTGCGCGGGGCCCACTGGGAGCTGCGCTCGCTGGCCCCGCGCGTGACGGATCCGGCGCTGCGGGCCGAACTGCTCCAGGTGTGCGGCCGGCTCGCGGGGGCGGTGCCCGCGGACGGCTTCCGTGACGCCGCCGAGGTTCCCGGGGGCGCGGTTGCGCCGGGTGATACGGCGCGGGACGGCACCGTGCGCGGGCCGGGGCTGTCGCCCCGGGAGGTGGACGTGCTGGCGTGCGTGGCGACGGGGGCGACCAACGCGGGGGTGGCCGAACGGCTGGGAGTGCGGCCGGAGACGGTGAAGGGCTATCTGCGGTCGGCCATGCGCAAGCTCGGCGCCCACACGCGGGGCGAGGCGGTGGTGGCGGCGCGCCGGGCGGGGCTGCTTCCGTAGCCCACGGCAGGCTCCCGACACCGCGGGAGCACCCCCGTGTCGCGGCCGGAGCGCGCTCCCCGGCTCGGGCCCCGAGGCACTACGGCCACGTCCGGGCCCCCTCCTCAGCCCCGCGGCGTCCGGGCCCCCTCCTCAGCCCCGCGGCGTCCGGGCCACCCCCTGGTCGGCCTCTTGGTTCTCCGCGGCCCCTCGGCTCCCCTTCGGTTTCTCCGTCGTGCCGCCCGTCGCCTCGGCGATCCGGGCGATCAGCCCGTCGAGCACCTTCTCCGCCTGCTCGGGGTCGAAGTCCTCCCCCAGCCGCTTGCGCACCCCGTCGTCGCTCAGCAGGTGGTGCACCGCCGGCGTGACGTCGTGGCGGGCGAGGCAGTTGCGGGCGCACTGCAGAACGCAGCCGTCGACGGCGATGACGGGGCGGTCGCTGCGGGCCTTGCGGACCAGGCTCGGCACGTCACCGCCGACGCCGGCGATGCACGACATCTCGGCGATGCCGCGCCGGTCGAGCTGGACGGCTATCCAGTTCGTCATCTGGGCCGCGCTCGAACAGCCGGAGCAGGAGTAGACGAGGGGAAGGTCACGGCGACGGTTCACCAAGGGGGGCCTCGCTCACCACGGTAGGAGTTGCGTACGCGATGCGCCTCGCGGCGCACCGGTGCGCGCCGCTGGGCAGGCGGCATGCGCATCGCGAGCCTAGGCACGGCGGCCGGCGAAATCCTGGGCCCATCGGGGCAGGAAAAGGTCCGTTCGGCGCCTGCTCGGAGGCCGGACATCCGCTCCGGGAGCGGAATCCGGCCGGCTGGATTCCGCCCTCGGGGGTGACACACGCCACTCCGGCACCGGCCCCGGCTGGCGCGCCCGGCGGGAGCCGGCAACCGGGGTGCGCCGCTCCGGCGTTCCGGCGACGGGGCGCCTTGCGCCCCTCCCCTTCCCCACCTTGTTATTTCCCTCACCGTCCCGACCGTCCGCAAGGCAGGGCGCGCTAACTAAGATTGGCCTGGACGCGACATACGAGGGGAGCGGCGGCCCGTGCGACAAGACTTCATGGAGCCGGGCAGACCCCGTACCGACGTCGTGATCGGCCGGGAAGAGCTGCTCACGGCGGCGCGCGAGCACCTGTCCCGCGGCGGCAGCGTACTCGTCCAGGGGCCCGCCGGAATCGGCAAGTCCACCGTGCTGCGCACCTTGGCCGCGGAGCGCGCCAGGGCCGCCCGGACCGTGCTGCGCTGCACCGCGACGGAGTCCGAGTCCCATCTCCCCTTCCTCGCCCTGACCGACCTGCTCGGTCTGGTCGTCGACGAGGTGTCCGGCACGCTGCCCGCCGCCCAGCGCACCGCGCTGGAGTCGGCGCTCACCGGCCGCGGCGAGTCCACCCTCCAGCGCGACGGCCTGGCCCTGCGGCTGGCCGTGCTGTCCGCGCTGCGTGCGCTCGCCGCGAAGGGCCCGGTCCTGGTCGTCGCCGACGACCTGCAGTGGCTGGACTCGGCCAGTTCGGAGCTGCTCGGCTTCGCCGCCCGGCGCCTGGGCGAGACCCCCGTACAGATGCTGTGCGCGGTGCGCACCGAGGACGAGGACTACGCCCGCCACCTGCGCGCCTGCCCGCCCGACACGCTCGCCGTCCGGCTCGGTCCGCTCTCGCGCACCCAGGTCTCCACCCTGCTCGACCACCGCGGGTACACCGGCCTGCCCCGCTCCACGGTCCGCGACATCCACCGCACCAGCGGCGGCAACCCCCTGTTCGCCCTGGAACTGGGCCGCGCCCTGGCCGAGAACCCGACCCCGCCCCGCCCGGGCGAGCCCCTGCCGGTGCCCACCTCGCTGCGCGCCCTGGTGCTGAGCCGGCTGGAGATGCTCTCGGACGAGGCGCGCCGCACGCTGCTGGTGGCCAGCGCCGGCGCCCGGCCCACACCGGCCCTGCTGCACGCGGCCGGCCGGGAGAACGCCGAGGCCGAGTGCGCCCAGGCCGCCCGCCTCGGGCTGCTGGCGACCGAACCCGAGGGGCCGGGCGTACGGTTCGCGCACCCGCTGATCTCGGCCGCGCTGTACGCGGAGGCGCCCGCCCAGGAGCGTCGCGCCGCGCACGCCGCGCTGTCCACGGCGGCCTCCGACCCCATCGAGCGGGCCCGTCATCTGGCGCTGGCCACCACCGGCACCGACCCGGACGTGGCCGCCCGGCTCGCCGAGGCCGCCGCGCTGGCCCGGGACCGCGGGGCGCCGTCGGTGGCCGCCTCGCTCGGGCTGCTCGCCGCCCGGCACGCCCCGGCCGACGGCGAGCCGGGGCCGGACGAGCGGCGGCTGCTGGCCGCCGAGGATGCCATCACGGCCGGCGAGGTGGACCTCGCCCGGGACATCGCCCGCGAGGTGCTGACCCGGGCCACCGTGCCGGCCGAGCGGGTGCGGGCCTGGATGGTGGTGATCGAGGCGGCCGGGCAGTCCCTCGCCGACGTCGACGCCGTCCACCCGCAGGCGCTGGCCGACGCCGGCGACGACCCGCGGCTGCTCGCCCTGGTCCACTACCAGCTGGCCTGGCGCGGTCTGGTCGTCGAGGGCGACTTCGACGAGGCCCGGCAGGAGGCCGCGCACGCGGCGGACCTGGCCGCGCGCGGCCGGGACCGGCGCACCGAGCTGATGTCGCTGGCCTTCCAGGCCTCGACGGAGACCCTGATGGGCCATCCGGACGCCCCCGCCACCATCAGGCGCGCGCTGAAGGAGCCTCAGGACCCGTACGTGGCCTGCCACCACAACGGCGTCGGCTCGGCCCGCTACCGCTGGCTGCTGATGAGCGACCGGCTGACCGAGGCCCGGGCCACCATCACCGCGCTGCTGCGCGAGGTGCGGCGGCGCGGCATGGTCGAGAGCGAGGTGCACTTCCTGCGCTGCCTCGCCGAGACCGAACTGCGCTCCGGGCACTGCGGCCGGGCCCTGGACCTGGCCCGGGAGAGCCTGCGGCTCGCCCGGGACACCGAGATCGGCGAGGGCGCCTCCGCGATGCTGACCTCGCTCGCCGAGGCGTCCGGCGGCGACCCCGGACGGGCCCTCGCGCTGGCCCGCGAGGCGGTCGTGCACGCCGAGGAGGACGGCGACCAGATGTACCTCTCCCGCGCCCTGGCCGCCCTGGGCTACGCCCAGTTGGTGGCCGGCGACGCCCAGGCCGCCGTGGCGGCGCTGCGCCGGGTGCGGGACCTGGAGCTGGGGCTGGGCATCACCGATCCGGCGCGCGGCCGCTGGCACGGCGACCTGGCGGAGGCGCTGGTGCGTATCGGGGAGCCGGCCGAGGCACAGCAGGTCATCGACGTGGCCCGTGAGCACGCGCTGCGGCTCGGCCGGGAGAGCGTGCTCGCGGTCCTGGACCGCTCCGAGGCACTCGTCCGGGCGGCCCGCGGTGACCAGGACGCCGCGGTCGCCCAGTTGACGTCCGCCCAGGACCGCCTGGCCAAGCTGGGGCACGCCCTGGAGGAGGCGCGGGCCGCCTTCGCGCTGGCCCAGCTGCGCACCCTCCCCCAGGCTCTCGGCTTCGCCCGGGCAGGGGGGACCCCCACGCCGGGACCGACGTCGTACGAAGAGGCGGCGCGCCTGTTCCGGCGGTGCCGTGCGCTGCCGTGGCTGCGCCGGGTGGAGGAGGCCGCCGCCGCCCGTGCGGCCGAGTCCGAAGCCGTCCCGGCCGCGCTGGACGGGCTGGCCACGATGGAGCGTCAGGTGGCCTCGCTGGTCATGGAGGGGGCCACCAACAGGGAGATCGCCGCGCGGTTGTTCGTCAGCGTCAAGACGGTCGAGGCGACCCTCACCCGGGTCTACCGCAAGCTGGGGATCCGATCGCGGGTGGACATCGTCCGATTGGCGGCAGGCCGGCGCGCGAAGTGAGCGCGGCGCGGGTTGACTGACCGGGTGGATTCAGTGAGGGCCGCCGGCGGGGCGCGCCACGGGACGACCGGGGGACACCGGGCAGGACCCGGCCACCGGGGTCCGACCGAGGGTTTTCCCTGTCCAACTCCCCTAGGGGGTTCCCTCATTGGAGGAGGCAGGGCCCGGTCCTAGCGTAAGGGGCGTGCCGCTCGCCCGGGCACACGGGGTTCTGTGCACAGATCCCAGGACTCCCGTGCTCCACCCCCACCCGCGCGACCCCCACCGGCCAGCCCCTCGAGGAGACGAATGTTCCGCCTCACCCGAGCCAGACGGACCGCCGCCGCGGTCGCGGCCGCCGCGGCCGCCGCCGCGACCGGGCTGCTGACCGCCCCCTCCGCGGCCGCCGTCCCCCAGCCCATCGTCGGCGGCACGACGACCACGGCGACCGCGTACCCGTTCGTCATGCAGATCACCGACGCGTCCGGCAACCAGTTCTGCGGGGGCACCCTGGTCGCGGCCAGGAAGGTGGTCACCGCCGCGCACTGCATGGTCGGCGAGGCCACGAGCGGTGTGCGTGTGGTCGGCGGCCGCACCTACCTCAACGGCACCAACGGCACGGTCAGCAAGGTCAGCAAGATCTGGGTGAACCCGGACTACACGGACGCCACCAGCGGCGACGACGTGGCCGTACTGACCCTGTCGACCTCGATGCCGTACACCGCGGCGAAGTACGTCTCCTCCGCCGACACGGGTGTGTACGCGGCCGGCAGCACCGCCCGCATCCTCGGCTGGGGCACCACCTCCGAGACCGGCAGCTCCTCCAACCAGCTGCGGACGGCGACCGTGCCGATCGTGTCCGACTCCAGCTGCCGCGGCTCCTACGGCTCCGACTTCGTCGCGAGCGACATGGTTTGCGCCGGATACTCCTCCGGCGGCGTAGACACCTGCCAGGGCGACAGCGGCGGTCCCCTGCTCATCGGGGGCGTCCTGGCAGGGATCACTTCCTGGGGCAACGGCTGCGCCGAGGCGGGTTATCCGGGTGTCTACACCCGGCTGACCACCTTCTCCAGCCTCGTGACCGCGCAGGTCGACTCCTGACCCGTGCCCCGGGGACGAACTCCTGAGGAGACCCCCCTCAGGTGAGTGCCAGGGGGCGTTGCGGGCCACCACGAGCGGCCCGCAACGCCCCCTTTCCATGCGTCCTGCGTGCGTTCGTCCTCCAGACGGTCCCAGGCGTCCGGGCGTCTGCCGTTTCCAGGTGGCCAGGCGTCTGCCATGCGGCGTCACCGCGCCGCGACCGTCCCGAACCGGACGTCGTACGGCACCCCCGGGTGCATGACCGCGAGCATGCGCTCCCCCTCCGCGGCCACGTCCTGCCGCCGGCTCCGGGACAGCTCGCCGAACGGCTCGACGACGAGCGCGTCCTCCTCCAGCTTCCACAAGCCCGCCAGGAAGCCGTCGACGAGGAGGGTCCGGTACGCCTGGTTCCCCTGCCAGCTGCGGCCCCGGTACCGGAGTGGGACGACGCGGGTGCGGTCGGCGTGGGAGAGGAGCAGGTTGTCGAACTCGGGCAGGAAGCGGGGCGGGGCTGGGGTGTCCGGGTCCGGGCGGGGCGCGTCGGGCAGGTCGAAGAGCTCGACGCCGTGCTCGTCGCGGAAGGTGAGCAGACGGGGGCGGAGGCGTTCGAAGGCGTCACGCAACCGGGTGAGCCCGGCCCAGGTCTGCATGTCCTTGACGGAGGCGGGACCGAAGGCGGCGAGATAGCGCAGGACGGTCGCGTCGGGGGCCGGCGCGGGTTCGGCCGGGCGGCCCAGCCAGTGCTCGGCGGTGGTAAGGGCGACCTGGCCGCTTCTGCCCCACAGGCCGCGCGGGGTGACCTGGACGAGCGGCAGCCGGCAGCGGGCGGCGAGGGCGAGGGCCTGCGGGTCCGCGTGCGGCCACCGCTCGGCGAGGGCCTCGCGCAACTGCCCCATGGTGCGCGGCTCGGCCTCGACGAGATCGCGGGCCAGCACGGCGAGCCGGTCGAGGTCGACGCCGGCGAGTCCCGCACGGAACTGGGCGAGTTCACGGTCGCGGGCGGGCTGGACGAGCGGGCGCAGGGTCAGGCAGTCCTCGGCGGTGTGGGTGTGGATGGTGGAGCGCAGGGTGACGATGCGGACGACCTCGCGCCCGGCCATCCCCCGGGACAGCTCCCCGGGAGCGAAGCCGTCGAGGCGGGCGGCGAGGGCGTAGTACGGCGGCTTGACGTTCTGCGCCTGGAGGCCGAGGAGATGCCCGACGGCGGCCTTCGCGGAAAGCTCCGAGCGGCGCAGCAGCAACTGCCGTGCGAGGGTGGCCCGGTTGAGCGCGCGCACGCCGAGCACGGGGGCCGTGGCGGTGGTCGTCGTCTTCGTCATGCCGGGCACGCTACCGCCGTACTAGGACACTCCCTGTCCGCTTGCCCGCGGCTGTCGCCGCAATCCGCGACCTGGCCAAGGCGCGCTCTCAGCGGTTCGGGTCGGCCTTGCTGATGTCCGCCAGGGCCGAGTGCGGGTCCTCCGCGGTGGCGAGGTCGCCGAGACTGACCATGCCGACCGGGCAGCCGCCGTGTTCGACGACCGGCAGCCGGCGTACGGCGTACCGGCGCATCAGCTCGACCGCGTGGTCGGTGGTGTCGTCGGGGGTCAGGGTCACCACCGGAGGGCGGGTGCAGACCGAGCCCGCGGTGGTGTCGTGCAGGTCGCGGCCCTCGGCCACGGCCCGGACCACGATGTCGCGGTCGGTGAGGACACCGAACAGATCACAGTCGTAGGCCACGAGGACGTCGCCGACGTTCTGCTCGCGCATCACGCGGGCGGCGATCTCCAGTGAGGCCATCGGCTCGACGGCCACCGCGCCGGGTGACATCACGTCGCGTACTCGCCGCGTCATGGGGCACCTCCCGGGTCCGGTCCGCAAAACCTCGGCTGCCCGCCGCGTAGCCACGAGCGGGCCGTCTCAAACGGCACGCCAGCCGGTCCAGTGGTGGACGGTGACCGCGATCACCGGGCCGTGCGGCGGGGCGTCGCGGTACTGCGGGTACTTGCGCCGCAGCTCGGCGAGGGCGGCCTCGTACTCCTCGCCCGTCCCGGCGTCCCGTGCGCCGGGCGGCACGACGGTGGCGCCGCCGTCGGCCCGGACCCACCACAGCCGGTCCCAGTCCTCGTCGTAGGCGTCCGCGAGGAGGCACACGGGCGGGGTGACCTCGATGTTGTGCAGGCGTTTGAGGCGGGTCGTGCTCTTCGGCTTGCGGTCGACCGCTGTCACGATCCCGTCGGCACCGTGGGTGGCGAACACCACCGGGACCAGGTGCGGGCGTCCCGCCTCGTCCACCGTGGCCAGCCCGGCCACCCGGGCGGCGGCGAACCGCCGGCGCGCCTCGTCGGGGTCCATTCGTGGCACGGCCCGCCTCCTCTCCGTCCCGCACCGGGTACCCCTGCGGCCCCGGTCGACCACACGATGGCGGCCGGGCGACCCGGCCCGGTCCCGGCCACGGCCGTACGGGTCCGGCGGCATGACCGGCCCGCGATCGGCCGCGGCACCCGGGGGCCACCGCGCAGGAGAACGGCGAACGTCACGGACGGGTTCACGGCGCGATCTCCCGCCAGGCGGGGGCGGCCCGGTGGCGCCACCGTCCCCTCAGCCAGTACCAGGTGGCGGCGGGCGGGATGAGGACGCTGGTGACGGCCATGGTGGTCACCTCCTGCCGGGTACGCGGCCCGGGGGCGATCCGTGCCCGGGCGAACTCAGCGGTGCCGGCCGCCCAGCCGAGCGCGGCGAGGGCGGCGGCCCGGGGCCGGCCGGCCGCGGCGAGCACGCAGGCGGCCGTGCCGGCGGCGGTGATGACGAGGTGGGAGCGGGTACGGCCGCGGGGGGCGACCGCCTTCTGCCGCCAGTCCGGGCCGTGCAGGTGCGCCATGAGCGCGTCGTCGGCGTTGATGCGCTGGGCACGCAGGGACACCCAGCGGTCGGCGGGACGCACCGGGTGCCGGGTGGTGCGGCGGCCCTGACGGATGCGCCAGCCGGCGCCGAGGACGCGCAGTGCGAGGTCGGCGTCCTCGCGGAAGGCCCGCTCGAAGCGTTCGTCGAAGCCGGCGACCTGATCGAGCGCGTCGGTGCGGTAGGCCATGTCGGCGGTGATCCAGCGGGCCCGGGCGAGACCGGCGGCGTTGCGCTCCCAGTCGGTGGGACGGCGCTCGCCCGGCAGCGGTACGGCGATCACGCCCTGGACGGCTCCGGTGTCGGGGCTCGCCTCCGCCAGGTCCTGCGCCAGCTGGTCGCACCAGTGCGGGCCGACCTGGGCGTCGTCGTCGAGGAAGGCGACCCAGGGCTCGTGGACCACGCGCAGCCCGGTGTTGCGGGCCGCGGCGGGTCCGCGGCCGCCGCCGGCCAGCACGGTGGTGCGGGTCCGCAGATCGCCCAGGACGCTCAACGGGTGCTCCAGCGCGCCCGGTTCGGGGTCCGGACGGTCGTCGACGAGGACGATCTCGTCCGGCCGCGGTCCGGTCGCGGCGGCGAGCGCGGCCAGGCAGTCGGCCAGCGTGTCCCCTGCCAGGGTGGGGATCACCACGGCGTAGGCGGGCCGGGCCGCCCGGCCCTCGGACCGGCCGTCGGACCGGCTCATGGGTACGCCCTTCCCCCGCGCACCGCGTACGGACCGGTCGCCTGCGGGCGCGGCCGGGGCGGGAAACGGGGCTTTCCACAGGAGGCGAGCGCCATGACCTCGTACCCGTCGCCGCAGCGCGGGAAGCCCGGGTGCGCGGTGAGTTCCTCGTCGGCCGGGCCGAGGGAGTGGGCGTCGATACCAGGGATGCGCATGGGGGGTGGCTCCGTCCCGTGCGGCGGGAAGTTCTGTGAGGGGGACTGCCGGGGCTCCGGGGTCCGGCTCGGGCCCAGGCTCCGGCTCGGCTCCGGGCTCTCGGCTCCGGGCTTCTGGGTGCCGCGCCTCAGCCGGCTCAAACACGAGAAGCCGACCGGCCCTCGGCGAGCAGAACAGGCCGCCACCGCCAGGCAGCCACCGCGCGGCCGCATCCAGCGCATCCAGGGCCGTAGGCGTCCGGAGGACGCGCATCTGACACTTTGGCCGATTTCATTCGGTCGGATTTCCGTCGAGCAAAAGTACGACCTCGCTATGCACTGCGTCTATACCCGCTGTATATAGTCCCGGCAATGCCTTGTGCGACCAAGAAGACGACGAAAACGGGGACGGGGTTCCGGGCGATGACGGGGACGGGGTTTGGGGCCATGGCGGGAACGGGATTCCGGGCGGCGGCGGCGCTGTTGGCGGCCGCCTGTCTGACGCCGGCACTCACCGGGTGCGGGCGCGAGCACGACACGGCGCCGAGCACCGCCCGGGCCCGGGCCGCCGCGGGCGCGCCGGCCCGGTTCGGCACGGTCGACTGCCGCGAGGCCAAGTGCATCGCGCTGACCTTCGACGCCGGGCCCAGCGAGAACTCCGCGCGGCTGCTCGACATCCTCAAGGAGAAGAAGGTCCCGGCGACCTTCTTCCTGCTCGGCGCGCGGCACATCGAGAAGTACCCGGCGCTGGTCGAGCGGATGGCGGCCGAGGGTCACGAGGTGGCGAGCCACACCTGGGACCACAAGATCCTCACCCGGATATCCCCGGCGCAGATACGCGAGGAACTCCAGCGCCCGAACGAGGCGATAGAGCGCCTGACCGGACGCAGGCCGACGCTGATGCGCCCGCCCCAGGGGCGCACCAACGCCACCGTGCACGAGATCTGCAAGGAGCTCGGCATGTCCGAGGTCCTGTGGAGCGTGACCGCCAAGGACTACACCACGAACGACTCCGCACTGATCACCAGGCGCGTGCTCGCGCAGGCCTCCCGGGACGGGATCGTCCTGCTGCACGACATCTACCCGGGCACGGTGCCCGCCGTGCCGGGCATCATCGACGCTCTGAAGGAACGCGGATACGTGTTCGTGACGGTGCCTCAGCTGCTGGCGCCCGGTAAGGCGGAGCCGGGGAAGGTGTACCGGCCGTAGGACGAGCGTGTCACGACGCGGGGCGTCGCGCTCAGGGTGCCGTACGGCCGGGGCGGGGCGGTACACCGTTCCGGGGCGGCCCCGGTTGCGCAGACTCCGGCCCGCTCCTCGGCACACACTTCTTCCACCGCCGTGAATCCGTTGCCCGCGGTACGGTCCTTGGGGCCGGGTTGCCGAGGGAGCATACGGCCAGGCGGGTGACCTGGGAGCGAACGTACGGATGGCGGGCCGTGGTTGCCTACGATCATCACGTGGTCGACTTCTTCCTCGAACGTACGGCGCCGCTCCCCCTCGACGAGGCCTGGCGGCGGCTCACCCAGTGGCATCACCACGCCGACGTGGTCCCGCTGACCCGCATCACCGTGGTCACACCCGGGCCGACCCGCAAGGGCACGCGGCTCGTGGCCCGTTCGGGAATCGGCCCGCTCGGCTTCGACGACCGCATGGAGGTCACGGTCTGGCACCCCCCGGCCGACGGCGAGCCCGGCCTGTGCCGTCTGGAGAAGCGGGGGCGCGTGGTGCTGGGCTGGGCGGAGATCGAGGTCCGTCCGGGGCCCGGCGGCCGTACGCGGGTGCTGTGGCGGGAGGAACTGCGGGTGCGTCTCCTCCCGTCCGTCTTCGACCCCCTCCTGCAGCGCACGGCGCGCGTGGTGTTCGGGCGGGCGGTGAACAAGCTGCTGCGGCGGGCGTGACGCCGGGATCGGGCGACGGTCAGCGGCGGCTGCCCGGGCCGCCGGCCGGCGGGAGCAGGCGGGACCAGGGCGTGCGTCCGGCGGCAGCCAGGAGCAGCCGCTCGTGGGGCGGCCGGGGGCCGACCGGGCGCCAGGCGAGGTCCGTGTCCGCGGCGGCGGACCGCGTGCGCAGGGCCACCACGTCGTCGTGGCCCGCGAGCGCATGGCGGAAGAGCGTGTGGCCGCCGGTGTCCTCGACGAGTGTGGCGGGGCTCCAGCCGTGTTCCGCGAGACGTGCGAGGACCGTGGCCGCGTAGCCGTTGTACGTCATCGTGTTCAGGTACCGGGCCCCGCTGGAAACCGTCGACGCCCTCAAGGACGCCCACTACAGCAACCCCGAGGGGGCGTTCGCCCAGTGCCTGGCCCGGCTCGCGGGGCCGCTGGAGCCCCGAACGGGCGGACTCGTCCTCGCCGAGGGCCCCCGCCCGGCGATCGAGGCCGCCGTCGCCTGCGACCCCTTCGTCACCAGTGGCGCCGCCACGGCGG
Organism: Streptomyces sp. NPDC020801; assembly: GCF_044334385.1. Lineage (NCBI taxonomy): Bacteria > Bacillati > Actinomycetota > Actinomycetes > Kitasatosporales > Streptomycetaceae > Streptomyces > Streptomyces sp. NPDC020801. Next base: position 180,531 of record NZ_JBIRST010000017.1, read on the forward strand.
GGATCCTCGCGTTCCGGCCGACGTGGGGGTCGGCGGAGGACTCCGCCACGCACTGACGACTGGCATCCGGCCACGAGGAACAAGCCGCGGTGGGCCGCCTCAGGCCACCGACCCGATCCGCCTCCCCGGCGCCGGTGCCGACGCCGCGTCGTGGTGAATCGGGGTGTGGGCGCCGGTCAGGGAGACGCCGCTGCCGCCGCGTCGGCCCGCGACGATCTCCGCGGCGATGGACAGGGCCGTCTCCTCGGGGGTGCGGGCACCGAGGTCCAGGCCGATGGGCGACCTGAGCCGGGCCAACTCCATCTCCGTCACGCCGACTTCGCGCAGCCGCCGGTTGCGGTCGAGATGGGTGCGGCGGGAGCCCATCGCGCCGACGTACGCCACCGGAAGCCGCAGCGCCAGCCTCAGCAGGGGAACGTCGAATTTCGCGTCATGGGTGAGTACGCACAGCACCGTGCGGCTGTCCACGTCCGTGCGCTCCAGGTACCGGTGCGGCCACTCGACGACGATCTCGTCGGCCTCCGGGAAGCGGGCCCGGGTGGCGAAGACGGGGCGCGCGTCGCACACCGTCACGTGGTGGCCCAGGAACTTGCCGATGCGCACCAGCGCCGAGGCGAAGTCGATGGCACCGAAGACGATCATCCGGGGCGGCGGTACCGAGGACTCCACCAGGACCGTGAGCGGCGCGCCGCAGCGCGCGCCCCGCTCGCCGAGCTCCAGGGTGCCGGTGCGGCCGGCGTCCAGGAAGGCGGCCGCCTCGCCCGCCACCGTGCGGTCCAGTTCCGGGTGCGCCCCGAGACCGCCCTCGTGGGAGCCGTCGGAGCGGACCAGCAGCGCCCGGCCCAGCAGCCGGGCCGGGCCCGACACGACCCGCGCCACCGCCGCCGCCTCACCCGAGGCGGCGGCGGCCAGCGCGGCCGCGAGCACCGGACGGGCCGGACCGTCGGCCCGTACCGGTGTGACCAGGATGTCGATGACGCCGCCGCAGGTCAGGCCGACCGCGAAGGCGTCCTCGTCGCTGTAGCCGAAGCGCTCCAGGACGGTCTCCCCGTCCGCCAGCGCCTGCCGGCACAGCTCGTACACCGCGCCCTCCACACAGCCGCCGGAGACCGAGCCGATCGCCGTGCCGTCGGCGTCCACCGCCAGGGCGGCGCCCGGCAGGCGGGGTGCGCTGCCGCCGACCGCCACCACGGTGGCGACGGCGAAGTCACGGCCCTGCCCGACCCACCGGTTGAGCTCATCGGCGATGTCCAGCATCTGTCGGTCTCCTTCGGCAGCGGTTGTGCGGAGGGCGTTCGGGTCTCACCGAGCCGCTAGTGCACGCCCATCCAGCTCTCGATCGGGTGCAGCGCGAAGTACACGAGGAAGATCACCGTCAGGCCCCACATGAAGACGCCGATCTCCCGCGCCTTGCCCTGGGCGGCCTTGATGGCCGTGTACGCGACGACGCCCGCCGCCACACCGGTGGTGATGGTGTACGTGAACGGCATCAGGACCACGGTCAGGAAGACCGGGATCGCGGTGGCGCGGTCGGCCCAGTCCACGTGCCGGGCGTTCATCAGCATCATCGCGCCGATGACCACCAGGGCGGCGGAGGCGACCTCCTGGGGGACGAGCGCGGTGAGCGGGGTGAAGAACAGGCAGGCCGCGAAGAACAGGCCGGTGACGACCGAGGCGAGACCGGTCCGTGCTCCCTCGCCGACGCCGGTCGCCGACTCGATGAAGACGGTCTGGCCGGAGCCGCCCGCCACTCCGCCGATCGCGCCACCCGCGCCGTCGATGAACAGTGCCTTGGACAGGCCCGGCATCCGGCCCTGGTCGTCGGCGAGCTTCGCCTCGGTGCCGACGCCGATGATGGTGGCCATCGCGTCGAAGAAGCCGGCCAGGACCAGCGTGAAGACGATCATGCCGACCGTCATCGCGCCGACCTTGCCCCAGCCGCCGAACTCGACGTGCCCGAAGAGCGAGAAGTCGGGCATCGACACCGCGCTGCCGTGCAGTTCGGGGGCGCCGCCCGCCCAGGCGTCGGCCTTGACGACCCCGGCGGTGTTCAGTACGGCCGCGACGACCGTGCCGCTGACGATGCCGATGAGGATGGCGCCGGGCACGCCCCGGGCCTGGAGCATGAAGATCAGGAGCAGGGTGCCGGCGAAGAGCAGCACCGGCCAGCCCGCCAGTTCGCCCGCCGGGCCGAGGGTGACCGGGGTGGCCTTGCCCTGGTGTACGAAGCCGGACTTGTAGAAGCCGATGAGGGCGATGAACAGGCCGATGCCCATGGTGATTGCGTGCTTGAGCGCCAGCGGGATCGCGTTCATGATCATCTCGCGCAGGCCGGTGACCACCAGCAGCATGATGACCACGCCGTACATCACGCACATGCCCATGGCCTGCGGCCAGGTCATCTGGGGGGCGACCTGCGAGGACAGCACGCCGGAGACGGAGAGGCCGGCGGCGAGGGCGAGCGGCACCTTGCCGGCGAAACCCATCAGCAGCGTGGTGAAGGCCGCCGCGAACGCGGTGGCGGTGATCAGGGCCTTCTGGCCGAGTGTGTCCCCGGCCGCGTCCTTGCCGGACAGGATCAGGGGGTTGAGCAGCAGGATGTACGCCATCGCCATGAAGGTGGTGACGCCGCCGCGCACCTCACGCGCGACGGAGGATCCCCGCTGGGAGATGTGGAAGTACCGGTCGAGCCACGATCTGCCGGCCGGGATGCGGGTTCCCGCACCCGCGTCCTCGGCGGTGGTCGTCGGCTCCAGGGACTGCTGGGTCATGTGGGCCTACTCCCAAGGTTCATAGGGGCACCCGCGGTCCGCCTTGACGGCTGCGGGATTTGGGAAGGTGCTTCGGCCGCACGACCCGGGGGACGGCCCGAGACGAACGATCTGAATCACTCCGGGCGGCGCGCAGTTGTGACGTTCCGTGCGCCGCCCGGAGGGTCTGTCACGCGGTACCGGTCAGGTGTTCCGGACGTACCGGTGTGCGGTTGAGCTCCAGACCCGTCGCGTTCCGGATCGCCGCGAGGACGGCCGGGGTGGACGACAGGGTCGGGGCCTCGCCGATGCCGCGCAGCCCGTACGGCGCGTGGTCGTCGGCGAGTTCGAGCACGTCGACGGGGATGGTCGGCGTGTCGAGAATCGTGGGGATGAGGTAGTCCGTGAAGGAGGGGTTCTTCACCTTCGCGGTCCTGGGGTCGACGACGATCTCCTCCATGACCGCCACGCCCAGACCCTGGGTCGTACCGCCCTGGATCTGGCCGACGACGGACAGCGGGTTGAGCGCCTTGCCGACGTCCTGGGCGCAGGCCAGCTCGATCACCTTCACCAGGCCGAGCTCGGTGTCGACCTCGACCACGGCGCGGTGCGCGGCGAAGGAGTACTGCACATGGCCGTTGCCCTGGCCGGTGCGCAGGTCGAAGGGCTCGGTCGGCCGGTGCCGCCATTCCGCCTCGACCTCGACGGCCTCGCCCTCCAGCACGTCCACCAGGTCCGCGAGCACCTCGCCGCCGTCGGTGACGACCTTGCCGCTCTCCAGCAGGAGTTCGGCGGTGGCCCAGGCGGGGTGGTAGGAGCCGAACTTGCGGCGGCCGATCTCCAGCACCTTCTCGCGGACGAGCTCGCAGGCGTTCTTCACGGCGCCTCCGGTGACGTACGTCTGGCGGGAGGCCGAGGTCGAACCGGCGCTGCCCACCTGCGTGTCGGCCGGGTGGATGGTCACCCGGGCGACGCCCAGCTCGGTGCGGGCGATCTGCGCGTGGACGGTGACACCGCCCTGGCCGACCTCCGCCATCGCCGTGTGCACGGTGGCGACCGGCTCGCCGGCCACGACCTCCATGCGGACCTTGGCGGTGGAGTAGTCGTCGAAACCCTCGGAGAAGCCGACGTTCTTGATGCCGACCGCATAGCCGACCCCGCGTACGACGCCCTCGCCGTGCGTGGTGTTGGACAGACCGCCGGGCAGCTGCCGTACGTCGGCACCCTCGGAGCTCTCCCACTGGCGCTCCGGCGGCAGGGGCATCGCCTTGACGCGGCGCAGGAGTTCGGCGACCGGGGCCGGGGAGTCGACCGGCTGCCCGGTCGGCATGATCGTGCCCTGGGACATGGCGTTGAGCTGCCGGAACTCCACCCGGTCCATGCCGACGGCGTCGGCGAGCCGGTCCATCTGCGCCTCGTAGGCGAAGCACGCCTGGACCGCGCCGAAGCCGCGCATGGCACCGCACGGCGGGTTGTTGGTGTAGAGGGCGATGGCCTCGATGTCGACGTCGTCGACCTCGTACGGGCCGATGCCGAGCGAGGAGGCGTTGCCGACCACCGCCGGGGAGGTGGAGGCGTACGCGCCGCCGTCCAGGACGATCCGGCACCTGACGTGGGTCAGCTTGCCGTCCTTCGTGGCGCCGTGCTCGTAGTACAGCTTGGCGGGGTGGCGGTGGACGTGTCCGAAGAAGGACTCGAAGCGGTTGTAGACGATTTTGACGGGCTTGCCGGTGCGCAGCGCCAGCAGGCAGGCGTGGATCTGCATCGACAGGTCCTCACGGCCGCCGAACGCGCCTCCCACGCCGGCCAGCGTCATCCGCACCTTCTCCGGCGGCAGGCCGAGGACCGGGGCGATCTGCCGCAGGTCGCTGTGCAGCCACTGGGTGGCGATGTAGAGGTGGACGCCGCCGTCCTCCTCCGGCACGGCCAGGCCCGACTCGGGGCCGAGGAACGCCTGGTCCTGCATGCCGAAGTGGTACTCGCCGCTGACCACGAAGTCGGCCCGCCTCGCGGCCGCCTCGGCGTCTCCGCGCACGATCGGCTGGCGGTGGACGACGTTCGGGTGCGGGACGTGGCCGATGGTGGGGGTCCCCCCTGGCCCGGAGCCTGTCGGAGGTCCTTGGGGGAGGTCGGTGCGGTTCTCGTGGACGAGGATCGCGTCCGGGGCGGTCGCGGAGGCCTCGTCGGTGATGACGGGCAGTTCCTTGTACTCCACCTTGATCTTGGCGGCGGCGCGGCGCGCGGTCTCGGGGTGGTCGGCGGCGACGATCGCGACCGGCTCACCGTGGTGGCGGACCTTGCCGTGGGCGAGGACCGGGGTGTCCTGGATCTCCAGGCCGTAGTTCCTCACGTCGGTCGGCAGGTCGTCGTACGTCATCACGGCGTAGACGCCCGGCGTGGCGAGGGCCTCGCCCGTGTCGATGGAGACGATCTCGGCGTGCGCGACCGTGGAGCGCAGGATCTGGCCCCAGAGCATGTCCTCGTGCCACATGTCGGAGGAGTACGCGAACTCGCCGGTGACCTTGAGGGTGCCGTCCGGGCGGAGCGTGGACTCGCCGATGCCGCCCTTGGTCTGCGAGCCCTGCGTGATCTTGGTGGGTGCACCGTTCGCGGGCATGGTCAGACCCCCTCGGACTGACGGGCGGCCGCCAGGCGGACCGCGTCCATGATCTTCTCGTAACCGGTGCAGCGGCACAGGTTGCCCGACAGGGCCTCGCGGATGTCCGCGTCGCTCGGGTTCGGGTTGCGCTCCAGCATCTCGTCGGCGGCGACCAGCAGGCCCGGGGTGCAGAAGCCGCACTGGACGGCGCCGGCGTCGATGAACGCCTGCTGGATCGGGGACAGTTCGGTGCCCTCGCCGGTGTGCGAGTCGGAGGGCCCGGCCTGCCACTGCCGGGCGTCCTGCAGGGTGGTCCCGCACGCACCCGTCCCGCAGGACCGCTGCTGGGCGAAGTCCGCCAGCCCCTCGACGGTCACGACCTCTCGGCCCTCGACCTGGCCGGCCGCGACCAGGCAGGAGCACACCGGCACGCCGTCCAGGCGGACCGTGCAGGATCCGCACTCGCCCTGCTCGCAGGCGTTCTTGGAGCCGGGCAGGCCCAGGCGCTCGCGCAGGACGTACAGCAGGGACTCGCCCTCCCAGACGTCGTCGGCTTCCTGCGGACGTCCGTTGACGGTGAAGTTGACGCGCATTACGCAGCTCCCTTTGCGGCGGTGCGGGTGCCGCGGTACGACTCCCAGGTCCAGGTGAGCGTCCGGCGGGCCATCACGCCGACCGCGTGGCGGCGGTAGCTCGCGGTGCCCCGGACGTCGTCGATCGGGTTGCAGGCGGCGGAGCACAGCTCGGCGAACTGCTTGGCGACCGACGGCGTGATGATCTTCCCGTTGTCCCAGAAGCCGCCCTCCTCCAGCGCCGCGTTCAGGAACTCCTCGGCGGCCCCGGCCCGGACGGGAGTCGGGGCGGCCGAGCCGATGCCGGTGCGGACCGTGCGGGTCTCGGGGTGCAGGGCGAGGCCGAAGGCGCACACCGCGATGACCATGGCGTTGCGGGTGCCGACCTTGGAGTACTGCTGCGGGCCGTCGGCCTTCTTGATGTGCACGGCCCGGATCAGCTCGTCGGGGGCGAGCGCGTTGCGCTTGACGCCGGTGTAGAACTCGTCGATCGGGATGCGCCGGGAACCACGTACCGACTCCACCTCGACCTCGGCGCCCGCGGCGAGCAGGGCGGGGTGGGCGTCGCCGGCGGGAGAGGCCGTGCCGAGGTTGCCGCCGACGCCGCCGCGGTTGCGGATCTGCGGGGAGGCGACCGTGTGCGAGGCGAGCGCGAGGCCCGGCAGCTCGGCACGGAGACTTTCCATGATCTTCGTGTAGGGGACCGAGGCGCCCAGCCGCACGCTCTCCCCGCCGGCCTCCCACTCGTAGAGGTCGCCGACGCGGTTCAGGTCGAGGAGGTACTCGGGCCGGCGGTGGTCGAAGTTGATCTCGACCATCACATCGGTGCCACCCGCAATCGGCACAGCGGTGGGGTGCTCGGCCTTCGCGGCGAGCGCCTCCTCCCAGCTGGCGGGGCGAAGGAAGTCCATGACCGGCTCTCTTCTTCGTCTCGTGGGTCGTCCAGATTGAGCCAATCCGTGTGCGGCGGGCGAGGCTCGTTCATGTGCTGTTTCACGCGGAGTGGCCTCAGTACACAGCTCTGTGCTCCGGCGGGGTCAGTCACCGAAACCATGAAGGGTTTGGCTGGCCAGGGCAGCCATCTTGTAGATTCGTATGAAAGGAGGCCATCAGAAACCTCTTCGCTTCCCCCTGGAAACAGAGGACACGGCCCCGCGCCCCCGGCGGAGTTGCCGGCCCGGCCGCGTGGCCGGGCCCTCGCCACAAGATCCATCGTAGTTTTCGAGACAAAAGAACGGCGGCGACGAGAGATGCGGCTGCGCGCACTGCTGGACACCGATGCGCTGGGCCTGAAGCTGCTCGGCGGTGAGGACGAGCTGGACCGCACCGTCCGGGGCGTCATGACCACCGACCTGCGCGACCCCAGCCGTTACCTCTCCGGCGGTGAGCTGGTGCTGACGGGGCTGGCCTGGCGCCGTGACGCCGCCGACTCCGAGCCCTTCGTGCGGATCCTGGTGCAGGCCGGCGTGACCGCGCTGGCCGCCGGCGAGGCCGAGCTGGGCGATGTGCCGGACGACCTGGTGGTGGCCTGCGCCCGGCACCGGCTGCCGCTGTTCGCGGTCAACGAGTCGGTGGCGTTCGCGACGATCACCGAGCACGTCGTACGGCAGGTGTCCGGCGAGCGCGCCGGCGACCTCGCGGCCGTGGTGGACCGCCACCGGCGGATGATGACCGCCGGTCCGGCGGGCGGCGGCCCGGACGTGGTGCTGGACCTGCTGGGCTCCGACCTGGACCTGCGGGCCTGGCTGCTCTCTCCCGCCGGACGGCTGATCGCCGGGCCCCGGGCGGCGGGCCCCGCGCTGCCCGCCGAGACGTGTGCCGAGCTCGCCACCGCGCACCTGGCGGCCGGCCGCACGGGCCGGCGCGGCCCGCACCGGGTGACGCTGGGCACGACGACGTACTCCCTCTTCCCGATCCGCGGCTCCGGGCACCGCCCGGCGGTGGCCGGGCCGGGGGGCGCCCCGCAGGGTGCACGGGACGTGCGCGAGACGGTGCTGTCCGACTGGCTGCTGGCCGTCGAGGCGGACGCCGGCGACTGGCCCGAGGAGCGGCTCGACCTGCTCGAGGGCGTCACCCAGCTGATCGCGGTCGAGCGGGACCGGCGGGACGCGGCGCGCACGGTGCGCAGGCGGCTCGCCCAGGAGGTGCTGGAGCTGGTGCAGACGGGGGCGGCGCCCGCCGAGATCGCCGCGCGCCTCAGGGTCGCGGCACCCGTGCTGCTGCCCGGCCTCGGAACCGCCCCGCACTGGCAGGTGGTCGTGGCCCGCGTGGAGTGGGAGGACGGGCGGATCGAGGGCGGCCCGGTCGCCCAGTCGCTGCTGGAGGAGATCCTCGTGGACCCGCACAGCACCGGTCCCGAGCCGTCCGACCGCATAGCGGTCGCGCACACCGGTGACGAGGCCGTCGCACTGGTGCCGCTCCCCGCCGTCCCCGCCGAGCCCGACGGCGCGGAGCCCGGGATCCTCGCCGACGCGCTCCTGCGGGCCGTACGGGACCCGCTGTCGGCCGGTCTCGACGACGACGGCCGCCTCACCCTCGGCGTCAGCGCGGCCGTGCACTCGGCGGAGGGGCTGCGCGGGGCGCTGGAGGAGGCTCGGCACGCCCGGCGGGTGGCCGCGGCGCGCCCGGGCCGGGTGTGCGCGGCGGGACACCAGGAACTGGCCTCGCACGTGCTGCTGCTCCCGTTCGTACCGGACGACGTGCGACGCGCCTTCACCGCCCGGCTGCTGGACCCGCTGCGGGACTACGACCGCCGGCACCGCGCCGAGCTGATCCCGACGCTGGAGGCGTTCCTCGACTGCGACGGCTCCTGGACCCGGTGCGCGACCCGGCTCCACCTGCACGTCAACACGCTGCGCTACCGGGTCGGGCGGATCGAGCAGTTGACGGGACGTGACCTGTCGAGGCTGGAGGACAAGCTCGACTTCTTCCTCGCGCTGCGCATGAGCTGAGGTCAGGACGGGGGACGGCTTTTGCGTCCGGTATCGGCCACCGTCCCACGACTTTGTGAAATCCTTCACCCACCCCCTTGGCCGGGCCGCGGAATTCGTGCTGAGATGCCGCCACCACTCAAGGCTCGAAGGCGTGCTCGGGGAGGGCAACGTGGCGCATCCCGCCATGTCTGGTAACGGAACGACCGCAGGTGACGATCCACTCCAGACCGCGGTATGGCGGCTGCGCTCACGCGCGTGCTGGGCCGACGCGGCAGCGCTGCTGCAGCCGGCCACCGCGGCCGCCGCGCTGCAGAGAACGGCGCTGCTGGTCGAACGGTGCCTGTACACCGAGGCCGGCTGGGAGGACGCGGAGGACGCGCTGCGGACCGCGGAGGCGCTGGCCCACACCGACGAGGAGCGCGGCGCGGCCGCTTGTGAACGCGGGCAACTTGCGTACACGGCCACCGTGCACGGCGTGCGGGACCGCGCGGACGAGGCCCGGGCCGCGCTGGGCCGGGCGGCGGCGCTGATCCCGCCGGGGGCGCCCGGGCGGGGCCTGCTGGACTTCCGGCGCGGACTGATCGCCGAGAACCTGACCCGCTCCCCGCAGGCCGCGCGCGCCGCCTACCGCCGCGCCCACGCGGGCGCCACCGCCCACGCCGACCCGCTGCTGCTGTCCTTCACCTGGCGGCACCTGGCCGGACTGGCGCTGCGGGACGGGGAGTTGGCGGAGGCGCGGCACGGGTTCGCCGAGAGCCTGCGGATCCGCGAGGAGCTGGGCTACCTCGTCGGTACGGCGCCGGCGCTGGCGTCGCTGGCCGACACCGAGGCGGAGCCGGAGGCGTCCCGGCTGCGGGAGGAGGCGCGGCGGCTGTTCCGGCTGCTGGGGGGCGTGCCCACCTGGCTGGCCCGGCAGCTGGCGCCGGCGCCGCCCGCGGCGGGGTCGGCAACGGCCTGACCCGGGCTGCGCCGGGGGCGGCCACGGGCTGACCCGGGCTGCGCCGGGGCGGCCACGGGCTGCGCCGGGGGTTGCTCAGTGCTGCTCAGAGGAACCTGAGAGGTTCCTGTGCCAGGCTGGCGCACCCGAACACGCGGACGGACCGAATCCTGTCGTGGCCCGCCCGGCGGGAGACCGGCGACAGGGCCCCTGGCCCCCCGAAGGCACGAGCCGGGTCCGCACACACGAGCCGGGTCCGCGTGCACCCCCACGGCCGCCCCTGGAGGAGCGCCTGATGAGTTTGATCAACGGCCTGCCCGCGCACGTGCTGCTGGTCCATGTCGTCGTCGTCCTGGTACCACTCAGCGCGTTGGCCCTCGTGGTCTGCGCGCTGTGGCCACAGGCCGCCCGGCGGCTGGGCCTGGCGCTGCCGCTGCTCGCCCTGGTCACGCTGGTGAGCGTGCCGCTGGCCACCCAGGCCGGGGAGTGGCTGGAGCGGCACGTGGACAGCGACCCGCTGGTGCGGCGGCACGCCGAGCTGGGCGACGGAATGCTGCCCTGGGCCCTGGGCCTGTTCGTGCTCGCGGCCGGCGTCTGGTGGATCTCCCGCCGTACGCCCGCGTCGTGGTCGGAGGAGCACACCGGGGCACGGCCGGGACCGCGGCCGGGATCGGTGCTCCGCATCGCCGCGGTCGTCCTGTCCGTGGCGGTGGGCGCGGGCGCGGTCGTCGACGTCTACCGGATCGGCGACTCGGGCGCGAAGGCGGCCTGGCACGACGCCTACTCCAAGACCGCCACGAAGGCGGGCGACGGGGACTGACCGGCGAGACCGGCCGGCACGACCCGGCCGACCGAGTGCGGCCCGCCCGGGGACACCCCGGGCGGGCCGCACTCATCCCCGCGCCGGTGGACCGCCCGGCACCCCTGCGGCCGGAGCCGCCGCGCACCACGGAGGAAGCCGGGTACCAGGGAGGAGCCGCCGCGCACCACGGACAGGCACCGGCGCCCCGGGCGAGCCGTCGGCCACCGGCCGCAGCGCGCCGAGCTGCCGAGCCACCTGTCAGCACCAGGAACCTCCGGGCCCCACGGACGGGAGGGAGCCCGGCACCCCGGGCGAGCCGTCGGCCACCGGCCGCAGCGCGCCCGGCGGGACCGCCCTCGCGCAGGCCGGTCCGGCGGGACCGCCGCCGCTCAGGCCCCGGCCGCGAAGTGCTCCCGTACGAGCCGGTGCACGGCGTCCATGTCCCGTGCGATGAGCGCGTCCAGCAGGGCCGTGTGCTCGGCCGCGTCCGTCACCAGTTCCGCGCGGGCCGGGCGGGCGGAGCCGCCCACCAGGGGCCACTGGGCGCGGCGGTGCAGGTCCTCGGCGGTCCGGGCGAGCTGTTCGTTGCCTGCCAGCGAGAGCACCGCGCGGTGGAAGGCGCGGTCGGACTCGGCGTAGGCCGCCCGGCACCCGGAGGACGCGGCCCGCGCGCTGGCCTCGGCCAGCGGGCGCAGCTCGGCCCAGCGCTCGACGGGCACGGTACGGGCCAGCCGGAGCAGCACCGGAACCTCGATCAGGGCCCTCACCTCGGCCAGCTCGGCGAGCTCGCGGGCGCCGCGCTCGACCACCCGGAAGCCGCGGTTGGGCACGACCTCGACGGCGCCCTCCAGGGCGAGCTGCTGCATCGCCTCGCGCACCGGCGTCGCCGACACCCCGAACCGCTCGCCGAGCACGGGCGCAGAGTAGACCTCTCCGGGCCTCAGCTCCCCCGCGACCAGCGCGGTGCGCAGGGCGTCGAGGATCTGGCCGCGCACGGAGGAGCGCTGCACCAGGGGGCGGGGGTGCGGGATGGGCCGCTCGGCATGGGTGTGCTCGCCCCGGGCGGCGCCGGCCGCCGCGGCGTCCCGGTCCCGCCGGATGTCCGCGGCCTGCGGCTGCCGGGGCACCCGTGCCACGCCGCCACCCGGCCGGACCTCGGGTATGCCGGTCCCGGCGGAGTCCTGCGCGCCCTGCTTCACGGTCCTCCTCCGGGCTTGTGGGTGCTTGGGTCATTACGACTGGTTGTTACTCGTGCGTCAAGCACCTTAGGCGCAATGGGCCAAAGGTTCACATTCCGTCGAGGTGAAGCAAGGCAGGGCTTACCTGCAATCAAGCGGGGACAGCGGTCCGGCAGGCATGTGCGCCCTTCGGCCGTGGCGGCCGCCTACGCCCATCCGCCACGGCTTCCCGCACCGCCGGGCGCCCCGCCCGCCCGTGACGCTCTCGCCCGTGACGCACCTCTCGCCCGTGACGCACCTCTCGCCCGTGACGCACATCTCGTACGACCGCACCGCCGGAGTTGCGGCCGTACGCCCCGCCTCCTTCGCCCGTCCGCCGGGCGGCCCGGCGGCGGCACCGCCCGGCCCCCGGGTGGTACGCGCCGAGGAGGTGCTGCGGGCCGAGGCGCGTACGACGGTCACCGAGCACCTGGAACCGGCGCTCGGCGGCTGCGGCCCGCGCATGTGGCTGCGGCTGCGGCTGCGGCTGCGGCTGCGGCTGCATGGGACGGATCACCGAACCGCCCGCTGCGTTCCACGGCCTGAGTCCCTCTCAAGTTTCCTACCGGTCAGGCCAGGTCACCCATTCGAGCGACGACACCTCACCTCTCATCCCCTAGGATCATCCGCGAGTGGGACGCCCTCACGGTTACAGGTGATTCACAACTTCCTCACCCGCCCCGGGAACTTTCCGTGGCACCACCCGTACGGGTAGTCTTATTCGAACTCAACTCCCGCCCCTCAAGCGGCAGTTCGAGCAGAACGCCGCCCTGGGCATCCCCTTGCACTTCCTTGGCGGCCTCTTGCCCCGAAACCCCCTGAGGGCCGTTGGGATTGGGCCACTATGGCGGGCGTTACGCCCTATCCCAATGCAAGGGACCCCAGATGAGACTGACCGACATATCGCTGAACTGGCTGCTTCCGGGCGCCGTACTGCTCCTGGGCATGCTGGCGGCGGTGGCGGTGCTCGCGCGCGGAAGGCGCTCCTCCGGGGAGAACGCGAGCGCGGACGACTCGTGGGAGCGCAGCGAGGAGCGCCGCAGGCGCAAGGAGGCCATTTACGGAACGGCCTCCTACGTACTTCTGTTCTGCTGCGCGGCGGTGGCCGCGGCGCTCTCCTTCCACGGCCTGGTCGGCTTCGGCCAGCAGAACCTCGGCCTGACCGACGGCTGGGAGTACCTGGTGCCGTTCGGCCTGGACGGCGCGGCGATGTTCTGCTCCGTGCTCGCGGTGCGCGAGGCCAGCCACGGTGACGCGGCACTCGGCTCCCGGATACTCGTGTGGACTTTCGCGGGCGCGGCGGCCTGGTTCAACTGGGTGCACGCGCCCAGGGGCATGGGCCACGCGGGCGCCCCGCAGTTCTTCTCCGGCATGTCCCTGTCGGCGGCGGTGCTCTTCGACCGCGCGCTGAAGCAGACCCGCCGGGCCGCCCTGCGCGAGCAGGGGCTCGTGCCGCGTCCGCTGCCGCAGATCCGCGTCGTCCGCTGGATGCGTGCGCCGAGGGAGACGTACAGGGCCTGGTCGCTGATGCTCCTGGAGGGCGTGCGCAGCCTGGACGAGGCGGTCGAGGAGGTGCGCGAGGACAAGCGCCAGAAGGAGGAGAACCGGCGGCTGCGGCGCGAGCAGGAGCGCGTGGAGCGCGCCCAGCTCAAGGCGATCAGCCGCGGTCACCGCGGCTTCGTCGGCCGGGGCGGCCGCCAGGTCGAGGCACAGGCGGCCCTGGAGCGCGGCTCCTCCCAGGTCACCGCGGAGCCTGCCATATCCGCGGAGCCGCTGCCCGTGCGCGCGCGTCCCTCCCTGCAGCCCGTCCGCAAAGGATCTGACCCGATCACCGTAGACCTCACCGCGGAGGACGACACCATGGCCCTGCCGCGCCTGGACTCCCTGGAGCGCAAGCTCAAGGACCTGGAGCAGCAGTTCGGCTAGGACCGGGGCCAGGACGAGGACCGGATTGTGTCGCGGGAAGGGGGGCACGGCCGTGCGGGCCGGGCCCCCTTCCCGTTCACGCGGCGCCCGCGCCGAGTTCGAACCAGACCGACTTGCCGACGCCGTGCGCGCACACGCCCCAGTCGTCCGCGAGGGACTGCACCAGGACCAGGCCCCGGCCACCCGTGTCGTCGTTGCTCGTCGTCCGCGGCCTCGGCCGGCGGGCCACGAAGTCCCTTACCTCCACGCGCAGTCCGCGCGCCGACACGGTGGCCGTCAGGACCGCGTCGTCGTCGGTGTGGACGAGCGCGTTGGTGACCAGTTCGCTGGTGAGCAGCTCGGCGACGTCAGAGGTGCCGGGCCGCCCCCAGTGACGCAGCAGTTCGCGCAGCGCCCGGCGCACCTCGGGCACCGCCCTGAGGTCCGCCCGCCCCAGCCTGCGCCTGAGCTGGGGCGCGGGGCGCCTTTCTATGACGTCGTCGGCCTCTTCCTCCACCGTCTTCGCCGAGGAGGCCCCGACCGTCATGGGACCGCCCCCTCGTGCCTGACTCTTCATGACCCCCGCCCGCGTGCCGACGTCGGTTCCCCTCCATCTCGAACACGTTCACGGGGATCCATGCCCCATCGAGCGAGGGCCAGTCATGCCGGGTCGGCGACGCCCGGGTGTTCGGCCACGTACGCACCGCCCCCTCACGGGCCGCAGCGCTGCCGGAGTACGCCGCCCCGCCCGTACGACTGCGCCGCCGGGCCGCCTCCGAGCGCCTCGGCTGGGCCGGGCGGCCCACTGCGGCATGCCGATCCGGACGTATTCGGCATCGCTCCGGCGCGCCGGTTGGCCCGCGGCGGCGCACCGGACACCGCGCACCCGCCCGCGGCGCCCGCGCCGGCCGAAGGCGAAGTTGGCCGGATACGGCGCCTCCGGCGGGCCGCATCGGACCGCACCGGGCCTGCCGGGGTCACGGCCGGGGCACGTTGCGCAGATTGGACCGGGCCATCTGCACCATCCGGCCCACCCCACCGTCCAGCACGATCTTCGAGGCGGACAGGGCGAACCCGGTGACCATCTCGGCGCTGATCCTCGGCGGGATGGACAGGGCGTTGGGGTCGGTCACGACGTCCACGAGCGCCGGGCCCTTGTGCCGGAAGGCGTCCTTCAGCGCACCGGCGAGGTCCCTGGGCCTCTCGACCCGGACGCCGTGGGCGCCGCACGCACGGGCGACGGCGGCGAAGTCGGGGTTCTTGTTTTCCGTGCCGTACGAGGGCAGTCCCGCGACCAGCATCTCCAACTCCACCATGCCGAGCGAGGAGTTGTTGAACAGCACGACCTTCACCGGCAGGTCGTGCTGCACCAGGGTCAGGAAGTCACCCATCAGCATGGAGAATCCGCCGTCCCCGGACATGGAGATAACCTGCCGGCGGCGGTCGGTGAACTGCGCGCCGATCGCCATCGGCAGCGCGTTCGCCATCGAACCGTGCGAGAAGGAACCGATGATGCGGCGGCGCCCGTTGGGCGAGATGTAGCGGGCGCCCCAGACGTTGCACATCCCGGTGTCGATGGTGAACACGGCGTCCTCGCCGGCCACTTCGTCGAGCACCGCGGCCACGTACTCGGGGTGGATCGGGACGTGCTTGTCCACCTTCCGTGTGTACGCCTTGACGACGCCCTCCAGCGCGTCCGCGTGCTTTCTGAGCATCTTGTCCAGGAAGCGCCGGTCCTTCTTGGCCCGGACGCGCGGGACGAGGCAGCGCAGGGTCTCGCGCACATCGCCCCACACCGCGAGGTCGAGCCGCGAGCGGCGGCCGAGGTGCTCCGGCCGGACGTCGACCTGGGCGATCTTGACGTCGTTGGGCAGGAAGGCGTTGTACGGGAAGTCGGTGCCGAGCAGGATCAGCAGGTCGCACTCGTGGGTGGCCTCGTAGGCGGCGCCGTAGCCGAGCAGGCCGCTCATCCCCACGTCGTACGGGTTGTCGTACTGGATGAACTCCTTGCCGCGCAGCGCGTGTCCGACCGGTGACTTGATCTTTCCGGCGAACTCCATCACCTCGGCGTGCGCGCCCGCCGTCCCGCTGCCGCAGAACAGGGTGACCTTGTCCGCCTCGTCGATCATCCCGGCCAGCCGGTCGATCTCGGCGTCGCCGGGCCGGACGGTGGGCCGGGAGGTGACGATGGCGGTCTCGGCGGCCTTCTCGGGGGCGGGCTCGGCGGCGATGTCGCCGGGCAGGGACACCACGCTGACTCCGCTGCGGCCGACCGCGTTCTGGATGGCGGTCTGCAGCAGCCGGGGCATCTGCTTCGGGCTGGAGATCAGCTCGCTGTAGTGGCTGCACTCGGCGAACAGCCGGTCGGGGTGGGTCTCCTGGAAGTAGCCCAGACCGATCTCGCTGGAGGGGATCTGCGAGGCGAGGGCGAGGACGGGGGCCATGGAGCGGTGGGCGTCGTACAGGCCGTTGATGAGATGGAGGTTGCCGGGGCCGCAGGAACCGGCACAGGCCGCCAGCTTCCCGGTGATCTGCGCCTCCGCGCCGGCCGCGAAGGCGGCCGTCTCCTCGTGGCGGACGTGGATCCAGTCGATTGCGGCGTTGCGGCGGACCGCGTCGACGACCGGGTTGAGGCTGTCGCCGACCACGCCGTACAGGCGTTTGACTCCGGCACGGACGAGGATGTCGACGAACTGCTCTGCGACGTTCGGCTTGGCCATGGCTTACGGACGCCCCTTCGGTCTCCCGCGGTCCTCTGGTTCGGCTGGGCACCTTTGCTCCGGTCCCTCTGCGTCCATGAATTCACAGCCTGCGCGCTCACGCCTCCCACACGGCCGCGGCCGTACGGTCATCCGCATACCCCTTCACCCGCACCTGGGAGTCCGCCAGGAACGCGGCGAGCCCGGGCGGGGTCGGGCCGGACCACCGCCGGCCGAGGTATGCGCACAGCTCCGGCTCACCACGCAGCGGGTCGGCCAGGCCTGCGGTGCACATCAGCAGCGTGTCACCCGGCTGGGCCACGGAGGCACGGAAGCGGAAGGGTTCGGTGGGCGGCCCGGGAGTGGTCCGGTCGGACGGGTCGGGGGATGTGGTGATGCCGAGGTCCATGGTGAGCCGGTCGCCGTCGGGGGTCTCGGCGGGGCCGGCCGGTCCGGTCGGGCCGGGCGCCGGTGAGCCGAAGCCGAGGACCGGGTCGCCGGGCTCCTCGGAGACCCGGGGCTCGATGTCCTGCCACTCGCCGTCGCGCAGCCGGAACAGCCCGCCCGCGCCGGCCCCGAAGAAGACGCGTGCACGGCACTCGGGATCGGCGGGCAGGAGCAGGCAGCGCAGGGTGGCCGCGTACTCCTCGGGTTCGATGCCCTGTTCGGCTGCGCTGGCACGGAGCCTGCCGAGGCTGCGGTCGGTGAGGCGGTGCAGCCCGGACTTCAGATCGCCGCGCCGGGCCGCCCGCAGGTCCTCGACCAGCCGGTCGTGGCTGCGGCCCACCGCCCGCGCGATCCACTGGCACACCTCGGCGGCCGCGCGGTGCGCCCCCGGGGTGGCCCGGGCGCCGGTGGCCATCGCCACGAGGACCAGCGCCTGTTCGCCCGCGCCGAACCGCGCGGTCAGCAACGCGTCCCGGCGGGGCTCGCCCCGGTAGCGCGCGGAGTCGCCCCGGATGGACACCGCGCGCAGGGTGCAGGCCCCGTATCGGGCCCCGTCCAGCACCGTGTCCGGCACCAGGTCGTCGAGCGCGTCCGGGTCGCCGGGCGGGAGCGCCGTGGGCTCGGCATCGTAGGTGGGCGGCCCGGAGCCCACGTAGTCGAAGGTGGGGGGCGGGAGTTCCGGGGGTGGGGGCGCGTCAGCCGGTGACGGGGGCGCGGAGAGCTGTGGGGGCGCGGAGGGGAGCGGGGGCGCGGAGGGCAGTGGGGGTGCGGAAAGCGGGGGTGGAGGAGAGGCCGGGGCCGGGGCGTCTGTGGGCGTCGTGGCGTCTGTGGGCGTCGTGGCGTCTGTGGGCGTCGTGGCGTCTGTGGGCGTCGTGGCGTCTGTGGGCGTACGCTCGCCGGTTTCCGGTGCCATGCGGCCCGGGTCGGCGGGCTCCGGCGGGCGAGGGGCGGGCGGGTGGCTCTCCGGTCCCGGGGAGCCGGCGGTCGGAGACTCCCAGGGGGGACGTTGCCACCAGTCCGGGCCGGCGTCCATCGGCCACCCGTCGGCGTCCCCGTCCGCATGGCGGGCAGGCTCGGCGGGCGGGCCTGCGGTGCGCGGTGAGGGCACTGTCGCCGGTGGGGGTGGTGCTGTCGCCGCGGGCGAGGGCGGGCGGTCCTCGGGCGAGGGCGGGCGCTCGGGCGGGGCCGGGTCCTCAGGGGCCGATCCCCCGGTGCCCGCCGTCCGCCGCGTCCGCTCGGTTTCCTCCGGCCCTCCCGTGCGCGCGGACCCCGGTCCCCTCCCCAACGTCCCGGCCGCCGAGGCGAAGCGGTCGTCCAGGGAATCGGCCGCGGCCGTGGGACCGGTGTCCTCGATGGAGCCGGAGTCGTCGTACAACTGCCGCCACCAGTCGTCCTCGTGACCGGTGGGCCTTCCCCCCTGCTGACTCATGCCCCCGATTGTCCACCGCACGAGCGGTGGGGAAACGGGGCATCCGGAAAATCCGGCGGGCACCCGCATCTCGAACCCCCCTCGGGTGAACCTTCGAATGCCGGTACGAAACAAAGCCGCCGGGCGGTTCCACCCCCCACGGGAGACCCACCCGGCGACACCGGGTGACCCGGGCCCCGGATCCCCTGGTGCCGCGGTCCGGTGGTGGTGTCCGGGACGGAGAACGACGCCGAGGAGCAGGCCGCCGGACGCGGGGTGCGCCACCGGGTGGTGGTGGAGCGGGCGGTGCTGGACCTGGCGGACGGCATCACGGAGCTGACCGCCGCGCTCGGCCGCGACGAACTGGTGTGAAGCGGCTGATGGCGCCGGCCGGTGTGACCACCCGCCTCGAACTGGGCCGGCACGCCCACGAACGCGGCTGGGTCTCCCGCGACCGCCACGTCCGACCCTGCGTCCGACCCGACGGCTGATCCGGCGTCTGACCAGGCGGGTGACCAGGCCACCCGGTGGCCGGCCCAGCGTCTGACCAGGCGGCCGGCCCAGCGTCCGACCCGCTTCTGCCTCCCGGCCTTCACCCGGCCCCGAGCGCGGCCGGGTCGATCGTGTCGGCGACGGCGCGCATGCCCGTGTCGTTGAGGTGGAGGTGGTCGCCGGGGTCGTACGCCGGGCGGAGCCGCTGCGGGCGTGACGGGTCACGGACGGCGGCGTCGAAGTCGGCGACCGCGTCGAACAGAGCGCCGCCGCGGATCAGGGCGTTGACCGCCTGCCGTACGGCCTCGCGGGCCGGCGTGTACGCGCTGTGACCGCCGTAGGGCGTGAGGGTCGCGCCGACGACGCGGATGCCGTGGGCGTGGGCGCGGGCCACGATCCGGGAGTACGCCGCCGCGAAGGCGGCGGGGCCGGTCGCAGCCGGGGTGCCGTTGACGTCGTTGATGCCCTCCCACACGACCAGCACCCGCACCCCGGACCGGCACAGCGCGTCGGCGTCAAGCCGGGACAGTGCACTCGGTCCCACCCCGTCGCGCAGCAGGCGGTTGCCGGAGATGCCCGCGTTGAGGACGCCCAGGCGGCGGGGCGGGGGCAGCGCGCGCAGGCGCTCGGCGAGCCGGTCCGGCCAGCGGTGGTCGGCGTCGCGACTCGAACCGGTGCCGTCGGTGAGGGAGTCGCCGAGCGCGACCGCGCTCCCGGCGGCCGGGGCGCCCAGGACGTCGACGCCGGTGACGTAGTACCAGTGGGTGGTGGTCGCGGTGAACGCGGCGCCGTCCTCGTCCGCGGTCCGGTCGCCGCCCGGGGCGAGGTAGCTGGTCCGCAGCGCCGTGCGATGGTAGGTCGCGGGGCCGGGGTCACCCGGTGTGTACACCGTGACCAGGAGTTCCGCGGCAGCCGGCAGGGCCAGCCGCACCGGATCGGTGACCGCGTCCCGGCCGGGCGGGACGGTGATCGTCCGGGCGCCCCGGAAGGCGGCGGTGCGCAGCGAACCGGGCAGGGCGCCCGGACCGCCGGGGCGGCGCAGTGCCACGGTGACGGCGCCGAGCCGCAGGGGCGCGGTGCCGAGCCGGTTGCTGAGCCGGACCCGGAGGGCGCGGCCGCCGACGCTGGTGTGCACGACGTTGCGGATCGTGGTGCCGGCAAGCCCGGGCGCGGTTCCCGAGGGGGCGGCCTCCCAGGTGCCGGTCCACACCGGCGGCGGGGCGCCTCCCGCGCGGGCCGGTGCCTTCGCCGCCGCTGCCGTCGGTGTCGCTGCCGTTGCCGCCGCTGCCGCCGCCGGTGTCGCTGCCGTCGCCGGCGTACCGCCGCCCAGAAGGAGCAGCAGCGTCGCCAGGACCTGCCCGGACCTGGCCTTGGCCCGCCGGGCCATGGGCACCCCTCCCACCGCACCCACCGCACCCACCGCGTCCGCCACCCGCATCCGCCCTCCCGTCGGCCTTCGCCAGGCGACCGTGCCATACGGGACGCGCCGCTGACGGAGGCTCACCGCCCGAACCACCCGCCCGGCCCAGCCGTGGCCGGCTGCTGGGCGGGCGTGGTCGGGTGTGGTTGGCCGCGGGGCGGGCGTGGTCGGGTGGCCGGGTCTCGTCGGCCGTGCCGTGGGTCCGGGGTGACTGGACCTGCGCCGAGGATCCGATGCGCGGGCGGCACCGGAGTGCTTGGCTGGCGGCATGACCGAATTCACCGAGGCCGAGCGCGCCTACCTGAGGACGCAGCGCCTGGGACGGCTGGCCACCGTCGACCCGCACGGTCAGCCGCAGGCCAACCCCGTCGGCTTCTTCCCGCAGGACGACGGCACCATCCTGATCGGCGGCCTCGCGATGGGCCGCACGAAGAAGTGGCGCAACCTGCGGCAGAACCCGAAGGTCGCCCTGGTGGTCGACGACATCGTCAGCCTCGACCCCTGGCGGGTCCGTGGTGTCGACATCCGCGGCGAGGCCGAACTCCTCACCGGACCGCACGAGTTGGGCCCGCACTTCAGCGAGGAGGTGATCCGCATCCATCCGCGGCGGATCCACAGCTGGGGGCTGGAGGACGACTAGGGCCTGAGCGCGCCCTCCAGGGTGAGCAGCCGTACCTTCCGCTCCAGGCCGCCCGCGTAACCGGTCAGGGAGCCGTCCGCGCCGATCACGCGGTGGCAGGGGCGCAGAACCAGCAGAGGGTTGGCGCCGATGGCGCCGCCGACGGCACGCACTGCCGCCCGGGAGGCGCCGACGCGGGCGGCGATCTCGCCGTACGTCGTGGTCGCCCCGTACGGAACGGTGTCCAGGGCCGCCCAGACCCGCTCGCGGAAGGCGGTGCCGTGCGCGCGCAACGGCAGTGCGAACTCCTTGAGTTCACCGGCGAAGTAGGCCCGCAGCTGCTCCTCGGCCGCGCGGAAGGGGCCCGCGTCGTACCGCCAGTCGTCCTGGACCGTGCGGCCGCCCTTCTGGCCGGGCACGGACAGGGAGGTCAGGGCGCCGGTCCGGTCGGCGGTGAGGAGCAGGGGCCCGAGGGGGCTGTCGAGGCGCGTGAAGTAGGTCATCTCGGTGGTCGTCCCGTGTGTCGGCATGGTCATCGGTTCTCCAGCTCTCCTGCGGCGCGCAGGTGGTGCAGGGCGTACGAGCGCCAGGGGCGCCAGTTGTCGGGGATGTTCAGGTCGGGCGGGGCCGTGTCGGGGTCGCCGAGGGCCCGGGTGCGGATGGCGGTGGCCGTGGTGGTGTCAAGGCCGGGCAGGGCGAGCAGTGCCCGGTGCGCTTCGTCGCGGTCGGCGCCCGCGTCCAGTCGTACGGTGCCGTCGGCGAGGGCGGCGGCCAGGGCACCCAGGGTGCCGCCCGGCTCGGCCGCGGCGAGGGCGGCCGGCTCGGGGAACAGATGGGTCAGGGTGCCGCAGGGGGCGTCCAGCGCCTTGCCGTGTTGCCGTACCAGATCCCCGGCCGCCGCCGGTCCCACCAGTTCGCGTATCGCCGTCTCCTCGGGGTCCGCGGCGCCCGGGGAGCGCAGCCCGGGCCGGGCCGCGACCAGCGGCGCAAGTCGCGGATCGGCGGCGAGCCGCTCGTCGACGGCGTAGGGGTCGGCGTCGAGGTCGAACAGCCGCCGCAGCCGCTGCACGGCCGTAGTCAGGTCGCGCGGGTCGGTCAGGTGCAGCCGGGCCTCCAGCCAGCCGCCGGGATGGGCGCCGGACGCGGTCCGCGGAGCGCCCGACCGTTCGTCGACGGCGACGATCCCGGTGCCGTGGGGCAGGCGCAGGGTGCGCCGGTAGGTCCGGGCGCCCGGCGTGCCGCGGACCTCCTCGACGCCGGGCACGGCCTCGCGCCGGAGCAGGTCGAAGACCGGTCCCGCCTGGTACGGGCCCCGATGGGCGAGCCGCAGCGCGATTTCGGCGGTGGGCGCGGCGGCCCCGCGGCCGCGCATTCTCGGAGCGGCGGCGCGCAGCTCGCTCGGGGTGGCCGCGTAGACGGCCCGGACCGTGTCGTTGAACTGCCGCACGCTGGCGAATCCGGCCGCGAACGCGACCTGCGTGACCGCCAGTTCGGTGGTCTGCAGCAGGACGCGTGCGGTGTGCGCCCGCTGCACCCGGGCCAGCGCGAGAGGCCCGGCGCCGAGCTCGGCGGTGAGCTGGCGCTGCACCTGCCGCGCGCTGTAGCCGAGCCGGGCGGCCAGCCCGGCGACGCCCTCCCGGTCGATCACACCGTCGCCGATCAGCCGCATCGCCCGTCCGACGACGTCGGCCCGCACGTTCCAGCCGGCGGAGCCGGGCACGGTGTCCGGACGGCACCGCCGGCAGGCGCGGAAGCCCGCGCCCTGGGCGGCGGCGGCCGTGGCGTAGAACCGTACGTTGTGCCGCTTCGGGGTCACGGCCGGGCAGCTGGGACGGCAGTAGATCCCGGTCGTCCCGACGGCGAAGAAGAACTCTCCGTCGAACCGGCCGTCCCGGCTGCGTACCGCCTCGTACCTGGTGTCCTCGTCCATCACGCTGTCCAGTGTCCGCCCGCCGTGGTGCGGGCGCTGGCGGGAATCGGACACGGCACTGACGGCGGCCCCGGGGCTCGGGCCCCGGGCCCCGGGGAGGCGCCTGGGGTCGCCTCAGCGCCGCCGTCCCCGCTTGGCCTCCATCGCCGCGCGGCCCTCCGCGCCCTTGCGCTTCCAGTCGCGCCTGATCTCCGCACGCACCCGCGCGTCGGTCTTGGCGACGATCCACTGGTTCTCGCGCATGAGCTTGCGGTAGCTCTCCAGCCGCCGCTCGGGCAGCTCACCGGCGTCGATCGCGGCCAGCACGGCGCAGCCGGGCTCGCTGCCGTGCGCGCAGTCGTGGAACCGGCACCGCGCGGCGAGTTCCTCGATCTCGGAGAACACCTGTCCGACGCCGCTTCCGGCGTCCCACAGGCCCACGCCGCGCAGCCCCGGTGTGTCGATCAGGACGCCGCCGCCGGGCAGTGCGAGCAGGTTGCGGGTGGTGGTGGTGTGCCGGCCCTTGCCGTCGACGTCCCGCGCGGCCTTGACGTCCATCACGTCCTCGCCGAGCAGGGCGTTGGCGAGGGTCGACTTGCCGGCCCCGGACTGCCCGAGCAGCACGGACGTGCCCGCGGAGACGACGGCGGCCAGC
Organism: Streptomyces sp. NPDC020801; assembly: GCF_044334385.1. Classification (NCBI taxonomy): domain Bacteria; kingdom Bacillati; phylum Actinomycetota; class Actinomycetes; order Kitasatosporales; family Streptomycetaceae; genus Streptomyces; species Streptomyces sp. NPDC020801. The sequence goes on from NZ_JBIRST010000017.1 coordinate 203,895, forward strand.
ACGTCGAGCCCGTCCCCGGTCGTGGCGCTGACCGGCAGCACCGGCACCCCGGGCGCGGTCGTCTCCACGTCCTGGACGAGATACGCCAGTCCCGTCGCGTCCGGCACGAGGTCGGCCTTGGCCAGCACCACCAGCGGCTGCGCCCCGGACTCCCAGGCCAGGGCCAGGAAGCGCTCGACGCGGCCGAGGTCGAGTTCGACGGCCAGCGACACGGCGACGATCGCGTGGTCGACGTTGGCGGCGAGGATCTGCCCCTCGGACCGCTTGGAGGAGGTGGAGCGCACGAACGCGGTGCGCCTCGGCAGCAGCGTCCGTACGAACCGCGGATCACCGCCCGGGTCGACCGCGGCCCAGTCCCCCGTGCACACGACCTTCATCGGGTCGCGGGGGACGACGAACTCGGTGTCGGCGCGCACGGTGCCGTCCGGTGTGACGACGTCGCACAGACCGCGGTCGACCCGGATCACCCGGCCGGGCACGAGACCCTGCCCGGCGTACGGGGCGAACTCCGACTCCCAGCCCGGGTCCCAGCCGTACGGGGCGAGCGGGTGGGACGGAGCCGACGGAGCCGACGGAGAAGAGAGATTCAAGGGGAAACCCTTCACAAGGGTGGCCCCGGCAGCGCGCCCGGCGCGCAGTGGAAGTGGAGGTCAGCCGGAGACCACAGGGGTGGGATCGATGAACTTCCGGATCTGGGCAACGCCCAGCGCAACGACAGTCATCACGGTCCTCACCTCCTGTTCTCGCGAACGTGCACGTAAGTCGACGGCTTGCGAAGCAGAGCGTACGGGACACAGATGCCGCGGAGCCAACCCCTTTTTTTGCGGCTTTCTGCGGCACCGACCCGTTCAGCGGCTGGTCAGTCCGCGTACAACCTCGCTGCGGAACTCACCGGACACCTCCAGCAGGGGGCGGTGGCCGCCCCGGTCGACAGCCTGGCGGGCCGGGTGCGGCAGAGGCTCGCACGCGGCTTCACTCCGTGCCGAGCAGAGACCGCGCCTCGAACTCGCGGTACGCGGCGGCGTCGGTGGTCGTGGGGCTTGTGACGGTGCCGAGCCAGCCCAGGAGGAAGCCGACCGGGATGGAGACGATGCCCGGGTTCTGCAGGGGGAACCAGGCGAAGTGCGACGTGGGCAGCAGTGAGGTGGGAGTGGAGGAGATGACGGGGCCGAAGGCGACGAGCAGGAGGGCGCAGCCGAGGCCGCCGTAGAGGGCGAACAGCGCACCGCGGGCGGTGAAGCGGGCCCAGAACAGTGTGTAGACGAGGGTCGGCACGATGGAGGAGGCCGCGATGGCGAAGGCCAGGAAGGCGAGTGAGGAGGCGTTCCAGTCGCGGGACAGCAGGGCGAGCAGGATGCCCAGCGCACCGGCCACGGCCGCCGAGGCGCGTGCGGCGGCCAGTTCCTGACGGTCGTTCACCCGGCCCTTGCGGATCACGTGGACGTACACGTCGTGGGCCAGCGACGAGGCCGCCGCCAGCGTGACCCCCGCGGCCACGGAGAGGACCGTGGCGAAGACGAGACAGGAGAAGGCCGCCGTCAGGATGTTCCCGCCCACCGACTGCGCGAGCAGGAGCACCCCGGCGTTTCCGCTGGGATCCGTGGCCTTGACGGTGCCGGTGCCGACGATCGCGGCCGCTCCGAGTCCCAGTACCCCGACCGCCAGGCACACGGCGCCCACCAGACCGATCGTCCACAGCACCGCACCGCGCAACCGCCGTGTGCTGTCCGGGGACAGCAGACGCATGACGATGTGCGGGAGTCCCGCGACACCGAGGGCCATGGACAGCTCGAGGCTCAAGAAGTCGATCCTGCTGGTGGTGCTCGCACCGAAGCGCAGGCCGGGCCGCAGGAACGCCTCCCCGTGGCCGCTGTTCGCGGCCGCCGTGCCGAGCAGGCGGTCGCCGCTCCACCCGAAGTGCGACAGCACCAGGACGGCGGCCACCGCCACCACGGCCACCAGCAGCACGGTCTTGGCGACCTGGATGAACGTCGTCCCGGGCATACCACCGACCGCGACGTAGAAGACCACGAAGATGCCGACGATGATCGTGCAGAAGGCCCGCGCCGTGCCCCCGGGCACCCCGGTGAACTGGGCCAGGAGCGCGACACTCCCCGTCAGCTGGGCCACCAGGTAGACGAGGGACACGATGAGGGCGCAGAGCCCCACGGCGAGACGGACCGGCCGCTGTCGGGCCCCGACCCGCTGGGCGAAGGTGTCGCCGAGCGTGAACCGACCCGCGTTGCGCAGCGGTTCGGCGACCAGCAGCAGGACCACGATCCAGCCGACCGCGGTTCCCACCAGATACAGCAGGCCGTCGTAGCCGGTCAGACAGACCAGACCGGTACTGCCCAGGAGGGTCGCGGCCGAGATGTAGTCACCGCACATCGCCATCCCGTACCGCAACGGCGAGAGCCTGCGGTCGCCGATGTAGAACTCGCTGATCATGTCGCTGTACGGCCCGGCGACGACCGCGGTGAACATGGTGACGACCAGGAAGACGAGGAACAGCACGAGCGGCAGGGCGAGGCCGCTGAGGGCGATGACACCCGAGGCGAGGGTCACTGTTGCCCCTTTCCGTCGCGACGCAGGTGGGCGTGGCGGGTACGGATCTCGTCGGCGTGCGGGTCGACCCGGGCGCGCATGTGCCGCTCGTAGCGCCACGCAGTGATGAAGATGGCGCCGAAAACCGCCAGGCCCAGCGCGAGTCCGAGGGTGAGATGTCCGGCCGGCGCGAAGTCCACGGCCCCGGGCGTGAAGCCGGACAGCAGGATGAACAGCAGATGTCCGCCGACGACGAGGACAGCGGCCGGCACCGCGAAGCCGAGGCGGGAGCGGCGCAGTTCACCGAGGTCCGGCTCGCCGGTCGTCTCCTCGGGCGGCGGGGCGGCGTACGGTCCGTTCATCTCGTGACCGCCGCCAGGGCCGCGCTCATCCGCTCGGAGACCTCCGGCACGGTTCCGGATCCGTCGACGTGGACCAGGAGTCGCCGGTCGGCGTACCACCGCAGCAGCGGGACGGTCTGCGCGGAGTGGACGGCGAGGCGCCGCAGGACGGTCTCCTCGCTGTCGTCGGCGCGCCGGACGAGGCCGCCGCCGCACCCGTCGCACCGGCCTGCGACGCGGGGCGGGGAGAAGACCAGGTGCACGGTCGTCCCGCACGCCGGGCACATGCGCCGGCCCGTCAGCCGCCGCACGATCTCGTCGTCCGGCAGGCCGAGGGCGATCACGGCGTCGAGCGCGGCCCCGTGGTCGTCCAGGGACTCCTCCAGGAGTTCGGCCTGCCGTACGGTCCTCGGGAAGCCGTCGAGCAGGAAGCCGTCGGCCGCGTCCGGCTCACCCAGGCGCCGGGTGACGACGGTCGTGGTCAGCTCGTCGGGCACCAGCTCCCCGGCCTCCGTGTGCCGTCGCACCAGCCGGCCTAGTTCCTTACCCTGGCGGACCTCGGCGCGGAACAGGTCCCCGCTGGAGATCGCCGGTACGGACAGCAGGCCGGCCAGGACGCGGGCCTGGGTGCCCTTGCCCGCGCCCGGAGGGCCGATCAGAACGATACGCATGCTCAATTCCTCTGATTCCGGTGATCCCTGGTCCCTGGTCCTCCCCTTCGGCGGTCAGTCCTCGGCCGGGGCGGCGGGGAGCTTGGTCTGGATGAGGTCCATGACGGTGGAGTCGGTCAGGGTGGTGACGTCTCCGAGTTGCCGGTTCTCCGCCACGTCGCGCAGCAGTCGGCGCATGATCTTGCCGGAGCGGGTCTTGGGCAGCTCGGCGACCGGCAGGATCCGTTTCGGCTTGGCGATCGGGCCGAGGGTGGTGCCGACGTGGTTGCGCAGCTCGGCGACCAGGGTTTCGGTCTCCGCCGCCGTGCCGCGCAGGATGACGAAGGCGACGATGGCCTGGCCGGTGGTCTCGTCCGTCGCGCCCACCACGGCCGCCTCGGCGACCGAGGGGTGGGAGACCAGGGCGGACTCGACCTCGGTGGTGGAGATGTTGTGTCCCGACACGAGCATCAC
>NZ_JBIRST010000018.1:0-196839 GCF_044334385.1 Streptomyces sp. NPDC020801
GCGTTGACTTTTGGCACGCTGTTGAGTTCTCAAGGAACGGACGCTTCCTTCGTACTCACCCTCTCGGGCTTTCCTCCGGGCGCTTCCCTTCGGTGTTTCCGACTCTATCAGATCTTTTTCCGATCCGATTCCCAGTCGGGGGGTTTGCCTTCCGGCCTCGGACTTTCGCCCGTCGGCCTTTTCGACATTCACTACGTTAGCCGATTCCCGTGCCGATTCATAATCGGCCTCCGCGAGTTCGAATTAGGGCATGCGTGCACGCCACAATCGACCCCGCTGAGAGGGGTGCTCGGTAGTAGTGGGTTGGCCGCTCCGGCTGCAGGCGATCGCCGTACCCGGTTCAGCGGCTCGGGCCACGTTACGCACCTTCCAGGGCCGAGTCAACTTCAGCGGCGCTTCGGCACATGAGCCCGATACGGGCTCACCGTCGGGTCGTTGGCGACCCAGAAGCGCCAGGGGTGGACGTCGCCGTCGCCGCCGTCGCCCGCGACTCCGGTTCGCGGGCCGTTGCGCACCTGGTCGGAGGGGACGGGGGTGCCGGCCACGATCCGTACGGGGGTGTCGCCGGTGGCGCAGGCGTCGGTGCCGTCCAGGGCCCGGTCGACGCCCAGGGCCGTGGCCAGGCGGGCCGGGCCTTTGGCCAGTTCCTTGTCGTTGCGGGCCGAGACTCGTCGGGTGCGGGCCAGCTCGGCGCCCTCGACGATCTCGCCGGCGCGGAGCAGGACCCCGCTCGCCCGCCCCTCGGGCCCGCACACCAGGTTCATGCAGTGCCACATGCCGTAGGTGAAGTAGACGTACACATGACCGGGGGGCCCGAACATCACGCCGTTGCGCGCCGTGCGGCCGCGGTAGGCGTGGGAGCCGGGGTCGTTGGGGCCGTCGTAGGCCTCGACCTCCGTCAGGCGCAGGGCGATCGGACCGTCCGGGGTCGTACGGACGAGGACACGGCCGAGGAGGTCGGGGGCGACCTCCAGGACGGGCCGGTCGAAGAACTCTCTGGGCAGGGGCGTACGGTCCGAGGGGGCGATCATGCCGTCCGAGCGTAGTCCAGACGGGTGGGTGTCAAGGGGTGGTCAAGGTTCCCTCTCCTTGCCAGGGTGTGGGCGCGGAACCGGTCGCGGCCGGATCGCGTTTGTAGGGGTCAGGGACCACACGTAAAGGGAGAGTCATGGCGTTCAAGAAGCTGCTCGCGAGCCTCGGGGCGGGTGGGGCGTCGGTGGAGACGGTGCTGCACGAGGTCAACGTCGTGCCCGGCGGGGTCGTCCAGGGCGAGGTGCGGATCCAGGGCGGGTCCGTGAACCAGGAGATCGAGGGGCTCTCGGTCGGGCTGCAGGCCAAGGTCGAGGTGGAGAGCGGCGACCAGGAGTACAAGCAGGACATCGAGTTCACGAAGGTGCGCCTGGGCGGTGCCTTCGAGCTGCAGGCCGGGGCCGTGCACGCGGTGCCGTTCGGGCTGGATATCCCGTGGGAGACGCCGGTCACCATGATCGACGGGCAGTCGCTGCGGGGCATGCACATCGGGGTGTGCACGGAGCTGGCGATCGCCCGTGCGGTGGACTCCGGTGACCTGGACCCGGTCAACGTGCACCCGCTGCCGGCGCAGAAGGCGATCCTGGACGCGTTCATCCAGCTGGGCTTCCGGTTCAAGAACGCCGACATGGAGCGCGGCCACATCCGCGGTACGCGCCAGCGACTGCCGTTCTACCAGGAGATCGAGTTCCACCCGCCGTCGCAGTACCGGGGACTGAACCAGGTGGAGTTGAGCTTCGTCGCCGACGAGCACGCGATGGACGTGGTGCTGGAGATGGACAAGAAGCCGGGTCTTTTCAGCGAGGGCAGCGACACCTACCGGTCCTTCCAGGTGGGCCTGCACGACTACCAGGGGACCGACTGGGCGGCGTACCTCCACCAGTGGATCGCCGAGGTCGGCAGCAAGCGCAGTTGGTTCTAGGCTCGGGAACCGGTGGTTCCGCCAACGGGGAACCACCGGTATCACCACGTAACCGACCAGGAGGTACCGAGGTGACCGAGCTCAAGAGGCGGCCGCTCCCCCACGACTTCCATCCGCCCGTGCCGTCGTTCGCGGTCACGAGCGACGACGTCCGGGAGGGCGCGACGCTCAAGGACGCTCAGGTCCACGCGGCGGGGAACACCTCGCCGCAGCTGCGCTGGGCGGGCTTCCCGCCCGAGACCAGGAGCTTCGCCGTGACCTGCTACGACCCCGACGCCCCGACGGGCAGCGGGTTCTGGCACTGGGTGCTGTTCGACATCCCGGCCTCGGTGGCGGAGCTGCCGGCGGGTGCGGGCGGCGGCAAGTTCGAGGGGCTGCCCGAGGGTGCCGTGCACGCGCGCAACGACTACGGGACGAAGGACTTCGGGGGTGCCGCGCCGCCGCCCGGGGACGGGCCGCACCGTTACGTCTTCACGGTGTACGCGGTCGATCAGGAGAAGCTGGGCCCGGACTCGGACGCCTCTCCCGCGGCCGTTGGCTTCAACCTGCGGTTCCACACGCTGGCGCGCGCCCAGCTGATCGGTGAGTACGAGAATCCCGCCGAGGGCTGAGGTGCCCGCCGGTGCCCGCCGCGCAGAGTGACGTTCATTGAACGTTTGCCCGCCTCTGGTCTTGGAAGTGATCGGAGGCGGGCATTTTTTATTGCGTTGTCCATCTCGGCGCGCCCGTCCAGAGTTGATCCAAGCCCGCCAGGGGGTGGGCAGGTGCACACGGGAGGTGGGCTGGTATGCGGGACACGCTGGTGCTGAACGCGAGCTTCGAGCCGCTGTCGACGGTGACCCTGAACCGAGCCGTCGTTCTGGTGCTGCAGGCCAAGGCCGTCGTCGAGCAGGCCCACCCCGAACTGCGTATGCGGGGAGCCGCGGTCGACATACCCGCGCCTCGGGTGATCAGGCTGTGCAGGTATGTGAGGGTGCCCTTCCGAAGACAAGCCCCGTGGTCCAGGCGGGGTGTCCTGGTGCGTGACCGGCACCGGTGCGCGTACTGCGGGCGGCGGGCGACGACCGTGGACCACGTGGTGCCACGCTCGCAGGGCGGGCAGGACACCTGGCTGAACACGGTGGCCTCGTGCGCGGAGGACAATCACCGCAAGGCGGACCGTACTCCGGAGCAGGCGGGGATGCCGCTGCTGCGCGAGCCCTTCGAGCCGACCCCTGCGAACGCGATGCTGCTCACCCTGGGCCAGGACGAGTTCGAGGCGCTGCCGGACTGGCTGGTGCGGGAAGCCGCCTAGTCGTTCACCGGGTTCGGTTCCATCGCGGCTGCGGCCGAGTCCCGGCCGGTCGTGTTCCCCGCGCCCCTGGGTCGGGTGCGGGGACCGCTGGTTTCGAGCCCGCCTCAGTCGATGGAGGGCTTCTCTCGGCGTTCCCTGCCCGGGCCCGTGCCACCGTGGCTGTCCGAGGAGCCGTTGCCGCCCGAACCGCCGCCCAGGGGGCCGAAGTTGCCGACGGCGCCGGAGAGGCCCTTGAGGGCGTCGCCGATCTCGCTGGGGACGATCCAGAGCTTGTTGGCGTCGCCCTCGGCGATCTTCGGGAGCATCTGGAGGTACTGGTAGGAGAGCAGTTTCTGGTCGGGGTCGCCGGCGTGGATGGCCTCGAAGACCGTACGGACGGCCTGGGCCTCGCCCTCGGCGCGCAGGGCGGCGGCCTTGGCCTCACCCTCGGCGCGCAGGATCTGGGACTGCTTCTCACCTTCGGCGCGCAGGATCTCCGACTGCCGGACACCCTCGGCCTGGAGGATCGCGGCGCGCTTGTCCCGGTCGGCGCGCATCTGCTTCTCCATCGAGTCCTGGATGGAGGTCGGGGGCTCGATGGCCTTGAGCTCGACGCGGTTGACCCGGATGCCCCACTTGCCGGTGGCCTCGTCGAGGACGCCGCGCAGGGCCGCGTTGATCTCCTCGCGGGAGGTCAGGGTGCGCTCCAGGTCCATGCCGCCGATGATGTTGCGGAGGGTGGTGACGGTGAGCTGCTCGATGGCCTGGATGTAGCTGGCGACCTCGTAGGTGGCGGCCCGGGCGTCTGTCACCTGGTAGTAGATGACGGTGTCGATGTTGACGACCAGGTTGTCCTGGGTGATCACCGGCTGCGGCGGGAACGGTACGACCTGTTCGCGCAGGTCGATGCGGTTGCGGATGGTGTCTATGAACGGGACGACGATGTTGAGGCCCGCGTTGAGCGTCCGCGTGTAGCGGCCGAACCGCTCCACGATGGCGGCGCTGGCCTGTGGGATGACTTGGATGGTCTTGATCAGGGCGATGAAGACCAACACCACCAGAATGATCAGGACGATGATGACCGGTTCCATCGTCGGCTCCCCGTACCCTTCTCCGCCTCGGCGCTTTCGGAAGATCCTATGGGCTCTTACCGCTGTTGAAGATCTTGCTGGTCGAGTCTGACAGACCGTCGCGTACTGCGGGGGGTGTTCGGTTCACTTGCGCCAACACCCCCTTCGGGCAAGGTCACATGACGATGGCGGTGGCCCCCTCGATGTCCACGACGTCCACTTCCTCGCCCACTTCGTAGGCACGGTCGGTGTCCAGCGAGCGCGCCGACCAGATCTCTCCGGCGAGCTTGATACGGCCGCCGGAGCCGTCGACCCGTTCGAGTACGACGGCCTGTTTGCCCTTCAGCGCGTCGATGCCCGTGGCCAGTTGGGGACTCTGCCTGCTGTGCCGGTAGGCGATGGGCCGCACCACGGCGATGAGCGCGACCGAGACCACGACGAAGGCGATCACCTGGACGACCACGCCGAAGCCGAAGCCGGCGACGATCGCGGCGGCGATGGCGCCCACCGCGAACATGCCGAACTCCGGCATCGCGGTCACCACGAGGGGGATTCCGAGCGCTGCCGCGCCGACGAGCCACCACACCCATGCGTCGATGTCGTTCACGCGGTCATCGTAGGACCGCGGGTCGCAGGACCGACAGGGCGCAATGGGGTCGGCTAGGAGAGCGGAAGGCCCTGGGCGGTCCAGCGGTCGCCGGCCTGATCGACGACGAGCGGGAGGCCGAAGCACAGGGAGAGGTTGCGGGAGGTCAGTTCGAGCTCCAGCGGTCCGGCGGCGAGGACCTTGCCCTGACGGATCATCAGAACGTGGGTGAAGCCGGGGGCGATCTCCTCGACATGGTGGGTGACCATGATCATCGAGGGGGCGATCGGGTCGCGGGCGAGCCGGCCGAGGCGGCGGACCAGGTCCTCGCGGCCGCCGAGGTCGAGGCCGGCGGCGGGCTCGTCGAGCAGGAGGAGCTCGGGGTCGGTCATCAGGGCGCGGGCGATCAGAGTGCGCTTGCGCTCGCCCTCGGAGAGGGTGCCGAACCTGCGGTCGAGGTAGTCGCTCATGCCGAGGCGGTCGAGGAAGGCGCGGGCGCGCTGCTCGTCGACGTCCTCGTACTCCTCCTGCCAGCCGGCGGTCATGCCGTAGGCGGCGGTCAGCACGGTCTGCAGCACGGTCTGGCGCTTGGGGAGCTTCTCCGCCATTCCGATGCCTGCCATGCCGATGCGCGGGCGGAGCTCGAAGACGTCGGTACCGGGCCTGCCGAGGGTCTCGCCGAGGATCGTGGCGGTGCCGCTGCTGGGGAAGAGGTAACTGGAGGCGACGTTCAGGAGGGTGGTCTTGCCGGCGCCGTTCGGGCCGAGGATGACCCAGCGCTCGCCCTCCTTGACCGACCAGGAGACCTGGTCCACCAGAGCCCGGCCCTCGCGGACCACGGATACGTCCTGAAGCTCCAGAACATCGCTCATGAGCGCGTTGTCTCCCCTTGCAGTGTGCCGCCGGTCTCGGCTGTCGGTACGCCTGTGGCTCGGTCCGCCGCGCCGGTGGGCGCAGCCCTCAACGAATCTACGCCACGAGCCGGGCGGGCCGTTCCATCGGTCCGGTCCTTAGGGTGGGGGCATGCTTTCGGAACCGCGCTCTGGACGCCTCGCCGCTTGGGGAAACGCCCTTTTGTCCGGACTTGTCTCTCCAGACGACGCCGTGCTCGCCATCGTGGGTGACGATGCCGTCCATCGGCTGGAGGGACTGCCCGGCGAGCCGGGCCCGGTCGGGCTCACGCTCGCGCTGGGGCGGCTGCGGGCGCTGGGGGTGACGGCACTGCGGGTGGCGCTGCCCGCGCCGGGGCATCCGCTGGGGCTGAGCGGGCCGCCGGAGTTCAATGCGCGGGCGCTGGACGCCGAGGAGGCGGTGATCTGTCACGGTGCCGCGTTCGGGCTGGTGCCGGAGGTGTACGAGGTCGGGCCGGAGGGCGACGTGCACGCCGAGGTGGTGTGGCACGTGCTGCCCGTGCGGGAGGCGCCGCCCGCCGACGTGCCGTCGCTCGGTGAGGCCGAGCGGGAGCTGGCGGAGGCGCTGCGGGAGGCCACGGAGGTGCTGTCCCGGATGGATGTGGCCGGGTCAGGGCCGGTGGCGGAGGCGGCGATCGACGCGTACCGGGCGCGGGCGCAGGGGGGTCGGGGGCAGGAGGTGCTGGCGCCGGGGTATCCACCGCGGGCGGTGCGGGTGCTGGAGCTGGCGCAGCGGGTGGGGCTGCTGGTGTCGCTGGCGTACGCGAACGGGCACGGGGGTGCGGTCAGTGCGTCCGAGATGGCCGCGCGGGGAGCTGCGTTGCGGCCGGTGGAGCGGACGGCCCGGCGGGCGCAGGTCGCCGCGTACAACTCCGTGGTGGAGGAGCGGGAGAAGGGGGCGCGGTGAGAGCCGGGTGAGCCGAGCGCCGGCCTGCCGGGTGTCGGCGCGGGGGCCGACGCGGGTCGCTCGGCCGGGCGCTGAAGAGGTTCCTCTCCCCCGGGGCTCTTCGAGCTGGAAGGACCCCCGCGCCCAGCCGAGCCGTCCTGGGGTCCGCCACGCGCCGGGCACTGGGAAGGCACGCATGCCCACGGCCTCCCGGCTCCCCCGAGGAGCCGACCGGCCTCCCGGGGGAGCCGGGAGGCCGTGGGCGTCGGGGTGGGGCCTGGGCTCAGTGGTTGAGGCCGAGGTTGCCGAAGGCCGGGTTCAGGACGCCGATGACGTTGACGCTGTTGCCGACGGCGTTGACCGGGATGTCGACCGGGGCCTGGACGACGTTGCCCGAGACGACGCCAGGGGAGCCCTTGGCGACGCCGCAGGCCCAGGCGCCGTCGGTGGCGGAGGCCATTCCGGCGCCGGCGGCCAGGAGTCCGCCGGCCACCATCGTCACGGCCGCTGCCTTCTTCAGGTTCTTCACTTCTGAGCCCTTCTGGTGATTGCCGTGGCAGTCGCCGCGGCACGCACTGGAGAACGGCCGGGGCCCGCGGAGGATGCGCCATCCGGGGGACATTCCCACTACGGTATGAATCTCAGTCCGGAGTGGGACCTTCCGTATTGCCGTGGCCGCGTCGCGGGCGGGGCGGGTCAGCCGGTCACACCATGGCGTACGGCCCACAGCGCGGCCTGGGTGCGGTCCGCCAGGTCGAGCTTCATCAGGATGTTCGACACGTGCGTCTTGACGGTCTTCTCGGAGAGCACCAGGACACGGGCGATCTCGCGGTTGGAGCGGCCGTCCGCTATCAGGCCGAGCACCTCCCGCTCCCGATCCGTCAGCGAGGTTCCCCGGCCCTGGCCGGAGTTGCCCTCCTCCTGGGACAGCAGGGCTCCCGCGACCTCCGGCTGGAGCAGGATGTGGCCGGCGTGCACGGAGCGGATGGCGCCGGCGAGTGCGTCGGGGTCCACGTCCTTGAAGACGTAGCCGGCGGCGCCCGCGCGCAGGGCCGGTACCACCGTGCGCTGTTCGGTGAAGCTGGTGACGATCAGCACGCGCGCGGGGTTGTCGAGCTCGCGGAGCCGGCGCAGCGCCTCCACGCCGTCCATGACGGGCATCTTGACGTCCATGAGGACCACGTCGGGCTTGAGTTCCTGGGCCCGGTCGACTCCCTCGGCGCCGTCCGCGGCCTCGCCGACGACCTCGATGTCGTCCTGCACCTCCAGGAAGGTGCGCAGGCCCCGGCGGACCACCTGGTGGTCGTCGACGAGCAGCACCTTGATTGCGTCAGCCACCGGGGACCTCCATCTCGATCGTCGTGCCCTTGCCGGGCGCCGATTCCACCGTGAGCCGGCCGCCGACGCCGCCGGCCCGGTCGCGCATGGAGACCAGACCGAGGTGGCGGCCGGCGCGGCGCACCGTGTTCGGGTCGAAACCGCCGCCGTCGTCGGTGACCCGCAGGACGGCGCCGCAGCCGCGGCGGTCCAGGGTGACGTCGACGTGCTCCGCGGCCGAGTGCCGCAGCGCGTTGTGCAGGGCCTCCTGGGCGACACGGAGCAGGGCCTCCTCCTGGGTGGCCGGCAGGGCACGGAAGCCGCGGGCGGTGAAGGTGAGGCGCGCGGTGTGGGCGCGGTCGAGGACCTGGATCTGGGTGCGGAGGGTGGCGACCAGGCCGTCCTCGTCGAGGGCCGCGGGGCGCAGTTCCACCACGGCGGCGCGCAGTTCGTCCGCGGCCTCCGCGGCGAGCACGGCCACCTGCTGCAGTTCGCCCTTGGCGCGCGCGGGGTCGCGGTCGACGAGCGCGGCGGCGGCCTGGGCCGTCAGGCGCAGGGAGAACAGCTTCTGGCTGACCGCGTCGTGCAGCTCGTGCGCGAGGCGGGAGCGCTCCTCGGCAATGGTCAGCTCGCGGCTGCGCTCGTAGAGGCGGGCGTTTGTGAGGGCGATCGCGGCGTGCTGGGCCAGGAGGGCCAGCAGCTCCTCGTCCTCTTCGGTGAAGCCGCAGCCGCTGTGCGCGCCGGGACTCGGGGGGTGTGGGGGGTGTCCTCCCCCCGCGGGACGCAGCTTGTTGGCGAGGAAGAGGGCGCCGATGACCTCGTCGCCGTCGCGGATCGGCAGGCCCAGGAAGTCGGACATGTCGGGGTGGGCGGCCGGCCAGCCCTCGAAGCGCGGGTCCTTGCGCACGTCGGCGAGGCGCTCGGCCTTCGCCGCACGCAGCATCGCGGCGAGGATTCCGTGCTGGCGCGGGAGGGGGCCGATGGCCCGCCACTGCTCGTCGCTGACCCCGTCGACCACGAACTGGGCGAAGCCGCCGTGGTCGTCCGGGACGCCGAGGGCGGCGTACTGCGCGTCGAGCAGCTCGCGGGCGGAGACGACGATCGTCTTCAGGACGTCGTGCACCTCGAGGTGCCTGCTCATGGCCAGCAGCGCGGAGCTCACCGCGGCGAGGCCGGACCGGGGGCCGTGACTCATGTCCTCACGGTACCGGCGGGGTGTGACAGCACGGATCGGACCTGTGACGGCCCCGCCTGGGGCGCTGGGCCTAGGTCCGGCGGCCCGGCCTGACGGCCCGGGGCCCGGGACCCCGGCCCATTGTCCTAGGGCGAAGTACCGCGGCGGTCCCGGCCCCGCGCCCGAGGTGGCGGAGGGGGCTCGTTCCTACGGTGAGGGGCACGCCGATCACGAGGCGGACGACGACAGCCCGTGGGCAGGGGACGGGCTGTCATGACAAGGGGACGGGTGTCATGCCGGTAGCGGTCATCACGGGGGCTTCGAAGGGGCTGGGGCGGGCACTGGCCGAAGCCCTGGCCGGGCGGGGCTGGGATCTGGTGCTGGACGCGAGAGGCGCTCGGACGCTGGCTGACACGGCGCGGGCCGTGGCCGTGCACGGGACCCGGGTCGAGGCCCTGCCCGGGGACGTCACGGACGCCGGGCACCGGGCCGGGCTGGTGGCCGCGGCGCGCGGGCTCGGGGGCGTCGACCTGGTGGTGCACAACGCGAGCGCGCTCGGTGCCGAGCCGCTGCTGCCTCTGGCGGAGCTGCCGCTGGAGGGGTTGCGCCGGGCGCTGGAGGTGAACACGGTGGCCGCGCTCGGCCTGGTGCAGCAGGCGCTGCCGGCGCTGCGGGAGTCGGCGGCGGGCACGCTGATCACGGTGAGTTCGGACGCGGCCGTCGAGGCGTACGAGAGGTGGGGTGGCTACGGGGCGTCCAAGGCGGCGCTGGACCACCTGGCGGCCGTGCTCGCCGAGGAGGAACCGGGGCTGCGGGTGTGGGCGGTGGATCCCGGGGACATGGCCACCGGCCTGTACGCGGCGGCCGTACCCGAGGACGACGCCCCGCGGCCGGCGCCGGCCGATGTGGTGCCGGCCTTCCTGCGGCTGCTGGACGAACGTCCGGCGAGCGGCCGCTACGGCGCGCCTGCCCTGCTGGAGGAGCGGTGACGGCGGCGATGGGGGTCCCCCCGCTCGAGCCCGTTCGAGAGTGGGGGAGGGTGTCTCAGGAGCTGTCGGCGCGCGTGCCGGCCGAGCAGCGCGGCCCCGGGCTGGACCGGGATGCCGTACGGCTGCTGGTGTCTCGGGGGACGGAGGTGTCGCACCACGCCTTCAAGGAGCTGCCGGGGCTGCTGCGGGCCGGGGACCTGCTGGTGGTGAACACCTCGCCCACGCTGGCGGCCGCGGTGGACGGCCGGATCGGGCACACGCGCGTGGTGGTGCACTTCTCCGCGCCCGGGGACGACGGGCGCTGGGCGGTGGAGCTGCGGGAACCGGACGGGCGGGGCACCACGCGCGCGCGTGCGGGAGGGCCCGCGGGTGTGGAGGTGGTGTTGCCCGGGGGCGTACGGCTGGTGCTGGAGGAGCCGTTGAGCGCGGGGAGCGCGCGACTGTGGTGGGCGCGGGTGGCGGGGGCGGGGGTCCTCGGGATGCTGCGGGCGCACGGCAGACCCATTCGCTACTCCTATACGGAGCGGGACCAGCCGTTGTCCGTGTACCAGACGGTGTTCGCGGTGCCGTCCACCGACGGGTCGGGCAGTGCGGAGATGCCGAGTGCGGCGCGGCCGTTCACGGCGCGGCTGGTGGCCGGGCTGGTGAGCCGGGGAGTGCAGTTCGCGCCGGTCACCCTGCACACGGGGGTGGCCTCGGCCGAGGCCCACGAGCCGCCGTATCCGGAGCGGTACTCGGTGCCGGAGGCTTCCGCGCGGCTGATCAACGCGGCACGGGCGGGTGGTGGCCGGGTGATCGCCGTGGGGACGACGGCGGTGCGGGCCGTGGAGTCGGCGGCGGGTGGGGACGGGGTGGTGCGGGCGGCCGCGGGGTGGACCTCCCTCGTGGTGACGCCCGAGCGCGGGGTGCGGGTCGTCGACGGACTCGTGACCGGTCTGCACGAGCCGCAGGCCTCGCATCTTCTGATGCTGGAGGCCGTGGCGGGGCGGGCGGGGATCGACCGGAGTTATGAAGAGGCGTTGCGCGGGCACTATCTCTGGCACGAGTTCGGCGACGTGCATCTCGTTCTCCCGGAGGACAACGCTCACAGAGAGCGTTGCGACGGCAACTGCCGGTGAGGACGACCCTCCCACGATGTGAGGACGCACATAGGGCGCACATCACGTACGAACGGACATAGGAGACACAAGGTCCCCCTGTGAACGGGACAGACATCCCTGTCTGTCCCGTTTTGTCTGTTCGCGATCCACTATCGAGCTTCGTACGTCACACCTTTGCCCTGGCATTTTGCGGCCGCTAAGAATGGCTCTCGTCGCTCAGCGCCGCGGGTTTCCGCTCACGGTGCTCGTGTGGGAAGGACCCCCTCCCGCAGTCCGGAGAGCGACCTCCGCGCTACTCGAAGAGGTCCATTTCGCCATGCCCGCAAACATCCCCTTCCGCCGCCGTAGTCGTTCCCTGACCAAGGCCCACAAGATCGCCGTCGCCGGTGCCGCCACCCTCGGCGCCGCCGCCCTCGCCCTCTCCGCCACGCCCAGCGAGGCCCAGACGACGACCAGCGCCGACGCCGTCGCCGCGGCCCCGGCCGCCCAGATAGCCGCCGCGCCCGTCAAGGACGTCAAGGCCAGCGTCACCGACCAGCTCGCCGGTGCCAGCGTGAAGATCGAGGCCATCGAGGCCAAGAAGCAGGCCGGATCCCGGGCCGCCGCCAGGCAGAAGGCCGAGGCCGCCGCGAAGAAGGCCGCCGTCCAGGCCTCCGCGAAGCGCAGGGCCGAGGCCGCCCGCCAGGCCAAGCAGGCCGCGAGCCGCGCCGCGCAGCGCCCGCAGATGGCGACGGTCGCCGCCTCCACCAGCTACGGCAACAACCTGGACGGCTGGATCCGGCACGCGCTGAACATCATGAAGCAGAACAACATCCCGGGCTCCTACAGCGGCCTGCACCGCAACATCATGCGGGAGTCCTCGGGCAACCCGATGGCCATCAACAACTGGGACATCAACGCGGTCAACGGCATCCCGTCCAAGGGCCTGCTGCAGGTCATCGACCCGACCTTCAACGCGTACCACGTCGCCGGCACGTCGAAGAACATCTACGACCCGGTCGCCAACATCACGGCCGCCGCCAACTACGCGGCGCACCGCTACGGCTCGATCGACAACGTCAACAGCGCGTACTGAGGCCGGCGCGGACCTCTGACGACACGCGGAAAGGGCGGCACCCCGTCGGGGGGCGCCGCCCTTCGCATGCGCACGGAGCCGTCGGCGGCCGTGCGCACCGCCGTCACTTGCGCATGACCTCCGGCTCGTGCCGCCGCAGGAAGCGGGCCACGAGGAAGCCGCAGACGACGCCGAGGACGATCAGCGCGACCATGTCGAGAGTCCAGGCCGAGGCGGTGTGGTTCCACAGCGCGTCGGTCTTGCCGGGGTCGTCGGTGTTCGGGGCGATGTTGTTGAAGTCCAGCGTGGCGCCCGCGGCGCCCACCGCCCAGCGCGAGGGCATCAGGTACGAGAACTGGTTGACGCCCACCGTGCCGTTCAGGGTGAACAGGCAGCCGGTGAACACGACCTGGATGATGGCGAACATCACCAGCAGCGGCATGGTCTTCTCGGCGGTCTTCACCAGCGAGGAGATGACCAGGCCGAACATCATCGAGGTGAAGCCGAGCGCCATGATCGGCAGGCACAGTTCGAACAGCGTCGCGTTGCCCAGGACCACGCCCTTGTCGGGGATCTCCCGGCTGGAGAAGCCGATCAGGCCGACCATCAGGCCCTGCAGCACCGTGACCGCGCCGAGCACGACCACCTTGGACATCAGATACGCCGAGCGGGACAGGCCGGTCGCGCGCTCCCGCTCGTAGATGACCCGTTCCTTGATCAGCTCACGGACGGAGTTCGCGGCGCCCGCGAAGCACGCGCCGACCGCGAGGATCAGCAGCACCGTGGTGGCCGTGCCGTTCGGGATGTGGATGCCGGTGCGCGGATTGACCGGGTTGACCAGCAGACCCCTGTTGTGGTCGATCAGCAGGCTGACCGCGCCGAGCACCGCCGGCAGGATCACCGTCAGCGCCAGGAAGCCCTTGTCGGAGACGATCACCGCCACATACCGCCGGATCAGGGTCAGCAGCTGCGAGCCCCAGCCCTGCGGCTTGGGCGGCTTGATGGCCTGCGGCGGAGGCATGTGTACGGACTGCGGGGCAACGGCATCGATGTCCGCGGCGTACATCTGGTAGTGCTGCGAGCCCTTCCAGCGGCCCGCCCAGTCGTAGTCGCGGTAGTTCTCGAAGGCGGAGAAGACGTCGGCCCAGCTGTCGTAGCCGAAGAAGTTCAGCGCCTCCTCCGGCGGCCCGAAGTAGGCGACGCTGCCGCCGGGCGCCATCACCAGCAGCTTGTCGCAGATCGCCAGTTCGGCCACGGAGTGGGTGACGACGAGGACGGTACGGCCGTCGTCGGCAAGGCCGCGCAGCAGCTGCATGACGTCGCGGTCCATGCCCGGGTCGAGGCCGGAGGTGGGCTCGTCCAGGAAGATCAGCGACGGCTTGGTGAGCAGCTCCAGGGCCACCGACACGCGCTTGCGCTGGCCGCCGGAGAGCGAGGTGACCTTCTTCTCCTTGTGGATGTCCAGCTTCAGCTCGCGGAGCACCTCGTCGATGCGGGCCTCCCGCTCGGCGGCCGTGGTGTCGGCCGGGAAGCGCAGCTTGGCCGCGTACTTGAGGGCCTTCTTGACGGTCAGCTCCTTGTGCAGGATGTCGTCCTGCGGGACCAGACCGATGCGCTGGCGCAGCTCGGCGAACTGCTTGTACAGGTTCCGGTTGTCGTAGAGGACCTCGCCCTGGTCGGCGGGCCGGTAGCCGGTGAGCGCCTTGAGCAGGGTCGACTTGCCGGAGCCCGACGGGCCGATGACCGCGATCAGCGACTTCTCCGGGACGCCGAAGGAGACGTCCTTCAGGATCTGCTTGCCGCCGTCGACCGTGACGGTCAGATGGCGGGCGGAGAAGGACACCTCACCGGTGTCGACGAACTCCTCGAGCCGGTCGCCGACGATCCGGAACGTCGAGTGGCCGACGCCCACGATGTCGGTCGGGCCCAGCTGCACCGAGCCGCCCTTGGGGACCGGGTGGCCGTTGACGTAGGTGCCGTTGTGCGAGCCCAGGTCGCGGATCTCGAAGCGGCCGTCGGGCGTGGCGTGGAACTCCGCGTGATTGCGGGAGACCTGGAGGTCGGAGACCACCAGGTCGTTCTCCAGCGCGCGGCCGATGCGCATCACACGGCCGAGGGAGAACTGGTGGAACGTGGTCGGGCTGCGGTCGCCGTAGACCGGCGGCGCCCCCGCGCCTCCACCGGGCCCCTGCTGCTGAGGGATCGACGGCCCCGGCTGCGGCTGCTGCCAGCCGGCCTGCTGCCCCTGCCCCTGCTGCTGCGGCGGCGCCTGCTGGGCCCATCCCGGGCCGGCGCCCTGCGCGGCGTACGGCTGCGGCTGGGCCTGCGGCGTGGTGACGGCGGCCGCGGCGCCCGAGAGGTTCAGGCGCGGTCCGTCGGTCGCGTTGCCCAGGTGGACGGCCGAGCCCGGGCCGAGCTCCATCTGGTGGATCCGCTGGCCCTGCACGAACGTGCCGTTGGTGCTGCCGTGGTCTTCGATGACCCAACTGCGGCCGTTGTGGCTGACCGTGGCGTGCCGCCAGGAGACCCTGGCGTCGTCGAACACGATGTCCCCCTGCGGATCGCGTCCGAGGGTGTATGACCTGGACGGGTCGAGCGTCCAGGTACGTCCGTTTGATTCCAGTACGAGTTCCGGCACTCCATGCCCCACTGAGTTGTCCCCCGAGTTACCCCCATCACAGGGAGTCTAGGGATGTCGAACATCGTGGGGAACTATTTCAGGCTCCACCCTCTGACCGAAAGTCGGGCCTTGTCATGAGTACGTAACGCACGCTTCGACCGTTTGCGTTGACGGGGTTGAAACCCGGCCGGAGAGTGGTATTCCACGCGAGGGGGACATGCGCGGCAACCGTGCCGTGCAGCGGATCGGGGGGTCTGCCATGAACACTGCCACGGAAGCCGGGACCGCGCGGCACGGTGCACGCCTGCCGTGGCCGGACGTGCTGCTGTCCGCCATCGTCTGCGTGAGCTGGGCGTTGGTCGGGATGGCGGGCACGGCGGCGCTCGGGCTGCACCTGCTGCAGGCGGACTCGGCCGGTTCGCTCGGGCCGATGACCGCCGCGGTGGTGGCACTTGGGGCGGGTGGTGCGGTCACGCCGTCCGGCGATGTGTCCGCCTTCGGCCTGAAAGGGGCCGAGGCACACACCGCCATCCAGATCACGCCACTGGGCGTGAGCCTGGTCGGCGCGCTGCTCCTGTCCTGGTTCTTCCTACGGTCCCTGCGCACGGCCGGAGTTGTGATCTCCCCGGCCGAACTCCTCGCCCGCGCGGGGGCGGTGGTGGCGCTGTTCGTGGCCATGCTGGGCGGGCTGGCCTGGGCTGGACACGACGTCGTCACCATCGACGGGGGCTCGCTGGGGCTGGGCAAGCTGCCCGGCGGCGGAGGGCCGGGGGGCGTCGGCATCCCCGGGCTCGGCGATCTCGGGGACATCGGCGGGCTGCTCCCCGGCAACATCGGCAAGCTGATCGACGCCAAGGCGTCGGTCGGCTTCACCGTCGACACGGCGCCCACGCTGCTCGGCGGACTCGGCTGGTCGGCCGGAATCCTGCTGATCGCCCTGCTCGCCTCGCGCCGCACTCCGCTGCCGCGCGGCTGGCAGGCCGTGCACCGGGTCGTGCGGCCGGCCGTGTCCGCGCTGGTCACGGTGCTGCTGCTGGCGGTGGCGGCGGGTCTGGCGGCGGCCGCGTACGCGGCGATCGGCGACGCCCACCCCCGGCGCATCGCGGGCGCCGCGCTGCTGGGCGCGCCCAACGGGGTCTGGCTGGGCCTCCCGATCGGCCTCCTCGTCCCCTGGGACGGCAGGGCGACCGGCGAACTGGCCAAGCTCCTGCCGGATCCCCTGGACAAGCTCCTGACCGTGCGCTCCGACCAGCCGGTCACGCTCGGGCGGCTGGCCGACCTGGACGGCCGGGTGTGGCTGCTGGGGGTGGCGGCGGCCCTGATGATGCTCCTGGCGGGGGTGCTGACGGCGGTACGAACTCCGGTGGGGATGGCGGGCCGGACCTCCGGGGTGGGCGGGCCCGGGGTGCTTCGGGAGCCCGGAGTGGCTCGGGGAGCGGATGCGGCTCGGGGAGCCGGGGTTGCTCCGGGAGCCGGGGTTGCTCCGGGAGCCGGGGTTGCTCCGGGAGCCGGGGTTGCTGCCGGAGCGGATGCGGCTCCAGGCGCTGGTGACGCCTTCGGCTTCGTACGCGGTCCGGGTGTGCTGGGTTTCGCGGGGCGGTGTGCGGTGCGGCTGGGGATCGTCACGGCCTTGGCGCTGCCGCTGCTCGCATGGCTGACGCAGGTGTCCGTGGACGCCTCGCTGTCCGTGCTCGGCTTCGACGCGTTCGGCGCGGGGATCGAGTTGCACGGGCACCTGGGCACCGCGTTGCTCCTGGGCGCCGCGTGGGGTGCCGGGGCGGGGGCCGTTGGGGCGTTGCTGGCGAGCGCGACCGGGGCCGCGGGGCGGCGCGCGGCACCCCTGGCACTGGGTGACGCGGGGGCTGCGCGGAACTCGGCGGAGGGCGCCGGCCGCGACGTACCGGCTGCGGTACGGTCCGCCGCACCGAGCCCGGGTCCGGTGGACCCCGCAGGGGCGGCCGGGCCCTATGTCCCCGGTTCGCCGTACCGGCCGCCGAACCCCGCCACCAACCCCTATCTCCGGCTGCCCGACGGGCTGCGGAAGCCGGAGGACGCCCGCCCGCCCCGGGGCCGGGGGCAGGGCGGTACGGCAGGTCGGCCCCGTCCGGCGACTCCGCCCGACGACGTGTACGGGTCGCCGACGATGATCGGCCCCGTTCCCCCGCCTCCGCGCCCGCCCTCACGGCCGCCGGAGCGCCGCCCGCGGCCCCGGCCGGGGCAGTGGCCGCCGCCCGCACCGGACGACGGTCCCCCGCCCCCGCCCCCGCCCCCGCGGGCTGACGGGCCGCCGCAGAGGTGACCCGAGGTGCCGCGCTGAACCGACGCGCTGGACCGGGCCGGCGTCCACCCGCTCGGCCGGGCGGGCACATGCCAAAGTCGCCTCGGGCGCGTACGGGGATGGGCTCCGTGCGCGGGCCTTGGTGACCGGGGCGTGGGCCGTGCACCGACTGATGGACGCCCCGGTGTTCGGTGTCCGCCAGGCGGACCTGAGGGGCGTGAGGCACTGGGTGCCGGATACGGTGGAAACACCATGAGCGCTTCGCAGACCTCCGACGAACCCACCCTTCTCGTCAAGATCTTCGGGAAGGACAGGCCGGGCATCACGGCCGGACTCTTCGACACCCTCGCGGCCTACTCCGTCGACGTGGTCGACATCGAGCAGGTCGTCACCCGCGGCCGGATGGTGCTCTGCGCGCTCGTCACCGAGCCGCCCGCCGCGGTGGAGGGCGATCTGCGGGCCACCGTGCACAGCTGGGCCGAGTCGATGAAGATGCAGGCGGAGATCATCTCCGGCCGCGGCGACAACCGGCCGCGCGGTTCCGGGCGCTCCCTGGTCACCGTTCTCGGCCACCCCCTCACGGCGGAGGCGACCGCGCAGATCGCCGCACGCATCACCAAGACCGGCGGCAACATCGACCGAATCTTCCGGCTGGCCAAGTACCCCGTCACGGCGGTGGAGTTCGCGGTGTCCGGCGTGGCTACGGAGCCGCTGCGCACCGCCCTTGTGACGGACGCGGCGGCACTCGGTGTCGATGTCGCGGTCGTCGCGGCGGGCCTGCACCGGCGGGCGCAGCGCCTGGTCGTGATGGACGTGGACTCCACGCTCATCCAGGACGAGGTGATCGAGCTCTTCGCCGCGCACGCCGGCTGCGAGGACAAGGTCGCCGAGGTGACGGCGGCCGCGATGCGCGGTGAACTGGACTTCGAGCAGTCGCTGCACGCGCGCGTGGCGCTGCTTCAGGGACTGGACGTCTCGGTGGTGGACAAGGTGCGCAGCGAGGTGCGGCTGACGCCGGGTGCGCGCACCCTGATCCGTACGCTGAAGCGGCTCGGTTACCAGGTGGGCGTCGTCTCGGGCGGCTTCACCCAGGTCACGGACGATCTCAAGGACCGGCTCGGGCTGGACTTCGCGCAAGCCAACACACTGGAGATCGTCGACGGCAAGCTCACGGGCCGGGTCACCGGCGAGATCGTCGACCGGGCGGGCAAGGCGCGGCTGCTGCGCCGGTTCGCCGCCGAGGCGGGCGTTCCGCTGTCGCAGACCGTGGCGATCGGCGACGGCGCCAACGACCTTGACATGCTGAACGCGGCCGGTCTCGGGGTCGCCTTCAACGCCAAGCCGGTGGTCCGCGAGGCGGCGCACACCGCGGTGAACGTGCCCTTCCTCGACACGGTCCTGTATCTGCTGGGAGTCACCCGCGAAGAGGTCGAGGCGGCGGACGCGCACGAGGAGAGCTGAGCGTCCGCGTCCCGCTCCCCCGTCCCCGCCCAAACGCCATTCGTGCGCAGGGCCCGGCACCCGCAAAGGGTGCCGGGCCCTGCGCACGAGCGGACGGGCGGGCTACTCCGAGGGAGCCCAGTAGTCGAGCAGTGTGGCCACGCCCGGCTCCAGGCCCTTCCACGAGCCGTCGAAGGACACGACGGCGAAGGCGGCGGCGGGGAAGCCCCGGCGGCTCATCCACTCGCGGGCGTCGTCCTCGGCCGCTCCGGACAGTACCTCGGCCAGACCCTGGATGCCCGGGTTGTGGCCGATCATGATCACGTTCTGCACGTCGTCCGGCGTCTCGTTGAGCACGGTGATCAGCTCGCCGGGCGAGGCCTCGTAGACCCGCTCCTCGTAGACGGTCTTCGGCCGGTGCGGCAGTTCGTGGACGGCGAGCTTCCAGGTCTCGCGGGTGCGGGTCGCGGTCGAGCACAGAGCCAGGTCGAAGGGAATACCGGTGTCGGCCAGCCTGCGCCCGGCGACCGGGGCGTCCTTGCGGCCCCGCTCTGCGAGAGGCCGCTCGTGGTCGGTCACCTGTGGCCAGTCGGCCTTCGCATGCCGGAAGAGAACAATCCTGCGGGGTTCTGCGACGCTCATGGCACCCAGCTTCGCATGAAACAGGCCACGGGGCGCAGGGGGTTGACATGCGGCTTCCCGGACGGCGCGGACGGTGCGGGCGGTCGCCGAGGGCGGCCGGGCGCCCGCCCGGAGGCTTCATCGCGCGAGCAGCTCCTGGGCGCGCTGGAACAGCTGGGTGATCGCGGGATCCCCGGTTGCCGCATGGGCGTTCGACGGGTTCAGTATCAGGACGAGGAGCGTGGCGAAGGCGAGGGCCGGCAGGGCCAGGGCCCACCACGGCAGCCGGGGGCCGACGCCGCCCCGAGTCGCCGGGCGGGGCCGGGTGTGCGTACGGGCCGACATGATCGCCTCCGCTGGTCTTCGAGTGGTCCGCGGACCGCTTCCCGCGGTCACACCTCGAAGCTACGGACTCGGCGTGCCTCAACCCATCCGGTGATCCACCCACTTGACCCTGACCCTCACCCCCTAGGGGATGGTGGGGCTGGCCCCACCCCGGGTGCCCGGACAGGGTCCGAAGGGGTCAGGGGGAGGCGATCGTCGCGATGACGGCGATGATCACGAAGATGGCGAAGAACGAGCCGAAGACGAGCAGCATCTTCTTCTGGCCGTTCGGCGGGTTCGGGTCGAGCACAGGCTGCATGGCCCCAGTCTCGCACCCTTCGTCCGCAAGGGTGCCGTCGGGGCCGCCTCGGCGCGCCGCCTCGTCCTCCACCGTGCGGTCGCGGCCGGCCAGCCAGCCCGCCGCCATCTGGGGGAGCATCAGGCCGGTCATGAGGGCGATCGGCAGCCCCCAGCCGCCGCTGCTCTGGTACAGCACGCCCACGAGCAGCGGCCCGGGGATGGATATCAGGTAGCCGGTGCTCTGGGCGAACGCCGACAGCTGGGCCACGCCTGCGCCGGTCCTGGCCCGCATGCCGACCATGGTGAGCGCCAGCGGGAACGCGCAGTTGGAGACGCCGAGGAGGAGCGCCCAGGCCCAGGCGCCGGCGGCCGGCGCGAAGTACAGGCCCGCGTAGCCGGCCAGACCGCAGACGCCGAGCACCAGCACGATCGGGCCCTGGTGGGGCAGCCGGGTGGCCAGGCGCGGGATGACGAAGGCGAGCGGCACGCCCATCACCATCGTGACGGCGAGCAGCAGTCCGGCCGTGCCGGCGGGCACGCCCGCGTCGCGGAAGATCTGCGCCATCCAGCCCATGGTGATGTAGGCGGCGGTGGCCTGGAGCCCGAAGAAGACGGCCAGCGCCCGGGCGGTACCGCTGCGGGCGATCCGCGGCTCGTGGGCTTGGGTCTGCGCGGGGGCGGCCTGCGTCTGCGCGGGCCGTCGGCCGTCCCGCCCGTGGTGCCGGCCCTCCCGCGCCGGCTGCTGCCGCGTCGGAGCCG
Organism: Streptomyces sp. NPDC020801; assembly: GCF_044334385.1. Classification (NCBI taxonomy): domain Bacteria; kingdom Bacillati; phylum Actinomycetota; class Actinomycetes; order Kitasatosporales; family Streptomycetaceae; genus Streptomyces; species Streptomyces sp. NPDC020801. Next base: position 20,654 of record NZ_JBIRST010000018.1, read on the forward strand.
GTGCGGACGGCGTCGTGCCCCGGTCCCGCACCAGCGGCAGCCACGGCAGCACGGCGAGCGCGGCGAGCGCCGCCCACACGGCGAGCCCCGGCTGCCAGCTCCCGCCGAGCGCGCCGGTCAGCGGCACGGTCACCGCGGCGGCGGACGAGGTACCGAGGGCGAGGGCCATCGAGTACAGGCCGGTCATGGAACCGACTCGGTCCGGGAACCAGCGCTTGACGATGACCGGCATCAGGACGTTGCTCACGGCGATGCCCATGAGCGCGAGGGCGCTGGCGGCCAGAAAGGCGGCCGCGCTGCCGGCGTAAGGCCGGATCAGCAGTCCGGCGGTGATGGCGACCATACCCGCGCACACCACCGCGGCGGGGCCGAAGCGGCGGGCCAGCCGGGGCGCCGTCACGCCGAAGACGGCGAAGCAGAGGGGGGGCACGGAGGTCAGCGCTCCGGCCACGCCGCCGCTCATGCCGAGCCCGTCGCGGACCTCCTCCAGGAGTGCGCCGAGGCTGGTGATGGCGGGGCGGAGGTTCAGCGCGGACAGCACGATGCCCACGACGACCAGGCGGGTCGTCCACGCGCGCGTGGCGCCCGCCTCGGGCTCCCGGGGGGTACGGGGCTCCGGGGACGCGGTGGTCGCGGCCGGGGCGGGTTCGGCCGTGGTGGACGTCGCCGTCCGGGGTGTCTCCTCGCTTGCCATGCGCCCATCATAGAATCATGGGATGATTGGCTGTCCACGGCCCGGGGGCCGTCCCCGGGGCCTCGCGTGCGAAGGTGTGCCATGCCCCTGAGCCATCCGCGCCGGTCGGCGCTGTCCGAGCAGGTCATCGCCGCGCTGCGGAACCAGATCACCTCGGGTGAGTGGCCGGTCGGCTCCCGTATCCCCACGGAGCCCGAGCTGGTGGAGCAGCTCGGGGTCGCCCGCAACACCGTCCGCGAGGCGGTCCGCGCACTCGCCCACAACGGTCTGCTGGACATCCGCCAGGGCTCGGGCACCTACGTCGTGGCGACCAGCGAGCTGGCGGGCGTGATGCACCGCCGCTTCGCCGACGCCGACCCGCGGCACATCGCCGAGCTGCGCGCCACGCTGGAGTCGGCCGCGGCGAGACTCGCCGCCGAGCGGTGCACCGAGAAGGACCTCAAGCAGCTGGACACGCTGCTCCTGCGCCGCGAGGAGGCGTGGGGGACCGGCGACGCGGAGGCGTTCGTCAGCGCGGACACCACCTTCCACCTGGCGGTGGTGTCCGCCTCCCACAACGACGTGCTGACCGCGATGTACGCGGACCTGGGCGAGGTGCTGCGGGACTGGCTGCGCGCGGACGTCGGCGCGGAGCTGACTGCGGAGGACTACATGGACCACACACGGCTGGTCGACGCGATCCGCGCGGGCGACGCGGACGCGGCCGGGGCCGAGGCGGCGAGCTACCCGTTCCTGTGCCGTCCGGGCCGGCTCAGCCCGCCGCCCGCTCGTGGCTGATCCACGCCGAGCGGACCTCCTCCCAGCAGCGGCCGCTCATCCGTACGGTCTGCGCGGGCCCCACGTCCACCGGGGAGCCGTCGCTGTCGAGGTCCCACCAGCGGGCGCACTCCACGTGCAGGCCGACCCGGTCGGTCTCGGGATAGGGGTTGTGGCAGTAGGCGGTCACATGGGAGCCGGAGACACTGGTGCGGCAGGTGGCGCCGAACGGCTCGGACGCCGTGGGACGGCCGGCACGCACGCGCGCGTGCGGCATCGCCTCGTACGGCAGGGAGAGCACGAGGGCGACGGCCACGGTCGCTGAGGCCAGGCTGCGGGACAGGCGCACAAGGGGGACCTCCTCGGCCGGGCTGGGGAGGAAAAAGCGAGGTGAGGGCGTACTCCCAGGGTGCACGGCCGCAGGTGTGCCGCGCCCGGCCGGGTGGGCCGATCGGGTGAACTCGGCAACCCCGGCCCGCCCCTCGAACGCAGCGGGCCCGCACCCCCGGGGGGGGGTGCGGGCCCTCAAACGTCAGTCGCCCTCGGTGGCAGCGATCACGCACCGACGGCGTGCAGACCACCGTCCACGTGGATGATCTCGCCGGTGGTCTTCGGGAACCAGTCGCTCAGAAGAGCCACGACGCCGCGGCCGGCCGGCTCGGGGTCCTTCAGGTCCCACTCCAGCGGCGAGCGGCTGTCCCACACGGAGGCCAGCTCGGCGAAGCCCGGGATGGACTTGGCGGCCATGGAGCCGATCGGGCCCGCGGAGATGAGGTTGCAGCGGATGTTCTGCTTGCCCAGGTCGCGGGCCATGTAGCGGTTGGTCGCCTCCAGGGCGGCCTTGGCCGGGCCCATCCAGTCGTACTGCGGCCAGGCGAAGGAGGCGTCGAAGGTGAGGCCGACGACCGAGCCGCCGTTCTGCATCAGCGGCAGGCAGGCCATGGTCAGCGACTTCAGGGAGAACGCCGAGACGTGCATGGCGGTGGCCACCGACTCGAACGGCGTGTTGAGGAAGTTGCCGCCGAGCGCGTCCTGCGGCGCGAAGCCGATGGAGTGGACGACTCCGTCGAGGCCGCCGAGCTCCTCGCCGACCACGTCGGCCAGGCGCCCGAGGTGTTCGTCGTTGGTGACGTCGAGTTCGATGACCTTGGTGGGCTTGGGGAGCTTCCTGGCGATGCGCTCCGTCAGCGTGGGCCTCGGGAAGGCGGTGAGGATGATCTCGGCGCCCTGTTCCTGGGCCAGCCTGGCGGTGTGGAAGGCGATGGAGGACTCCATCAGCACACCGGTGATCAGGACGCGCTTGCCCTCGAGAATTCCGCTCATGGTGATCAGTGACCCATTCCCAGTCCGCCGTCAACGGGAATGACGGCTCCAGTGATGTACGAGGCGTCGTCCGAGGCGAGGAACCGCACCGCCGCCGCGATCTCCTCCGCCTGCGCGTAACGGCCGAGCGGCACCTGCGACAGGATCGCCTCGCGCTGCTGGTCGCCCAGCGCCCGGGTCATGTCGGTGTCGACGAAGCCGGGGGCGACGACGTTGAAGGTGATGTTGCGCGAGCCCAGCTCACGGGCGAGGGAGCGCGCGAAGCCGACCAGGCCGGCCTTGGAGGCGGCGTAGTTGGCCTGGCCCGCCGAGCCGAGCAGGCCGACGACCGAGGAGACCAGGACGACGCGGCCCTTCTTGGCGCGCAGCATGCCGCGGTTGGCGCGCTTGACGACGCGGAAGGTACCGGTGAGGTTCGTGTCGATGACCGAGGTGAAGTCCTCCTCGCTCATCCGCATCAGCAGCTGGTCCTTGGTGACGCCCGCGTTGGCGATGAGCACCTCGACCGGACCGTGTTCGGCCTCGATCTCCTTGTAGGCCTGCTCCACCTGCTCGGGGTCGGTGATGTCGCACCTGACCGCGAGGAAGCCGGCCGGCGGCTCCCCGGAGCGGTACGTGATGGCGACCTTGTCGCCGGCGTCGGCGAACGCGCGGGCGATGGCGAGGCCGATGCCCCGGTTGCCTCCGGTGACGAGAACCGAGCGGCTCAACGGATCACCCTTTCGTAGCGGTCTGAAGTGTTCCGACAGCCCGCCCGAACACGTGGATGACAGGCGGCTTCACCGAAAACCTATCGGTCCCGCCACGTCGGCGGACAATCGGGCATCGACAGTGGCGTGCGGGACTCACTGTCGAGTCCCTACAGAAAACAGCGGACTCGACCCGGAAACGTGTGGTCCCCGCCGCCGCCCGCGCGACATGATCGGACCCGACAGGCGACGACAGCAGGGAGACCCCGTGCCACATACGATCGACGAGGCCTTCACGGCCCTTCCTCTACGCGCCCTCGCCGACGCCGCGCTGGCACGTGCGCGGTCGCTCGGTGCCGAGCACGCGGACTTCCGGTTCGAGCGGGTGCGCAGCGCGTCGTGGCGGTTCCGGGACGCCCGGCCCGCCGGGTCGTCGGACACCACCGACCGGGGATACGCGGTGCGGGTCGTGCACGGCGGTACCTGGGGGTTCGCCTCCGGGGTCGACCTGACGCCGGACGCCGCCGCGAAGGTCGCCTCGCAGGCCGTGGCGATGGCCAAGCTGTCCGCGCAGGTGATCGGCGCGGCCGGGTCGGACGAGCGTGTGGAGCTCGCCGATGAGCCCGTGCACGCCGAGAAGACGTGGGTGTCGTCGTACATGATCGACCCGTTCTCCGTACCCGACGAGGAGAAGTCCGCGCTGCTCACTCAGTGGAGCGCGCGGCTGCTGGCGGCCGACGGGGTCAACCACGTGGACGCCTCGCTGCTGACCGTGCACGAGAACAAGTTCTACGCCGACACCGCGGGGACCGTGACCACGCAGCAGCGGGTGCGGCTGCACCCGCAGCTGACGGCCGTGTCGGTGGACGAGTCCAGCGGGGAGTTCGACTCCATGCGGACGCTGGCGCCGCCCGTCGGGCGCGGCTGGGAGTACCTGACCGGGACGGGCTGGGACTGGGAGAGCGAGCTGGAGCAGATCCCCGGCCTCCTCGCCGAGAAGATGCGCGCGCCGAGCGTCGAGGCGGGCGTCTACGACCTGGTGGTCGACCCCTCCAACCTGTGGCTGACCATCCACGAGTCCATCGGGCACGCGACGGAACTGGACCGGGCGCTCGGGTACGAGGCCGCCTACGCCGGCACCTCCTTCGCCACCTTCGACCGGCTCGGCAACCTCAGGTACGGCTCCGAGCTGATGAACGTCACCGGTGACCGCACCGCCGAGCACGGCCTGGCGACCGTCGGGTACGACGACGAGGGCGTCGAAGCCCAGTCCTGGGACCTGGTGAAGGACGGGACCCTGGTCGGCTACCAGCTGGACCGCAGGATCGCGAGGCTGACCGGGTTCGAGCGGTCCAACGGGTGCGCCTTCGCCGACTCCCCCGGCCATGTGCCCGTCCAGCGCATGGCCAACGTCTCGCTCCGGCCGGACCCGGCGGGAATGTCGACCGAGGATCTCATCGGCGGCGTCGACCGGGGTATCTACGTCGTCGGCGACCGGTCCTGGTCCATCGACATGCAGAGGTACAACTTCCAGTTCACCGGGCAGCGGTTCTTCCGGATCGAGAACGGGCGGCTGACCGGGCAGCTGCGGGACGTCGCCTACCAGGCGACCACCACCGACTTCTGGGGCTCCATGGCGGCCGTCGGCGGCCCGCAGACGTACGTCCTGGGTGGTGCCTTCAACTGCGGCAAGGCCCAGCCCGGCCAGATCGCGGCCGTCTCCCACGGCTGCCCGTCGGCCCTCTTCAGGGGCGTCAACATTCTGAACACGACGCAGGAGGCCGGTCGATGAGCCCGCGTAACACCAAGCCGCACGAGGTCGTCGAGCGTGCCCTCGGGCTGTCCCGGGCCGACGGGTGCGTCGTGATCGCCGACGAGCACTCGTCCGCGAACCTGCGCTGGGCGGGCAACGCGCTGACCACGAACGGTGTCACGCGCGGGCGCACGCTCACCGTCATCGCGACCGTCGACGGCAAGGAGGGCACCGCCTCCGGGGTGGTGTCCAGGTCCGCCGTGACCGAGGACGAGCTGGAGCCGCTGGTGCGGGCCGCCGAGACCGCCGCGCGCGGAGCGGGCCCCGCCGAGGACGCGCAGCCACTGGTCGCCGGGGTGCCCGAGTCGCCCGGCTTCACCGACGCGCCCGCCGAGACCTCCTCGGCGGTGTTCGCGGACTTCGCGCCGGCGCTCGGCGAGTCGTTCGCCCGCGCGCGGGCGGGCGGACGCGAGCTGTACGGCTTCGCCAACCACGAGATGGTGTCGGCCTACCTGGGTACGTCGACAGGGCTGCGGCTGCGGTACGACCAGCCCAACGGCACGCTGGAGCTGAACGCCAAGTCGCCGGACCGTACGCGGTCGGCGTGGGCGGGGCGGTCGACGCGGGACTTCAAGGACGTCGACCCGGCGGCGCTGGACGCGGAACTGGCCGTACGGCTCGGCTGGGCGGAGCGACGGATCGAGCTGCCCGCGGGCCGGTACGAGACGCTGCTGCCGCCGAGCGCGGTGGCGGACCTGCTGATCTACCAGTTCTGGTCGTCCTCGGGCCGGGACGCGGTCGAGGGCCGCACGGTGTTCTCCAAGCCGGGCGGCGGCACGCGCGTGGGCGAGCGGCTCACCGAGCTGCCGCTGAGCCTGCGCAGCGACCCGGACGAACCCGGCCTGGAGTGCGCCCCGTTCGTGGTCGCCCACTCCTCCGGGGGCGACCAGTCGGTGTTCGACAACGGGCTGCCCGTACGGGCCACCGAGTGGATCGGCGGCGGGGAGCTGAGGCGGCTGACGACCACCCGGCACAGCGCGGGCCTGACCGGGCTGCCGGTGGCCCCGGCGATCGGCAACCTGATCCTGGACGGCGGCACGGACCGCTCCCTTCAGGAGATGGTCGCCGGCACCCGGCGCGGGCTGCTGCTGACCTGCCTGTGGTACATCCGCGAGGTGGACCCGGCGACCCTGCTGCTGACGGGCCTGACCCGGGACGGGGTGTACCTGGTCGAGAACGGCGAGGTGACCGGCGAGGTCAACAACTTCCGCTTCAACGAGTCGCCGGTGGACCTGCTGGGCCGGGCGGCCGAGGCCGGGCGCTCCGAGAAGACACTGCCGCGGGAGTGGAGCGACTACTTCACCAGGGCCGCGATGCCCGCGCTGCGCGTCCCGGATTTCAATATGAGCTCTGTCAGTCAGGGCGTATAACCTCGTAGTCGGCTGTCACCCGGCTGCCGCATGATCATCAAGGAGACGCGAGAACCGTGACGGACATCGTCGACGAGCTGAAGTGGCGGGGGCTCATCGCCCTCTCCACCGACGAGGACGCATTGCGCAAGGCGTTCGCGGACGGTCCCGTCACGTTCTATTGCGGTTTCGACCCGACCGCGCCCAGTCTCCACCTCGGCAACCTGGTGCAGATCCTCACGATGCGCCGCATCCAGGAGGCCGGGAACCGGCCGCTGGCGCTGGTCGGGGGCGCCACGGGCCTGATCGGCGACCCGAAGCCGACCTCCGAGCGCACGCTGAACGACCCGCAGGTGGTGGCGGGCTGGGTCGAGCGGTTGCGGGCCCAGATCGCGCCCCTGCTGCACTTCGACGGTTCGAACGCGGCAGTGATGGTCAACAACCTGGACTGGACCCAGGGCCTGTCGGCCATCGAGTTCCTGAGGGACATCGGAAAGCACTTCCGGGTCAACAAGATGATCGCCAAGGAGGCGGTCTCCCGGCGGCTCAACTCCGACGCCGGCATCAGCTACACCGAGTTCAGCTACCAGATCCTGCAGGGCATGGACTTCATGGAGCTGTACCGGAGGTACGGCTGCAGCCTGCAGACCGGCGGCAGCGACCAGTGGGGCAACCTCACCTCGGGCACGGACCTGATCCACCGGGTCGTTCCGGGGGCCGTGGTACACGCGCTGGGCACTCCGCTGATCACCAAGGCCGACGGCACCAAGTTCGGCAAGACGGAGTCCGGCACGGTCTGGCTCGATGCGGAGATGACCACGCCGTACGCCTTCTACCAGTTCTGGGTCAACGCCGACGACCGTGACGTCTCCAAGTTCCTGCGCATTTTCAGCTTCAGGTCCCGTGAGGAGATCGAGGAGCTGGAGCAGCAGACCGAGGAGCGTCCCCAGGCCCGGGCCGCGCAGCGCGCGCTGGCCGAGGAGCTGACGACGCTGGTGCACGGCGCCGACCAGACGGCCGCCGTGATCGCCGCGTCCAGGGCCCTCTTCGGCCAGGGCGAGCTGGCCGGGCTGGACGAGCGGACGCTGGCCGCGGCCCTGTCCGAGGTGCCGCACGTCCAGGTCGCGGAACTGGGCCCGGTGGTCGACCTCTTCGCCGAGGTCGGCCTGGTGGCCAGCAAGTCGGCCGCGCGCCGCACGGTCAAGGAGGGCGGCGCCTACGTGAACAACGTCAAGGTCACCGCCGAGGACGCGGTCCCCGCCAGGGAGGACCTGCTGCACGGCCGCTGGCTGGTGCTGCGCCGGGGCAAGAAGAACCTGGCGGCGGTGGAGGTCACGGGCGGCTGAGCGGTCGCCGTGCGCGCGTGCCGAAGGGGCGGTCTCCCGGATGCGGGGAGACCGCCCCTTCGGTCTCTTCGCCGCGGCGCGCGTCCGCGTGCCCGGGCGTGTGTCCGCGTGCCCGAGCGTGTGTCCGCGTGTCCGGGCTTGTGTCCGCGTGTCCGCTTACATGCCCTGCTGGGCCCGCTGCTGCTTCTTGTTGCCCCACAGCGCCATGTACGCCATGTCCCCGAGGGCGACAATGATGATCGCGGCGACCAGCTGGAAGGCGTGCCGGGTCCAGTCGATGCCGGAGGTCTCGGCCACGCCGACCGCGCGGGCGATCGCGTTGCCGGCGATCGCCCCGAGCATGCCGAAGATGGTGGTCAGCCAGAGCGGGCTGTGCTGCTTGCCCGGGATGACCGCCTTGGCGATCAGGCCCAGTACGAAACCCACGATGATCGCCCACAACCAGCCCATGGCTGCCTCCTCGTCCGGCTCGACGTGAGCATTACGCCCAGTGTCGGCCGGTCGGCGGTACGACGCACGCCCGGTGCGGCCGGGAGTGGAGGGGCGCGGGGCGCGGGGCGCGCGAGCGGGAGCGCTCGGGGTGTTCGCGCAGGCAGGCGGGGCCCCTCTCGTAGGCGGTACGGCCGCGGCGTACCGTGGAGATGTGCGTGCCGGTGTTCCCGACCGGTCACGGACCGGGTAGGGGCCGGGGAGCTGTCCGATACGGACGAATGGTGGATGTGATGCGGAAACAGCATGGCGGTGGCAACGTCCAGGTGTTCCGGATCACGGGAGCCAGGACGGGGCTGCAGGAGGACGTGCGCGGCCGTCAGCGCCGGTACGTCATCTCGATGACGATCCGCACCTTGTCGGTGATCCTCGCGGTGTCGCTCTGGAACGTCGAACGCTACGTGGCGATCGTGGCGCTGGTGCTGGGGCTGGTCCTGCCCTACATCGCTGTGGTGGTCGCCAACGCGGGCCGGGAGAACGCGCCGAAACTGCCGTCGACGTTCGTGGCCATGCCGACGCCGCCGATGATCACCTCGCCGGGGACGGACGACGGCTTCACGGGGTCCGCCGCGGAGGATGCCGCCGGCGACTCCGCGACGGGTGCGCACAGCGAGCCACCCGGACACCAGCGCGCCGGCACCGACGGCGTGTGACCTGGGCCGCTCACCGCGCCGGAGGACCACCGAGCAGCAAGCTCAAGAAAAGCTCAGATCAATCATGTTGTTCCGGTGCCGGGCGACGGGTCACCCGTGACATACTTCGTACGCGCTCCGCATCCCCCGTCGGAGCGACAGACCGACGCCGGGCAGCTCCCCCCGTGGCTGCTCGGCGTCGCCTTGTGTGCCGTGGCTGTGAGACGAACCAGTGACTGACGAAACCCCGATCTGCTCCGCCAAGGGCTGCCGCACCGCCGCCGTGTGGGTGCTGGCCTGGAACAATCCGAAGATCCACACACCGGAGCGCCGCAAGACATGGCTGGCGTGCGAGGAGCACCGGGAGCATCTGTCGCAGTTCCTCGGTGTGCGGGGGTTCCTGAAGGACGTCGTTCTCCTCAAGGAGTGGCAGGCGCCCGAAGGCGCCTGAGGCTCGGCCGGCCCCGCCCTCCGGTCCGGCCCCCGGACCTCAGCCGCCGATCGCGGACATCGGCCGCTCCGGCTGGACGAACGAGGGGTCGTCCAGGCCCGCGCCGGCCTTCTTGCCCCACATCGCCAGCCGCCAGATGCGCGCCACCTCTTCGTCGGGGGCGCCGGAGCGCAGGGCGGCGCGCAGGTCGGTCTCCTCGGTGGCGAACAGGCAGGTGCGTATCTGGCCGTCGGCCGTCAGGCGGGTGCGGTCGCAGGCCGCGCAGAACGGGCGGGTGACGGAGGCGATGACGCCGACGCGGTGCGGGCCGCCGTCGACGATCCAGCGCTCGGCCGGGGCGGAGCCGCGTTCCTCGGCGCCTTCGGGAGTCAGCTCGAAGCGGGTGCGCAGCGAGGCCAGGATGTCGCCGGCGGTGACCATGCCCTCGCGCTTCCAGCCGTGCTGGGCGTCCAGGGGCATCTGCTCGATGAACCGGAGTTCGTAGTCGTGCTCCACGGCCCAGGCCAGCAGGTCGGGGGCCTCGTCCTCGTTCAGGCCCGGCATCAGGACCGTATTGACCTTGACCGGGTTCAGGCCGGCCTCGCGGGCGGCCTGCAGACCTTCGAGGACGTCCTTGTGGCGGTCCCGGCGGGTGAGGGCCTTGAAGACGTCCGGGCTGAGGGTGTCCAGGGAGACGTTGACCCGGTCCAGGCCGGCCGCCTTCAGGGCGGTCGCCGTGCGCCTGAGCCCGATGCCATTGGTGGTGAGGGAGGTCTGGGGGCGCGGGTCGAGGGCCGCGACGCGCTCCACGATGCCGACCAGGCCGGGACGCAGCAAGGGCTCGCCGCCCGTGAAGCGGACCTCCTTGATACCCAGCGACGTGACCGCGATGTCGATCAGGCGGACGATCTCGTCGTCCGTGAGCAGATCGGGCTTGGCCAGCCACTGCAGTCCCTCTTCGGGCATGCAGTACGTACAGCGCAGGTTGCACCGGTCGGTCAGCGAGACCCTCAGGTCGGTGGCCACCCGGCCGTAGGTGTCGATGAGCACGTGGGCCCCCTCCCTCGTCGTGGATCACTGGCGTGGATCACTGTCGCGGTCACTCAATTCTCCGTCACCTGCGAGCGTACGTGACACCACCGACATCGACAGCAACCCGATCCCACGAGGTACCCGGCGGCCGCGTCGTAGGACCGTACGACCCCCGCGACGCGGCCGCCTGCGGCGGGCCGGGCTCTCAGTGCGCGCCCGTGCCCGTCAGGGACCGCACCTCCAGCTCCGCGTACTTGGCGGTGTCCGGGGCCTCCCTCGACAGGAGGGTGCCCACGACGCCCAGGACGAAGCCGGCCGGGATCGAGACGATGCCCGGGTTCTCCAGCGGGAACCAGTGGAAGTCGACGTCCGGGAACATCGACGTCGGCCTGCCCGAGACCACCGGCGAGAACAGCACCAGGCCGACCGCGGTGACCAGACCGCCGTAGATCGACCACAGGGCACCGGAGGTGGTGAACCGCTTCCAGAACAGGCTGTAGAGGATGGTCGGCAGGTTGGCGGAGGCGGCGACAGCGAAGGCGAGGGCGACCAGACCCGCGACGTTCAGGTCGCGGGCCATGGCGCCCAGCACGATGGAGACCGCGCCGATGCCGACGGTCGCCCAGCGGGCCGCGCCGAGCTCCTGCTTCTCGGTGGCGGCGCCCTTCTTGATGACGTTGGCGTAGATGTCGTGCGCGAAGGACGACGACGAGGCCAGGGTCAGGCCAGCGACGACCGCGAGGATCGTGGCGAAGGCGACCGCGGAGATGCTGGCGAGGAGGATGGCACCCCAGTTGGAGTCGACACCGCCCAGGTGCAGGGCGAGCAGCGGGGCCGCGGTGTTGCCGGCCTTGTTGGAGGCGATGATCTCGTCCGGTTTGATGAGCGCGGCGGCGCCGAAGCCGAGGGCGAGGGTCATCAGGTAGAAGGCGCCGATCAGGCCGATCGCCCAGATCACCGACTTCCGGGCGGCCTTGGCGGTGGGGACGGTGTAGAAGCGGATCAGGATGTGCGGCAGGCCCGCGGTGCCCAGCACCAGGGCGATGCCGAGCGAGACGAAGTCCAGCTTGGTGGTGCCGCTCGCGCCGTACTTCAGGCCGGGCTCCAGGAAGGGGGCGCCCTTGCCGCTGTTGTCGGCGGCCCTGCCGAGCAGGTCCGAGACGTTGAAGTGGAACTTCAGCAGGACCAGGAAGGTGAGCAGGATGGCGCCGGCGATCAGCAGCACGGCCTTGACCATCTGCACCCAGGTGGTGCCCTTCATGCCGCCGATGGTGACGTACACGATCATGAGCACGCCGACCAGCGCGACGATGCCGATCTTGCCGCCGTCGCTGGTGATGCCGAGCAGCAGCGAGACCAGGACGCCGGCGCCGGCCATCTGGGCCAGCAGGTAGAAGATCGACACGACGATCGTCGACGTGCCGGCCGCCGTGCGGACGGGGCGCTGGCGCATCCGGTACGCCAGTACGTCGCCCATGGTGTAGCGGCCGGAGTTGCGCAGCGGCTCGGCGACCAGGAGCAGGGCGACCAGCCAGGCGACCAGGAAGCCGATGGAGTACAGGAACCCGTCGTAGCCGAACAGGGCGATGGCGCCCGCGATGCCGAGGAAGGACGCGGCGGACATGTAGTCGCCGGAGACCGCGAGGCCGTTCTGGAAGCCGGTGAACTGCCGTCCACCGGCGTAGAAGTCGGCGGCGCCCTTGGTCTGGCGGCCCGCCCAGACGGTGATGACGAGGGTGGCGACGACGAACACCGCGAACAGGGTGACGATCAGCGGCCGGTGCTGGCTCGCCTCACCCGCGGCGAGGGTGACTGCCGGGTTCATTCTCCGCCCTCCATCCGGGACTTGATGGCCTCCGCCTTGGGGTCGAGCCTGGCGGCGGCGTGCCGCGCGTACCACCAGGCGATGAGGAACGTGGTGAGGAACTGGGCGAGACCCAGGGCGAGGGCGACGTTGACGTTGCCGAGGAGCTTGGTGCCCATGAAGTCGCCCGCGTAGTTGGAGAGCAGGACGTACAGCAGGTACCAGGCGATGAAGGCGACGGTCAGCGGGAAGGCGAAGGAACGGTAGGAGCGGCGCAGTTCACCGAACTCCGCGCTCTCCTGCACCGCGGTGAACTCCTCGGTGGAGGGAAGCAGGACCTGGGTTTTCGAGGGTGGCGGTGTCTCGGTGGCCACTTCGGTCTCCTCGCGTTGCGGACAGGGCTGCGGCAGGGGGCTCGATCGTGCTCGCGCTCCCTGCACAAGGTCCACGGCGCCACGCGAGGACCGGTTCAAGTCCTATGAGCTCTTTCGCAAGCGACCTGGGCAAGTCATTGCCGAGTCATTGCTGAGGGGTGAGAGCGGGAGATAGCTTCACCCTGCACCACCCGTCATGTACCTGCCCGAGCGACATCTGTGTCTCGGGCTGTTCTGTACCCGGATGATGTGGAGACCCCATGGCTCATCTGCGTTCCAGACGCCGGCTCGCCCTCGCCGTACCGGTCGTGCTGTCGCTGACCGCCTCGCTCGGCTTCCTTCCGTCGGCCGCGTCGGCGGCGCCCCGCGCGCAGTCCGCCGCGCGCACCGCCGACGCCCCCACCCTCGCCTACGTCGTCAACACCCGGACCGACCCTCACACGATCGCGAGCGTGCAGCGGGCGATCGGCGCGGCCGGCGGCACCGTCGTCGTGACGTACGACAGGATCGGCGTCATCGTCGTCCACTCCGCGAACCCGGACTTCGGCCGGCAGATGCGCGCGGTACGCGGGGTGCAGTCGGCCGGGGCCACGCGCACCGCGCCGCTGAGCGCGTCCGGGACGACCGACGAGGGCGCCGTGCAGTACCTGTCCAAGGCGGAGGCCGCGAAAGTGGAGCAGGCCTCGCAGGCCTCGCAGGCCTCGCAGGCGTCGGCGGGCGACACCGAGCCCCTCGAGGCCGACCAGTGGGACCTGCGGGCGATCGGCGCCGACCGGGCCGCGAAGATCGACCCGGGCAGCCGAAACGTCACGGTCGCCGTGATCGACACCGGTGTCGACGACACCCATCCGGACATCGCCCCGAACTTCTCCCCCGGCCAGTCCGCGAACTGCGTCAGCGGCAAGGCCGACACCACGTACGGCTCGTGGCGGCCGGTGGACGCCGACCACTACCACGGCACGCATGTGGCGGGCGAGATAGCCGCGGCCCGCAACGGCATCGGTGTCGCGGGCGTGGCGCCCGGCGTGAAGGTCGCCGGCATCACGGTCGCCCAGCCGGACGCGGGCCAGCTGTTCTATCCCGAAAGCGTCGTCTGTGCCTTCGTGTTCGCGGCCGACCACGGGGTGGAGATAACCAACAACAGCTACTACGTGGACCCGTGGCTGTACAACTGCCTCGACGACCCCGACCAGAAGGCCATCGTCGACGCGGTCAACCGGGCCCAGCTGTACGCACAGAGCCGGGGCACCCTCAACGTCGCCGCGGCCGGGAACTCCAATGACGACCTGGACTCCGACGCGCTCACCGACGGCTCCAGCCCCGACGACTCCACCCCCGTGAACCGGACGGTCGACCCGCACAAGTGCTTCGACGTGCCGACCCAGATGCCGGGCGTCGTCACGGTCAGCGCGGTCGGGGTCAAGGGCGCCAAGTCCTACTACTCCAGCTACGGCGCCGGCGTCATCGACGTCGCCGCACCGGGCGGCGACAAGTACCAGATCCCGGACACGCCGTCGAAGAACGGCCGCATCCTGTCCACGCTGCCGAACAACCAGTACGGCTTCCTCCAGGGCACGTCCATGGCCACCCCGCACGTCGCCGCCGTGGCCGCGCTGCTGAAGTCCGCCCACCCGCACGCGAACCCGGCCGAGTTGCAGGCGCTGCTCAAGGCCCAGGCGGACAACCCGGGCTGCCCGGCCGGCCCTTACGACGGGAACGGCGACGGGGTCGTGGACGCCACCTGCGTGGGCGGCAAGCGCGTCAACGGCTTCTACGGGTTCGGGATCGTCAACGCACTGGACGCGGTGACCCGATAGGTCCATATATTGATTCAGTCAATACTGCATAGTGCAGTCATGACTGACATCTCGTTCGTCTCGTCCGCATGGTCCGCGCTGGGCGGGGACCCCGCCCTTGTTCCGCGGATCACCCTCGTGGAGCGGGAGGGCGCGCTTTCGGCGCGCCTTCCCGTGCGGGATCTGGCACGCGCGTGCGTGGGTGCCTGTGCCCTGGCGGCCGCCGAGCTGGGGGCGCTGCGGGCGGGGCTCGCCGAGGTGCCCGGGGTACGCGTGGACGACGGGGCCGTCGCCACTGCGTTCGTCAGTGAGCGGCATCTGCTGGTCGACGGGCGGGCGCCGGTGTCCTTCGCACCGCTGTCGCGGTTCTGGCGGACCGCCGACGGCTGGGTGCGCACCCACGCGAACTATCCGCACCACCGGGAGCGGTTGCTCGCCGCGCTCGGGCCGGTGAAGGGCCCGGACACCGTCTTGGCCGTGCAGGCCGCGCTCGCCGAGCGCCCGGCCCTGGACGTCGAGGAGGCCGTATACGCCGCCGGGGGCCTTGCCGTCGCCCTGCGCACCCCCGAGGAGTGGGCGGCGCACGAGCAGGGGGCCGCGGTGGCCGCCCGGCCGCTGGTCGAGCGGGAACGGCTGGACGCGGCACGCGCGCGCGTGCTCACGCCCGTCGAGGGCGCTCCCCTGCTGCCCGCCGCCGGACTGCGCGTCCTCGACCTGACCCGGGTCGTCGCGGGCCCCGTCGCCACCCGCACCCTCGCCCTGCTGGGCGCGGACGTGCTGCGCGTGGACGCGCCACACCTGCCCGAACTGGCCGACCAGCACGCGGACACGGGCTTCGGGAAGCGCTCGGCGACGCTGGACCTGGAAGCAGCCGGAGCCCACTTGGAGGACCTGCTCGCCGGGGCGGACGTCGTCGTCACCGGCTACCGGCCGGGCGCCCTGGACCGGTTCGGGCTCTCCCCCGAGGCGCTGGCCGAGCGGCGGCCCGGGCTGGTCGTGGCGCAGTTGTCGGCGTGGGGCGGCCACGGCCCCTGGGGCGGCCGGCGGGGCTTCGACAGTCTCGTCCAGGCCGCCACCGGCATCGCGGCGATCGAGGGGGCGGCGGAGCACCCCGGTGCGCTGCCCGCGCAGGCCCTGGACCACGGCACGGGCCATCTCCTGGCGGCGGCGGTGCTGCGGGCGCTGACCGAGCAGTCCCACGAGGGCGGCAGCCGGGTCGTACGGCTGGCGCTGGCACGGACGGCGGCCTGGCTGACGGACGGGTCCGGGCAGGCGGCGGGTGTTCCGGTGGGGGCACGGGAGGGTGCCGCGTACTGCCGGCCCGACCCGTGGCTCGGCGAGAGCGGCAGCCGGATCGGGAGGCTGCGGTACGCCCTGCCGCCCGTCGCCTTCGCCGGTGGCCCCCGCGACTGGACGCGGCCGCCCGTGCCCTGCGGGTCGGACGCGGCCCGCTGGGCCTGAGTTCGGGAGGCGTCCGGCGAAGTGCCTTTGCCCGGAACGCCGTTCCCCCAGTTGCTTGCGCCCACTTGCCCCCGTTTGCGGCGGCTGGTGAAGATCCTGGGGTGACGCTGATACGACCGGCCGCCGAGGCGGGCGACACGCGTCGGACCGGGCGCCGTGGTGCGGCCGTCCGGGCCGCCGCCGTCCTCGCCCTGGTGGCCCTCGCCGCGCTGATCCCGCTGCTCGGCCCGTCGGCCGCCCTGCACGGCACCGGCGAGGCCGCCGCACCCGGCGTGGGCGGCGTGGCCCTGCTGCGTGGGGTGCTGTTCGCGGCCGTGTGCGTCCCCGTGGGCGAGCTGTTCGTGAACCGGCTGGCAAGCGGTGTCCCCGGCGCCACCGAGCCGCCGCGCAGCTGGTCCCTGTACGCGGCCGCCGCCGGCTTCCTCGCCGCCCTGGGCCTCGCCTGCGTGGTGGCGACCGGCAACCTGGTGCCGCACGGCCTGGCGCAGATCGACGTCGGCGGCCTCTACCGGACCCGGGACGGCTGCCTCGCCCTGCTGGAGGTCAACGCCTTCCTCCTCGCCGGCCTGTGCACGCTCTCGCGCCGCCCGGCGACCCGGATGTGGCCGCTCGCGGTGGTGATCGTGGCCGAGGCCCTGCGCGCGCACCCCGATGCCGAGCAGAGCCCGTTGGCGGGCTCGGCTCTCACGCTCGTGCACCTGACCTGCGCGGCCCTGTGGGCGGGCGGGCTGCTGTCCACCCTGCGCACCCTGCGGCGCCGGCACGGAGCCGAGGAGGGCGCCGTCCTGCTGGGCCGCTACGCGCGGGTGGCGGCCGCGCTGCTGGCCCTCGTCACCGCCACCGGTGTGTGGAGCACCCTGCGCCGGATGCCGGCGGACACCGTTCTGCACCAGCTGACGACGACCGCCTACGGGCGCGCCCTGCTCGCCAAGGTGATCCTGGTGGCCGGTGTGGCGCTGCTCGCCCTGTGGGCGCGCATCCGGCTGCGCCGGGCGCCCGACCCGCTGACCGCGTACGCCCCCGCGCGGGCGGAGGTCGTCCTCCTCGGCGTGGTGGTCGCGGTGTCGGGGCTGCTGACGGCGCTGCCGCTGCCGATCCACTGGTGAACGGGGCTCGGCCGGTGGCGGGTGCGGCCGGGGACGGATGCAGTCGGTGGCGGGTGCGGCCGGTGCGGGCTCAGCCGGTGACGAGCACCTTGAGCGCGACGCGCTCGTCCATGGCCTTGTAGCCGTCCGGGACGCCTTCCAGTCCGACCGTCATGTCGAAGACCGGCGAGGGGTCGATCGTCCCGTCGAGGACGTCGGGCAGCAGCTCCGGGATGTAGGCCCGGACCGGCGCGACTCCGCCGCGCAGCGCGATGTTCCGGTCGAACATGACGCCGAGGTCCAGCCCCGTCCCGCTGCCGTGCGGCACGCCCACGAAGCCGATGGCGCCGCCGTCGCGCGTGATGTGGACGGCCGTGCGCATCGACTGCTCGGTGCCGACCGCCTCGACGACCGCGTGTGCGCCCTGGCCGCGGGTGAGCTCGCGGACCGCCTCCACGGCCGCGTCGCCGCGCTCGGCGACGACGTCGGTGGCGCCGAAGCGGCGTGCAATGTCCGTGCGGGCCTCGTGACGGCCGAGGGCGATGATGCGCTCGGCACCCAGCCGCCTGGCGGCGAGCACCGCGCACAGGCCGACCGCCCCGTCGCCGACCACCGCGACGGTCGCTCCGGGCCGGGCACCCGCGCCGAGGGCGGCGTGGTGGCCGGTGCCGAGAACGTCGGACAGGGTCAGCAGCGCGGACAGCAGGTGGTCGTCGGAAGCGGCGTCCTTGGGCAGCCGGACGAGGGTGCCGTCGGCGAACGGCACCCGTACGGCCTCGCCCTGGCCTCCGTCGTGGCCCACGGAGCCCCAGAAGCCGCCGTGCTCGCAGGAGGTGGTCAGACCTTCGCGGCAGTGGTCGCAGACGCCGTCGGACCACACGAAGGGCGCGACGACGAGGTCCCCGCGCCGCACGCCGGTCACCTCGGAGCCGGTCTCCTCGACCACGCCGAGGAACTCGTGCCCGATCCGCTGGCCGGGCTGCCGTGCCGCCTCGCCCCGGTACGCCCACAGGTCGCTGCCGCAGATGCAGGCCCGCAACACCCGTACCACGGCGTCGGTGGGCAACTGCACCACCGGTTCGGGCACCTCCTCCACCCGCATGTCGTAGGGGGCGTGGATGGTGGTGGCGCGCATGGCGAGGATCCTTCTCGTTCTCGGCGGTGGTGCTGCGCTCGGGGGGTGGTCGAGCGCACCTCACCGTACGCCGTCGCCGGGGACCGCCCGTCGCGGGCCCGGGACCGGCGGGCGCCGGGCGTCCTAGATGCCGGCGGCTCCCAGCAGGGCGCCCGCCGCGTAGGTCACGGCCATGGCCAGTGCTCCGCCGGTCATGTTCCGCAGCACCGCCCGGCCCGGCTTCGCCGCACCCAGCCGCGCGCTGCTCCAGCCCGTGAGTACGAGGGCGGCCAGCACCGACACCACGGTGACCACGAGCCGCCAGGCCGCCGGCGGCAGCACGATCGCGAGCAGGGGCAGCAGGGCGCCGACCGTGAAGGCCAGGAAGCTCGCCCAGGCCGCGTGCCAGGGGTTGGTCAGCTCGTCGGGGTCGATGCCGAGCTCCACGCGCGCGTGGGCCCGGAGCGCGTCCCGCGCGGTGAGCTGTTCCGCCGCTTCCCGGGCCACCTCACGCGACAGACCGCGCTCCTGCAGCATGCGGGTCAGCTCCAGCAGCTCGGCCTCGGGCTGCTCGCGCAGCTCCCGCTTCTCCATGGCCAGCGCGGCCATCTCCGAGTCCCGCTGGGTCGACACCGACACGTACTCCCCCGCGGCCATGGACATCGACCCGGCGAGCAGGCCGGCCAGCCCGGCGGTCAGCAGGGCCGAGCGGGAGTCCGTCGCGCCGGCCACGCCGACGACCAGTCCCGCGGTGGACACGATGCCGTCGTTCGCGCCGAGGACGCCGGCCCGCAGCCAGTTGAGGCGGGAGCCGAGCGCGCCGCCGTGCGCCTCGTCATGCGTTGGTTCCGTCACAGCACGGAGGATCGCACGGTTACGGCACCGGACGGAGGATCGCACGGTTGCGGCACCGGACGGCGGATCGCACGGTTGCGGCACCGGACGGACGCACCGGGGGCGAGCACCCTCACCAGACCCGTACCGAAGCCCCCCGCGCGAACACCGGGCTGGTCGCGTCCGCCGGTGGTTCGGTCAGCGGCTCGGCCAGCTCCGCCACCGTCGGGCCCACCTTCGCCGCGATCGGGTCCAGGAGGCCGAGGTCGAAGCCGTAGACCCGGGCGGCGTTCCCGCCGACCATCGCGGCCACCTCGTCGCTGGGCAGGCCCGCGTACGCGCAGCGCAGGCCCTCCCGGGAGTACGGGTGGGTCCCCTCGTCGTGCGGGTAGTCGCTCCCCCACATGATCTTGCCGATGCCGATGCGGTGCCGCAGCGGCACCTCGTGCGGGCGCATGAAGCTGGCGCCGACATGGCAGTTGGCCCGCCACACCTCCCAGGGGCGGTCGCCCATGTGTTCCGCGAGACCCGCGCCGAACTTCGACTCCGCCGTGGCCGCCCTCGTCGCCGCCGCGACCAGCCGGCCGTGGTAGTAGTCCAGCATGTCGAGCACCCCGGGGATCCAGCCCGAGCCCTGCTCGGTCAGCACCAGGTTCAGGTCCGGGTGGCGGCGGAAGGCGCCGCCGAAGACCAGGTGCCACAGCGCGCGGTGCGAGAACCAGGTCGTCTCCACCATGAACACCGCGCGGGCCGCCGGTTCGCCGCCGAGCGGCGGGGACGCCGAGCCCGCGTGGTGGTTGACGGGGACGCCCAGCTCGGCGCAGACCGCCCAGATCGGGTCGTACGCCATCGAGTACAGCTCCGGCAGGCCGGAGCCGGGCGGGGTGCCGGGCAGCAGCACGCCGCCCGTCAGGCCCGCGCGGACCGCCCACCTGATCTCCTTCACGGCCTTCTCGACGTCGTTCAGGAGGATCTGGCAGACGCCGGCCCGGCGGCCGGGGGCCGCCGCGCAGAAGTCGGCCAGCCAGCGGTTGTGGGCGCGCAGGCCGGCCCAGCGGCGCTCGAACTCCGCCGCGGTCGGGGGCGGGGCCAGCAGGGAGCCGGACGGGAAGAACGGCGGGATGGTGTTCGGGAACACCACCTCCGCGACGATCCCGTCCTCCTCCAGCTCCGCCAGCCGGCGTTCGGAGTTCCAGTTCCGGTCGGCGGTGTCGGCGAGCAGGTCCTCGTAGGGGTTGACGTACACGGCCGCCCACGCGTCGAAGTCGTCGTGGTGCCGCCGCTCCAGGTACGGCCGGTAGTCGAGCAGGTCGGCGCCCGCGTGGCAGTCGGCCGAGATCACCGTGTAGCGGTCGTCGCTCACGGGGTCACTCCGAGGGCCGGGAAGTCCTCGCCGGTCAGCCAGTGCCGGCCCACCTCGCGCGAACGCGCCCAGGACGCCTCCACCGCCGCCTGGTCCTCCGGCTGGCCGAGGTCGGCCGGGGTCGGCCCGATGCGGCGGGCCAGCGGGGCGAGTTTGCGGGTGTCGAAGCCGAACGCCTCGACCGCGGCGAGCCCCAGCATGCGGCGGGTCTCGGCGACCGGGATGTCGTGGAAGGTGCGCCGCAGCCACGCGCGCGTGTCGGGCCAGGTGCCCTCGGGGTGCGGGAAGTCGCTGCCCCAGAGGATGTTGTCGACGCCGATCTCGTAGCGCTGGGCCAGTTCGCGGCGCTTGGTGTTGGTGGCGCAGACGAACACCTGCCCGTCGAGGTACTCGTGCGGCGGGCGCGTCAGCTCCGCGAAGGGGGACAGCTTCTTGCCGCCGTGCGCGCCGAGGTAGAGGCGGTCCATGAACCACAGCAGGTTCGGCAGCCACCAGCAGCCCGACTCGGCCACACCGAAGCGCAGTTGCGGGTGGCGCTCGAAGACTCCGGACCAGAGCAGGAACCACAGCGGCCGGGCCGGCCACCAGGTGACCTCGGAGACGTAGATGCCCAGATGGTCGCCGTACTCGTGGCGGGGGGCCGCGCCCGAGTGGGTGAGCACCGGCATCCCGCACTCCGCGGCCGCCGCCCACACCGGGTCGTAACGGCGGTCGTGGTAGGGCTCCTTGCCGGCCCACATGGCCGGGATCATCAGCGCGCCGAGACCGGACTCCCTGGCCCGGTGGATTTCGGCGACCACCTCGGGCACCTCGGCGGTGACGGGCAGCAGGGCCACTCCGCAGTGCCGTTCGGGATGCTCGCGGACGAACTCCGCCAGCCAGCGGTTGTGCGCCTGCGCGCCCGCCATGCCCAGCTCCGGGTCCTGGTCGCCGGACAGGCCGAGACCCACGCCGAAGGGCGCCGCGGTCCGGCTGTCGACGGCGTCGGCGTCCGGGAAGACCACCTCGGCGGCCACCCCGTCGCCGTCGAGCTCCTTGAGCCGCTGGGCGCTGTCCCAGCCTCCGCGCAGGCCCTCCTCGTTGTCCTGGAACCACTTGTCCGCGAACGCCTCGTTGCGGATGCCCAGGCGTGTCATCTCCGCGCGGCGGCGGTCGCGGCCCGCGAGGAACTCGTCGAAGTCCCGGTGGAAGCGGGAGTCCAGATACGGCCGGTACTCCTCGGTGGGCAGTCCGGCGTGGCAGTCGGAGGAGATGATCAGATACGGGTCCCGGTCGGTCACGGCGTCGGTCACGGCGGCCTCCTCTCAGTCCAGGACGAAGCTTTCGAGGTACGACGGGTTCGCGCGGTCGAGCATCGAACGGGCCCGGGCGCGGATCCGGTCGTCGCTGTGCTCGCTCGGCGGCAGCAGCCAGAAGCGGTCCGCGCGGATGCCGTCCACGACGAGCTCCGCGACCTCCTCGACGGGGGTGAACCGGACCTCCCTGCCCACCGCCCGCATCGCGGCCTCCCACTGGCCGAGGCTGCGGTACGGGGTCCTGCGGGGCCGCTGCTTGGCGTAGCGGGCCGGCCGGTTGCGGTACGACTCCCACAGGCCGGTGCGCAGCATGTGCGGCCCGGGAAAGAGGACGGACGCCCCCACGCGCGCGTGCTCCGCCTTCAGGTGCGCGTACAGGGACTCGGTCAGGGTGACGACGGCCGCCTTGGTGACGGCGTACACGGAGGCGGTGGGCAGGGGCGCGATGCCTCCGTCGCCGGAGGAGGTGTTGACGACGTGGCCCGGCTCGCCGGAGGCGATCATGCGGGGCAGGAACGCCTGGACGCCGTGGAAGACGCCCCAGACGTTGACGGCGAAGGCCCACTGCCAGTCGTTGGGGTCGTGCTCCCACATGCGGCCCTCGGCGCCCGAGCCGACCCCGGCGTTGTTGCACAGGACGTGGACGGCGCCGTACGTCTCGTACGCCGACTCGGCGAGGTCGCGCACCTGGTCGCGCTCGCCGACGTCGACCACGCGCGCGTGCACCTCGGCGCCGTCCGCGCGGAGGTCCGCCGCCGCCTTGTCCAGGGCCGCCTCCTCCACGTCGGCGAGGACCACCTTCAGGCCCTCGGCCGCGAACCGCCGGGCCATGGCCAGCCCGATCCCGCTCGCCGCACCGGTGACGACGGCCACCTGCCCGCTGCCGAGTTCCATCACCGGCTCCCTTCGGGTGGGCCGTCGTGGATCTGCAGCGGGTCGTCGTAGCGCTGGTGGACATACGGCAACAGGGCCTGTGCGTCGACCCGTTCGACGACCCGGCCGCGCTGGTCGCTGGTCTTCTCACCGAGCGTGATCTCTGTCAGGCGGCGCACGGGGAGGTCGGCGACCGGGTCGCAGGCCGACTCGCGCAGCACGACCTCCCCGGTGACCCGCTCCAGCCGGCGCACCTTCTCGTGGCGCACGCAGTGCACCAGTACCGGGTCGGCGTCGAAGCCGGAACCGTCCACGGCGGGCAGGAACTTGAAGTAGAAGTCGGTCTTCGGTGCGGGCGGTGGCGGCACCAGCTCCCCGGCGACCGTGCCGCGCACCTCCACGAAGGCGATGCCGTGCCGGGCCAGAACGGCCCGTACGAGATCGCCGTCGCGCTCGACGGTCACCTCGCCGAGCTTCTTCGGCTCCCCGAAGACCTCCCGGCCGCCGGTCAGGGCCCGTTCCTGGGTCATCGGCATGACCAGCGGGTACCAGCCGTCGACGCCGTCGTGGGCGGCGGCGACGGCGAAGGAGCCGGCACCCAGGGGGTAGCCGGGAAGGTCGACCTTGCTGATGTTCACCCGGACGAGTGGACTGCCGGTGGGTTTCAGAGGTGGTGGCAGGACCGCCGCGACCGCGTCCGGGTCGGTCTCCCACAGGGCCACCACGCCGGTGGACCAGATGTCGGGAAGCCGCGCGGCCGCGGTGCGCGCGGCGGCGGTCTCCGCCTCGGTCCGCGCTCCGTAACGTACGCGTGCCATGTGCCGTACCGCCCTTCTCCTGATGGGCCGTCAGTCACCTGTAACACAGTTACAGCAGTCTCCGGCGCGGGTAAACACCCATGCACACCCAGAACTCGGAAGGGAAGCCGGAAGCAGGTCGGAGGCGGTCGTGGCGAGAGGTGCACTGACCCGGGAGGAGATCCTGGCGGCCGCGGCCGGCCTGGTGCGGCAGCAGGGTCCGGGCACGCTGACCATGCGCAAGCTCGCCGCCGAGCTGGGCACCGCCGTCACCTCGATCTACTGGCACGTCGGCAACCGCGAGGCACTGCTCGACGCGCTCGTCGAGCGGACCGTCGCCGACCTGGGCGAGATCCGGCCCTCGGGGCGCACCCCCGAGCAGCGCGTCGTCTCCGTCGCGCGTGAACTGCGCCGGCAACTGCGGGACCGTCCGCACCTGGTGGCGATGGTGCACGAACGGGGGCTGACCGAGCGGATGTTCCTGCCCGCCCAGCAGGCCCTGGTGGTTGAGGCGCACGCGGCGGGGCTGCGCGGTGCCCGGGCCGCCGAGCTGGTACGCGCCGTGCAGTTCCACGTGGTCGGCCATGTGCTGGTGGAGCGCAACCGCGAACGCGCCCCGGCACAGCACCCGGCCGAGGAGGAGCTGTGGAGCGGCGCGGCCGCCGGGAACGACCCTGCGCTGGCCCGCGCGCTGGCCCGTCCGGTGGACCCGGAGCGACTGTTCCTCGGCTCCGTACGGGCGTTGGTGCGGTCCCTGCTCGCCCGGTAGGGATATGCCCGCTTCCTTATGCTTGGCGAATTGTGCGCGCTCACGTGCGCACACACCGCCCGGGGCGGTCGCGCTCGGACTGTCGGTAGTGGCCCGTATCCTCATGAACCATGCTCGAAGACCGCATGAGGGCAGCGTCCTCCCCCACACCGTGGCCGGCCGCGTATCCGCAGGGATACGCGGTCGTTGACGTGGAGACCACCGGCCTGGCCCGGGACGACCGCATCATCTCCGCGGCGGTCTACCGGCTGGACGCGCGCGGCGAGGTCGAGGACCACTGGTACACGACGGTCAACCCCGAGCGCGATCCGGGTCCGGTGTGGATCCACGGGCTGACGAGCGAGGCACTCGAGGGCGCGCCGCTCTTCGCGGACATTGCGGCGGAGTTCGCCGAGCGGCTGGCGGACCGGGTGCTCGTCGCGCACAACGCGGTGTTCGACTGGCAGATGATCGCCCGGGAGTACGCGCGCGCGAGCCGGGTGGCGCCGGTGCGGCAGCGGCTGTGCACCATCGCGCTCGCCAAGGAGCTGGACCTGCCGCTGCCGAACCACAAGCTGGAGTCGCTGGCGGCGCACTTCGGCGTCGTCCAGCAGCGGGCGCACCACGCGCTGGACGACGCGCGCGTGCTGGCGGAGGCGTTCCGGCCCAGTCTGCGGGCCGCGGCGGCGGGTGGTGTCCGGCTGCCGCTGCTGGAGTGCCGTCCGCTGACGGAGTGGTCGGACCGGCCCGTGCCCCGGCAGCCGTCGGGCGGCTACGGCGGCTACCGGCCGGGCAGTTGGCGCCCGTCCCGCAAGAGGCCCGCATGTCCCTATCCCAACCCGGGCCGCTACGAAGAGGGCAAACGGCTCAAGCAGGGCATGCGGGTCGCCTTTTCCGGTGACACCTCGGTCGACCGCGAGCTGCTGGAGGACCGGGCGACCGGGGCCGGGCTGCACATCGCCACCAGCCTGTCCCGGCTGACCAGCCTGCTCGTCACCAACGACCCCGACTCGGGCACGACGAAGGTGGCCAAGGCGCGCCAGTACGGCACACCGGTGGTCGACGAGGCGGCGTTCGGCCAGCTGCTCGGGGATGTGGAGCCGGCGGACGGCGGCTGACGGACGTACGGGTGATTACCGGGCGACTCGCCCACCGCCCGCTCGCCCGCACGGCGGCCACGGCTCACTCTGTGGCGCATGGCGAGATGTGAAGTATGCGGCAATGACTACGGAATGACCTTCGAGGTGCACGCCCAGGGCTCGGTGCACGTCTTCGACTGCTTCGCCTGCGCGATCCACCGCATGGCGCCGATCTGCGAGCACTGTCGTGTCCAGATCATCGGGCAGGGCGTCGACGTCGACGGGCACTGGTACTGCGGTGCGCACTGCGCCCGCGCGGAGGGGAGGGTCGGAATCGTCGACCGCGTCTGAGCACACCCCTGCCGAGAACACCCCACGGCCCGAGAGGTACCGTCGTGGGGTGTACCGCTTCCTGTTGACCCGCCAGTGGGTGATCCTCACCCTCGTGGCGCTCCTGCTCATCCCGACGATGATCTGGCTGGGTTTCTGGCAGCTGCACCGCCACGACCACCGGCAGGCGCTGAACAAGGTGATCAACGCCTCGCTGGCGGCCAAGCCCGTGCCCGCCGAGTCGCTCACCTCGGCCGGCGGGTCGGTCGCGCACGACGACATCTACCGCCGGGTGACCGCGAGGGGTCACTTCGACACCGCCCACGAACTGGTGGTGCGGCGGCGGACGAACACGGACGACCAGGTCGGCTATCACGTGCTGACCCCCTTCGTGGTGGACGACGGCAGGGTCCTCCTCGTCAACCGCGGCTGGGTCCCCTCACCCGCCTCGCAGACCTCCTTCCCGAAGATCCCGGTACCCGCCGCGGGCGAGATCACGGTCACCGGCCGGCTGATGCAGGACGAGACGACGGCCGCGAGCGGCATCAAGAACGTCAAGGGGCTGCCGGACCGCCAGATCATGCTGATCAACAGCGAGCAGATCGGCGCGCTGCTGCGTGACTCGGGCGACACCTCCGCCAAGGAGGTACTCGGCGGCTACATCGAACTGGTCTCGCCCGCACCCAAGGACGGCGGCCCCGAGCTGCTCCCGTCGCCCAAGGAGGACAGCAGCTGGATCGGCATAGGGGACATCAACCTGCCGTACGCCATCCAGTGGTGGCTGTTCGCGGCGGGCGTCCCGGTCGGCTGGCTGATCCTGGCCCGCCGCGAGGCCCGCGAACGGGCCCGGGCGACGGGCCGGGAAGCGGCGCGGGAGACGGAAGCAGCGGCGGTGTAGGCAGCCTCCGCCGGGCGGGGAGCGCGGCCCCCCGTGGCGGCCGGCCGTTTCACCCGCGCGGCCCGTCCCTGATTGACCCCGCGGTCCGCCGGGAATCCGGACATCCGTGCATCCGCGGATCGAGGACTACGCGCTCATCGGTGACGAGCAGACCGCCGCCCTGGTCGGCAGGGACGGTTCGGTCGACTGGCTGTGCCTGCCCCGCTTCGACTCCGGCGCCTGTTTCGCCAGACTGCTCGGCGACGAGGACAACGGCCACTGGCGCATCGCGCCCAAGGGCGCCACGGGTCCCTGCACTCGCCGCGCCTACCGTCCGGACACCCTCGTCCTCGACACCGAGTGGGACACCCCGGAGGGTTCCGTACGCGTCACCGACCTGATGCCGCAGCGGGACCGCGCTCCCGACCTCGTCCGCGTGGTGGAGGGCCTGAGCGGCCGGGTGACCGTGCGCAGCACGCTCCGGCTGCGCTTCGACTACGGCTCGATCATCCCGTGGATGCGCAGGGCCGACGGCCACCGGGTCGCCGTCGCCGGGCCCGACTCCGCCTGGCTGCGCAGCGAGCCCCAGGTGCGCACCTGGGGCGAGGACTTCGGCACACACGCGGAGTTCACCGTCGCCGAGGGCGAGAGGGTGGCCTTCGTCCTGACCTGGCACCCCTCGCACGACCCGCGCCCGCCGCTGATCGACCCCTACCAGGCCCTGGAGCACAGCGTCGCCGACTGGAGGGTCTGGGCGGCGCGCTGCCGCTACGACGGCCCGCACCGGGACGCCGTGGTCCGCTCCCTGATCACCCTCAAGGCACTCACCTACGCCCCCACCGGCGGCATCGTCGCCGCCCCCACCACCTCCCTGCCCGAGGAACTGGCCGGCGTACGCAACTGGGACTACCGCTACTGCTGGCTGCGCGACTCCACCCTCACCCTGAACGCGCTGCTGGCGGTCGGCTACCAGGAGGAGGCCGAGGCCTGGCGGAACTGGCTGCTGCGCGCGGTCGCGGGCAGTCCGGCGGACCTGCAGATCATGTACGGCCTCGCGGGCGAGCGGCGACTGCCGGAGTACGAGCTGCCGTGGCTGTCCGGCTTCGCCGGCTCGGCGCCCGTGCGAATCGGCAACGACGCCGTCAGGCAGCTCCAGCTCGACGTGTACGGGGAGGTCATGGACTCGCTGTCGCTGGCCCGGCGTTCGGGCCTTTCCCCCAAGCCGCACATATGGTCGATGCAGTGCGCGCTGCTGGACTTCCTGCGCCGGGCGTGGCGGCAGCCCGACGAGGGGCTGTGGGAGGTGCGCGGCGGGCGGCGCCACTTCGTGCACTCCAAGGTGATGGTGTGGGTGGCCGCCGACCGCGCGGTGCGCACGCTGCAGGAGGACCCGTCGCTGCGCGGCGACCCGGACGGCTGGCGGGCGCTGCGCGACGAGGTGCACCGCGAGGTGTGCGACCAGGGGTACGACCCCGAGCGGAACACCTTCACGCAGTACTACGGTTCGCGTGAGCTGGACGCCTCGCTGCTGCTCATCCCGCGCGTGGGCTTCCTGCCGCCGGACGACCCACGGGTGGTCGGCACCGTCGACGCGGTCCGCGCGGAGCTGGGCGAAGACGGTCTGGTACGCCGCTACGGCACGGACTCGGCGACCGTCGACGGGCTGCCCGGCGGCGAGGGCACCTTCCTCGTGTGCTCGTTCTGGCTCGCCGACGCGCTGCACATGACCGGCCGGACGAAGGAGGCCCGGGAACTGTTCGAACGGCTGGTGGGTCTGGCCAACGACGTGGGGCTGCTGGCGGAGGAGTACCAGGTGGACGGCGCATCCGGGTCCGGCCGGCAGCTGGGCAACTTCCCGCAGGCGTTCAGCCACATCGGCCTGGTGAACACCGCCCTCGCCCTGTACGGGGACGAGCGGGCAGGATAGGGGCCATGGATCTTGGACTGAAGGACCGGGTGTACGTCGTCACCGGGGCGACGCGCGGACTGGGGAACGCGGCCGCGCGCGAGCTGGTCGCCGACGGGGCGAAGGTGGTCATCACCGGGCGGGACGGTGAGCGCGTCGCAGACGCGGCGGCCGAGCTGGGCCCGAACGCCGTCGGAGTGGCCGTGGACAACGCGGACGCCGAGGCTCCGGCACGGCTGATCGCGGCCGCGCACGAGCACTTCGGCGGCTTCGACGGCGTCCTCGTCAGCGTCGGCGGGCCGCCGCCCGGCTTCGTCGCGGACAACACCGACGAGCAGTGGCAGGCGGCGTTCGAGTCGGTGTTCCTGGGCGCGGTACGGCTGGCCCGGGCGGCTGCGGCCGAGCTGGAGGCCGGCGGCGTCATCGGTTTCGTGCTGTCCGGTTCGGTGTACGAGCCGATTCCGGGGCTGACCATCTCCAACGGTCTGCGGCCCGGTCTCGCCGGGTTCGCCAAGTCCCTCGCGGACGAGCTGGGGCCGCGCGGCATCCGGGTCGTCGGACTGCTGCCGGCCCGTATCGACACCGACCGGGTGCGCGAGCTGGACGGGCTGTCGGCGGACCCGGAGGCGACCCGGGCGGCGAACGAGTCGCGCATTCCGCTGCGGCGGTACGGGATGCCGCAGGAGTTCGGACGTGCGGCGGCGTTCCTGCTGTCACCGGGGGCCTCCTATCTGACCGGGATCATGCTGCCGGTGGACGGCGGGATGCGGCACGGCTTCTGAGCTCTCACCCCGGCTTCCGGCTCCTCACCCTGGCTTGCGGCTTCCGGCCTCTCACCCTGGCTTCCGGCTTACGGGTTCCGGCAGGGCACGTCAACTGACGTGTTCCGCCCGGTGCTTGACGGCCCGCAGTCTCACCTCCGCCGGGAGCGCCGTGAGGCCGGCCGAGTCCCGGGCCCGGGCCAGTGAACGGCTCGTGAGGCCGTCCAGCGCCACCCCCCGGGTCCACGTGCGGCTCCAGCAGGAGCCGCACCCGGGGCGCGGGGGCGTCGCGGCGGCCCGTCAGGTGGACATGGGCGCGCGCCACACCGTCCAACTGGTCCGCGTCACCGGGTCCGCTCGGCGGTGCTGCGCAGCACGTCGTGCCGTCCGGTGGGGAGCCACCACGAGGGCGGCCGCACCCGGCCCGGCCGCGAGCACTGCACCGCCGGCACCGGCAGCACCGCCAGCACCAGCACCAGCACCAGCACCAGCACCAGCACCAGCACCAGCACCAGCACCAGCACGACGAGCCCGGTCAGCACCCGGTTGACGGCCCTGAGCACCGCCCTGGTCCCGGAAGTGCGAGACCACGCGACCTGGGCCCTTCTGCGGCGCAGCCGGACACGGACCGACTGCACGCCGGCGCTCTCCATGGCCCGGTCGCGCCGCACGAGCGCGGCGGCGTCCCGGTACGGCCCCGCCCGTACGCCGGGGTGGGTGCGCCGCATCGGCAGCAGGTGCCGCAGGCCGGGGATGGCGGCGAGCACGAGCAGCCACAGGCCGAGGACCGCGGCGACGCCGGCGTCGGCCGGGCCCCAGTGGGACAGAGGTCCCCTGCCGGGCCGGCGCGCCCGGAGGGCGCGGCCGTGCCGCGGTTCGGGGCGGCCGGACACGGCCGTCGCCGCGGCCGCGCACGGCCGCACCCCGGCCGCGCCCGGAGGCGTGGTGGGGCCGGGCGAGTGGTGGGGTCAGTCGCCGATGCCGGCCAGGTCGCGCAGGCGGCGGGCCTGGGCCGCGCGTTCGGCGGCGCGCTGCTCCTCGTAGGAGCGGCCCTGGGTGCCCTGAAGCAGCGCCTTGGTCTCGACCACGGCGCTGCGGGGCGCGGCGAGGATCGCCGCGGCCAGGTCCCGCACCGCACCGTCGAGCTGGTCCACGGGCACGGCGAGGTTCGCCAGCCCGCTGTTCACCGCCTCCGCGGCGGTCACGAACCGGCCGGTCACGCAGATCTCCAGCGCGCGGGCATAACCGACCAGCCCCACCAGCGGATGGGTGCCGGTGAGGTCCGGTACCAGCCCGAGGCTGGTCTCGCGCATGGCGAACTGCACGTCGTCCGCGACGACACGCAGGTCACAGGCGAGGGCGAGCTGGAAACCCGCCCCGATGGCGTGCCCCTGCACGGCGGCGATCGACACGATGTCGCTGCGCCGCCACCAGGTGAACGCCTCCTGGTACTCGGCGATGGTCGCGTCCAGCTCGGCGTCGCCGCCGCGCGCGAGGTCGATGAACGACGGCTCGCCGTCGAAGCCCTCGGGCGTGAACGCCTGCCGGTCGAGGCCCGCGGAGAAGGACTTGCCCTCGCCGCGCAGCACCACGACACGGACGGAGCCCGGCAGCAGCCGCCCGGCCTCGGTGAGCGCCCGCCACAGAGCGGGGCTCTGCGCGTTGCGCTTGGCCGGGTTGGCCAGCGTCACCGTGGCGATCGCGTCGTCGACGGTGAGCCGTACGCCGTCCTTGTCGAGTACCGGCTCGAGTACTGGGTCGATTACCGGTTCAAGGTCGTGCTCGGGCGAAGCCATGGGGCGCCTCCGATGGGTGCGGTCGTCCTGGATGCCCTCGGGGCATCGTAAGTGACTGCACAGTAACCACCCGGCCGATCGGTCGACCGACCGGGTGGCCACCATCGAAGGCCGATGGGGCGCCCGCGGTCGGTCAGGCCGACGCGGACTTCTTGCCCCGTGTCGCCCCGCCACGCCCGCGGAGCGTGACGCCCGACTCGCTGAGCATCCGGTGGACGAAGCCATACGAGCGGCCGGTTTCCTCGGCCAACGCCCGAATGCTCGCACCGGCGTCGTACTTCTTCTTCAGGTCTGCCGCGAGCTTGTCGCGCGCGGCGCCGGTCACCCGGCTGCCCTTCTTCAGAGTCTCGGCCACCCGTGCCTCCTCATGGGAAGTGCGCTCTGGTCTCCTCATGATCACCCCTCCGGGGCGCGATGGCCACCCATTCGGCAAGGTCCGTGAGACAGGCTTGTGACGACAGGGGCGCGTCCCCACAAGTGGAATCGCTCCTTCCATACGGCGACGTCCATACCGCCGAACGGGTTCTTCCGCGAAGTGCCAGGTCACAGGCGCGCGACGGCCGAGCCCTTGGCAGATAAGGGCTCGGCCGGGAAATCGATGTACGACACACCTCGATACGAGGAGATCTCACACAGATGATGGATCACCAATGGGCCGAATGATCCAGACGCAGTTGATCAGCCGTTCGATCAAGCGAGGGCGACGAGATCCGCGTAGTCGGCACCCCACAGGTCCTCGACACCGTCGGGCAGCAGAATGATCCGCTCCGGCTGCAGCGCCTCCACCGCGCCCTCGTCGTGCGTGACGAGGACGACCGCGCCCTTGTAGGTGCGCAGCGCGCCGAGGATCTCCTCACGGCTGGCCGGGTCGAGGTTGTTGGTGGGCTCGTCCAGCAGCAGGACGTTGGCGGAGGAGACCACCAGGGTCGCGAGCGCCAGACGGGTCTTCTCGCCGCCGGAGAGGACCCGGGCCGGCTTGTCGACGTCGTCGCCGGAGAACAGGAAGGAGCCCAGCACCTTGCGGACCTCGACGAGGTCCATGTCGGGGGCGGCCGAGCGCATGTTCTCCAGGACCGTGCGGTCCGCGTCCAGGGTCTCGTGCTCCTGGGCGTAGTAGCCGAGCTTGAGGCCGTGGCCGGGGACGACGTCGCCGGTGTCGGGCTTCTCGACTCCGCCGAGGAGCCGCAGCAGGGTCGTCTTGCCGGCGCCGTTGAGCCCGAGGATGACGACCCGGGAGCCCTTGTCGATGGCCAGGTCGACGTCGGTGAAGATCTCCAGCGAGCCGTACGACTTGGACAGGCCCTCGGCCATCAGCGGGGTCTTGCCGCAGGGTGCGGGCTCCGGGAAGCGGAGCTTGGCGACCTTGTCGGACTGGCGGACCGCCTCCAGACCGGAGAGCAGCTTGTCGGCACGGCGGGCCATGTTCTGCGCGGCGACCGTCTTGGTGGCCTTGGCGCGCATCTTGTCGGCCTGCGCGTTCAGGGCGGCGGCCTTCTTCTCGGCGTTGGCGCGCTCGCGCTTGCGGCGCTTCTCGTCCGCCTCGCGCTGCTGCTGGTAGAGCTTCCAGCCCATGTTGTAGACGTCGATCTGGGCGCGGTTGGCGTCCAGGTAGAAGACCTTGTTCACGACCGTCTCGACCAGGTCGACGTCGTGCGAGATGACGATGAAGCCACCGCGGTAGGTCTTCAGGTAGTCGCGCAGCCAGACGATCGAGTCGGCGTCGAGGTGGTTGGTCGGCTCGTCGAGGAGCAGGGTGTCCGCGTCGGAGAAGAGGATGCGGGCCAGTTCGATACGGCGGCGCTGGCCGCCGGAGAGCGTGTGCAGGGGCTGGCCGAGCACCCGGTCGGGCAGGTTGAGCGCGGCGGCGATGGTGGCGGCCTCGGCCTCGGCGGAGTACCCGCCCTTGGTGAGGAACTCCGTCTCCTGCCGCTCGTACTGCTTGAGCGCCTTCTCCCGGGTGCTGCCCTTGCCGCTGGCGATGCGCTGCTCGTTCTCGCGCATCTTGCGGATCAGCACGTCGAGGCCGCGCGCGGAGAGGATGCGGTCACGGGCGAGCACGTCGAGGTCGCCGGTGCGGGGGTCCTGCGGGAGGTAGCCGACCTCGCCGGAGCGGGTGACGTTGCCCGCGGCGGGGATGCCGTCGCCGGCCAGGACCTTGGTGAGGGTGGTCTTGCCCGCGCCGTTGCGGCCGACCAGGCCGATGCGGTCGCCCTTGGCGACGCGGAAGGTGGCGTTCTCGATGAGGATGCGGGCACCGGCGCGCAGCTCGATGCCGGAAGCGGAGATCACGGACAGACTCCAGGGCGGGTGGGGTGGCGGGATGGGCGGCTGAGGACGTTCCCGCCGTCTAATGCGCGAGGAGAATGGCCATGGGGCCAGTCTAACGGGGGCGTGCAAGCGTTTTTCCCGGGTGTTTGCGGCGGGGCGTTGTCAGTGGCGGGTGCCAGACTGAGCGGCGAACCGGATCTTTCGGCAAGTACCGACGCACAAGGGAGTGATCGGCATGGCAGGCACGGCAGGCACCGCAGCGCGCCCCAGCATCTGCCCCACGCTGCTGTACGCGGACGCCAGGGCGGCCCTCAAGCAACTCACCGAGGCCCTCGGCTTCACCGAGCTGTCGTTGTACGAGGACGAGGACGGCCTGGTCCAGCACGCCGAGCTGGTACAGGGCAACGGCGCGGTGATGCTCGGCTCGAAGGGCCGCGGGGGCCGCTTCGACGAGGCGATGCGCGGCGCGGGCCCGGCGGGGGTGTACGTCGTGGTGGACGACGTGGACGGCCACTACCAGCGGGCGGTCGATCACGGGGTGGAGATCCTGATGCCCCCGACGGACCAGGACTACGGCTCGCGGGACTACATGGCCCGGGACGTCGAGGGCAACATCTGGAGCTTCGGCACCTACGCGCCCCGCATCGAGGGCTGAGCCGGGCCGCCGGGGCCGACCGGGATCGGCGGACAGGACCTAGCTAGTGCTGCGACCGGAAGGGTTCACCGACTCGCGACGCCCGGCACGGCACCTCGCCGCGTTGTCGCATCACCCGAGTACATCCAGTACGCGGGCGATGCTCCGCCCTGCGATGCACCGCACCGGACGCCGCGGGCTTTCCGGCAAACCCTTCCGGCCACAGCACTAGCTGCCGCCGGTGTGCACCTGGAAGGCGGCCCGGCGGACCGCCTTCGCCAGGGCCGGGTCGGGGTGGGCGGCGGCGAGCGCGACCAGCACCTGCACGGTGCGGGGATGGCCCACGGCCCGCACCTCGTCGAGCAGCGCGGGGACGGTGGGCTGCACCGCGGACTCCAGGTGGCGGACGAGCATCGGGGCCTCGCCGTGGTCGGCGACGGCGGCGGCGGTGTCCACCCAGAGCCAGGTGGCCTCGTCCCGGGTGAGCACCTCGTGGGCGTCCTCGGGGTCGACGCCGTCGTGCTCGGCCAGCCACAGCAGGGCGTAGGGCCGCAGCGCCGGCTCGTCGAGCACGGAACGCACGTCGGGCTCGGCGGGGGCGCCGACCACCCGCAGCGCCTCGAAGGCAAGTCCGCGCAGCAGGGCGTCCTCGCCGCGGGCGGCGCCGAGGAGTTCGGTGACGGCGCTGCCGACGGGGCGGGCGGCGAGCCAGGCGCGGTACTCGGCCCGGGCCGCGTTCGGGCGCAGCTGGGCACAGCCGCGGAGCATGTCCTCGGCGGACTGCTCGATGTTGCCGGCGGGGCTCTGGGCGGCGACGCAGATCTGCTCCAGCTTGACCCAGACCGCCCAGCTGCCGAGCGGGGTGAGCGTGGCCTGCCCGTCGCCGTAGGTGAGGGCCCCGACGGAGGCGAGGGCGCGCAGGGCCCAGTCCAGGAGGGGGGCGAGCGAGGTGCCGGCGACGGGCGCGGCGACGGTGCCGGCGTCGGTGGAGACGGCAACGGCAACGGCCGGGGCGGCCGAGGCCGCCGGACCGGCCGGCTCGGGGGCGGCCGAGGCCGGGGCCATGGGGTCGGGCTGCGGGCCGTAGGGGACCTCGCAGCGTTCGGTGCGCAGTTCGGTGACGCGCTGCTGGAGGAGGTCGAGGAGCTGGTCCACGGGGACGGGGCCGGCGGACAGCTGGAGGAAGGAGAGCACCTGCGGCATGGCCGAGACGACCTCGGCGACGGCGGCGGCCTCATGGCCGCCGGGCTCCGGGCAGGCGAGCGACCAGGCGTCGAAGAGTGCGACCCAGCCGCGCAGTACGGCGCTGTCGTCGCGGTCCCAGGCGCGCAGCCGCCAGCCGGGGCGGGCGTTGTCACCGTGCACCTCGACGAGGCCGGCGAGGCGGGCGGTGTCCCAGTCGGCGCGGACCTGAGCGGTGGTCAGGCCCAGGTCGCCGGCCGCCCGTTCGGCGGTCGCCTCCGAGAGGGTGGCCTTGCCGTCGGCGGTCGCCCCGTCACGGCCGGGGCCCAGGGCGGCGTCCGCCCAGCGGGCGACGCGGGCCGCGCCCGCCAGACCGGAACGCGCCATTCTGGCCAGCTCCGCGGGCGCCGGGGTGCCCTCCGGGGGGCGCGGTGCGGGGCGGCGCGAGCGCCGCTGGTTCACGGCTCGGGGGGCGGCGGCCAGGGGTCGCGGGCGGACGAGTCGAAGCCTGGAGTCGCGCGGGATACGGGACGTCACGGGTGCAGTCTTCCGGTTGACGGTCCGAAAACCCAAACGGAATGTCACCGCGGGCGACGGGGATGGCCAACGCAGGGGTCCCGAGAGCGGGGAGGCGGTGCGAACAGGCCAGTGCCACGGTCCCAAACGGAACGGCTGCTGCCGCTCCCGCCCTGCCCCGGCCCACACCTCACATGAGCGGGGTGAGGAAGCGTCGCAGTGCTTCCTCGTAGCCCTCGGGATCGGCGTTCCACATCGCCCCGTGCGGTGCGTTCGGCACCGTGTGGAGGGCGACCAGGTTGGGGCGGCCGTCGGCGAGGCGGCGGGAGAGGCGCCAGGGGGCCACCTCGTCGTCAGGGCCGTGGAAGATCAGCGTCGGCACCGTGAGCCGCGCGGGGTCGGTCACCTCGGCGAGGCGGTCGCCGTACAGGCCCGTGCGCCCCTGGGCGGCGCGCACCGCGAGCGGCAGCAGGGCGCCCGGAGTGTGCCGCGCCCTGGCCAGGGCCCGCAGCGTCGCCTCCCAGTCGAGCACCGGCGAGTCCAGGACCAGCCCCGAGATGCGGTCGCGCAGCCCGGAGTGGAGAACGGCGCGCAGCGCCATCGTGGCGCCGGTGGACCAGCCGTGCAGGACGACCCGCTCTGCCCCGTACCGCACGGCGTAGCGGATGGCCGCGTCCAGGTCGCGCCACTCGGTCTCGCCGAAGTGGTTCAGGCCGTCCGGGGGGCGGGGCGCGCCGAGGTCGCCGCGGTAGGCGAGGTCCAGCACCGGGAAGTGCCGGCGGTTGAGGAAACCCATGACGTTCAGGGGGAGTTCGCGGGTGGTGCCCAGGCCGTGCACGGTGATGACCCAGGTCTCGCGGACGCCGGGCACGAACCAGGCGGGCAGCGCGCCGAGTTCGCCCGGGATGTCGATGTCGGCGTGGTCGAGGCCGAGGGCGGTGTCCGGGTTGCCGACGTGCACGTTCGGGGTGAGCCAGACCTTGTCGCGCGGCCCCAGGACGCCGTGGGTGACGCGTTCCAGACGGCGTACGACGGTGTCGGGGGGGTGCGGGGCGTTCGGCACGACGGGGCCGACGACCGCGTGGGAGCCGTTGCCCGCCAGGCCGTAGATACCGGGGCGCACGGAGGCCAGGTCCCGGGTGAGCGTGATCTGGCCCGCGGCCGTGCCGTGCACCGTGAGCCGGGGTTCGGTGGGCAGGGGCCGGCCCGGGGCTGCCTTGAGCGCGGCGTCGCTGGCGAGCCGGCCCGCGACGACACTCGCCGCGCCGGCCGCCAGGGCTGCGGTGACGGCCGCGGCCGTCGCTTTGAGTGTGCGCACGGCTCCAGTGTCGTGGCGCACCGGGCCACCGGCCAGCGGGAGGAAGGGTCGGGGTGACATGCTCCTGCGAGTTCCAGGAAGAGCCGCCTTCACGCCTTCGCCACTCCGTTGCGCGCTCCCCCACCTCGCCACCCAGACCACCTCGGCCCCCGGGGCCACCCCGACCGCCCGGACCTCCCCGGCCCCCTCGTCAGGCCGGTCCCCGCTGTCCGTATCCGCGCAGCCGCTCCTCCGCCAGGGCCAGCTGTTCCCGTGTCAGCAGCGACGGGGTCAGGCCCGGCACCGAGGACGCCGTCAGCCACAGGCGGCACATCCACTCCAGCTGGGCCGTGCGGTCGTAGGCCTGCTCGAGGGTGGTGCCGTAGGTGACGGTGCCGTGGTTCTGCAGGAGGCAGCCGGAGCGGCCGGTGAGGGCGCGCATCATGTTCTCGGCCAGTTCCTCGGTACCGTAGGTCGCGTACGGGGCCACCCGGACCGGGCCGCCGAGCGCGCCCGCCATGTAGTGGATCACCGGCAGTTCGGGGACGAGCGTCGAGACGGCCGTCGCGTGCACGGCGTGGGTGTGGACGACGGCGCGCGCGTCGGTGCCGCGATGGATCGCGAGGTGCATGGGCAGCTCACTGGTCGGCACCAGGGTGCCGAGCACCTGCCGGCCGTCGAGGTCGACGCCGGTCACGTCCTGCGGCGTGAGCCGGTCGTACGGCACTCCCGAGGGTGTGACCAGCACGGTGCCGCCCACGCGCACCGAGGCGTTGCCCGAGGTGCCGACGACCAGCCCGTCGGCCACCGTGCGGCGGGCCGTCGCGACGAGCTCCCGCCAGGCGCGGGACTCCTCCTCGCTCGGGTCCCGTACGTCACCTTTGTCACACCGCGTCTCGGCCATGCGGTGATCCTGTCAAAGCGGGAAGGCCTGTGGTGAGCGGGATTGAGCCGGCGGCCGGTCCACGGCCGGCCGCCGGCCACCGGAACGGACACCACGAAGACCGCCTCAGTTCATCTTCCGTTCACCCACGTTACGTACGTTCGACCAGCCAATGACCTCGAACGATTGCCTGGGTAAATGGAAAGCTTCTCGCTGATCCTCGCGATTGTGGTGATAACCGCACTTGCGTTCGATTTCACGAACGGTTTCCACGACACCGCCAACGCGATGGCCACGACCATCTCGACCGGCGCGCTCAAGCCCAAGGTCGCGGTGGCCATGTCCGCCGCGCTCAACCTGGTGGGCGCCTTCCTCTCGGTGGAGGTCGCGAACACGATCTCCAAGGGTCTCGTCGACGAGACCGGCATCCGTCCCGAGGTCATCTTCGCCGCCCTGGTCGGCGCGATCCTCTGGAACCTGCTGACCTGGCTGGTCGGGCTTCCGTCCAGTTCCTCGCACGCCCTCATGGGCGGCCTGATCGGTGCGGCGATCGCCTCCGCCGGCTTCGGCGCGGTGCACGGCGACGTGCTCGTCACCAAGGTGCTGCTCCCCGCCGTCGCCGCTCCGGTCGTCGCGGGCATCGCGGCCATGGTCTCGACCAGGCTGTCGTACACCATCGGCCGGAAGTCGGACGGCAAGGCGGCCGAGAAGGGCCACCGGGCCGGCCAGGTCGCCTCCGCGGGCCTGGTCTCGCTGGCCCACGGCACCAACGACGCGCAGAAGACGATGGGCGTCATCACCCTCGCCCTGATCGCCGGCGGCGCCATCGCCCCCGGCTCCAACCCTCCCACCTGGGTCATCCTGTCCGCGGGCCTGGCCATCGCGCTCGGCACCTACATCGGCGGCTGGCGCATCATCCGCACCATGGGCAAGGGCCTGACCGACCTGCAGCCGCAGCAGGGCTTCGCGGCCCAGACCAGCGCGGCCACGGCCATCCTGGCCTCCTCCCACCTCGGCTTCTCGCTCTCCACCACGCACGTCGTCTCCGGCTCGGTGATGGGCGCGGGTCTGGGCCGCAAGGGCGGCGTGGTCCGCTGGTCCACCGCCACCCGGATGGCCGTCGCCTGGGTGCTCACGCTGCCGGCCGCGGCCCTGGTCGGCGCCGGCGCGGAGGCCGTGACGGCCCTCGGCGACTGGGGCACCGCGCTGGTCGCCGTGTTCCTGGTGACCGCGAGCGCCGGGATCTGGAAGCTCTCCCGGCGTCAGGTCGTCGACCACACCAACGTCAACGAGGCCGAGGAGCCGGCCGGCGTGGTCACCCAGGCCATCGCCGCCGTGTCCCCGCCCCCGGCGGCTCCCGTGACCGAGGCCGCCGCCCCGGCGACGGAGGACCTCGCGGCCACGATCCCCGCCCCGGCGACCGCGCCCGGCGCCGACCCGGCGCACACGGCCGCCCAGGCGGTCCCGCCGGCCGCCGCCGTCTGAGCCCGACCCGGTTACCGAAGGAAGCATCACCATGAAGATCGACTGGGCAGCCCTCGGCTCCGTCTTCGGCGTCAGCCTCGGCGTCACCGTGGGCCTCGTGGCCCTGTTCACCCTGGGCATCGCCGGCCTCTCCCGCCGGGAGCGTGCCGTCACCCAGGGCAGCGGCGGCGGGGCACTCGCGGTCACCGGCGCATACGTCTGCTTCGCCGCGTGCGCCGCCGCGGTGGCCTACGGGATCTACCTGATCATGGCCAAGGCCTGACACCGATCACGGCCACGGCCCGAGCCCGAGCGCCGGCCCGAGCACCTGTCCGAGCACCCGCTCGCGGCTCCTCGCACCTCACCGCCCGCCCTGCCCGACCGCCGCCCCGGCGGACCGGGCAGGGCGGGCTTTTCACATCGGCGGTGTGGGCCTCATCTCAGTACCGCTTCGCAGGTCAACGGCAAGTTGACGGGTGTTCGCGGGCGTGGTGGACTGCCGGAGCCATCTACGGCGGCAGGAGAGGAAGCCGGTGCGAGTCCGGCGCGGTCCCGCCACTGTGACCGGGGAAGAACATCCCCGGGAGCCAGGAACTCTCACCGCCGGTCTAGTCGAACCAGGGCGTGGACACCCTGAGTGAGGACATATCGCCATGCGCGGCTGCCGACCGAGGTTCAACAGCGACGCTCTGCCCGGCCCCACGGTCGGCTGAACCGATGGGTGCCGATCGCGTCTTCGCGTACGGCGCCGCCGCCGGCCTCCTCGGTGACCTGCTCCTCGGCGATCCACGCCGCGGGCACCCGGTCGCCGCGTTCGGGCGGGCCGCGGGCGCCGTGGAACGCGCGCTGTGGCGGGACCACCGCGGATGGGGCGCCCTGCACACCGCGGTGTGCGTCGGGGGCGTCGTGTCGTCGGCCGCGCTCGCCGCGTCCGCCGTACGCCCCTCCCGTACCGCCTCCGCCGCCCTGACCGCCGCCGCCACCTGGGCCGTCGTCGGGGGGACCTCGCTCGGGCGGGAGGCGCGCGCGATCGGGCGGGCGCTGGAGGCCGGGGACGTGGCCGGCGCCCGGGCGCGACTGCCCCATCTGTGCGGGCGCGACCCGCAGGCCCTGGACGCCGACTCGATCGCCCGGGCCGTCGTGGAGTCCGTCGCCGAGAACACCTCCGACGCGGTGGTGGGCGCGCTGGTGTGGGGCGCCGTCGCCGGTGTGCCGGGGCTGCTCGGGTTCCGGGCCGTCAACACCCTCGACGCCATGGTCGGCCACAAGTCCCCGCGCCACCGCCGCTACGGCTGGGCCTCCGCCCGGCTCGACGACCTCGCGGGCTGGCCGGGGGCACGGCTCACCGCCGCCGCGGCGGCCGTGGCGGGTCCTGATCCGCGAGGCGCCGTACGGGCCTGGCGCGCCGACGCCGCCAAGCACCCGAGCCCCAACGCCGGGCCGGTCGAGGCCTCGTTCGCGGGGGCGCTCGGGGTGCGGCTGGGGGGCACGTTGTCGTACGGGGGGCGTGTGGAGCACCGGCCGGTGCTCAACAGCCCCGGGCGTGCAGTCCAGGTGGGTGACATCGAACGGGCCGTACGGCTCTCCCGGCGCGTGAGCTGGCTCGCGCTCGGCACGTGCGCCGTCGCCAGGCTCCTTTGCAACCGTCGGACGAAGGGACGTACCTCATGAGCGGCGGGCTGCTCGTCGCCGGCACCACCTCCGACGCCGGGAAGAGCGTCGTCACGGCCGGGATCTGCCGGTGGCTGGTGCGGCAGGGGGTCAAGGTCGCGCCCTTCAAGGCGCAGAACATGTCCCTCAACTCGTTCGTCACACGCGAGGGCGCCGAGATCGGGCGGGCGCAGGCCATGCAGGCCCAGGCCTGCCGGATCGAGCCCACCGCGCTGATGAACCCGGTGCTGCTCAAGCCGGGCGGCGAGCAGAGCAGCCAGGTGGTGCTGCTGGGCAGGCCGGTCGGCGAGTTGAGCGCGCGCGGCTACCACGGCGGCCGTCAGCAGGGGCTCCTCGGGACCGTGCTGGACTGCCTCGCCGAGTTGCGGGGCACGTATGACGCGGTGATCTGTGAGGGGGCGGGCAGCCCGGCGGAGATCAATCTGCGCCGGACCGACATCGTCAACATGGGAATCGCGCGGAACGCGCGGCTGCCCGTGCTCGTCGTCGGCGACATCGACCGCGGCGGCGTCTTCGCCTCCTTCTTCGGCACCGTCGCCCTGCTCTCCCCCGAGGACCAGGAACTGGTCGCCGGGTTCCTCGTCAACAAGTTCCGGGGCGATGTCTCCCTCCTCGAACCCGGCCTCGACATGCTGCACGGGCTCACCGGGCGGCGTACCTACGGCGTCCTGCCGTTCCGGCACGGGCTCGGCATCGACGAGGAGGACGGGATGGGGGTCCCACCTGCTCGAACGCCGTTGAGAGCCTGGGGGAGGGTGCCGTTGCGGGGCACCGTGCGGGAGTCCGAAGTCAGCGCCCCCGTCGGCGAGGAAGTCCTGCGGGTCGCCGTCTGCGCCGTTCCGCTGATGTCCAACTTCACGGACGTGGACGCGCTGGCCGCCGAACCGGGCGTCGTCGTGCGCTTCGTGGACCGGCCCGAGGAACTGGCCGACGCGGACCTCGTGGTCGTGCCGGGGACCCGGGGCACGGTCCGGGCGCTGGACTGGCTGTGGGAGCGGGGACTGGCCGAGGCGCTGCGGCGCAGGGCTGCCGAGGGGCGGCCCGTGCTCGGCGTCTGCGGCGGCTTCCAGATCCTCGGCGAGCACATCGAGGACGAGGTCGAGAGCCGGCGCGGGCACGTCGACGGGCTCGGACTGCTGCCGGTACGGGTCCGGTTCGCCCGGGAGAAGACCCTGACCCGGCCGGCCGGCGAGGCCCTGGGCGAGCGGGTCGAGGGCTACGAGATCCACCACGGGATCGCCGAGGTCACCGGCGGGGTCCCCTTCCTCGACGGCTGCCGGGCCGGCTCCGTCTGGGGCACGCACTGGCACGGCTCGCTGGAGTCGGACGGTTTCCGGCGGGCCTTCCTGCGCGAGGTGGCGGCCACCGCGGGCCGCCGCTTCGTACCCGCCCCCGACACGTCGTTCGCCGCGCTGCGCGAGGCGCAGCTCGACCGGCTCGGCGACCTGATCGAACAGCACGCGGACACGGACGCGCTCTGGCGGCTCATCGAGTCGGGCGCGCCGCAAGGACTGCCCTTCATTCCACCGGGAGCGCCCGCATGAGCACAGTGTTGTTGTTGTCGACCGCCGACACCGATCTGCTGGCGGCCCGTGCCTCCGGCGCCTCCTACCGGATCGGCAACCCGACCCGCGTGGACGTGCGGGCCGAGCTGCCCGCACTGCTCGACGGCGCGGACCTCGCCGTCGTACGGCTGCTCGGCGGCAAACGTGCCTGGGAGGACGGGCTGGCCGCCCTGAAGGCCTCCGGCATCCCGACCGTGCTGCTCGGTGGAGAGACCGTCCCGGACGCGGAGTTGATGGCCGAGTCGTCCGTGCCGGCCGGTGTCGTCGCCGAAGCACTCAGGTACCTCGTCGAGGGCGGTCCCGCC
This sequence comes from Streptomyces sp. NPDC020801, assembly GCF_044334385.1. Classification (NCBI taxonomy): domain Bacteria; kingdom Bacillati; phylum Actinomycetota; class Actinomycetes; order Kitasatosporales; family Streptomycetaceae; genus Streptomyces; species Streptomyces sp. NPDC020801. The sequence continues at coordinate 63,285 of NZ_JBIRST010000018.1, forward strand.
AACCTCACCGAACTCGCGCGGTTCCTGTCCGACACCGTGCTGCTGACGGGAGAGGGATTCACCGAGCCGCAGAAGATGCCCGAGTACGGCGTCCACGGCGAGCGTCCCTTCGCCCGCGGCCGCCCGACCATCGGCGTGCTCTTCTACCGGGCCCATGAGCTGAGCGGGAACACGGCGTTCGTCGACACGCTGTGCGACGCCATCGAGGCGCGGGGCGCCAACGCCCTTCCCGTGTACTGCGGTTCGCTGCGCGGCGCGGACGCCGGGCTGTACGAGATCCTGGGCAGGGCCGACGCCCTGGTCGCCACCGTCCTCGCCGCGGGCGGCACGCACGCCTCGCGGGCGTCGGCGGGCGGCGACGAGGAGTCCTGGGACATCGGCGCGCTCGCCGACCTGAACATCCCCGTGCTGCAGGGCCTTTGCCTCACCTCCTCGCACGCGGTCTGGGACGGGTCCGACGCCGCCCTCTCCCCCATGGACGCGGCGATGCAGGTCGCGATCCCGGAGTTCGACGGGCGGCTCGTCACGGTGCCGTTCTCCTTCAAGGAGCAGGGGACCGGCGACGTGCCCGTGTACGTCGCCGACCCCGAGCGGGCCGGCCGCGTCGCCGGAATCGCCGTACGCCACGCCCGGTTGAAGCACCAGGCCAACGCCGACAAGAAGATCGCGCTGGTCTTCACCGCCTACCCGACCAAGCACTCGCGGGTCGGCAACGCGGTCGGCCTCGACACCCCCGCCTCGGCGGTACGGGTGCTGGACGCGCTGCGGGAGGCGGGCTACGCCGTCGAGGGCTACCCCGACAACGGCGACGAGCTGATCCACCGCCTCATCGAGGCCGGCGGCCACGACGTCGAGTGGCTGACGGAGGAGCAGCTGGCCGCCGCGCCCGCGCGGGTGCCGCTCGCCGGCTACCGGGCGTGGTTCGACAGGCTGGATCCCGGGCTTCGGGACGGCATGCTTCAGGCGTGGGGCGAGCCGCCGGGTTCTCTCTACGTCGACGGCGACGACATCGTGCTCGCCTCCCTGCGGTTCGGGAACGTGGTCGTCATGATCCAGCCGCCGCGCGGCTTCGGCGAGAACCCGATCGCGATCTACCACGACCCCGACATGCCGCCGTCCCACCACTACATGGCGGCGTACCGCTGGCTGGAGGCCGCGCCGTCGGAGGGTGGCTTCGGCGCCGACGCGATCGTGCACATGGGCAAGCACGGCACGATGGAGTGGCTGCCGGGCAAGGGCCTCGGGCTGTCGCGCGGCTGCGCCCCCGACGCGGTCCTCGGCGACCTGCCCCTGATCTACCCCTTCATCGTCAACGACCCCGGCGAGGGCACCCAGGCCAAGCGGCGCGGCCACGCCACGGTCGTCGACCACCTCGTCCCGCCGATGGCGCGCGCCGACACCTACGGCGACCTGGCCAGGCTGGAGCAGCTGCTCGACGAGTACGCGCTCGTCTGCGACCTGGACCCGGCGAAGGCCCCGGCCGTCCGGGCCCAGATCTGGACCCTGGTCAAGGCCGCCGAGCTGCACCACGACCTGCACGTGGACGAGCAGCCGGACGACGCCGGGTTCGACGAGTTCGTCATGCACATCGACGGCTATCTGTGCGAGATCAAGGACGTGCAGATCCGCGACGGCCTGCACATCCTGGGCGGCGGGCCGGTCGGTGAGCCGCGCGTGAACCTGGTGCTCGCGGTGCTGCGCGCCGCGCAGGTGTGGGGCGGGCAGGCGGGCGCGGTGCCGGGGCTGAGGGCGTCGCTGGCGGCGCACTTCGGGCTGGTGGAGAAGGAACTGCTGGCCGAGCCTGGCGCACCGGTGAAGGTGCCGGTGGAGCTGACGGACCTGGTTCAGGGCCCGGCGCGAACGGCCGCCGACACGATCGACCTGCTGGAGCAGCTGTGCCGGCGGCTCGCGGAGGGAATGGAGTCCCGAGGGTGGGACGTCGCGGCCGCCGCCGGTCTCGTCCGTGACGTCCTGGGAGGTGAACTGCCGGACGCGGTGGCCGTGCTGGAGTTCGCCTGCACCGAGGTCGTACCCCGGCTGGCGAGGACCACCGACGAGATCGGCCACATCCTCCGCGCGCTGGAGGGCGGTTACGTCCCGGCGGGCCCGTCCGGCTCACCGACCCGCGGCCTGGTCAACGTGCTGCCGACCGGCCGGAACTTCTACTCGGTGGACCCCAAGGCCATCCCGTCCAGGCTCAGCTGGGAGGTCGGCCAGTCGCTCGCGGACTCCCTGGTGCAGCGGTATCTGCAGGACACCGGCGAATACCCCAAGTCCGTCGGCCTCACCGTCTGGGGCACGTCCGCCATGCGCACCCAGGGCGACGACATCGCCGAGATCCTGGCGCTGCTGGGCTGCCGCCCGGTGTGGGACGACGCCTCGCGCCGGGTGACCGGCTTCGAGGTGGTGCCCCTGGCGGAGCTGGGCCGGCCGCGCATCGACGTCACGGTCCGTATCTCCGGCTTCTTCCGGGACGCGTTCCCGCACGTGGTCGGGCTGATCGACGACGCGGTGCGGGCGGTGGCCGAGCTGGAGGAGCCCGCCGAGTCGAACTACGTACGGGCGCACGCCGACGAGGACACCGCCGCGCACGGCGACCGGCGCCGGGCCACGGCCCGTGTCTTCGGTTCCAAGCCGGGCGCGTACGGCGCCGGTCTGCTGCCGCTGATCGACGCCCGCAACTGGCGTTCCGACGCCGACCTCGCCGAGGTGTACGCCGTGTGGGGCGGCTACGCCTACGGGCGCGGCCTGGACGGGCGGGCGGCGCGCGGGGACATGGAGACCGCGTTCCGGCGGATCGCCGTGGCCGCGAAGAACGTCGACACCCGTGAGCACGACCTGGTCGACGCCGACGACTACTTCCAGTACCACGGCGGCATGGTCGCGATGGTGCGCCATCTGACGGGCGCGAGCCCCGAGGCGTACGTGGGCGACTCCGCCGTGCCCGACCAGGTGAAGACCCGGACGCTGGGCGAGGAGACCCACCGCGTCTTCCGCGCCCGCGTGGTCAACCCCCGCTGGATGGCGGCCATGCGGCGGCACGGCTACAAGGGCGCCTTCGAGATGGCGGCGACCGTCGACTACCTCTTCGGCTACGACGCCACGGCGGGCGTGGTCGACGACTGGATGTACGAGAAGCTCAGCGCCGAGTACGTCTTCGACGCCGAGAACCGGGACTTCATGAGGAAGTCCAACCCGTGGGCGCTGCGCGGCATCACGGAACGGCTGCTGGAGGCCGCCGACCGTGGGCTGTGGGCCGAGCCGGACGCGGACACCCTGGAGCGGCTGCGCGCCACCTACCTGGAACTCGAAGGCGACTTGGAGGGCGACGAGAAGTGAGTACCCCGTTCCCGTTCACGGCCGTCGTCGGCCAGGACGACCTGCGGCTCGCGCTGCTGCTGAACGCCGTCTCACCGGCGGTCGGCGGTGTGCTGGTGCGCGGCGAGAAGGGCACCGCCAAGTCGACGGCGGTGCGGGCCCTTTCGGCGCTGCTGCCCGCGGTGGACGTCGTCTCCGGGTGCCGCTTCTCCTGCGACCCCGGCGCCCCGGACCCGGCCTGCCCGGACGGGCCGCACGAGGCGGAGGCCCTCGAGTCCCGGCCGGCCCGCATGGTCGAACTCCCCGTCGGCGCCTCCGAGGACCGGCTGGTGGGCGCCCTCGACATCGAGCGGGCGCTCGCCGAGGGCGTGAAGGCCTTCGAGCCCGGCCTGCTCGCCGACGCCCACCGGGGCATCCTCTACGTCGACGAGGTCAACCTGCTCCACGACCATCTGGTCGACCTGCTGCTCGACGCGGCGGCGATGGGCGCCTCGTACGTCGAGCGCGAGGGCGTCTCCGTACGGCACGCCGCCCGGTTCCTGCTCGTCGGGACCATGAACCCCGAAGAGGGCGAACTGCGGCCGCAGTTGCTGGACCGGTTCGGGCTGACCGTCGAGGTCGCGGCCTCGCGGGAGCCGGAGCAGCGGGTGGAGGTCGTGCGCCGGCGGCTGGCGTACGACGACGATCCGGCCGCCTTCGCGGCCCGCTGGGCCGAGGAGGAGGCCGCCGTACGGGCGCGGATCGTGGCGGCGCGCGCGCTGCTGCCGCAGGTACGGCTGGGCGACGGGGCGCTGCGGCAGATCGCGGCGACCTGTGCGGCCTTCGAGGTGGACGGCATGCGCGCCGACATCGTGATGGCGCGCACGGCGACGGCGCTGGCGGCCTGGGCGGGGCGGACCGATGTGCTCGCGGAGGACGTGCGGCAGGCCGCGCTGCTCGCGCTGCCGCACCGGCGCCGGCGGAACCCCTTCGACGCGCCGGGGCTCGACGAGGACAGGCTGGACGAGACGCTGGAGCAGTTCGGCGACTCCCCTGAGGAGGAGGACCCCGACCCGGACGGGCCCGGGTCCGGGCCCGGTGGGGGCGGGCGGCCCCCGCAGGGCGACGGCGACCCGCAGGGCGGTGACACGGGGGCGCGGCCCGAGACCGGCGACGACGCGGAGCCGCAGACCTCCGGGGCCGGGGCGGGCGAGCAGACCCCGGCCCGGGCCTGCGAGCCCTTCCGTACGAAGGTGCTGAGCGTTCCCGGCATCGGCGAGGGCGCCACCGGGCGGCGGTCGCGGGCGCGGACCGAGCACGGGCGGACGACCGGGGCCCGGCGGCCCCGGGGCGCCCTGACCAAGCTGCACCTGGCGGCGACGGTGCAGGCCGCCGCCCCGCACCAGCGGGCGCGCGGGCGGTCCGGGCCGGGGCTGGTGGTGCGGCGGGACGATCTGCGGCAGGCGACCCGGGAGGGGCGCGAGGGGAATCTCGTGCTGTTCGTCGTGGACGCCTCCGGGTCGATGGCGGCGCGGCAGCGGATGGGCGCCGTGAAGGGGGCCGTGCTGTCGCTGCTGCTCGACGCCTACCAGCGGCGGGACAAGGTGGGGCTGGTGACCTTCCGGGGGTCGGCGGCCGAGGTCGCGCTGCCGCCGACCTCGTCGGTGGACGCGGCGGCGGCCCGGCTCGAGTCGCTGCCGACCGGAGGGCGCACGCCGCTCGCCGCCGGGCTGCTCAGGGCGCACGAGGTGCTCCGGGTGGAGCGGCTGCGGGACCCGGCGCGGCGGGCGCTGGTCGTGGTGGTGACGGACGGGCGGGCCACCGGCGGTCCGGAGCCGGTCGCACTGGCGGCGCGTGCGGCGCGGCTGTTCGCGGCCGGGCAGATCGCCTCCGTGGTCGTGGACTGCGAGTCGGGGCCGGTGCGGCTGGGGCTGGCCGGGCAGCTCGCGGGTGAGCTGGGGGGCACCGCGGTGACGCTCGACGAGCTGCGGGCGGACTCGATCGCCGGGCTGGTCAGGGATGTGCAGGGGGCGCAGGGCACGCAGGGTATGCAGAGGACTCCGAGGAGGGCCGCGTAATGCCGCAGGGACAGCCGAGTGTCGTACCGGACGACGGACTGACGACACGCCAGCGGCGCAACCGGCCGCTCGTGGTCGTGCACACCGGGGTGGGCAAGGGCAAGTCCACCGCCGCGTTCGGGCTGGCGCTGCGCGCCTGGAACCAGGGCTGGCCGATCGGGGTGTTCCAGTTCGTCAAGTCGGCGAAGTGGAAGGTCGGCGAGGAGAACGCCCTGCGGGTGCTCGGGGCCTCCGGGCAGGGCGGGAGCGTCGACTGGCACAAGATGGGCGAGGGCTGGTCCTGGGTCCAGCACGGCATCCAGGGTGACAACTCCACCAACGAGGAGAAGGCCCGCGAGGGCTGGGAGCAGGTCAAGCGGGACCTGGCCGCCGAGACGTACCGGCTGTACGTGCTCGACGAGTTCGCGTACCCGATGCACTGGGGCTGGGTCGACCCGGACGAGGTCGTCGACGTGCTGCGGCACCGGCCCGGGACCCAGCATGTGGTGATCACCGGGCGGAACGCGCCCCAGAAGCTGGTGGACTTCGCCGATCTCGTCACCGACATGTCCAAGGTCAAGCACCCCATGGACGTCGGGCAGAAGGGGCAGAGGGGCATCGAGTGGTGACGTCCCCGTCCGTGCCCCGGCTGGTCGTCGCCGCGCCGTCGTCCGGCAGCGGCAAGACCACCGTCGCCACGGGGCTGATGGCCGCGCTCACCGCGCGGGGGCTTTCCGTGTCCCCGCACAAGGTCGGGCCGGACTACATCGATCCCGGGTATCACGCGCTCGCCACCGGGCGGGTGGGGCGCAACCTCGACGCGTATCTGTGCGGGCCGGAGCTGATCGGTCCGCTGTTCCTGCACGGGGCACGCGGGTGCGACATCGCGGTCGTCGAGGGCGTGATGGGGCTGTACGACGGGGCCGCCGGGGAGGGCGAACTGGCGTCCACCGCTCATGTCGCGAAGCTGCTGCGGGCGCCGGTGGTGCTGGTGGTGGACGCCTCCTCGCAGTCGCGGTCGGTGGCGGCGCTGGTGCACGGGTTCGTGACGTGGGACCCGGAGGTGCGGGTCGGGGGTGTGATCCTGAACAAGGTCGCCTCCGACCGGCATGAGGGATTGCTGCGGGAGGCGCTGGAGTCGGTGGGGGTGCCGGTGCTGGGCGTGCTGCGGAGGGCCCCGCAGGTCGACACGCCGTCGCGGCACCTTGGGCTGGTGCCGGTCGCCGAGCGGCGGGCGCAGGCCGTGGACGCCGTTGCGGCGATGGCGGGGCAGGTGGAGGCGGGGTGCGATCTGCCGGCGCTGGTCGCGCTGGCGCGGAGCGCGGGGACGTTGTCCTGTGCGGGCTGGGAGCCGGGTGAGGTCCTGGGTGACGCGCCGCCACCGCAGCCCGTTACCGCCGAGGCCGGCCCGGCGCCGAGGGTTGCTGCCCGCGCCGGCGCGGCGCCGAGGGTTGCCGTTGCCGGTGGGGCCGCCTTCACGTTCTCCTACGCCGAGCACGCCGAGCTGCTCGCTGCCGCCGGTGCCGAAGTCGTCCCCTTCGATCCGCTCCGCGATGAGCAACTGCCCGAGGGGGCTGGTGGGTTGGTCGTCGGCGGTGGGTTTCCCGAGGTGTACGCGGAGGAGTTGTCCGCCAACGAGCCGTTGCGCAGGGCCGTTGCCGTGCTGGCGTCGGGCGGGGCGCCCGTGGCGGCCGAGTGCGCCGGGCTGCTGTATCTGTGCCGGGAGCTGGACGGGCGGCCGATGTGCGGGGTGCTGGACGTCACCGCCCGGATGAGCGGGCGGCTCACGCTCGGTTACCGGGACGCCGTGGCCGTGAGCGACAGCGTGCTGGCCGCCGCCGGGCAGCGGGTGCGCGGGCACGAGTTCCACCGGACCGTCGTCGAGCCCGGCTCGGGAACGGCCCCGGCGGCTCCCGCCTGGGGCGTACGCGCTCCTGCCCGGCGGGTCGAAGGTTTCGTACAACAAGGTGTGCACGCGAGTTATCTGCACACGCACTGGGCGGCCTCGCCCGGTGTGGCCCGTCGGTTCGTCGAGAGGTGCCGGACGTCATGAGCAGCAGGCTGATCGGAGTCGGAGTCGGACCCGGCGATCCGGAGCTGGTGACCGTCAAGGGCGTCAACGCGCTGCGTGCGGCGGACGTCGTGGTCGTGCCGGTGATGGACACCATGGAGCGGGGGCGTGCCGAGGCCACCGTGCTGCACTACGTGCCCGGGGAGAAGGTCGTCCGGGTGGTGTTCGCGCTGAACGAGCGGTCCGACCGGGCGCGGCGCGAGGCCGCGTGGGACGCCGCCGGTGAGCGGGTCGCCGGGCTTCTGCGCGCGCACGCCTCCGTCGCCTTCGCCACCATCGGTGACCCCAACGTCTATTCGACCTTCACCTATCTTGCACAGACCGTCGCCGAGGCGGTACCGGGGACCGTCGTGGAGACCGTGCCCGGCATCACCGCCATGCAGGACCTCGCGGCGCGTTCGGGGGCGGTGCTCACCGAGGGGACCGAGCCCCTGACGCTCGTGCCCGTGACCGCCGGGGCCGCCGTCCTGAAGGAGGCGCTGAACGGGCCCGGGACCGTCGTCGCGTACAAGTTCGGGCGGCAGGCCCACGAGGTCGCCCAGGCGCTGCGCGACAGCGGGCGGATCGGCACCGCGGTGTGGGGGTCGGCGCTGGGGCTGCCCGGGGAGTCGATCCGGCCGGCCGCCGATCTCGACGGCGCCGCCCTGCCCTACCTGTCGACGCTCATCGCACCCGCGCGGCGCGAGGGCGGGCGGGGCGGCAAGCTGTGAGGCGTACCCGCGCGGGGGCGGACCGGTCAGGCCGCCAGGCCCACGACCACCCAGATGAAGACCACGCCCGCGACCGTGCACAGCAGGGTGGAACGGGCCGGGTGCTCGTGGTGGGCCTCGGGCAGGATCTCGGCCGCGGCGAGATAGAGCAGCACCCCGCCGAAGAGGCCGAGATAGCCGCCGAGGAACCACTCCGGAATGGCGACGAACGCGGTCGAGGCGGCGCCCACCACCGGTGCCAGCGCGTCCGCCACCAGCATGGCGACCGCTTTGCGGCGCGCGTTGCCGTACAGGCTGGTGATGGTGAACGTGTTGAAGCCGTCCGCGAAGTCGTGGGCGATCACGGCCAGCGCCACCGCGGCGCCCATGCCGCCGCCCACCTGGAAGGCCGCGCCGATCGCCACGCCGTCCATGGCGCTGTGACCCACCATCGCGGCGGCCGCCGTGAGGCCCACCTCCGGCACGCGGTGGTGGTGTTCCTCGTCGCCGCCGTGCGCGGCCTGCCGTGCGGCCAGCAGCCGCTCCACCAGGTGGGCCAGCAGGAAGCCGGCCACGAACAGCAACAGGGCCGCCGGTACGCCGAACACCTCGCGGCCCGCCGCGTGCAGCGCCTCCGGCAGCAGGTCCAGGCCGACCACGCCCAGCATCAGGCCGCCCGCCAGTCCCAGGACCAGATGGCGGCGGTCGGTGACCCGCTGAGCCGTCCAGCCGCCGGCCAGCGTCATCAGGAACGCGCCGAGCGCGACGAAGACCGCCATGTGCCCTTGCTATCGGATCAACCCCCGCTCGCGCACATCCGGCCCCCGCTCCACCTGTACACACCGTGACATTCCGTACGAGAGGACCCGACCCCATGGCCGATGCCCCCGCCGGCAAGGTGACCTTCGTCGGTGCCGGCCCCGGCGCCGCCGACCTGCTGACGTTCCGCGCCGCACGCGCGATCGCCGAGGCCGACGTCGTGATCTGGGCGGCCAGCCTGGTCCAGGCGGAGGTACTCGAACACACGCGCGAGGGCGCGGAGATCCTGGACTCGGCGACCATGTCCCTGGAGGACGTCGTCGCCGTCTACGAGCGGGCCCGCGCCGAGGGCCTGAAGGTGGCCCGCATCCACTCCGGCGACCCGGCCCTGTGGGGCGGCACACAGGAGCAGCTCGACCGGTGCGCGCGGATCGGCATCGAGACGGAGGTCGTGCCCGGCGTCTCCGCCTTCTCCGCCGTCGCCGCCCTCGCACAGCGTGAACTGACCATCCCCGAGGTCGCGCAGTCGGTCGTCCTGACCCGGCTCGGTGGCGGCAAGACGCCGATGCCGCCCGGTGAGGAGGTCCGCGAGTTCGCCCGGCACGGCACCACCATGGCGATCTTCCTGTCGGCGGCCCGCAGCGGCCAGCTGGTGCGGGAGCTGCTGGAGGGCGGCTATCCGACCAGCACGCCGGTCGTGGTGGCCTACCAGGCGACCTGGCCGGAAGAGCTGGTCGTACGGTGCACGATCGGCACGCTGGAGGAGACGGTCAAGGAGCACAAGCTCTGGAAGCACACGCTCTTCCTGGTCGGCCCGGCCCTGGACGCGCACGGAACGCGCTCGCACCTGTACCACCCGGGTCACTTCCACGGCTACCGCAAGGCCGACCCGGAGGCCCGCAAGGCCCTGCGCGCGCGGGGTGCGGGCAGGTGATCACGGTCGTCGGCACCGGCACCGGCACGGCGTACGGGACGGAGGCCCTCCTCGGCGCCGAACTCGTCGTGGGCGGGCGCCGGCACCTGGACGCCGTACGGCTGCCGGAGACGGCCGAGCGGGTCGTGCTGGGGCCGCTGGCGCCCGCGCTCGACGTCATCGAGGGGTACCTCGGCAAGGAGCGGCGGGTGGTCGTGCTGGCCTCCGGCGACCCCGGGTTCTTCGGGATCGTGCGGGCCCTGGCCGAGCGGTTCGGGCCGCGGCGGCTGGATGTCCGTCCGGGTGTCTCCTCCGTCGCCACCGCCTTCGCACGGCTCGGGCTGCCGTGGGACGACGCGGTGGTGGTGAGCGCGCACGGCCGGGACCTGCGCACGGCCGTCAACGCCTGCCGGGCGCGGCCGAAGGTCGCCGTGCTGACCGGGCCGGGAGCCGGACCCGCCGAGCTGGGGGCCGCGCTGGCGCGCACCCTCGGCCGCGACCGGGTGCTGGTGGTGGCGGTCGCGCTGGGCGACCCGGAGCGCGAGCGCGTCGAACGGGTCACGCCCGCCGAGGCGGCCGCCCGGGACTGGGGTACGGCGGTGAGTGTGGTGCTGTGCCTGGACGAGGCGCGGGCACTGGGTGCCGTACGGACGGTCGCCGGGCCCGCGGCGGGTCCCGCGGGCTGGGCGCTGGAGGAGGGCGCCTTCGCGCACCGGGACTCGATGATCACCAAGTTCGAGGTGCGGGCGCTCGCCCTGGCCCGGCTCGGGCCGCGCCTGGGCGACCTGGTCTGGGACGTCGGCGCCGGGTCGGGCTCGGTGGCCGTGGAGTGCGCGCGGCTCGGCGCGGCCGTCGTCGCGGTCGAGAAGACGGCGGACGGCATCGAGCGGGTGCGCGCCAACGCGGCCGCCCACGGGGTCGATGTGGCGGCGGTGCACGGCTCGGCGCCCGAGGCGCTGGCCGGACTCGGCGACGATCCGGACGCGGTGTTCGTCGGCGGCGGAGGGCGCGAGCTGCCCGGGATCGTCGGCGCGTGCGCGCAGCGGGCCCGGCGGACCGTCGTCGTCGCCATGGCCGCGCTCGACCGGGTGCCGGCCGCGCGCGAGGCGCTCACCGCCGCCGGGTTCGACTGCGACGGCGTGCTGCTGCAGTCGTCGCGGCTCGTGCCGCTGCCGGGGGACGTGACCCGGCTGGCGGCGACCAATCCCGTTTTCCTGCTGTGGGGCGTACGGCCCCCGGCGTCCAGTGAAGGAGTTGCTCAGTGATCGGCCTCATTTCCGCCACCGCGGCGGGGGCGGCTGCGCGGGACCGGCTGGCGGCCACGTGGCCGGACCGCACCCGGGTGTACGACGGGCCCGTCGGGGACGCCGTGCGCGCCGCCTTCGCGGAGTGCGGGCAGCTCGTGTGCTTCCTGGCGACGGGAGCGGTCGTCCGGCTGGTCGCGCCGCTGCTGGGCGACAAGACGTCCGACCCGGGTGTGGTGTGTGTGGACGAGGGCGGGCGGTTCGCCGTGTCCCTGGTCGGCGGGCACGGCGGCGGCGCCAACGAACTCGCGCGGGAGGTCGGCGCGTTGCTGGGCGCCGAGCCCGTGGTGACGACGGCGACGGACTCCGTGGGCCTGGCCGGGCTGGACACGCTCGGGCTCCCGGTGGAGGGGGACGTCGCCGCGGTGTCGCGGGCGCTGCTGGACGGCGAGTCCGTCGTCCTCGACACCGAGGTGCCGTGGCCGCTGCCCGCGCTGCCGGTGGCACCGCAGGGGCCGTACACGGTCCGGCTGACGGACCGCGCGGTCGAGCCCGGCACGCACGAGGTACTGCTGCGGCCGCCGTCCCTCGTCGTCGGCGTCGGCGCCTCCAGGGGTGTGCCGGCCGAGGAGGTGCTCGGGCTGGTCGAGGACGCGCTGCGGGACGCGGGGCTGTCGGCTCGCAGCGTCGCCGCACTCGCCACCGTCGACGCCAAGGCGGGCGAGCCGGGCCTCGTCGCGGCGGCCGGGCGGCTGGGGGTGCCTCTGGTGACCTACTCCGCCGAGGAACTGGCCGGCGTCGCGGTGCCCAATCCGTCCAGCGCGCCGCTCGCCGCCGTCGGCACGCCCTCCGTCGCGGAGGCCGCGGCGCTCGCCGGGGGCGGTGAACTCCTCGTGCCCAAGCGGAAGTCGGAGCGCGCGGACGGCGAGCCCGCGATGGCCACCTGTGCCGTCGTTCGGCGGCCGGGGCGCGGGCGGCTCGCGGTCGTCGGGCTCGGGCCCGGCGCCCGGGACCTGCTGACTCCGCGTGCCGCGGCCGAACTGCGGCGCGCCTCCGTACTCGTGGGGCTCGACCAGTACGTCGACCAGATCCGCGACCTGCTGCGGCCCGGCACCCGGGTCCTTGAGTCCGGGCTCGGCGCCGAGGAGGAGCGGGCCCGCACGGCGGTCGCCGAGGCCCGTCGCGGGCACGCGGTCGCACTGATCGGCAGCGGGGACGCCGGGGTGTACGCCATGGCCTCCCCCGCGCTCGCCGAGGCGTCCGACGACATCGACGTGATCGGCGTGCCGGGTGTCACGGCGGCGCTCGCGGCCGGGGCGGTGCTCGGCGCGCCGCTCGGCCACGACCATGTCTCGATCAGTCTGTCCGACCTGCACACGCCGTGGGAGGTCATCGAACGGCGGGTGCGCGCCGCGGCCGAGGCGGACCTCGTCGTGACCTTCTACAACCCCCGCTCCCGGGGCCGGGACTGGCAGCTGCCCAAGGCGCTGGCGATCCTCGCCGGACACCGGGAGCCGGCGACGCCGGTCGGCGCCGTACGCAACGCCTCGCGGCCCGACGAGTCCAGCCGGCTGACGACGCTGGCCGAACTGGACCCGGCGACGATCGACATGATGACGGTCGTGACCGTGGGCAACACCGCGACCCGTGCGATCGCGGGCCGCATGGTCACGCCGCGCGGCTACCGCTGGCAGGACACCCGTCCGGAGGAGGCCAGGTGAACCGTGTCGTCCATCCGATCGAGCAGGAGTCGTTCCGGCGGCTGCGCGCCCGTCTGGACACCTCGCACTTCCCGCCGCTGAGCCGGGCGGTGGTGGAGCGGGTCATCCACTCCGCCGCCGACCTGGACTACGCCGACGACCTCGTCCTGGACGAGGGCGAGCTCGCCGAGGCGCACGCGGCGCTGCACGCCGGGGCGCCCGTGGTCGTGGACGTGGAGATGGTCGCGGCCGGGATCACCCGGCGCGAAACCGTCTGCCGGCTGAAGGACGCCGGGTCCGGGCCCGGGATGACCCGTTCGGCGCACGCGATGCGGCTCGCCTACGAGGACGTCGGCCCCGGCGCCCTGTGGGTGATCGGCTGCGCCCCGACCGCCCTGGAGGAGCTGCTGACGCTGGACGCCTCGCCCGCGCTCGTGATCGGCCTGCCGGTCGGTTTCGTCGGCGCGGCGGAGTCCAAGGCCGCGCTGCGCGAGAGCGGACTGCCGGCCGTGAGCAACGTGTCCGAGAAGGGCGGTTCGGCGGTCGCCGCCGCCGCGCTCAACGCCCTGCTGTACCACCCCACTTCGAAGGAGATCCTGTGACCACCCCGACGCCGCCCGCCCTGCTCATCGCCGGTCACGGCACCCGGGACGACGCCGGAGCCGAGGCGTTCCGCGACTTCGTACGGGAGTTGGGGCGCCGGCACCCCGAACTGCCGGTCGCGGGCGGCTTCATCGAGCTTTCCCCGCCGCCGCTGGGCGAGGCGGTCACCGAGCTGGTGGAGCGGGGCGTGCAACGGTTCGCCGCCGTGCCGCTGATGCTGGTGTCCGCCGGACACGCCAAGGGCGACATCCCGGCGGCGCTGGCCCGTGAGAAGGAACGCCACCCGGGGGTCTCGTACACCTACGGCCGTCCGCTGGGCCCGCACCCCTCGCTGCTGCGCGTGCTTCAGCGGCGGCTGGAGGAGGCGCTGGACGGGACGGCCGGGGAGCGGTCCGACGTGACCGTCCTGCTGGTCGGGCGCGGCTCGACCGACCCGGACGCCAACGCCGAGGTGTTCAAGGCGGCGCGGCTGCTGTGGGAGGGGCGCGGGTACGCGGGCGTGGAGACGGCGTTCGTGTCGCTGGCGGCTCCGGACGTGCCCAGCGGTCTCGACCGGTGCGCGCGGCTCGGCGCGCGGCGCATCGTCGTGCTGCCGTACTTCCTGTTCACGGGTGTGCTGCCGGACCGGGTGCGGCAGCAGACCGGGGAGTGGGCGGCCGCGCACCCCGAGGTCGAGGTGCGGCCGGCGGATGTGATCGGGCCGGAGCCGGAGCTGCTCGACCTGGTGATGGAGCGGTACGAGGAGGCGGTGAAGGGCGACTTGCGGATGAACTGCGACTCGTGCGTGTACCGCATCGCGCTGCCGGGCTTCGAGGACAAGGTGGGACTGCCGCAGCAACCGCACTTCCACCCGGACGACGACGGTCACCACGAAGGCCACGGCCACGGCCACGGGCACCACCACCATGGAGGGCACGCTCACTCGCATGCGCACTGAGGACACCGCGGTGAGCGGGCACGATCTTCGGCATCACGGGGACGCCGAGGTCCGGGACGGCGGGTCCGCGCTGGTCGACCTCGCCGTGAACGTCCGCGCGGACACCCCGCCGGTCTGGCTGCGCGAGCGGATCGCCGAGTCGCTCGGCGGGCTCGCGGCCTACCCGGACGGGCGGGCCGCGCGGGCGGCGGTGGCGGCGCGGCACGGGCTGCCCGTGGAGCGGGTGCTGCTCACGGCGGGGGCGGCCGAGGCGTTCGTGCTGCTGGCGCGGGCGCTGAAGGTGCGCCGGCCGGTCGTGGTGCACCCGCAGTTCACGGAGCCGGAGGCGGCGTTGCGGGACGCGGGGCACACCGTGGGCCGGGTGCTGCTGCCCGAGCCGGACGGCTTCCGGCTCGACGCGGCGGCGGTTCCGGAGGACGCGGACCTGGTGGTGATCGGCAACCCGACGAACCCGACGTCCGTGCTGCATCCGGCGGCCGCCGTCGCCGGGCTCGCGCGCCCGGGGCGGGTACTGGTGGTCGACGAGGCATTCATGGACGCGGTGCCGGGCGAGCGGGAGTCGCTGGCGGAGCGTACCGACGTGCCGGGCCTCGTGGTGCTGCGCAGCCTGACCAAGACATGGGGGCTGGCAGGCCTGCGGATCGGGTACGTGCTGTCCGACGCGGAGACGATCGCCCGGCTGGAGCGGGCCCAGCCGCTGTGGCCGGTGTCCACGCCGGCGCTCGCGGCGGCGGTCGCGTGCGTGGAGCCGCGGGCGCTGGCGGAGGCGGGGCGAGCGGCGCACCGTATCGCGGCGGACCGGGCCCACCTGGTGGCGGGCCTGGCCTCCTTCGCGGGGCACGGGGTGCGGGTGATCGAGCCGGCCGAGGGCCCCTTCGTGCTGGTCCGGATGCCGGGGGCGGCCGGGGTACGGCGGCGGTTGCGGGACCTGGGGTACGCGGTGCGGCGTGGGGACACGTTCCCGGGGCTGGGAGTGGAGTGGCTGCGGCTCGCGGTGCGGGACCGGGGGACGGTGGACGGGTTGCTGGGGGCGCTGAGCTCCGCCTTGACCGGGGACTTGCCCACCCACCCGCCCTACTCGCCGGGGGTGAGGGGTTCCCGGCCCTGAGGCTGCGCCCCAGACCCCAGATCCCCGGCGTTCTGCCGCTGCACCGCTGCCGGAGTCGTCCGGGGCCGCGGTCGAACTGCTCGCGGTGCGCGACGTGTAGTGATGGGCTGGGTCGGCAGTTGAGGCAGGCACAGATTCCGTGATCACGGAGTTGCGACGCTCTTTGATCACTTGGGGAGACCTGTGCCTGCATTGCCATCATGGCTGACCGAACGGCGAGGGCTTGCGACTTCGGGCCGATCGCGGGGGTCAGTCAGGCGGGCCCGGCGCCAGCGTCCTGGGCGCATCCACTGCCGTCGGTGGGTACCACGCCGCCACGCGGACGGGCCTCCCCCGCATCCAGGGCGTCATAGGACCCGAGCCCGGAGAGTTTTGCCCCTGCCGTGATGTACGGCGCCGGTCCGGCGGACTGGCTGTCTGCCAAGTTCTGGCCGACCCCGCCCCGGGCGTCGTGACTCACCGCGGCGGCAGGGGCGAAGAGCTCGTCCGGGATCTCGATGACAAAGCGCATGGCTCTCGCTCCTCAGGCGACGATGGCGTACCGGGCCTCGAACTGCACCGCTGTGGAGGTCAGGTTGGTGATCGTGATCCAGTAGGTGACATGGGAGGGGTCGCCGCGCTCGATGGCCACATCCCAGTCGACCTGCGGAGCACCGGGGTGTGCGCTGTCGGGGACGACTTCCCAGAGCACATGCTGTGCCGCATCCCAGTTGTACGTGAACCAGCGACCTGTTTGATTCGGGTTCAGCGTGCCGCGGAACTGCACTCCAGTAATCACTGTTGGCTCCCTCGCGTGTCTGTCGCTTCAGGTGCGGCCGAGTGCGCAGTAGCGCCCCTCGAACGTCACGCTCTGATCGGTCAGGTTGGTGACGGTGATCCAGTAGGTCAGGTTGTTGCCCGAGGCACGCTCCACTGCGACGTCCCACCTGAGTTGAGGCGCTCCCGGTCGGGGTGTCGTGGGCAGCATCCTCCACTCCACGCGCTCCCATTCCGGCCAGTTGAAGGTGAACCAGCGGGCGGAGGCGTGCGGGCCTACTGTGCCGGTCCATTGCACGCCGATACGCGGGTAGCTGCGGGCGGGCCACGCGGGGACGACACACTGCCCCGCCGCGTTGGACCAGTAGGACTGGACGGTCACGCCATCGAGCGTGGAAGTGGAGGAGCAGACGTCGCCGATCTCGCACCAACCCGACCCGGCGCATGTGCCGCTGACGCCCAGGAACCCTGTGCCTTCCGGGTCGGTCGCGGCCTCGACCAGCTCATGGCTGAGGATTCGGGTATAGCCGGTGAGGCCGCTGGAGCTGGTCACCCAGGCGTAGCGAATGCGCTGTCCGGACCTTGTGTTGTAATTGTGCTCCCCGGCAAAGGGTCCACTCGAGCTGACCCCAGGCGGCATCACTACGCAGTACAGCGTCTGGTTGTCGACGTCGGGAGCTGGCAAGGTGCCGGCGGCCAGTTGACTGTTGACGAAGTTCCAGACCTGTCCGTCGGTGAAGTTGTTCGGCGGGTTCGGGGTGGAACCAGTGGAGATCACGGTGGACCCCCGGACGAAACCGCGTCCGATGCCTCGGTACTCGGTCAGTCCGGCCATGTACGAGCTACTCATCATGGTCTGGGCCGCAGCGGTGATCTGCGCCGATGTCGGCGTCGGCGGTGGTGACGTGGATGTCCATGCGGTGCCCCAGTAGATGAGGAACAACTGGACCACCTGCACGACCTGACCGCCGTTGTCGACGAACTTTGCGGCACCACCGGCTCTCGGCCGGTAGTCGAGCAACGTGGGTTCGACGGTGTGCGTGGACTCGACGACCGAACGGTCGACGCCGCCGCCCAGCGGGGCGTAAGTGACGTCCGGACGGTGGGTGCCCTCTTCAACGGGCCGCATGGATGCTTCAGTGGCCATGGGTTTCCTCCCTCGGCCGGAAAAGGCCTCCGGGCCGGGACAAACCGATCGCCTGCACCGGAACCGACGCACGGAACCGCAAAGGTACAGACACGGCTGCGGGAAGCGGCGAGCATGAGAATCGCCCCGCGGGAAGCGGCCGGCGACGGTGTGGAAAACGTTCTCTCCTCCATGCTGGTCCCGCTGGGAAACACACGCAACATGACCTTGGAGTGTTCCGGCGCGGAGCCGAACGGGTAACTCCGATCGGGCTTGCCGCTTGTCGGGACGAGCAGGCCCCGGCCAGTACTCCGGCTGTGGATTGTGATCTCGCTGGTTACGGTCGGTTGTGACTCAGATCTTCAACTGGTCGGCCCGAGCATCACAGTTGCCCCCGGGCTGCGGGCCGAGTCGCTTGCCGATCGCTGGGAGTAGGACCAACGCCTCATGCGCGCTTTGAACCGCTGATTGGGGTCGCCGCTCATGCAGACCACGGGAATCGCTCGTCGTGATGTGCCGGAGCGCGGACGCGACGCCCTTGAACGACTCTCCAAAGAACGGGACATATGGGTTTCAACGGCCCATCCGGATCACGGCCCGCATCAAGTGCCGCTGTGTTTCCGGTGGGATGGGCGGGCCGTGTGGATGTGCACCGGCGAGACCTCCGCGACTGCGCCGCACGCGATGCAGCACCCGCCAAAGGCTCGCCTCGACGGAAGCATTCCCCGGCACACCGGCTGCATCAGACTTCATGCAACGGCCGCCCTTCACCCACCCCCGCTGGCCGTACCCGGAAGTCCGCGCGTTGTCCGTCGCCCGCCGCGGACTGCCTCTGGACCGGTACGTGAGCTCTCGGCCACCGCGCGGCTTCTCGGACTTCAAGCGGGGAGCACACGCCTTGGCCAGTCGCACAGAGTCGTTCGCCTGGCACGAGACGGACGGCATCGGCACACCGAACCTGTGTCGCTGGTACTGGGCAGGGCCGGCATCAGCGCGGCGCTCCACGCTCCACCGGGAGTTGGCCGCCGTCGTCGGCACCGTCGCATAATCCACTGGGCGCTGGTCCGCCGGTCAAGGACTGAAGCAGCCGCTCTTGGCCCGCTGACCCTTCCGCGGCCCCGTCCCTCCGCCCCCGGCACGGTGCGGCCCGACCTCGGCGGGCCTGCTCGGACTCGGGTCCGTCAGCCCCTCCGTCGCCGTGCCAGGGCGACCACGCCTCCGCCTGCTGTCAGGAGGACGGCCGAGCCTGCGGCCAGGTAGGGGGTCAGGGAGCTGCCTCCGGTTTCCGCGAGGCCGGACTTCGCGGGGGCGCCCTGGGGCTTCAGGTCGGTGGGCGGGGTCGAGGGCGGCGGGGTGTGCGGTGCGGACTCCCGGCCCGCCGGGGCCGTCGGGGACTCGCAGGTGGCCTTGGCCAGGGTCAGCGTGCCTTCCACCTCGGCGACGTTGAGTTTCAGCGGGTTGACGGTGATCTTCAGGTCGAGGGCCGTCGCCGCGGCCGTGTGGTCGGTCGCCTCCCGCTTGGACAGGTCCAGGCGTACCTCGCCGACGCCCGGCACCCGGACGTCGGTGGTACCGCCGGCGGTGAGCCTCACCCGCTTTCCGAGCACCGTCACCGCGCCCGGGACGTCGGTGGTCGCGACCGGGGGCTTTCCGGCCCCGCAGGTCGCCCTGGACGTGACCTGGTCGACCTCGATGACGGAGAGCAGGGGCAGGCCGGGGACGTGGATGCGGGCGTGGGCCAGGTTCACGGTGCCTTCCGCCCCGCCCGCCGAGACCGTCGCGTCCGCCTTCGCCACGTCCGCGCGGAGCACGCTGAATGGCTTTCCGCCGTCGACGCCGTCCAGGCGGGCGGTCAGCGCGGTCTGCCGCGCGCTGCGCGGCGCCTGTACCTCGTCGAGGGAGACGGCGAGCGGGACGTCCACCGTCTTGTTGAGCAGGGAGACGTCGAGCCCGGTACGCAGGACCGAGGCACTCGCGTGACCGTTCTGCACGCCGGTCGCGTGCGCGGAGCCCGCGCCCGCCAGCGTGGCCGGGCCGGTGGCCAGAACGGTGGCCGCGGCGACGGTGGCGCAACGGCGTGCGGGGCTGCGGAAGGTGTGGCCGTTCAAGGTGTGGGACCCCCAGAGAGGAATGCTTGGGACCCGGCAAGGATTACGCACTGAGAGTGAACGGTCAGCGATCCTGAGTGACTTCACTCCATCGTGGGGTTTCCGGCCGTCTTTTCGATTCTTTCGGCACGGGTGTTCCCTCCTGTCACGCCGGCACCCCCGCCCGTGCGAACGCACAGGTTGACGCACCGGCGCACACGAGGGAGTGCCCAACGACCCACCCGCACCCGGGGTAACGCAGCGTCAACCGGCCGGCGTGCGCCCTGACCGACGGCGTGCGTCCTAACCGACGATCCGTCCGTTCAGCACCACTCGCCGCGGTGCCGCCAGCGCCCGTACGTCCGCCCGGGGGTCCTCCTCGTAGACCACCAGGTCGGCCGGCGCGCCCTCGTCGAGGCCCGGCCGGCCGAGCCAGGAGCGCGCGCTCCACGTGGTCGCCGACAGGGCCTGAACCGGCGGGATGCCGGCCTTCACCAGCTCCGCGACCTCGCCCGCCACCAGCCCGTGGGGCAGCGTGCCGCCGGCGTCCGTGCCGACGTAGACCGGGATCCCGGCGTCGTAGGCGGCGCGGACGGTGTCGTAGCGGCGCTCGTGGAGCCTGCGCATGTGCGCCGACCAGCGCGGATACCTGGCCTGGCCGCCGTCGGCGAGCCGGGGGAAGAGGGCGATGTTGACCAGGGTGGGCACGATCGCGACGCCGCGCTCGGCGAACAGCGGGATCAGGTCCTCGGTCAGGCCGGTGGCGTGCTCGACGCAGTCGATGCCCGCCTCGACCAGGTCACGGAGGGAGTCCTCGGCGAAGCAGTGGGCGGTGACGCGGGCGCCGAGGCGGTGGGCCTCGGCGATCGCCGCCTCGGCCGCCTCGCGCGGCCAGCAGGCCGACAGGTCGCCGAGGTCGCGGTCGATCCAGTCGCCGACCAGCTTGACCCAGCCGTCGCCGCGCCGGGCCTCCCGGGCGACGTAGGCGACCAGGTCCTCCGGTTCGACCTCGTGGGCGTAGTTGCGGATGTAGCGGCGGGTGCGGGCGATGTGCCGGCCCGCCCGGATGATCTTCGGCAGGTCCTCGCGGTCGTCGATCCAGCGGGTGTCGGAGGGTGAGCCCGCGTCCCGGATCAGCAGGGTTCCGGCCTCGCGGTCGGTCAGCGCCTGCTTCTCGCTGACGTCTTCGGGAACCGGGCCGTGCGCGTCGAGGCCCACGTGGCAGTGCGCGTCGACGAGCCCGGGCAGCGCCCAGCCCTCGACGGTCGTCACGTCCCGGGCTCCGGCGGGACGCTCGTGGGAGATCCGGCCGCCGACCACCCACAGCTCGTCGTGGACCTGGTCCTCGTCCGGGCCGACGAGCACCCGCCCCTTCACGTGCAGCACCGCGTCATCGCTCATGTACCGCACCCTAGTGAGCTACCGCTCCGCCTTGTCCACCTGGTCCGGGGTCTCCTCCTCCACCTCGGCCATCGCCGGGTCGAGGAGGCGGGAGAGGAAGTGGCGGGTGCGCTCGTGGACCGGGTTGCCGATGACCCGGTCCGGGGTGCCGTCCTCGACGATCACCCCGCCGTCCATGAAGACGACCCGGTCGGCGACCTCGCGCGCGAAGGACATCTCGTGGGTGACGACCATCATCGTCATGCCCTCGCGCGCCAGCATGCGCATCACCGCGAGGACGTCGCCCACCAGCTCAGGGTCGAGCGCGGAGGTCGGCTCGTCGAAGAGCATCACCTCCGGGCCCATCGCCAGCGCGCGGGCGATCGCGACACGCTGCTGCTGGCCGCCGGAGAGGGAGGAGGGGTGGGCGTCCGCCTTCTCCGTGAGGCCGACGCGCTCCAGGTTCTCGGCGGCGATCCTCGCGGCCGTCGCCTTGTCCCGGCGCAGCACCCGGCGCTGCGGGAGCGTGAGGTTCTCGGTCACCGACAGGTGCGGGAAGAGGTTGAACTGCTGGAAGACCATGCCGATACGGCGGCGTACGGCGTCGATGTCGACGTCGGGGTCGGTGAGTTCGGTGCCGCCGACGACGACCTGGCCCCGGGTGGGCTCCTCGAGCAGGTTCACGCAGCGCAGAAGCGTGGACTTCCCGGAGCCGGAGGGGCCGATGACGCAGACGACCTCGCCCTGGCCGATCTCCAGGTCGATGCCCTTGAGCACCTGGTTGTCGCCGAAGGACTTGTGCAGAGCGCGGACCTGGATCTCCGGGCGGCTCATCGGATCGCCTCCTGGGAGCCGGACTCCATGCGGCGGACCACGAAGCCGAGCGGAATCGTGACCAGCAGGTAGCACAGGCCGGCGACGAGGATCGGGGTGGAGTTGGCGGTGGTGCTGGCCAGGTCGTTGCCGTACTTGGACAGTTCGCGCTCCTCCAGGGTGACGCCGAGGAACAGCACCAGCGAGGAGTCCTTGAAGAGGAGCACCAGTTCGTTGGTGAGCGGCGGAAGGATGATCCGGAACGCCTGCGGGACGATGATCGAGACCATCGCCCGCGCCGGCGAGAAGCCCAGTGACCGGGCCGCCTCCATCTGCCCCTTGGGCACGGCCTGGATGCCCGCGCGGATCGTCTCGGCCATGTACGCGGCCGAGACCAGGCCGAGCGCGAGGGCGACCTTGCCGTAGGTACCGCCGACGATCTGCGTGCCGGGGAAGGCCAGCGGCACGGCGACGCCGACGAAGATGAAGATCAGCAGGGCGGGCAGGCCGCGGAAGATCTCGATGTAGATCCCGGCGAGCCAGCGGTAGGGGCCCACGGACGACAGCCGCATCAGCGCGACGACCACGCCGAGCACCAGGCCGAAGACGAAGCCCGACAGGGTGTAGAGCACGGTGTTCTTCAGCGCCAGCGTGATGACGTCCGGGAACATCTGCTTGGCGATGTCCACCTGGGCGAACTGGTTCTGCAGCCGTCCCCAGTCGGCCGAGGCCGCGAAGGCGACCACGGCGACGACGAAGACGGCGTACTGGGCGCCGCGGGAGAGCCGGCGCTTCTGGCGCCGGGTCAGCCCCTTCCTGCGGGGCTGGACCGTTGCGTCGGTGTCGGTCATGAGGTGGCGGGAGCCGAGGGAGAGGCCGCGGCGGCGGCGTACGGGCCGATCCACTGCTCGTACAGCTTCTTGTACGTGCCGTCGGACTTGGCGCCGGCGATCGCCTTGTTGATGGCGGCCAGGAGCTTGGTGTTGCCCTTCTTCACCGTGAAGCCGTACTGCTCGCCGGTGTTGAGGTTGTCGACGACCTTGAAGGCGTCCGCGTTGGCCTTGTCCTTCAGCCAGCCCTGGACGACCGGGTAGTCGATGACGACGGCCTGGACCTGGCCGGTGCGCAGGCCGTTGAGGACCGCGTCGGAGGAGTGGAAGGAGACCGGGTCGTAGCCCTTGCTCTTGGCGTAGTCCTCGCCGGTGGTCTGTGCCTGGGCGCCCAGCTTCTTGCCCTTGGCCCTGATGTCGGCGAAGGAGGTGATGCCGCTCTTCTTGTCGGCGAGGACCGCCTGGGTGGCGTTGAAGTACGGGTCGGAGAAGTCGACGTGCTTCTTGCGCTCGGCGGTGATCGTCATACCGGCGGCGGCCAGATCGCACTGGCCGGAGTTGAGGAAGGCGCCGGTCTTGAAGTTCTCGAAGGGCGTGTCGAGGATCTGCTGCTTCACGCCGAGGTCCTTGGCGACCAGGTCGATCAGCGAGACGTCGAAGCCCTGGACCTTGCCGTCGATCTCCGACTGGAAGGGCGGGTACGGCAGGTGGGTGCAGGTGGTGAGCTGCCCGGCCTTGACGAGTTCGACCCCGCCGGCGGCCGTCCTGGTGCCGCTGCCGCCGCTGCCGCTCGAGGTGCAGCCGGCCACGAGCACCAGCCCGGCCGTGGCAGTGGTGGCGGCCAGGATGCGGGCCCGGCGCCCGGAGAGCGTGATCACGGGGGCGACCTCTCTGTGGAGAACGAAGGGAAAACGCGCGGTGCGGGTTTCGCGCCATGGGGTGACTGTGGGTTCCGATTATAAGGATATGTTTGAGCTTCTCAAACCAATCCGATGGTTGCTGGGCCGCTCGACCTAAGAAGTCGTCGGCGGATGGCGCGCGCCTCCCGCCGACCACTCCGATCGTCTACCCACGACCGGAGGTGAGAGCACCGCCGCGACCCACCCCTTCCTGGACCTCGCGCCACTGGGCGCCGCCCGCTTCGCCTCGATCGAGGACCGGGTGGCGCGGCTGCCGGCCACCGAGCAGGACGTGATCACACAGGGCGAGGCGCTGCGCAGGGTGCCCTGTCCCACCTGGATGCCGTCGCCTCCGTCGGCCCGAGCCCTGCATGGGGGCCCGAACCCGAGACGGGGGCCAGAACCCGGCACCGGGCCGAACCCGGCCGAGGGCCAGAGCCCGGCCGAGGGCCAGAGCCCGGCCGAGGGCCAGAGCCCGGCCGAGGGCCAGAGCCCCGGCCCGGAGCCGAGGCCGAAAGGGGCCGCAGCCCTCATCGCCGCCCGCGCATCCGTGCCATGCTCCCGGAATGCCCACCGAATCCCCGCCGACGCTGCCCGACGGGCGTCCCGTTCCGCTCATGACCGGCGACGAGCGGCCCATGCTGGAGAGCTGGCTCGCCTTCCACCGCGCCACGCTCGAGCTGAAGTGCGCCGGACTGGACGACGCGCAGCTGCGCACGGCCTCGGCCGAGCCCTCCTCGCTCACCCTGCTGGGTCTCGTCCAGCACCTCGCCGAGGTCGAGCGCACCTGGTTCCAGCGCGTCGTCGGCGGCCTCGACGTGCCGCCCGTGTTCGGGGAGGAGACCGGGTACGCGCTCGACCCGGATCGCGGACTCGGCCAGGCCCTCGCCGCCTGGCGCCGGGAGATCGCCCGCGGGCGGGAGCTCAGTGCGGGGCGCGGGCTGGACGACACCGGGCGGATCGCCGGCGGGCCGATGGCGGGGCTGGAGGTCAGCTTGCGGTGGGTGCTCATCCATGTCATCGAGGAGTACGCCCGGCACAACGGGCATGCCGACATTTTGCGGGAGCGGATCGACGGGGTTACCGGGACTTGAAAGGCGGGGTAATTCTGCTATTCAATTCGGGCAGTCGCCCCACTTCTCCTGCCCCGTTTTCCAATCCGTAAACGCGAAGGTTCTGCGAACGCCGAGCGGTGCAATCCAGGGGGGTCTCGTGAGGGTTTCGTCATTGTGATGCACTCCACATAGGCAGCCTTTTTGTCCAGTAATTATCGGGCAAACCTCCACATCAAGCCACGCCTTCGCGCGATCGCGCGCCCACGCGATAACACATGAGCGCGATTCGCGTAAGAGCGACGGACGATGCATTTTTGAATTCGGCTCGGTAAGTTCATTTCGCATGACTGCCGCACAAGCAGACCTGCGAACCGCCCACACGGAATTGCCGGAGACCCCCAGTATCGAGCGCCCCACCGTCGCCGACGGCACCGCGCTGTGGCGGCTTGCCAAGGACTCCGGGACGCTGGATGTGAACTCCTCGTACAGCTATCTGCTGTGGTGCCGCGACTTCGCGGCCACGTCCGCGGTGGCGCGCGGCGCGGACGGCGAGCCGGTCGGTTTCGTCACCGGGTACGTGCGGCCCGACCGTCCGCGGACCCTCCTGGTGTGGCAGGTGGCCGTGGACGCCGGCCAGCGCGGCCGGGGCCTCGCCGCCCGGCTGCTGGACGAACTCGCCGCCCGGGTCGCCGCCGAGCGCGGACTCGCCTTCGTGGAGACCACGATCACCCCCGGCAACACCGCCTCCGAGCGGCTCTTCACCTCCTTCGGCGCCCGCCACGGCGCCGCGGTCGAGCGCGAGGTCCTGTTCGCCACCGAGCAGTTCCCGGACGGGCCGCACGACCCCGAGATCCTCTACCGCATCGGGCCGCTCGCCCTCTGAGCCCGCTCTCCGGGCTGCCCGGCTGCGCGACGCCGCCCGGCGGCCCGGCCGACTCCCCTCCCGCCTCAACCGACCTCCCAGTCCCCCACCCGAGGAGCGATTCGTCGTGACCATCACCCAGCCCGACCTGAGCGTCTTCGAGACCGTCGAGTCCGAGGTGCGCAGCTACTGCCGCGGCTGGCCCACCGTCTTCGACCGCGCGCGGGGCAGCCGCATGTACGACGAGGACGGCCACGAGTACCTCGACTTCTTCGCGGGCGCCGGCTCCCTCAACTACGGCCACAACAATCCCGTCCTGAAGCGTGCGCTGATCGACTACGTGGAGCGCGACGGCGTCACCCACGGTCTCGACATGTCGACCACCGCCAAACGCACGTTCCTGCAGACCTTCCAGGACCTGGTGCTGCGTCCCCGCGACCTGCCGTACAAGGTGATGTTCCCGGGCCCGACCGGCACCAACGCCGTCGAGTCGGCGCTGAAGCTGGCCCGGAAGGTGAAGGGGCGCGAGGCCATCGTGTCGTTCACCAACGCCTTCCACGGCATGTCGCTCGGCTCCCTCGCCGTCACCGGCAACGCCTTCAAGCGGGCCGGCGCCGGCATACCGCTGGTGCACGGCACGCCCATGCCGTTCGACAACTACTTCGACGGCAAGGTCCCGGACTTCCTGTGGTTCGAGCGGCTCCTGGAGGACCAGGGCTCCGGTCTCAACAAGCCGGCCGCCGTGATCGTGGAGACCGTGCAGGGCGAGGGCGGCATCAACGTGGCGCGCCCCGAGTGGCTGCGCGCCCTGGCCGACCTGTGCGAACGCCAGGACATGCTCCTGATCGTGGACGACATCCAGATGGGCTGCGGCCGCACCGGCGCCTTCTTCTCCTTCGAGGAGGCCGGCATCACCCCCGACATCGTCACCGTGTCGAAGTCCATCAGCGGCTACGGGCTGCCGATGTCGCTGTGCCTGTTCAAGCCGGAGCTGGACGTGTGGGAGCCGGGCGAGCACAACGGCACCTTCCGCGGCAACAACCCTGCCTTCGTCACGGCCACGGCCGCGCTGGAGGCGTACTGGACCGACGGGTCGGCGATGGAGAAGCAGACCCGCGCCCGCGGCGAGCTCGTCGAGCAGTGGCTGATCGCGATCACCGAGGAGAACCTCGCCGACGTCAAGGAGTACCGCGGCCGCGGCCTGGTGTGGGGCGTGGAGTTCCACGACAGGGGCCGAGCGGAGCGGATCGCCCGGCGCGCCTTCGAGCTCGGACTGCTCGTCGAGACCTCCGGTCCCGAGAGCGAGGTCGTCAAGCTGCTGCCGGCCCTGACCATCAGCCCCGAGGAACTGGACGAGGGCCTGAGCACCCTCGCCCGGGCGGTGCGCGAGACCGCCTGACACCCGGACACCCGGGCACCGCAACACCTGGACAACCCCAGCAAGGAGGCACGCACCACCGTGATCGTCCGTTCGTTCAAGGACATCGAGGGCACCGACCGGCATGTGAAGTCCGCGTCCGGGACCTGGGAGAGCAAGCGCATCGTCCTCGCCAAGGAGAAGGTCGGCTTCTCCCTGCACGAGACGATCCTGTACGCCGGCACGGAGACGTCGATGTGGTACGCCAACCACATCGAGGCCGTCGTCTGCGTCGAGGGTGAGGCCGAGCTGACCGACCGCGAGACCGGGAAGACGTACACGATCACGCCCGGCACCATGTACCTCCTGAACGGCCACGAGCGCCACACGCTCCGCGTCAAGGAGGACTTCCGCTGCATCTGCGTGTTCAACCCGCCCGTCACCGGACGGGAGGACCACGACGAGAACGGCGTATACCCCCTGCTCACCGAGGAGGTGTGAGAACCCCATGACCGCTCCCACCACCACGCCCGCCGCCACGGGCGGCGTCACGGGCGGCGTCACGGACCTGTACCCCACCCGCGGCGCCACCGAGGTGACCGTGCCCCGCCAGGACCCCGTCCTCTGGGGCTCCCCCGACACGCCCGGTCCGATCCCCGCCGGTGACCTCCAGGCCTTCGAGCGCGACGGCTTCCTCGCCGTCGACCAGCTGATCACCGAGGACGAGGTCGCCGTCTACCGCCAGGAGCTGGACCGGCTGGTGGCCGACCCGCGGATCAGGGCCGACGAGCGCTCGATCGTCGAGCCCAGGTCCCAGGAGATCCGCTCCGTCTTCGAGGTGCACCGCATCAGCGAGGTGTTCGCCGAGCTGGTGCGCGACGAGCGCGTCGTCGGCCGGGCCCGGCAGATCCTGGGCTCGGACGTGTACGTCCACCAGTCGCGGATCAACGTCAAGCCGGGCTTCGGGGCCGGCGGCTTCTACTGGCACTCGGACTTCGAGACCTGGCACGCCGAGGACGGCCTGCCGAACATGCGGACCGTCTCCGTCTCGATCGCGCTGACCGAGAACCTCGACACCAACGGCGGGCTGATGATCATGCCGGGGTCGCACAGGACGTTCCTCGGCTGTGCGGGGGCCACACCGAAGGACAACTACAAGAAGTCACTGCAGATGCAGGACGCGGGCACACCGTCGAACGAGGCGCTGACCTCGCTGGCGGGCCGGCACGGCATCCGGCTGTTCACCGGGAAGGCCGGCTCGGCGACCTGGTTCGACTGCAACTGCATGCACGGCTCCGGCGACAACATCACGCCGTACCCGCGCAGCAATGTCTTCATCGTGTTCAACAGTGTGGAGAACACGGCCGTGGAGCCGTTCGCGGCACCGGTGCGGCGGCCGACCTTCATCGGGGCGAGGGATTTCGCTCCGGTGAAGTGAGTCGAGCCGGCCGGGGGTCCGGGGGTTGGCCCCCGGGAAAGGCGGCATCGGGGCGAGGGATCTCGCTCCGGTGAAACGAACGCCATGGCTGCCGCGGGCAGGGGCCTCCTCGCGTGGGACGCGAGGAGGCCCCTGCCCGGTGGTGTTCACCCGGCCAGCACGTCGAGCAGCCGGTCCACGTCCGCCGCCGTGTTGTACAGGTGGAAGGCCGCCCGCAGATTGCCCGCGCGGTCGGAGACCTCGACACCCGCCCGGCTCAGCCGGCTCTGCCGGTGGCCGAGGCCGGGCACCGAGACGATCGGCGATCCGGGCGCGGCGAGCGGCTCGTGGCCGAGGGCGCGCACGCCTTCGCGGAAGCGGTCGGCGAGGGCGAGGTCGTGGGCGCGTACGGCTGCCACCCCCAGTTCCTCGACGAGTTCCAGGGAGCGGCGGGCCCCGGCGTAGCAGAAGAGCGCGGGGCTCTCGTCGAACCGCCGGGCGGAGTGGGCGAGTTCGCCGACCGGGCCGTAGCAGCTGTCCCAGGGCCGCTCCCCCGCCACCCAGCCGGCGAAGAGCGGGCTGAGGCCGCCGAGGTCCTCGGGTACGACGAGGAAGGCCACGCCCCGCGGGCACAGCAGCCACTTGAAGGCCACGGAGGCGACGTAGTCGCAGGCGTCGGCGTCGAGGTCCAGCCAGCCGGCGGCCTGGGAGGCGTCGACATAGGTGCGCGCCCCGTGCTCGCGTGCGGCGGCGCGGATCGCGGGCAGGTCGGCGATCCGGCCGTCCGCCGACTGCGCGGCGCTCACGGCGACCAGCGCCGTGCCCGGCCGCACGGCCTCGGCGACCTGCTCCAGCGGCACGCTGCGCACCTTCAGGTCGCGCCGGACGTGGAAGGGGTTCACCACGGAGCTGAAGTCGCCCTCGGCGGTGAGGACTTCGGCGCCCTCGGGCAGCGAGGCGGCGATCAGTCCGCTGTAGACGGCGACCGAGGCCCCGGCCGCCACCCGGCGGGCGGGGACCCTGGTCAGCCGGGCGAAGGCGGCACGGGCCGCCTCGACGTCGGCGAACATGTCGGTCGGCCGCCCGGCCGCCGCCGCCTCGACGGCGGTGCGCAGCGCGTCGACCGTGCGGCCGGGCAGCAGCCCGGTGCTCGCGGTGTTCAGGTAGGTGTTCTTCGGGGCGAACTCGGTGCGGACGAGGGTCTCGAAGGTCTCCATGGGACCACTGTGCGGCCCCGTGAAGTCGAAGTCCATTGCCGATTTCTGCGCGGTTCGCCCAAGGACCGCTTATGCATCCGCCCTGACCTGCGCCTCCGCGCCGGTGATCAGCTCCGCGGCACCGCGCATCCGTCCGGGCCGCAGGCCTGCGCGCCGTCCCCGCCCGGGACGGGGCTCAGTGGCGAACGGTCGCCCCATGCCTGGGTGAGGGCCTGGGCGAAGACCTCGGCGGGCTGGGCGCCGGAGACGCCGTAGGTGCGGTCGAGGACGAGGAACGGCACGCCGGTGGCGCCGAGCCGCGCGGCCTCCCGCTCGTCGGCGCGTACCTCGTCGGCGTAGGCGGCCGGGTCGGCGAGCACCTTGCGGACCTCGTCGGCGTCGAGCCCGGCGGTGACCGCCGGCTCCACCAGCCGCTCGTCGCCCCCGGAGAAGACGGACCGCTCCTCGGCGAAGTTGGCCCGGTACAGCGCGTCCAGCAGCTCGCTCTGCTTCCCCCGCTCCTTGGCCAGGTGCAGCAGGCGGTGCATGTCGAAGGTGTTGCCGTGGTCGCGGCCCCGGGTGCGGTAGGCGAGTCCCTCCGCGGCGGCCTGCCGGCCCAGGTTCTCCTCGCCGGCCTGCGCCTGGGCCTCGCTCATGCCGTACTTCCGGCTGAGCATGGTGAGCACGGGCTGGACGTCGTCCTTGGCGCGGTGCGGGTCCAGCTCGAAGGAGCGGTGCACCACCTCGACCCGGTCGCGGTGCTCGAAGGCCGCCAGCGCCTTCTCGAAGCGCGCCTTTCCCACGTAGCACCAGGGACAGGCGATGTCCGACCAGATCTCGACGCGCATGTTCTCGGTTCTCTCCAGCTCGTACGGACGCGGGCGGAGCGGCCCTCCGCCGAGTGTGTGAACGTTCAAGCAGCGTGTCTCATTCCCCGGCCGGTTCCCGGTCCTCGCCGGTCACCGGGTAGCACAGGCGCAGGTGGTGGTCGCCCTCGGCGGGCGGTTGCCCGGGGTCCTGCGTCCAGCCCAGACGGGCGTAGAAGGCCTGTGCCCGCCGGTTGCCGGAGTGCACGTCGAGGACGGCGGCGCGCCGGCCCTCGGCCTGCCACTGCTCCACGCAGGCCGCGTGCAGGGCGGTCCCGATGCCCAATCGCCAGTGGCCGGGGTCGATGTGGAACTGGAACAGCGTGACCGTGTCCGCGGTGCCGTCCGGCGGGGTACGGAAGGAGGCGATGCCGACGACGCGGCCCTGCTCGACGGCGCACAGCACCTGCCCGCCGGGGCGTTCGACGGCTCCCCGCCAGGCGGCCACCCAGTCGGTGCCGTCGTCCGGGATGCCCTCCGGGTAGTACGTCGCCCGGGCCCGCGCGTGCAGCGCGGCGATGGTCTCGGCCTCGGCGGACACGGCCGTACGGATCACCAGGCTTCCGCGCACACGGTCATGGATCATGCAACGAAGGACGTGGACGCCTTCGCTCCGGTTCCCCGGCGGCCGGACCGCCGGGCCGTACCGCGCAGCAGGACCGCCGGGCCGTACCCCGGGGCCGGGCCGGGCCGGGCCGGGCCGCGGCTCAGCTGCCGTCCCGCAGATCGGCCGGCCAGTGCGGCCTGAACTCGATGTGGTCGTAGGTGACCACGCACCCCTCGCCCAGCGGCGACTGGGTCATGAAGCCCACCAGGGCCGCGCCCGCCTCCTCCTCCCCGCCCAGGGTGAACAGGCGCACGAAGGTCCAGCGCGCGCCGTCGCGGGAGGCGTGGAAGGCGAAGGCGCGGCCGGTGCGGCTCACCCGCAGCCAGACGGAACTGCCGTCCACCGTGAAGGAGTTGGCCTCGTCGGAGTGTCCCCGGGTGACCACCGTGCAGACGGTGGGCACGTCCGGGGAGTACTCCAGGCAGAGCTTGGCCCAGGCCCGCTCGGCGACGTGGACGTAGAGCACGCCGGCGTCGAAGGAGCCGCTGAATCCGACCGTGACCCGGGCGATCAGCTGGAAGTCCCCCTCGGGCGCCCCGAGCAGCCGGGGCGCGTCCGAGGCGGGGTCCAGCGCCTCGCCGGTGGGAGGCACGAACCGGTCCTGCCGGGGGCCGGCCCATCCGGTGAGGACCCCGTCCTCGTGGGACCAGTGGCCGTCGGGACCGTAGGTACGGAGCGGGAAGGGGAGTTCGGGGAGCTCTGCGTCCATTCCCCGAGTCTCCCAGTGTCCTTCCGCACGGACGGGCGTGGGGGTCAGCGCTCGAGCCGGCCGTTGAAGCGGCGGGGCAGGCCGAGCGGGTTGCCGTCGCGCAGTTCCGGCGGCAGCAGGGCCTCCGGGGCGTTCTGGTAGGCCACCGGCCGCATCCACCGCTCGATCGCCGTTGCGCCCACGGAGGTGGACGTAGAGGTGGTCGCCGGGTAGGGGCCGCCGTGGTGCTGGGCGGGGGCCACCGCGACACCGGTCGGCCAGCCGTTGACGAGGACGCGGCCGGCGAGCGGGGTCAGCTCGGCGAGGAGTTCGGCACCGCGGCCCTCGCCGGCCACCTCCCCGGCCGACAGGTGCACGGTGGCGGTGAGGTTGCCGGGGAGCCGGGAGAGGACGGCCGTGGCCTCGTGCTCGTCCTCGTAGCGGGCCACTACGGTGACCGGACCGAAGCACTCCTCCAGAAGCAGGTCGTACGCCCCCTCGCCGGTCAGCTTCCCGGCCGGGACCGTCAAGAAGCCCGCGCTGACGGTGTGCTCGCCGCCCGCGCCGGGGGTCACCGGCGACTCGACACCGGGCAGTGCGGTCCGCTCGGCGATCCCGGCGAGGAAGTTGTCGCGCATACGGTGGTCGAGCAGGACGCCCGCGTCGGTGTCGCTGACGGCGTCCGTCAGGGACTTGATCAGCCGGTCGCCGGCGGCGCCCGTGGGGGCGAGCACCAGTCCGGGCTTGACGCAGAACTGTCCGACGCCGAGGGTCATCGACCCGGCGAGACCGGCCCCGATGGCCTCCGCCCGCTCGGCGGCCGCCGCCTCGGTGATCACGACGGGGTTCAGCGAGCCGAGTTCGCCGTGGAACGGGATCGGCACCGGACGCGCGGCCGCCGCGTCGAAGAGGGCCCGGCCGCCCCGTACCGAACCGGTGAAGCCGGCGGCGGCGACCAGCGGGTGCTTGATCAGCTCGATGCCCGCCTCGAAGCCGTGCACCAGTGCGACGACGCCCCCGGGGATGCCGTGCCGGGCGGCGGCGTTCCGCAGCACCTTGGCGACCAGCTCGGACAGCGCCGGGTGGTCGGGGTGCGCCTTGACGACGACCGGGCAGCCCGCGCCCAGCGCGCTCGCGGTGTCGCCGCCGGCGACCGAGAAGGCGAAGGGGAAGTTGGAGGCGGAGTAGACGGCGACGACGCCCAGGGGCACCTTGTAGCGGCGCAGGTCGGGAATCGGCGGGGTGGCGGTGTCGTCGGGGTGGTTGATGATCACGTCGAGGAAGGCACCCTCGTCGACGATGTCCGCGAAGGCCCGCAACTGGTAGCAGGTCCGGGCGAGTTCCCCGGTGAGCCGGACCGGGCCGAGCGCGGTCTCGGCGTCGGCCGCCTCGACGAGCTGGTCCCTGGCCGTCTCCAGCCCGTCGGCGGCGGTGCGCAGGAAGGCCGCGCGGACCGAGCGGTCGGCGAGCCGGCCGCGCGCCTCGTGCGCGGTCCGGACGACGGCGTCCACCTCCTGGACTGTGGCCTCCACCGCAACCTGTTCCCGCTGCTTCCCGGTACGGGGGTCGACACTCCAGACTGGTGCTGCTGCCACCGCGGGTCCCTCCACATGTCTTGCCGCAGTACGGGGTCATTCATCAGCGGCGTTCGATATACTGAACGCTGTCTCTGGTGATGAATATGCTGTCGGAGACTATATCTCCAGGTTCTCGTCCAACGAAGGGGTCAAGGGCGATGTCGGCAGGCGAGACAGGCGGCGGGGCGCAGGTCAAGTCCGCGGTGCGGACCGTGGAGTTGCTCGAGTACTTCGCCGGCCGGCCCGGTATGCACTCCCTGGCCGCGGTCCAGGAGGCCGTCGGCTATCCCAAGTCCAGCCTGTACATGCTGCTCCGCACCCTCGTCGAGCTGGGCTGGGTGGAGACCGACGCGACCGGCACGCGCTACGGCATCGGCGTGCGGGCGCTGCTCGTCGGCACCTCCTACATCGACGGCGACGAGGTGGTCGCCGCGGCCCGTCCGACCCTGGACCGGCTGTCCGACGACACGACCGAGACGATCCACCTGGCGCGTCTGGACGGCACGAACGTCGTCTACCTGGCCACCCGCCAGTCGCAGCACTACCTGCGCCCGTTCACCCGGGTCGGCCGGCGCCTGCCCGCCCACTCCACCTCGCTGGGGAAGGCGCTGCTGAGCACGTACTCGGACGAGCAGGTCCGCAAGATGCTCCCCGAGACGCTGCCCGCGCTGACCGAGAACACCATCACCGACCGCGAGAAGCTCATCGAGGAGCTGCACCAGATCCGCGAGCAGGGCTACGCCGTGGACCGTGAGGAGAACACGCTGGGGCTGCGCTGCTTCGGCGTGGCGATCCCCTACCGCACCCCGGCCCGGGACGCGATCAGCTGCTCGATCCCGGTGGCGCGCCTGACGCCCGCGCACGAGCAGATGGTGAAGGATGCCCTTTTCGACGCCCGTGACCGTCTGACGCTCGCCACCCGGAGGCTCTGAGCCATGGACGTGGTGCTCCGCGAGGTCCACGACAGCGACCTGCCGGTGTTCTTCCGGCAGATGAACGATCCGCAGGCCCTGCGGATGGCCGCGTTCACCCCGAAGGACCCGGCCGACCGCGCGGCCTTCGACGCCCGGTGGGACAGGATCCGGACCTCCTCCGACGTGCTGCGCACGATCCTGGCGGACGGTGACGTGGTGGGCAGCGCCGCGGTCTACGGCGAGCCGGGCGAGCGCGAGGTCACCTACTGGGTGGACCGCGCCTACTGGGGGCGGGGCATCGCGACGGCCGCGCTGCGCGCCCTGCTGACCGAGGTGCCCGAACGCCCGCTGTACGCGCGGGCGGCGGCGGACAACGCGGGCTCGCTGCGGGTGCTGGAGAAGTGCGGCTTCCGGCAGACGGCGCAGGCCCGGGGGTTCGCCCCCGCGCGGGGCGAGGAGATCGACGAGGTGGTGCTGGTACTGAAGGGCTGACGCTCTTCGCGGCGCGCCGGGAGCAGACGCGTCTCCCCCGACCGGCGGAGGCGGTTCGTCGTCGCGCAGGAGGTGCTGAGCGCGCTCCGCGCGGGAGCGTGATCGCATGACGCAGCCACTTCCCCCCGAGCTCCCGGCCCCGCTCGAGCAGGGCAGCACCACCACCGCTCCGGACCCGCACCGGCCCGTCGGCCCCGGCCGGTTCCGCCGCGCGTTGCCCCTCGTCGCCGTTGCGGCCTGTCTGCCGTACCTGTGCCTCAAGGCCGCCTGGATCGCCGGCAGCCGCATCGGGATCCCGGCGGGCAGCACGCTGCTGGAGCACCGCACGGCGATGGTCGTCGCCAATGGCGTCACCGTGCTCATGGACGCCGCCGTGATCGCACTGGCGCTGCTGCTGACCCGGCCCTGGGGGCTGCGGGTGCCGGCCTGGACGCTCGCGTTCCCGGTGTGGGTCGCCACCGGGCTGCTCGCGCCGATCGTGACGGGCTTCCCCCTCCAGCTGCTGGTGAGAGCGCTGGGCGGGACGGTCGACAAGCCGTCCGGCACCGGCCGCAGGCCGTTCCTCGACGAGTGGGTGTACGGGGTGGTGTACCCCGCGTTCATCGTGCAGGGGCTGGCCCTCGGGGCGCTGTTCCTGTTCTACGCCCGTGACCGCTGGGGCCACTTGTGGCGGGGGCGGGTGTGGGAACTGCCGGTCGGCCCGATCGGCGCGGCCCAGCGCGTGTGTGCGGCCGGAGCCTGTCTGTTCGCCCTGTTCCCCCTGACACAGCACCTGTTGTGGGCGTGCGGGAGCGCGGCCGGACTGAGCGCCGGACGCGCCGCGGACCGCACCGCCGACTTCCACGCCCTCGGTCCGCGGCGCGGCCGGACTGAGCGCCGGACGCGCCGCGGACCGCACCGCCGACTTCCACGCCCTGGAGGCGACCGACCTCTGTTTCCTCCTCGCCGCCGTGGCCGGGGCCTGTCTGCTCGCCTTCCGCCGCGGTCGGGCGCTGCCGGTGGTGGTGCCGCTCGCCCTGGCCTGGGTCGGCTCGGGGGTCCTGGTCTGCTGGGGCGGCTGGCTGTCGCTGGCTCCTCTGAGCGGTGTGGACGACCTCGCCGACCGGCCCACGCAGCTGATGAACCTCACCTACGCTGGCCAGATGATCTCCGGCATCCTCGTGGCCGCCCTGGGCGCCCACTTCTTCGCGGAGCGCTCGGCCGGAACCCCGAAGCGGCCGGTGTGAGCAGGGCCGCCCGGCTGCTGTTCGGCCGCAGCGCGCGCCGCCGCTGGATCCATCTGGTCCTCGGCGGCGCCCTGTCCATGCCGTACTTCCTGGTCGGCACGGTGATCGTCGGCCCGCTCACCGACTCCTCGGACATCTTCCGCTCCCTGCCCCTGCAACTCGGTTCCTTCGCCGTCGGCCTGCCGCTCGCCGCGATCACCTCGCCGTTCCCCCTGACCCGGCCGATGTCGGTGGCCGCCGTGCGCGCCCTGTGCGGGATCGACTCGGACGGCCTGGCCGACGGGCCCGCCCGGACGCGGGCCGCGAAGGGGCGTACGGCGGCCTGGTTCACGCTGCATCTCGGGCTCGGCGGTGTCGTCTCCGGGATGTCGCTCGCCGTGCCGCCGTTCGCGGTGGTGCTGATCGTGCTCCCCTTCCTCCCGGGCCTGCGCGATTCGCCGCTGGGGCTGAACGAAGTCCTGTTCCGGCCCTGGGCGTTGACGCTCGCGCCCGTCGCGGGCTGCGCGATGCTGGTCTCGCTCGCCGCCTGCGCCGCCGGCTCGGGCGCCCTTCTGGCCCGCTGGGCGCCCGCGCTGCTCGGGCCCGGCCCCGAGGACCGGCTCGCGGCCGCCGAGGCCCGCGCCGCCGGCCTCGCCGTACGCAACCGGCTCGCCCGCGAGCTGCACGACTCGGTCGGCCACGCCCTCAGCGCGGTCACCCTCCAGGCCGGCGCGGCCCGCCGGGTTCTTGACGCCGACCCCGAGTTCGTACGCGAGGCGCTCACCGCGATCGTGGACACCGCACGGCGCACGGTGGGCGAACTCGACGCGGTCCTGGGCCTGTTGCGGGAGGGCGACGCCCCCGGCACCGCCCCGGCGCCCACCCTCGCCGCCGACCTCGACGGTCTGCTGCGCCGCACCCGCGCGGGCGGCCTGCGCGTCACGGCCGAGGTCGCGGCCGATCCCCGGACGCTGCCGCCGGTGATCTCCCGCGAGGCGTACCGCATCGTTCAGGAAGGGCTGAGCAACGCGCTCAAGCACGCGGGCGAGCACGCCGCCGTCGCCGTCCGGATCGGTGCCGTCGACGGGCAACTGGAGATCACCGTGGAGAACCCCCTGGGCAAGGGGCCCGCTTCCCGGCCCGGCGGCGGGCACGGACTGCGGGGCATCGCGGACCGTGCCCGGCTGCTGGGCGGAACCGTGGACGCGCAACCGGTCCGGGGAGCGTGGCGCCTGTCCGTACGACTGCCGCTGAAGGGACCCGTATGACCAGCCCCTCGCCCCTGCGGATCGTGCTCGCCGACGACGAGCGCATGGTCCGCACCGCCCTGCGCGCCATCCTCTCCGCCGAGGCCGACCTCGAGGTCGTCGGCGAGGCGGCGACCGGGGCGGAGGCCGTGTCGGTGGTGCGTGCGGTGCGCCCCGACGTGGTGCTGATGGACGTCCGCATGCCCGAGGTCGACGGCATCCGGGCCACCGAGCAGATCATGGCCACGCTCGCCGAGCCGCCCAGGATCGTCGTCGTCACCACCTTCGAGAACGACTCCTACGTCTACGACGCCCTGCGCGCCGGGGCTTGCGGGTTCCTGCTCAAGCGGGCCGACGCCGACACCCTGGTCCAGGCGGTACGGCTGGTCGCGCGCCAC
This sequence comes from Streptomyces sp. NPDC020801, assembly GCF_044334385.1. Classification (NCBI taxonomy): domain Bacteria; kingdom Bacillati; phylum Actinomycetota; class Actinomycetes; order Kitasatosporales; family Streptomycetaceae; genus Streptomyces; species Streptomyces sp. NPDC020801. The sequence goes on from NZ_JBIRST010000018.1 coordinate 100,435, forward strand.
GACACCCTGCTGTTCCCGTCGGCCGTACGGGCGCTGGCCACCGAGCACGCGCGCGCGTACGCCGCGCCGCCGGCCTGGGTGGCGAGGCTCACCGGCCGGGAGGGCGAGGTGCTGCGGCTGATGACGGCCGGGCTGACGAACGCGGAGATCGCCCGGCGTCTGGAGATCGGGCCCGCCACGGTGAAGTCGCATGTGGCGGCGGTGCTGGCGAAGGCCGGCGTCCGGGACCGCACCCAGGTGGTGATCGCCGCGTACGAGGCGGGCTTCCTGCGCGGCGACCGGCGGGGTGCGTGAGGGTCCGGTTCATGAACGCCCGATGAGAAAACGGGGCGGAAGGGAACGATTCGCTCCCTCGTGCTCGTCGTCCTGAGCGGGATGAACAAGACGATCAGGCGGGCGTCCGTCTTCACGCTGCTGCTCGTGTTCGCTCTGCTGGTCAGGGCGACCTGGGTGCAGTTCTACGACGGCAGGGCCCTCGCGGACGACAAGGACAACCGGCGCAGGGCGATCGAGACGTACTCGGAGCCGCTGGGGAACATCATCGTGGGCGGCAGCGCGATCACCGGGTCCGCGCAGATGACGAGCGGTGACCTCAAGTACAGGCGCACGTACCGCGACGGCAAGCTGTACGCGGCGGTGACGGGCTACAGCTCGCAGGTGTACGGGGCGACCCAGCTGGAGGGCATCTACCAGGACCTCCTCGACGGCACGGACAGCCGGCTGAAGAACCCGCTCGACACCGTCACCGGCCGGCGGGCCGCGCCCGGCGACGTGGTCACCACGATCGACCCGGATGTGCAGAAGGCGGCGTACGACGCGCTCGGCGACAAGAAGGGCGCCGCCGTCGCGATCGACCCGGCCAACGGGAAGATCCTCGCGGTGGTCTCCACTCCGTCCTACGACCCCACCGTGCTCGGCACCGGTGGCAAGAGCGCCTGGCGGCGGCTGACCGACGACCCCGACAAGCCGATGACGAACCGCGCCCTGCGCCGGCCGCTGCCGCCGGGCTCGACGTTCAAGCTGGTCGTGGCGGCCGCCGCGCTGGAGGACGGGCTGTACGCCTCGGTGGACGTGCAGACCGGCAGCCCGGACCCGTACACGCTGCCGGGCACCACGCGGGTGCTGTCGAACGAGAACCCGGCCGCCCCCTGCGCGAACGCCACGATCCGCACCGCGTTGCAGTACTCCTGCAACAACGTCTTCGCGAAGATGGCCGTCGACCTCGGCCAGGACAAGGTGCGGGCGATGGCGGAGAAGTTCGGCTTCGACGACCACTCGCAGGACGTGCCCGTGCGGGCGTACCCGAGCGCGTATCCCCCGGGCATGGACAAGGCGCAGACCGCGCTCACCGGCATCGGCCAGTTCGACGTCACCGCCACCCCGTTGCAGATGGCCATGGTGTCGGCGGCCATCGCAGGCGGCGGGGAGTCGGTCTCGCCGCACATGGTCTCGCAGATCACCGACGGCGACGGCAACGTGCTCCGGAACCACGACGACTCCGCGGACTCCAAGCGGATCCTCGGCTCCACCACCGCCGCGCAGCTGCAGTCGGCCATGCGGACGGTCGTCGAGCAGGGCACCGGCACCAATGCGCGGATCGCCGGCGTGACGGTGGGCGGCAAGACGGGCACGGCCCAGCACGGCGAGAACAACAGCAAGGTGCCGTACGCCTGGTTCACGTCGTACGGCACCTCGGAGGCGACCGGCAAGAAGGTCGCTGTGGCGGTGGTCGTGGAGCAGTCGGACGCGGCCCGCTCCGAGGTCAGCGGCAACGGGCTGGCCGCGCCGGTGGCCAGGGCGGTGATGCGGGCCGCGTTGAAGGCCTGAGTCACCTCACGCCCAGCACCTGCTCCACCGGGTCGATCGCGAAGTACACCAGGAACAGCGCGGACACACCCCACAGCAGCCAGTTGACCTCCCTGGCCTTGCCGAGGACGGTCTTGATGAGCACGTAGGACAGGAATCCGGCGCCGATGCCGTCGGTGATGGAGTACGTGAACGGCATCGCGGCGATGGTGAGGAAGGCCGGGATGGCGATCTCGTGGCGGTCCCACTCGATGTGCTTGACGTGGGTCATCATCAGGAAGCCCACGGCGATCAGCGCGGGCGCGGCGGCCTGGAGCGGGACGATGGTCAGCAACGGGGTCAGGAACAGCGCCAGGCCGAACAGCCCGCCGGTGACCAGGTTGGCGAAGCCGGTGCGGGCGCCCTCGCCGACGCCGGCCGCGGACTCGATGTAGGCGGTGTTGGAGGAGGCCGAGCCCACGCCGCCGGCGATCGCCGCGGCGCCGTCGATGAACAGCACCCGTCCGATGCCGGGCACCTGGCCCTGCTCGTCCAGCAGTCCGGCCTCGGCACTGATGCCGACGATGGTCCCCATGGCGTCGAAGAAGTCCGACAGGATCAGCGTGAAGACCAGCAGGACGACGGTGATCGCGCCGGTCTCGCCGAAGGCGCCGAACAGGCTGAAGTGACCGACGAGTCCGAAGTCGGGGGTGGCCACGATCTTGTCGGGCACCTTGGGGGTGGTCAGTCCCCAGCTCTTGACGTCGGCGACGGCGTTGACGGCGATCGCGACGACCGTCATGGTGACGATGCTGATCAGGATCGCGCCCTTCACCCTGCGCGCGATCAGCGCGATGGTGAGCAGCACCCCGAGACAGAAGACCAGGACGGGCCAGCCGGTCAGCCGGCCCACGGCGCCCAGCTGAACCGGGACCGTGGTGTTCGCCGCGTCCGGGATGCGGCTGACGAAGCCGGCGTCGACGAAGCCGATGAAGGCGATGAACAGGCCGATACCGACGCCGATGGCCTGCTTGAGCTGCTGTGGAATGGCGTTCATGATCGCCTCCCGCAGCCCGGTGAGCACCAGCACGCAGATGAGGATGCCCTCGATGACGACGAGACCCATCGCGTCCGCCCAGCTCATCAGCGGGGCGAGCTGGAAGGCGACGACGGCGTTGAGGCCGAGGCCGGCGGCGATGGCGAGCGGCAGGTTGCCGCCGACCCCCATGATGACCGTCATGACACAGGCCACCAGCGCGGTGGCGGTGACCAGTTGGCTGGTGTCCAGCTGGTGGCCGAACTTGTCCTTGGCGCTGCCCAGGATGATCGGATTCAGGACGAGGATGTAGGCCATCGTGAAGAACGTGGCGAGACCGCCGCGTATCTCCCGGCCGAAGGTGGAACCCCGTTCGGAGATCCTGAAGAAGCCGTCGACGCCGCCTGTCGCCGGGGGCGCGGCACTTGGCCGGTCGACCGCCTTCTGCGTTTCGGACATGGCTGGTGCTCCTCGGTGCCTGAGTGATCGGTGCGGATGCTGGCTGGATTGTTCCCCTGTCGAAGCGCTTTCAGGTTTTCCCCGTGTTACGGAATCGACGTCACTTCCGTTCGGCCTGCCACACCTTGTTCGAGGATCCGTACGAATCACCTGCCGTTGCCGCCCGCGCGGCCGAACCGCCCCCGCTCGTCCCGTGGGCCGGGCGGGGCGCGATCCGCGCAGCGTGCGAACGGTGCCGGCTAGCTCACGAAGTACGTCGGGTTGGGCAGCTTGTACGTCCGGTCGGCGTAGCCGCCGTCGAGGTCGGAGTACTGGTCGCCGAAGTTGGCGACGATGTCGTACCCGAGGTCCTCGATGTGCTTGCGGGTGCCGGACTTGTACTGGACGGTGGTGCAGTTCCAGGTCCCCGGAGTGGCGCAGTCGCTCAGGTAGGACGGCGGGTTGGCCTTGTCCTTGAGGAACATGTGGCCGGCGTCGAGGTTCACATCGGCGCCGATCTTCTTCAGGTTCTCCACGGCGGCGGAGCGCTGCGCCTCGCTCAGGCCCGAGTTGTAGAAGACCTCGACGCCCTTCTTCTCGGCGTACTGCACGAGTTCGGGGCTGCCGAAGACGGCCGGGCGGTCGGCCCGGTTCACGTAGTCGGCCCATGTGGCCGGGTTGTACGTGTAGTTGTACCGCTTCTCGTAGTCGAGGCTGAGCAGCAGCGTGTCGTCGATGTCGAAGACGACGGCCGGCCTCTCGCCCCGGTGGTGGGCCTTGCGGGCCGCCTTGTCGATGTACCGCTTGGCGTCGGCGTCGACGCGCGCCAGGTCCTTGGCGTACGGGCTGTCCGGGGACGCCTGGTAGACGCCGCCCGCGTCGAGCGCCGTGCCGTAGTAGGTGTCGATGTCCTTGACCAGGAGCCCGATGTTGTAGGGCTCGTGGGTGGAGTTGGCCGTCGACTGGCCGGCCGTGGCCGCACCGGCGCCGTAGAGGGCGCCACCGGCGATGGCACAACTGGCGACGACGGCCGCTGCTCTGAGGGACTTCCGCATGGAATCTCCGGATCTGGTTTGGTGGTTGATGCACCAGGTCACGCACTGTCTACGCGCATCACGCACATGGGCGCGAGGGACGTTATCCGATCGATACGCAATCCCGCCACGCGACCTGACGGTCACGAAGCCGACGGCCGGGCAGCCGTCCTCCGTCTCGGTGGAGTCGGCCAGAACCCGCTCGGAACCGGTCCGGCCCGCATTGCACCTCTTCCGGAGCGGAAGGCGGCTCTCAGCGGGGCGGGCTCGGCGAGGCCGGCCACCCACACGAAGCGGTCGAGCCCCGCGTCCCGGGCGAAGGCGGCGCGCGGTTTCGTCAGCGCCTGCGGCAGGGGAGGTACGCGAAGACCGGCGGACGTCCGGGGAGGTGCCTGGCGGAAATGCACGGAGGTGCGGGGAGGACCTTGTCGACTTTGTTCCGGAAGGTGTCTGGTGGTGAGTTGGCGGGGTGCGAATCGGATCAGTTCAGCTGTGGTGGGACCCAGGCGTGGTGCCGAAGGATCATGCGCGTTGCGGCGCGGGAGGGTGTCAGCCGCATCGCCGTGTTCCGCAGGGCGACGGCCAGTGGGTGGGAGAGCTGCTGACCCATTCGCCCGGCCTGCCGGGCGGCCCGCGCGACCGCCTGGCTGCGCGGCCGGCGCTCGGCGTCGTAGCGGGTGAGCGCGGCTTCGACGGTCGGGCCGGTGGCGAGCGCGGCGGCCAGGGTGACCGCGTCCTCCAGCGCCTGGCAGGCGCCCTGTCCGAGGTTGGGGGTCATCGCGTGTGCCGCGTCGCCCAGCAGCGCGGTCCGGCCGACCGTGTACGAGGGGAGCGGCGTGCGGAGTTCGTCAACGTCGTGGTGCAGCACGGCGGCGGGCCGGGTCGCGTCGAGCAGGGCGGGGATCGGGCCGTGCCAGGTGTGGAATCTTCTGCGCAGTTCGGCCAGCGGGTCGGCGAACCGCGTCCCGGCGGGGAGGTTGAGGACGGCGTGCCACTCGGCCCGCCCGTCGTGGAAGGCGATGTGCCCGAACTCGGCCCCGTGCCCCCAGGTCAGCTCGAAGTCGGTGCGCAGGTCGACCGCCTGCTCGGTGATGGCGCGCAGCACCGTCGAGCCGCTGTGGACCGGGCCGGGGTGGGCCGGGAAGAGATGGCTGCGCACTTTGCTGCCGATGCCGTCGGCCGCCACCACCAGATCGGCGTCCAGCACCGTGTCGCCGCAGCCGACTCGAACCGTCCCGGGGCCGGTCTGCTCGACCGAGCCCGCCTCGGAGCCGATCAGCAGCGCCTCGGCGGGCAGGGAGTCGCGAAGCAGCCGGTGCAAGGTGGAGCGGGGGATGCCCATGATGGGCGTGCCCACCGCCTTCTCCAGCGCCGAGCCGTCCATCCGGGCCAGCCAACCGCCCCGTGGCGTGCGAGTGCCGCCCCTGTACTGGCCTCGCGAGGCATCCCGTACCGCCTCGCCGACGCCGAGTTCGTCCAGTGCCCGCAGGCCGTTGGCGGCCAGTGAGATGCCCGCCCCCGCGTCCTCGAGCATGGACGCGCGCTCGACGACCGTCACGTCCCATCCGATGCGGCGCAGGCCGATCGCGGCGGCCAGCCCGCCGATGCCCCCTCCGACCACCACTGCCGTGTTGCCCATGCCGAAGCCCCACTTCTTCTACACCTGTAGAAGATAAGCCTATCCGAGGTTCTACAGGTGTAGAAAGGAGCCATGGCTTCGGATCGGCGCACCCTCCTCGCGGACGCGGCTCTCGACGTACTCGCCGACGAAGGGATCCGCGGCCTGACCCACCGCGCAGTCGACCGCAAGGCGACCATGCCGCCCGGCACCACGTCGGCCTACTTCCGCACCCGAGCCGCGCTGCTCACCGGACTCGTCACCCGCCTGGTCCAACTCGACCAGGCGGAACTGCAAACGATGGCCGAAGAGCTTCCACCCCTGCGCACCGTCGAGGAGCTGGTGGACGGCATGGCACTGCTCACCCGGCAGCGACTCACCGGCGAGGGCCGCCGCCGCTCGCTCGCCCGCTACGCCTGCGCCGTCGAGAGCGTGCGTGACCCTGAGCTGCGCGAGATCCTCGTACCCCGCGAGAACGCCGGCCGCGAGGCCGTCCGGCTATTCCTCACCACGCACGGCGTGACGGACGTCGAGAATCGCACTCACATCCTGCTGACCTGCATCGACGGACTGGTCTTCGACCGGCTGGTGAGCGGCGGCGAAGTACCGCGCGAGGCCCTCGAAGGCCTGGTCGCCGCCGCCCTGCGTTAAGCAGGTGGAGGTGCGGGGGTGCAAGTGCGCGGAAGTCCATGGCGGGCGCCGGTGGACACGGGGTCCGCCGGGTCAGAAGGTCCGGGTCTCGCCCTCCCGGGCGGCGGAGGTGCGGCCGCCGAAGACCGCGGCGGCCCGCGCCACGGCCGACTCCCGGGTGAGCGTGGGTCCCACGTGCGTGACGAGGAGCTCGCGCGCGCCCTTGGCGCAGGCCCCGGCGTCCTCGGGTGTGAGGTGGACCTGGTGTCCGCCTTCGCGACGCAGGTCGATGTCGGCCTCGCACAGGAACACGTCGGCGCGGCGGGCGAGGTCGGTGAGCGCCTCGCACGGTCCGCTGTCGCCGGAGTAGGCGAGGACGCTCCCCTGGCACTCGGCGCGCAGCCCGTACGCCTCCACGTCGTGGAGAACGGCGCGCGCGGCCAGGCGCAGGTTCCAGTGGCGTACCTCGTGGCCGTCGTACAGCGGCCGGAAGTCGAGGATGCCACCCAGGAAGGAGGCGTCAGGACGGCCGAAGAAGCCCGCCAGCCGCCGGGGCAGGTCCGCCGGCGCGTAGACCGGGACCGGCGCGGGCGGGGTCGCCCCACCGAAGGCGAACGCATAGACGGCCGCCAGCAGATCCGCGCAGTGGTCGGCGTGCAGGTGGGAGATCCAGATCGCGGTGAGTCGTGCCGGGTCGGTGTGCCGCTGCAACTCCGCGAAGGTGCCGGGCCCGGCGTCCACCCAGACCTCGGCGCCGCCTCCGCGCAGAAGATAGCCCGAGCAGGGGCGGCCGGGGCGCGGGTGCGGGGAGGCGGTGCCGAGAACGGTGAGGCTGAGGGGCATGGTGGGGAGCGTACGGTCAGACGTCCCGCCCTGCGCCCCTTTCCGCCCGTTCGGCCGGACCTGGCCGGTTCACGGCTTCCAGCCCGGATCCCGCCCGCTGAGCCCGGCCGCCCGGTCCAGCAGCGGGGCACCCTCCGGGACGGGCACGACCGGGCCGAACAGGCCGTTGCCCCGGTTCGGGTCGTCGGCCGCCATGCGCAGGAAGCCGTACGACGCCCACAGCGCGACCGGGTCGGGCTCGTACTCCTGGCCGGTGGCCCGGGCCAGGTCCCAGCCGTGGATCACCAGTTCGTCGGCGGCCACGGCGCCGGCGAGCTCGCCCGGCAGGTCCACGCCGCCCGCGCGGGTCATGCCGGTCCAGGCGGCCGGATCGCGCCAGGCGGCGGCGAGGTCGTCCAGGGCCTTGGGAAGCTCCTCGCGCCAGCCGGGGCCGATGTCGGGCACGGCGGCGTTCGGGCTGGTGTCGGTCGTGACACCCAGGTCCTTGTGGCCGGCGTCCCGGAAGGCCACCGCCAGACCCACCAGATGTCCCAGCAGATTGCTCACCGCAAAGTCCGGACACGGCGTCCGGTCGGTGAGCTGCTCGTCGCGCACGCCCTCCGCCAGCCGGGCCACCACCCGGGCCTGCGGGCCGAGGTCGAAGATCGTGTCGGTCATGGGCTGCTCCTCACGTCGTTCGGATCCTTCACTCGAAGGACAGACCGCCGCCGGTCCCGGAACTCATCGCTCGGCCGGCCGGGGGCTCGGGCGCGGGGCTCCCCGGCCGCCGCGGGCCGCCCACGGCGGGGCGGCTCCCATGGGGAGGGGCCGGCCGCCCCGCAAGCACCACGGCCCCCGGGACCATTACCGACGGGTTCCGGCGGAGTGCCGCCCGGGCCGCGCCACCGCTTCGGCACCTGCCCCATCCGCGGGACCCGCCGGTTCGCCGTCCGACGCCCACCCGACCTGACACGACCGGAGTCCCCGCGCCCCGGATCCGATGCACGAGCGCGGCCCCCAGGCCCGGCTCACCCGGCAACCGCCCGGCCCGGCGACCGCCCCCGTCAGAGTCGCGCGAGCCCCGAACGCTGCGCCACCAGGACACCCCCCGGCACCCGCACCCGCACCCGCACCAACCCGAAACGCACGGAGTCCCCGCGCCCCGGATCCGATGCACGAGCGCGGCCCCCAGGCCCGGCTCACCCGGCAACCGCCCGGCCCGGCGACCGCCCGGCCCGGCGACCGCCCCCGTCAGAGTCGCGTGAGCGCCCAGCGTGCCGCCGCCAGGTCGCTCTCCGACGCCAACCCGGCGTGATACAGGCGCAGTTCGCCCGCTCCCAGGTCCCGCGCGCGATCGGCGTCCTGGGCCAGGGTGGCCGGCCGGCCGCCCATGCCGGAGACGATCGTGAAGTTGGCGGCCAGGACGGCGCCCGCGCGTCCCTGTTCGGCGAACGGGGTGAGCGGGCCGGGCCCGCCCGTGCAGGGCACCACCACGCCGTCCGCGACGGACAGGATGTGCCCGGGATCCACGCCGGCGTTGGCGCCGCAGTGGTAGGACACCGGGTCGGCGTGCAGCAGTACCCGGAAGCCGGCGGGGGCCGCCGCGCGGACCGCCGCGACCGCCGCCTCCTGCAGCGTGCGGGCGGTGTCGTCACGCCACGCGCGCGTGGCGTTCGCCTTCGTCTCGCCGAGCAGCTTCCCGACGCCCGGCCAGCCGCCGTCGGAGGGCGCCGACCCCTGCCACACCGGCTCCAGGGCGGTGCGTACGGCGTCCGCCAGTTCGTCGGAGTCCAGGCCCCGCGCGCCGTAGCCCGCGCGGCAGTCCGGGCAGAAGCAGAGCGACATCAGGTACTGCCCGGCGTTCCCGAGGCCGACCCCGGCGGTCTTGTCGTGGGCGTGCGGATGGGCCAGCCCGTACCATCCGAGGGACTCCAGTTCGGTGCCGCGCGCCCCGGGCCGCACCGCCGCCTCGGCGGCCAGGTCGGTGAGGTACGCGCGCGTGGCGGCCTGCGCGATGCACGGCGCCCACGGATAGCGGTCGCCATAGGCGTTGACGACCGAGGTGCCCGGATGCTCGGCGCCCAGACGGGAGTTGTGCGCGAGGACGACCCAGGTGTGCACCTCGAGACCGGCCCCGGCGAGGGCCGCCGCCGCCTCGCCGTAGGCGTCCCCCGGCGCCCAGTCGCCCGCCGGGTACGGCCGCAGGGTACGGCCCTGCCAGCGGGCGTCCGCGGGGTAGAGCACGGCGGCGTGCCCGGCGGTGACCACACGGTGGCGCGGGTGGCGAGGGGTCAGCGCACGGGTGGAGTGGTAGGCGGCTGCGAGCGTCACCTGCCCCACGCCGAGCGCGGCGATGCGCGCCGGGGCCCCGGGGTCGCCGTTCACGTCCCAGGGGTAGACGAACGCCGACGCCTTCACACGTCCTCCCCGAGCAGCGCGCAGCCGCGTTCGATCAGCCGGCCGAGCTGCGTGACGTGGTCCTCGGACGGTTCGTGCAGCGGCGGCCGCACCTGACCCACATCCAGTCCGCGCCACCGTACCCCCGCCTTGACCAGGGAGACGGCGTACCCGCGCCCCTGGGCGCGCAGTTCGACGAACGGGCGGTAGAAGCCGTCCAGGAGCCGGTGCGCGGTGGCGTCGTCGCCCTCGCGGAGCGCCCTGTGGAAGGCGAGGGCGATCTCCGGGGCGAAGCAGAAGACGGCGGAGGAGTAGAGGGTGATGCCGATGCCGCGGTAGGCGAGCTGGGTCTGCTCGGCGGTCGGCAGACCGTTGAAGTACAGGAACTCGCCCGGTACTTCGGTGCGTACGGCGCTCACGATCCGCTGCATGAGGTCGAGGTCGCCCACGCCGTCCTTGAAGCCGATGATCCCGTCGGTGCGGGCCAGCTCGACGACTGTGCCCGGAGTGAAGACCGCGTTGTCGCGCTGGTAGACGATGACCGGCAGGGAGGTCGCGGCGGCCAGCTCGCGGTAGTGGCGCAGCAGCCCCTCCTGACCGGCGACCACGAGATACGGCGGCATGGCGAGCAGCCCGTCCGCCCCGGCGGCCTCGGCGAGCCGGGCGTAGCGCACGGCGAGCGCGGTGCCGTATCCGGCGCCCGCCACGACCGGCACACGGCCGTCCGTCGCGTCCACGGCCGCGCGGACGCAGGCCCCGAACTCCTCGGGCGTGAGCGCGTGGAACTCCCCGGTACCGCAGCAGGCGAAGACGGCCGCGGCCCCGGCCTCGACGCCCTGGCGCACATGGGTGCGGTAGACGTCGAGGTCGATCGTGCCGTCGGGGCCGAAGGCGGTGACGGGGAAGAACAGCGGCCCGGTGGGGAGGCCGAGGCGTTCGGCGAGGGGGGCTGACGGCACGGGCTCTCCCTGGGGCAGGCACTCATGTTTCTGATCTGCGTCCATACTTATGAACATGCCCACGCTAAGGCGGTTCCTCCGGGCCGGTCAAGCGCGCAAAGCGGCGACACGGCAGCGGATTTCACCACTCCACGGCACACTTGACGAGGCGGCGACCCCCTTCATAGCGTGTCCATGCATGTGAATAACGTCCATGCATACGGCCGTCGAGGCTGCGATCCAAGGAGACCGAGGATGCCCGCTCCCCGCACCGTTCTGCTCACCGGCGCCGCCGGCGGGCTCGGCACCCTGATGCGGGGCCTGCTGCCCGGGTACGGCTACGAGCTGCGCCTGCTCGACATGCGGCCCATCGAGGGCGAGCCGGAGGCGATCACCGCGGACCTCTCCGACAAGGAGGCCCTGCGCGAGGCGGTCCGGGGCGTCGACGCGATCATCCATCTCGCGGGCATCTCCCTGGAAGCCCCGTTCGAGAAGATCCTCAAGGCCAACATCGAGGGCACGTACAACCTGTACGAGGCGGCCCGCGCGGAGGGCGTCGGCCGGATCGTCTTCGCCTCCTCCAACCACGCGGTCGGCCACACCCCCCGCCCGCGGGGGGACGTGCCTCTCGACCCCGGCGCGCTGATCCCGATCGACACCCCGCGCCGCCCGGACACCTTCTACGGCCTGTCGAAGTCCTTCGGCGAGGACCTCGCGCAGCTCTACTGGGACAAGCACGGCCTTCAGACCGTCTCGGTGCGCATCGGCTCCTGCTTCCCCGAGCCGACCAGTGTGCGGATGCTCTCGGTGTGGATGAGCCCCGCCGACGGCGCCCGGCTCTTCCACGCGGCCCTGACCGCCGGGCACGTGGGGCACACCGTCGTCTACGGCTCCTCCGCCAACACCCGGCTGTGGTGGGATCTGAGCACCGCGCGGGCGCTCGGCTACGAGCCGCAGGACGACTCCGAGCCGTACGCCGGGAAGCTGATCGCCGAGCAGGGCGAGCTGGACCCGGACAACGAGGCGCACGCCTACCTGGGCGGTCACTTCGTGACGGACCCGCCGATCTGGCCGTACTGAGGGGACACTGCGGAGCGGGCGGGCACCGAACGGGCCCGCCGCTGCGCCGTTCGGGCACAGAGGCTGCCCGATCTCACCCGCCGCCCCCTTTCCGCCCCAGGTCCGAGATGGGCTCACCTCGAGCCGAACGGGCAGGATCGGGCACGGTCGGGCGCGCAACAGACCTGGTCACCGCCGCATACCCGCTGTAGAACTTCCCTCATGGGCCCCACCGGGCCCGAACGGGCACCACCGGTTCGAGCGCCACCGGGCGAACGAACCAGAAACACGGCACGGAAGGCAGGTGACGGCGATGACGGCGAAGACCGCGGAGGAACGGCAGCGAGAGATCGTCAAGGCCGCCCGCCGCACGGGTTCGGTCGACGTCACCACGCTCGCCGCCGAACTGGGCGTGGCCAAGGAGACCGTACGACGCGATCTGCGCGCCCTGGAGGACCACGGACTGCTCCGGCGCACACACGGCGGCGCCTACCCAGTGGAGAGCGCCGGTTTCGAGACGACCCTCGCGTTCCGCGCCACCAGCCACGTGCCCGAGAAGCGCCGGATCGCGGCCGCCGCGGCCGAACTGCTCGGGGACGCCGAGACCGTCTTCGTGGACGAGGGGTTCACCCCGCAGCTCATCGCGGAGGCACTGCCCCGGGACCGGCCGCTGACCGTGGTCACCGCCTCCCTGGCCACCGCGGGCGCGCTCGCGGAGGCCGAGAACACGACCGTCCTCCTGCTGGGCGGCCGGGTCAGACCCGGCACGCTCGCCACCGTCGACCACTGGACGACGAAGATGCTGGCCGGATTCGTCATCGACCTGGCGTACATCGGCGCCAACGGCATCTCCCGCGAGCACGGGCTGACCACACCCGACCCGGCGGTCAGCGAGGTCAAGGCCCAGGCGCTCCGCGCCTCCCGCCGCACGGTCTTCGCGGGCGTGCACACCAAGTTCGGGGCGGTCAGCTTCTGCCGCTTCGCGGAGGTCGGCGACCTGGAGGCGATCGTCACGAGCACGCTCCTGCCGGCCTCGGAAGCCCACCGCTACTCGCTGCAGGGCCCGCAGGTCATCCGGGTCTGACCGATCCACAGCACTCTTCGGACAACATCCACAACGCCTCGGCAACCGTGCCTTCGCCGTTCACCCGGAGCCGCACGGCGGACCCCGCACACCCTCGCGCCACATCCCCACGCCACCCCCACGCCGTTCATTCCAGCCATTCCAGTCATTCCAGCCGACTTCCGCTTTCAAGGATCCACAGGGACCAGGAGCAACCCATGCGAACCCAGAGCCGACGAACGCCCCGCACCGTGTTTGCCGTGGCCGCCGTAGGAACGCTGATCACCCCCGTCCTCGCCGGCTGCTCGGGCGCCGGCGGCGCCGGGGGCGGATCCTCCGCCCACGCCATCAACGTCCTGATGGTGAACAACCCGCAGATGGTGGAGCTGCAGAAGCTCACCGCCGCCAACTTCACCAAGGACACCGGCATCAAGGTGAACTTCACCGTCCTGCCGGAGAACGACGTCAGAGACAAGATCAGCCAGGACTTCGCCAACCAGGCGGGCCAGTACGACGTCGCCACCCTCAGCAACTACGAGATACCGATCTACGCCAAGAACAACTGGCTGCACCCGCTGGACTCGTACGTCGGCAACGACAAGGGCTTCGACCAGCAGGACATCCTGGCACCCATGCGGACGGCCCTCACCGCGGCGGACGGCAAGCTCTACGGGGAGCCCTTCTACGGGGAATCGTCCTTCCTGATGTATCGCAAGGACGTCTTCCAGAAGAAGGGGCTCACCATGCCCGCGCACCCCACCTGGCAGCAGGTGGCGGACCTCGCGGCCAAGGCGGACGGCGCCGAGCCCGGTATGAAGGGCATCTGCCTGCGCGGTCTGCCGGGCTGGGGCGAGGTGATCGCTCCGCTGACCACGGTGGTCAACACCTTCGGCGGCACCTGGTTCGACAAGAACTGGACGCCGCGCCTGGACTCGAAGGAGTTCAAGCAGGCGACCCGGTTCTACGTCGACCTGGTGCGCAAGCACGGTGAGGCGGGCGCCGCCCAGTCCGGTTTCGCGGAATGCCTCAACAACATGACGCAGGGCAAGTCCGCGATGTGGTACGACGCGACATCGGGTGCCGGGTCCCTGGAAGCGGCCGGCTCACCGGTCAAGGGCAAGATCGGCTATGTCCCGGCGCCGGTCGAGAAGACCAGGAGCTCCGGGTGGCTGTACACCTGGGCCTGGGGCATCCAGAAGGCCTCCAAGCACGCCGGCGACGCATGGAAGTTCATCTCCTGGGCGTCCGGCAAGGACTACGAACAGCTGGTCGGCAGGACCTCCGGCTGGTCCGACGTCCCGGCGGGCAAGCGCACCTCCACCTATGACATCCCCGCCTACCGCAAGGAGGCCGCGGCCTTCGCGGACGTGACCCGGGACGCCATCGCCTCGGCCCAGCCGGGCAACCCGGGAGTCCAGCCGCGGCCCGCGCCCGGCATCCAGTTCGTGGGCATCCCCGAGTTCACCGATCTGGGAACCAAGGTCTCCCAGGAGATCAGCTCGGCCGTCGCCGGACGGGAGTCCGTCGACAGTGCCCTGCAGAAGTCCCAGTCGCTCGCCGAGACGGTCGCGAAGAAGTACCGGTGATGATGGCTGCCACCACTACCGCCCGGGTCGCCGCGGCTCAGCCGCGGACGGCCCGGCCGTCGAACCGACTTCGGGCCTGGGCCACACGCGCCCCGCTGCTGCCCGCCCTGGTCTTCATGATCATCGTGACCCAGCTGCCGTTCGTGGCGACCTTGGTGATCTCGTTCTTCGACTGGAACGCCCTGTATCCGAAGGACCGTCACTTCACCGGGTTCGGCAACTACTCCGAGGTCCTCACCACTCCCGACCTGCGCAAATCGGTGTGGACGACCGTGCTGCTCACCGTCACCGTGGTGCTGGTCAGCCTGGTGCTCGGGCTGCTGCTGGCGCTGCTGCTCGACCGCAGGTTCCCGGGCCGCTCCATGGTGCGCACGATGCTCATCGCACCGTTCCTGGTGGTTCCCGTCGCGGCCGCCCTCCTGTGGAAGCACGTGCTCTACAACCCCGAGTACGGCCTGTTCAACGGCGTGCTGCACTGGATCGGCGGAAACGGCGCACCACAGCCTGACTGGATCTCGGACATGCCGCTGTCGGCGGTCGAGGCTTCGCTGATCTGGCAGTGGACCCCGTTCATGATGCTGATCCTGCTCGCCGGGCTGCAGAGCCGCGACCCCGAACTGGTCGAGGCGGCGCGCATGGACGGGGCGAGCGACTGGCAGGTGTTCGTCCACATCACCCTGCCGCACCTGCGCCGTTACCTGGAGCTGGGCGTGCTGCTGGGATCGATCTACATCGTGCAGAACTTCGATGCGGTGTTCACGATCACCTCCGGCGGCCTCGGCACCGCGAACCTCCCGTACACCGTCTACCAGACCTTCTACCAGGCGCACGAGAACGGCCTGGCCTCGGCGGCCGGCGTGCTCGTCGTCATCGGCTCGATCGTCCTCGCGACCTTCGCGCTGCGCGTCGTGTCGTCGCTCTTCCGGGAGGAGGTGTCCCGCGCATGACCACCGTAGTGACCGGCGCCCCGCCGCACCCGCACACCCGGCGCAGGCGTTCCGCCAAGGGGACCGCGCTGGGCGTTGTCGCCTGGCTGGCGGGCGTCCTGTTCGCCCTGCCCATCCTCTGGATGGCCCTGACCTCCCTCCACTCCGAGGCGAACGCGGCCACCAATCCGCCGTCGGTGGCCGCACCGCTCACCCTTGACAGCTACCGGGAGTTCTTCGGTCTGGACGGCGGCGCGAGCCCCTGGCCCTCGCTCATCAACTCGGCCACCGCCTCGGTGGCCTCCACGGTGTGCGTGCTGCTGCTGGCGCTTCCGGCGGCCTACGCCCTGTCGATCCGCCCGGTGAGGAAGTGGACCGACGTCCTGTTCTTCTTCCTGTCGACCAAGATGCTGCCCGCCGTGGCAGGCCTGCTGCCCGTCTACCTCTTCGCCAAGAACACCGGCCTGCTCGACAACGTCTGGGCACTGGTGATCATCTACACCGCGATGAATCTGCCGATCGCCGTGTGGATGATGCAGTCCTTCCTCTCCGAGGTACCGGTCGCGATCATCGAGGCCGCGCAGATCGACGGTGCCCGGCTGCCGACGGTCCTCTCGCGCGTGGTGGCCCCCATCGCCATGCCCGGCATCGCCGCGACCGCCCTGATCTGCTTCATCTTCAGCTGGAACGAGCTGCTGTTCGCGCGGGTGCTCACGGGTGTCGTCGCCGAGACCGCCCCCGTCTTCCTGACCGGCTTCATCACCAGCCAGGGCCTGTTCCTGGCCAAGGTGTGCGCCGCGTCGCTCGTCATCTCCCTGCCGGTGCTCGCCGCGGGGTTCGCCGCCCAGGACAAACTGGTCCAGGGCCTTTCGCTGGGAGCCGTGAAATGAAGGCCGCCGTCATCGAGTCCGTGGGCCGTGCCGTGGTCACCGAGGTCCCGGACCCGTCGCCGGGGCCCCGCGAGGTCGTCGTCGAGGTGGCGGCCTGCGGCCTGTGCGGCACCGATCTGCACATCCTCCAGGGCGAGTTCGCGCCGAAGCTGCCCATCGTGCCCGGGCACGAGTTCGCCGGCGAGGTGGTCGGGATCGGCACCCGCGTCACGGAGGTCGCGGTCGGCGACCGGGTGGCCGTCGACCCGTCGCTGTACTGCTACGAGTGCCGCTACTGCCGTACCGGCCACAACAACCTGTGCGAGCGGTGGGCGGCGATCGGCGTGACGACGGCCGGCGGCGCGGCGCGGTACGCCCTCGCCCCGGTGGCGAACTGCGTGAAGCTGCCCGAGCATGTGCGCACCGAGGACGCGGCGCTGGTGGAGCCGCTGTCGTGCGCGGTAAGGGGCTATGACGTGCTGAATTCGCGCCTCGGCGCGCATGTGCTGATCTACGGCTCGGGGACCATGGGCCTGATGATGCTGGAGCTGGCCAAGCGCACCGGCGCGGCGAGCGTGGACGTCGTCGACCTGAACCCGGCCCGGCTGGACACGGCCCGCCGGCTGGGCGTCTCGGCGTCGGCGGCGAGCGCGGACGAGCTGGACCGGCCGCAGGGCTGGGACGTGGTGGTCGACGCGACCGGCAACGCGGCGGCCATCCAGGACGGCCTCGGCCGGGTGGCGAAGGCGGGCACGTTCCTGCAGTTCGGGGTGGCCGACTACGCCACCCGGGTGACGATCGACCCGTACCGGATCTACAACCAGGAGATCACCATCACCGGCTCGATGGCGGTGCTGCACAGCTTCGAGCGGGCGGCGGAGCTGTTCGCGAACGGAGTGCTGGACCCGGAGGTCTTCATCAGCGACCGGATCCCGCTGGAGCGGTACCCGCAGGCGCTGGAGCAGTTCGCGGCGGGGGTGGGGCGCAAGATCGTGGTGGTGCCGTAGGACGGCGGCGGGGGCGCCCCACCCGTTTGCCGGGTAAGGGAACGGTAAAGCGCCCTCGTTCGTTACCTCCCACATGACAGCTATGACCCCCGGCTCGAACATCCCTCTGGCCGCCGCGCGCGTGACGGTGGACGTCGCCGCTCCGGTGCGGCTCGACGTATCGGGCCTGCTGCTTACGGGCGACGGCAAGGTGCGCTCCGACGACGACTTCATCTTCTACAACCAGCCTTCCGGGCCGGGAGTGACCTACCGCTCGGGCGGCGGCACGGCGCCCGACGCGATCACGGTGGACACCGCCGCGGTGCCCCCGGGCATCGAGAAGATCGTGGTCACCGCCAGTCCGGACGCCGCCGGGCAGACCTTCCAGGGCATCGAGCCGACGGCCACCATCCGCGCCGCGGACGACGGCTCGGTGCTGGCCACCTTCACACCGCCGCAACTGGGCACCGAGACGGCGCTGGTGGTCGTGGAGATCTATCTGCGCGGCGGCCAGTGGAAGGCGCGGGCCGTGGGCCAGGGGTACGCCAACGGGCTCGCGGGCATCGCGACCGACTTCGGAGTGACGGTGGAGGAGCCGGCGCCCGCCCCGTCCGCCCCGCCGCAGCCCGTGGCCCCCGCCGCCCCGCCGCACCCGGGCACCGAACCACAGCCCGTGGCCCCGCCGCCGCCCGCGGTGCAGCCCCGGGTGACCCCGCCTCCGGCCGTTTCCCCGGCTCCCCCGGCCGCCGCCGCGCCCGCTCCCGGCACCGGGAAGATCAACCTCGACAAGGGCCGGGTCAGCCTCCAGAAGAACCAGACGGTGTCCCTGGTCAAGGGCGGCCGCCCGCTGCTCTCCCAGGTGAAGATGGGCCTCGGCTGGGAGCCGGCGTTCCGCGGCGCGGACATCGACCTGGACGCCTCCGTCATCGCCTACGGCCCGCAGCGCAACCACCTCGACAGCTGCTACTTCGGGAAGCTCACCATCCTGAACGGCGCGGTGAAGCACTCCGGCGACAACCTCACGGGCGAGGGCGCGGGCGACGACGAGGTGATCGTGGTCGACCTCGGCCGCCTGCCCCAGGAGGTGACCGGTCTCGTCTTCACGGTGAACTCGTTCTCCGGACAGAAGTTCACCGAGGTCGCCAAGGCCTACTGCCGCCTCCTCGACGCCGCCACCGGCGAAGAGCTCGTCCGCTTCGACCTCACCCACGCCGAGGCCCAGACGGGCGTGATGATGGCGAAGCTGATCCGCCAGTTCACGGGCGAGTGGGAGATGACGGCCATCGGCGACTTCGTCAAGGCCCGCACCGTACGGAACATGGTGAAGCCGGCGGCCCAGGCGCTGTAGCCGGAGGTACGACGGTCATGGGCGCCCCCGGCTCGGGGGCGCCCGGCCCCACTCCTCAGTCCCCGCCGCCGGCCGGCCTCAGCCCCTCCGTGAGCAGCGACAGATACCGGCGGATCTCCTTGCCCCGCCCGTTCGCCAGCTCCGAGGCGGTGGCCACCCCGTGGGCCAGCCGTAGCAGCTCGATCGGCTCGACGTCGGCCCGCAGGGTGCCCTCCTTCTGCGCCGCCTCCACCAGCAGGGTCGCCGCGCCCTTGACCGAGGTGCCGCAGGCGGTGACCGCGGCCGAGCTGCCGTCCGTGACTGCCGAGCCCAGCAGCGCCTTCATCCCCCGCACCTGGATCGTCCCGGCGCACAGCTCGTTGAGCCACTCCACCAGCGCCTCGCCCGGCGGCAGTTCCTTCGCGAGTTCACCGGCCCGTACGGCGATCGCCTCGACCCGGTCGACGTAGGCGGCCTCGAGCAGCGCCTGACGGTTGGGGAAGTGCCGGTAGAGCGTGCCGGATCCGACCCCGGCCCGCTTGGCGATGTCGTCGAGCGACGCGTTCTCCCCGTGCTCGGCGAAGGCGGCGGCCGCTGCCTCCAGCAGCCGCCCGTAGTTGCGCCGAGCGTCCGCGCGCATGGGCCTGACCTGCGTCATCCAGATACTCCTTGCGAACCGGAGACGGCCCCCCGAATCTCACTCCACACTAGGCGAAGACGATCCCCGCCCACTGCACCGTTCTCTGCGGGCGGTCCACCCGATGGTCGGCGTCGACTCCACCGTCGTCAATGCCGCGCTGCCCGGCATCCGGCGGGATCCGCACTTCTCCGCCACCGGTCCGTCCAGGGTGGCTCGGTGGCACACTCGGCCTGTCGTTGCCGGTCATGGTCTTCGGCACCGCGACCCGGCACGCGACCGGCTCCCCGTCCGCCGTGCTGTGCCCGAAGAGCAGCGGGTAACGCTCGTGACGGGAGAGGGACACGCGGCCTCCAGGGTCAGTCGGAGCCGGCCGGCTCTGCGAGGGTGCGCCAGATCTCCGCGGTGACATGGACTGCCCGGTCCACGTCACCGGCCGCGCAGGTCTCGATGAGCCGCTGGTGCAGCCCGGCCGAGCGGCAGGTGCCGCCCTCGCCGAAGCGCCGGCGCTCCAGCCGGCGGATGAGCGGGGTGTAGCGGGCGACGGTGGCGGCGGCCGCGCGGTTGCCGGCGACGCGGACCAGGACGTCGTGCAGGTCGTCGTCGGCGCGCAGGGCGCCGTCCACGTCACCGGCGCGGACGGCGGCGGCGAACCGCTCGTTGGCCGCGCGCATCAGCTCCACGTCCGCGTCCCGCAGCCGGGGCACGGCGGCCCGCGTGACCAGCTCGTGCATGGCCCCGACCACGGCGGCGGCGTCGCGTACGTCGTCGGCGACGACCGGGGTCACCCGGGTGTAGCTCTGCGTCTTGCCCGTACCGAAGTACGGGCCCTCGGCCGGTCACGCCGTCCACGGCCGGCCGGTGTGCCCCTCGCCGCTTGCGGCGCCGGAACCATGCGGGAAGCGGTGTCCGGGTGGCCTTCCGCGCTAACGCCTCTGCCGCTTCCAGGGTCCGGTGATGGCGAGCATGATGCCCGGTTCCTGGATGTTGGCGAACAGCGTCCTGCCGTCGGGCGAGAAGGTGACGCCGGTGAACTCGCTGTACTCGGGCTTCGCCTCGGTGCCGATGTTCAGCTCGTTGCGGGCGATGGGATAGGTGCGTCCGCCGTCGGTGGCGCCGAACAGGTGCTGGACTCCCTCGCCGTCCTCGGCGATGACCAGACCGCCGTAGGGGGAGACGGTGATGTTGTCCGGGCCGTCGAAGTTGCCGTCCCCGGCCGGGTCCGGGTTCACACCGAGCAGGACCTTCAGGGTCAGCGTGCGGCGCTTGGGGTCGTAGAACCAGACCTGGCCGTCGTGCTGGAGAGGGCTCTCCTCACGGGCGTAGGAGGAGACGATGTAGGCGCCGCCGTCGCCCCACCACATTCCCTCGAGTTTGCGGGCGCGGGTGATCTCGCCGGCGCCGAACTGCCTGCGCACGGACACCGTCTTCGCGTCACGGTCCGGCACGTCGATCCAGTCGACGCCGTAGACGGTGCCGATCCGCGTGGCGCGGGAGAGGTCGTCGACGAACCGGCCGCCGGAGTCGAAGCACTTGAACGCCTGCAGCACGCCCGCGTCGTCGGCGAGCGTGCGCAGCCGGCCGCGGCCGTGGCGGAAGCCCTCCGGCGGGGTCCAGCGGTAGAGCAGCCCGTTGGGACCGGAGGCGTCCTCGGTGAGGTGCAGGTGGCCGCGTCCGGGGTCGACGACGACGGCCTCGTGGGCGTACCGGCCGAGCGCCCTGACCGGCCTCGGGTCGCGGTTGGCGCGGCGGTCCTCGGGGTCGACCTCGAAGACATAGCCGTGGTCCTTGGTCATGCCGTTCTGGCCGGCCTTGTCCTCGGTCTCCTCGCAGGTCAGCCAGGTGCCCCAAGGAGTGTTGCCGCCCGCGCAGTTGGTGGAGGTGCCGGCGATGCCGACCCACTCGGCGACGTGGTCGCGGCGCACCTCGACCACCGTGCAGCCGCCGGAGGCCGCGGGGTCGTAGACAAGGCCCTCGGTGAGCGGGACCGGGTACTTCCAGTTGGCGCGCGGGCCCTTCAGCTCGTGGTTGTTGACGAGCAGGGTCGCGCCGCGCGGGCCGTCGAAGGTGGAGGTGCCGTCGTGGTTGGACGGGGTGAACTCCCCCGACTCCAGCCTGGTCCGGCCGCTGTGGGTGATGATCCGGTACGAGAACCCGGCGGGCAGGGCGAGGATGCCGTCCGGGTCGGGCAGCAGCGGGCCGTAGCCGACGCCGTGGCGGGTGTCATCGGAGCTCTCCGACGCGCTCTCGGTCTCCGTGGACGCCAGGGCGTTCGGCGCGGTGGCGAGCGCGCCGACGCTGCCGGCCAGGGCGACCCCGGCGCCGGCGAGCGCGGATTGTCTGGCGAAGTCCCTGCGGGTGAGCGACATGGTGTCTCCTGAGACGGTGGGAGCTGCCGTGAAGGGTGGCGGACCTCGGTTCGGCGCAACCGTCCCGCCCACGCCTGAACGGGAGTTGAACGCCGGACGACTTCACCGGGCTCTGTTCCATGAATCCGTATACGCACCCCCACGGGACCCAAAAGCCACGCCCCGCCCGTGGAATACCTCGGAGGATTCTTCGTAAAGAAGGTCAACGGGCATGGATCGGCGTCCTTCTGATGATTTACGGCGGAACGCCTTGACCGCGGGTGCGCCCCGGCAATAGACAGCCACTACCTGAAGCACCCGGGGGAGGCGAGCCGAAGTGGACGCACATCGTGCGCGCAGCCTCCACGAGGGCCGGCTGATGAGCCTGCCCCATGTGACGGGGGTCGGAACCGGGAAGGACGAAGCCACGGGCCGGGACGTCATCGTCGTCTTCGTGACCCGCAAGGTGCCCCGGGACCGGCTCAGGGAAGAGGACGTGGTTCCGGACGAGCTCGACGGCGTGCCCGTGCGTGTGCTCGCGATCGGCGAGATCTCCGCACAGGAGTAGCCGCGAGCGGGCCCCCGGACCGCGGAACACACACCCGGGAAGAGGTGGTCCGGCGTGATGAGCCGAACCGAACTGATGCGAGGACCCACCGGCGGACAGCTGAGCGACAGCTCACGCCGGCAGGCGTTGTCGGACTTCCTGCGGCGCGAGCAGCCGCTGGCGAACGTCGTCGGCTTTGGCCACGGCGTGAAGTGGACGGGAGGTGAACCCACCGGCGAGGAAGCCGTGTTGGTGTTCGTGACGCAGAAGGTCCCGGAGTCGATGCTGCCGGAGCGGGATGTGATCCCGTACCGGATGGACGACGGCAGGCCCACGGACGTGGTGGCGGTCGGGCATGTCGCGGCCCAGCCGCAGCAGCGCCAGCCGGCCCCGCGCCACGAGGAGCGGCGGGCGATGGCCTACGCACCCGACGGCGGGGTGGAGGAGCAACTGGCGCGGCTGTCGCAGCCGCTGCTCGAGGAGCTCGGCGGCCCGGCGGCGTTCGAGCCGCAGATCCTCAAGCGCCGTATGCGGCCGTGCCCTTCGGGGTTCTCGGTCGGCAACGTACGGGTGACCGCGGGCACGCTCGGCAGCGTGGTGTACGACTTCCTGCCGGGCGCGACGGTCGACCCGCCGGGGCCCGGGCTGGGCGTACCGGCGAGGTTCTACGTCCTGTCGAACAACCATGTGCTGGCCGACTCCAACCGGGCGCAGCTGGGCAGCCCGATCGTGCAGCCGGGTGTCTTCGACGGCGGCACGGACCCCGCCGACCGGATCGCGACCCTGGACCGGTTCGTCACGATCCAGTTCGCTCCGCAGATCCCGCTGGACCGGCACAACAACGTGGTGGACTGCGCGCTCGGCGCGGTGGAGTTCCAGGACGCCACACGGGAGCAGTACTTCAGCGGGGCGCCGCGCGCCTGGCGGCGCAAGGCCAACGTGGCGGTCGGCGACCTGGTGAAGAAGACCGGCCGGACGACGAACATCAGCTTCGGCCGGATCATCGCGGTCGACGCGACGATCGACGTCAACTACGGCACGGCGGGCACGGCCCGCTTCAAGGACCAGATCCTCACCACGAACATCTCTGCGGGCGGCGACTCGGGCTCCCTGGTCACCTCGCTGGACGACGTGGCGGTGGGTCTGCTGTTCGCGGGCTCGTCGGTGGTGACGGTCGCCAACCACATCGAGAACGTCCGCGCGCTGCTGCGCGTCGAGATCGCCGAGCGGCTGGCCTGACGGCCGCTGCGGGTCCCTGCACGGGTCCGTCCGTGCAAGACACGGGTCCCCAGGGGCCCCTACGAGTCCCTACGAGTCCCTACGAGTCCCTACGAGGGAAGGCTCCTTCCCATGACCACACAGGCACGCAGGCAGAAGGGCGCGGCCGCGGCCGAGCACCGCTTCCACAACGCCCACGGCGCGGAGGTCAAGACGCGGGACGAGGCGTTCGCCGGACAGAGCGACGTGTCCACCGAGGCGCTGTCCACGACGGCGAGGCTTCAGCTGCACAACGGCGCGGTGACCTTCGACATGGAGGTCAGGTTCGACCCCAACACCTACCCGTACGTCGTCCTGGGCGGCCAGATCACCTCCGGCATCTGCGGCGCCCCCTGGGACATCACGGGCGGCTTCGTCGGCGACACCATCCGGCTCGACGCCAAACGGTCGGGGACAGGGTCCTGCGCCGACACGATCACCATCGTCGGTGAGTACCAGAACCCGCCGGCGTACCGGGGGACGTACGGCTTCAACGGAGCGGCGTCCTCGTTCAAGCACACGACGGTCTATCACTGCTGAGGCGCCGAAAGGACGGTGCCGTCCTCGAGCGCCGAAGCGGACGCGGCGGGGGAGCCGACCGGCTCCCCCGCCGTGCCGTGCTCAACCCGCGTGCGCGGAGCGGGCCTTGAAGGCGGCCTTCCTGGCCTCCTTGGCGATCCTCTTGTCCGGGTGCAGCCGCCCCATCGCCTCCAGCACGTCCGCCGTCTGCGGGTGGTGCACCCGCCAGGCCGCCGCGAAGAAGCCGCTGTGCTGCTGCGCCAGCCCGGTGACGAGCGCGTGCAGTTCCTCGGAGTTGCCTTCGGCCGCCAGCTGCGCGGCGACCGTGTCGATGGTCAGCCAGAAGATCATCTCCTGGGACGGCCCCGGTACGTCGGCGAAGCCGTGCTCGGTGAGCCAGACCCGGGCCAGGCCGCCCAGTTCGGCGTCGTCGAGCACCTCGCGCAGCGCCGGTTCGGCCTCCGCGCCCACCAGGGACAGCGCCTGCTGGCAGCGCAGCCGCCGCAGCGGGGCCCCGGCGTCCGTGCCGCGCGCGGCAGCGAGCAACTCCCGTGCGGCGGCCAGCGGTTCACGGCGGGCCAGCCACTGTTCGGTCTCGGCGTGCGACGCCGCGGGCGGGAACGCGGCCGTGCCGTCGAGCAGCGCGTCCGCCCCCTTGTCGGCGAGGTCGCCGACCGCCGGGGCGTCGTGGCCGGCCTCCAGCAGCCGCACCCGAAGGCCGTACAGGCCGAGCGGCGTGAGCCGCACCATGCCGTAGCGGCTGACGTCCGTCTCGTCGACCGGCATCGACGACCCTGCGGAGTCCCCGGACTCCCCGGACTCCCCGGACTGCCCAGCCTCCTCGGCGTCCTCGGCGTCCGTCATGAGCGTCTCGTCCACGGGCCGGTACTCGACGAGCCCCACCGGCTCCAGCAGCCGGAACTGGTCGTCCAGCCGCATCATCGCGTCGGAGACCTGTTCCAGTATGTCGTTGGTGGGCTCCCCCATGTCACTGGGCACGATCATGGAGGCGGCCAGCGCGGGCAGCGGCACGGGGCCGCCGGCGGGGCCGTCGTCGCCGACCGTCAGCAGGTAGAGGTTGGCCAGCACGCCGTCGAGGAACTCCGCCTCGGCCTTCGGGTCCCAGTCCAGCGCGGGCAGGTCGACGGCGCCGCCCTCCTCCATCGCGTCGATGAGACCGTCCAGGTCGGGCACGCTCGCGTCGGCCAGCACGGCCTCCAGCACGGTCAGCCACACCGCGAGCACGTCGTGCGGCGAACCTCCGGTGAGCAGCCCCAGGTCCGCACCCGCGGCCACGGTGCCGGCGTCCTCGTCGACGATCTCGACGAGCCCGGCGTCCAGGGCGGCCCGCCAGGCCTCGCTCGCGCAGGCGGCAGCGTCGTCGCCGCCCAGCGAGAGCGCCTCGGCCGCGGCGGGCAGCTGCTCCTCCACCAGCGCGCCGCCGGGGTCGACCCGTGTCCCGGGGCCGGCCCAGCGGGCCAGCCGCGCGGCACGGGCGAGCAGCGGGGTGGCGAGGGCATCCCGAGCCAGTTCCGGTTCGGAAGCAAGCCGCACCGGCGGCAACGGGGACCTGTCTGACATCGGCTGGTTCTCCTAGCGGACCTGGAGGCCCCAAGGGCCTTGAAGCCTTACGACTCAACCGCTCAGCCTAGACGGATTTCCACCCATGCCGCCCGGTTCATCTCCCCGTCAGCCGCCGTACATGGCCGAAACCTTGACAACTGGCCTGACTCCACAGGAGATTGACGCGCGTAGAAGTTCGGGGGACAGCTGTTCACTGTTTTCTGTTTTCTGCGCGCGTTGCCATCCGCACCACCCTCGTCCCGGCGCTCTGTCACGTCCCCGGAGGGATTCAAGTTGCCGAGCAAGTCTTCCGCGCGTCTCGCCGCGCTGACCGTCGCCGCCGTCTGTTCCGCGGCGGTGGCCGCACAGATGACTCTTCTCCCCTCGCCCGCCCACGCGGAGTCCGTGCGCATCCACGACATCCAGGGCACGACCCGGATATCCCCGTACGCCGGCCAGAAGGTCACGGACGTGGCCGGAATCGTCACCGGCGTACGCGCCTACGGCTCCTCCAGAGGTTTCTGGCTGCAGGATCCGAACCCGGACGACGACCCGGCCACCAGTGAGGGCGTCTTCGTCTTCACCAGCTCCACCCCGAAGGTCGCCGTAGGTGACTCCGTCACCGTCACGGGCACGGTCTCGGAGTACGTCCCGGGCGGCACCTCGTCCGGCAACCAGTCGGTGACGGAGATCACCAAGCCGGTCGTCACCGTGGTCTCCAGCGGCAACCCGGTACCGGCTCCGGTGGTCGTCGATGCCCGGTCCGTTCCGGCCGCGTACGCCCCCGCGGGCGACACCGCCGCGAACGGCTCGGTCAACGGCCTGACCCTCCGGCCCGCAAAGTACGCCCTGGACTACTACGAGTCCCTGGAGGGCATGAACGTCGAGGTCGCCGACGCCCGCGTGGTCACCGCCACGGACCCCTACAGCGAGCTGTGGGTCACCGTGAAGCCGTGGGAGCACCGCAACCGCCGCGGCGGCACGGTGTACGGCTCCTACGACTCCCAGAACACCGGCCGGTTGCAGATCCAGTCGCTGGGCTCCACCGCCGGCTTCCCCGTCGCGAACGTCGGTGACACCCTCACCGGCACCACCACCGGCCCGCTGGACTACAACCAGTACGGCGGCTACACCCTGGCCGCCCGGCAGCTCGGCACGCTCGAGAGCGCCGGCCTGCAGCGCGAGACGACCCGCAAGCAGTCCCGCGGCGAACTCGCGGTGGCCACCTACAACGTCGAGAACCTCGACCCGTCGGACACCACGTTCGCGGCCCATGCCGCCGCGATCGTGAACAACCTCCAGTCGCCCGACATCGTGTCCCTGGAGGAGATCCAGGACGACAACGGCGCCACCGACGACGGCACGGTCGACGCGAGCCTGACGGTCAACAAGCTGATCGACGCGATCGTCGCGGCGGGCGGCCCGAAGTACGACTGGCGCTCGATCAACCCGGTCAACGACCAGGACGGCGGCGAGCCCGGCGGGAACATCCGCCAGGTGTTCCTGTTCAACCCGGCACGGGTCTCCTTCACCGACCGCCCGGGCGGCGACTCCACCACCGCGGTCGGCGTCACCAAGGAGTACGGCCGGGCGGCGCTGACCGTCTCCCCCGGCCGGATCGACCCGGCCGGCGACGCCTGGAAGTCCAGCCGCAAGCCGCTGGCCGGCGAGTTCGTCTTCCGCGGCCGGACGGTCTTCGTGATCGCCAACCACTTCGCCTCCAAGGGCGGCGACCAGGGGCTGACCTCGCAGTACCAGCCGCCCGTGCGCAGCTCGGAGGTCGAGCGCCACCTCCAGGCGGCCGAGGTGAACTCCTTCGTCAAGGACATCCTGAAGGTCCAGAAGAACGCGGACGTCGTCGCGCTCGGCGACATGAACGACTTCGAGTTCTCCGGCACCGCCAAGATCCTCGAGGGCGACGGCGAGCTGTGGTCGGCGATCAAGTCGCTGCCGAAGGGCGAGCGTTACACCTACGACTACCAGGGCAACGAGCAGGTCCTGGACCAGATCCTGATCAGCCCGTCGATCCGGCGCGGCTGCGGCTTCGCGTACGACAGCGTGCACGTCAACTCGGAGTTCCACGACCAGATCAGCGACCACGACCCGCAGGTGCTGCGGTTCCACCCGTAGCCGGGTGCCGTCACCCGTACCACCCGTGGCCGGGTGATGGTCTCCGCCGGCTGAACCGGCTGAACCGGCTGAACACGCCGTTCAGCCGGCCCTGCCGGGCGGGGCTCCGGCCGCGCCGCTGTGCCGAGGGGCGGGGCCGGGGGGGTGGCCGGGCGGTGGCCTGCTCCGCCGGGCACCAGGCCGGGCACCAGGGCCAGCACATGGTCGTAGCGGCTGACCGTGCCGCTCTTCGGCCCGGGCCAGGTCCGGACGCGCTCCCACTGCCCGGTCGCCGGCCGACGCCGTCACCGGGCCGATGCCATCGCCGGGCCGATGCCGTCACCGGGCCGATGCCGTCACCGGGCAGCGGGCACCGCCGGCGCCTCGACGTGCGCATGGTGGGCCTGGTGGGATGCCGGGACCGGGCGCCCGCCTGGCAGACTGACGGCCGTGAGCACCGACGAGAGCACCGCGTCGACCGCCCCCGGGGACAGCCCGTTCCGGTCCGGGACCGGGCCCCGCGACCAGGCGCCGCAGTTCGTCCTGCCGCTGGTGGTGCGGATCGAGCGGGCCGCGCCTCCGGATCGTACCGACGCCCTGGAGACGGCGGCCCGGGCGGTGCTGGTGATGCTCAGCGACGAGCGGTCGCTCGGTGACGGCGAGTGGGCGCAGGCCGTGCGTGACTGGCAGGACGCCCGGATCCGCAAGGTGGTGCGGCGGGCGCGCGGCGCCGAGTGGCGGCGGGCCGAGGCACTGCCGGGGGTCACGGTCACCGGCAATTCGGCCGAGGTCCGGGTCTTCCCGCCGGTCCCCCTGGACGGCTGGCCCAGGGAGCTGGCGAAGCTCCAGGTCTCGGGCACCGACCTCGACGACCCGGAACCGCCCGCCCCGCCCGGCCCCGGCGTGCCCGTGCTGTGGATGAGTCCGGATCTGGACATGTCCGCCGGCAAGGCGATGGCCCAGGCGGGGCACGGCGCCCAGCTCGCCTGGTGGGAGCTGTCCGACACGGAGCGCTGCGCCTGGCGGGACGCGGGCTTCCCGCTCGCCGTACGCACCGCCGGCCCAGCCGACTGGCGCGAACTGACCGGCAGCGGGCTGCCGTTGGTCCGCGACGCGGGCTTCACGGAGATCGCCCCCGGTTCCTGCACGGTGGTCGCCGACCACCCGGCGCTGCGCTAGTGCCCTGCCCAGGACGGTTCACCGTCCGAACCTCAAATGTTGCTCTGAAGGCGGGGGCGGCGGGGTTCGGGCGCGAACGCCGGGGCCATACCTCCGTCACGCCACACAGGCGTGACGGAGGGGGACGAGCGGACGATGAGGCGACTGGGGACGGGAATCGGCTGGCGGCCGGAGATCGCGGACGCCGTGGAGTGCATGCCGGGCATCGACTGGGTCGAGGTCGTGGCCGAGAACCTGTGCCCGGGACATCTGCCCGAGTCGCTGCTGCGCCTGCGTGAGCGTGGGCTGACCGTGGTGCCGCACGGGGTCTCGCTCGGCCTCGGCGGCGCAGAGCGGCCCGACGAGGGCCGGCTGACCGCCCTCGCCGAACGGGCCGAGGCGCTCGGCTCGCCGCTGGTGACGGAACACGTCGCGTTCGTGCGGGCGGGCGGCCCGCTGACCGCCTCCCCACGCCTGGAGGCCGGGCACCTGCTGCCCGTGCCGCGCACGCGCGACGCCCTCGACGCGCTGTGCGAGAACGTCCGCATCGCGCAGGAGTCCCTGCCCGTACCGCTGGCCGTGGAGAACATCGCCGCGCTGCTGTCGTGGCCGGGCGAGGAGATGACCGAGGGACAGTTCCTGTACGAACTGGCCGACCGTACGGGAGTACGGCTGCTCATCGACGTGGCCAATCTGCACACCAACCACGTCAACCGGGGCGAGGACCCGGGCAAGGCGCTGGCCGAACTCCCGCTGGAGGCCATCGCGTACGTCCATGTGGCGGGCGGTTTCGAGCGGGACGGCGTCTGGCACGACAGTCACGCCCATCCGGTTCCGCGGCAGGTCCTCGGCATCCTGACGGACCTCGCCTCCCGCGTGTCCCCGCCGGGGGTGCTGCTGGAGCGGGACGAGAACTTCCCCGAACCGGCCGAGCTGGAAAAGGAGTTGGAGGCGATTCGGGAGGCGGTCGCGGCGGGGGGCGCGAGGAACGCGGGGATCGCACGGCCGCCGTCGGGCGCGCGCGGCAACGGCTGCGGGCCCCTTGAGGAGGCTGGTGCCGTCCGGGAGGCGGGCGGTGTCGAGCCCGCCCGGGAGCGGCTCGCGCTCGCGCAGACCGCGCTGCTGTCGGCGCTGGTCGCGGGGACGCCCGCGCCGGAGGGCTTCGACCGGGTGCGGCTGGGAGTGCAGGCGCGGGCGCTCGCCTCGAAGCGGGCGGACGTCGTGGCAAGGGTGGCCCCGGAACTGCCGGTGATCCTCGGGTCGCACTACCGGCCCGCGTTCCTCGCGTACGCGCAGGCGCACCCGATGACCGGTGGCTACCGGCGGGACGCGCTGGACTTCGCGGGCACCCTGCTGCTCGCCGGCCGCCCCGGGGACGCGGCGGCACGGCGGAAGCTGCGGGGGTGGTGGCTGGAGCGGTCGGGGCCGGCACCGGGGGCGCGGCGGCCGGCCGTACGGGCGGCACGGCGCGTGCTGCTGCGGCGCTGACACCCGCGCACCACCGCACGAGCACCGGACACCGGACACCGGACACCGGACACCGGACACCGGACATGGTGTGCCGGGTTCAACGATCGGCATGTACCGGAATGCACCGGTCACGTCTCACGTGCCGTTATCATCCGCTTTCAGCCGTATCCCCGTCGCCGGCACCGACCCCTTCGCAAGCCCTTGCCCGATACGCACGGCATCTCCCGATCGGGCGAGCACTCCGCCTTCCGAAGTAATATGCCAACTCCCTCACCACGAAGCGCACTGACGTGCGGTGCCGCAACAGGAGGCACCCATGCCACCACGACCCCCCGTCAAGGGCCGAGGCATCATCAGCGGCACCGGGATCATCATCTCGGGACTGGCCGCGACCCTCGTGGCCCTGCTCTTCCCGCTCTGGTCGTACGCCCACCGGCCCGGCCAGGACGCGGAACCGCTGAGCGCCCGTACCGTGGCGACGCGGTACGGACCGCTGTCCGAACTCGACCGCGACTTCATCACCGAGGTCCGGCTGGCCGGGCTGTGGGAACTGCCCGCGGGACAGCAGGCCGAACAGAAGGGCACCACCGGCGCCGTACGGACGGCCGGGCAGCACCTGGTGCAGGGGCACACCTTTCTCGACGGGCGGGTCCGCGACGTCGCCGCCGGGCTGGGCCTGACCCTGCCCAACGAGCCCAGCGCCCAGCAGCGCCAGTGGCTCGGCGCCCTGAACGCGGCGCAGGGCGAGGACTTCGACCGGGAGTTCGCCAACATCACACGGCTCGCGCACGGCAGGGTCTTCTCCCTCTCCGCCCAGGTGCGCGCGAGCACGCAGAACTCCCTGGTGCGCGCCCTCGCCGACGACGCGAACGCCACCGTGCTGGACCACATCAAGGTCCTGGAGGCCACCGGGTTGGTCGACTTCGCCGCCCTGGCCCGGGACCTGGCCGCGAGCGCCGGTCCCGCGGCCACCTACTCGGCCGCGGTGACCGGCCCGGGCGCCGGGCCCGGCCAGGTGATTCCCGTCACCCCGTCCGGATCGCCGACGTACTCGCTGCCGCCGGCCGAGTCCAGCCCGCCCCCGGCGGCCCCCTGACCCCACGGAACAAACGGAACGTCACACACCGGCCACACTCGGTCCGGAATGTGAACAGGGCATGGCGTTTCCCAGGCCCCTGGCATAGAAACGCGTCATGTTCTGGGTCCTTCTCCTGCTGCTGGCCTGGGCCGTCGCCGGTGCGGCGTGCACGCGGCTGTGCCTGGCCGCCGTACGCGCTGCGGCCGTCGACGCGGAAGGCACGATCGCGGGCCGGGGACGCGATCTGACGCTCTACGAGGCGGCGTTCCTGTCCGGCGGTCCCGCGCGGGTCGCCGAGGTGACCCTCGTCTCCATGGCCCGCCAGCGCCGGCTGCTGCTCGCGCACACCGGCTGGGCCACGGTCGTGGACCCGCGTGGGCGGGACGAGATGGAGCGGTCCGTCATAGGGGCGATCGGCCCGGAGGGGCAGTCCCGGATAGCGCCGGTACGGGCCGCCACGGCCGCCGCCGACGCGGTGCGCAGCCTCGCGGACCGCCTGGTCAGTGCCGGTCTCGCGGTGCCGGACGGGGCGTCGACGACGGTCGCGGCCGGGGTCCGTGCGGTGCGGGCCGCGGCGGTGGCCGTTCTCGCTCTGGGCGCGACCGCACTACTGCTGCCCGGCCCCACCGGGATGCCGCGCGACCTGGTCGCCCTGTGGTTCGCCCTCCCCCTGGCCCTCACCCTGAGCTGCCTCGCCATCGCCCGCGTCGAGATCCACCCGTACTCGCGCTGGGCGTCCCCGGCCGGGCAACGGCTGCTCGGCGCGCTGGCCCGGCGCACGAACGACGGCGGTGACGACCGCACGTACCTGGCCTCCGTGGCCGTACGGGGCATCCGCGCGATCGGCGAACCGGACCTGCGCGCGGCCTTCGCCCACCGCGACCAGCCCTGGCGGGAGTGACCCCGGCGGGAGCGACCGCCGCCGTTGCGCCGGTACGCGGCGGAGCACACGCCCGTACGCGGCGCCCGTGCGGGGCGCATCGGGCGCACGGGCGCCGACACCTGCCGAACGGTGCTTGCCTTCGCCCAGCGGCGAACGAAACATCCCTTTTGTTGCTGCCGTGCGCCGAAGGGATACGCCATGAGAGCTGCCGCCGTGTGGACGGCCGCCGGGTCCTTGGTCCTGACCGCCTTCGCCGCCGCCCCGGCCGGCGGCGTGGCCGGCGGAGGCGCGGCGGCGGGTCCGCGCGGGACTTCGGAGCCCGAACTGCGCGGCACCGTCGTGGCCGCCGCGCGTGCCCGGGCGGCCGGTGTCGCCTTCGGCACCTGCCCCGGCGCCCAGGACCTGCCGCGCACCATGCAGTGCGGCAAGGTGTCGGTGCCCCTCGACTACGCGCACCCCGACGGCAGGCGGATCGAGCTCACCGTCGGCCGGGTGCGGGCCACCCACAAGGACCCGCGCAACAGCAAGCGCAAGGTGCCCGGGAAGGGCGCGCTGGTGTTCAACCCGGGCGGGCCGGGCGGCGACGGCACGTTGTTTCCGCTGATCGGGCTGCTGCCCGAGTGGAAGCGGATCGCTGCTGCCTACGACCTCGTCGGCTACGCCCCGCGAGGGGTGGGCCGTTCGGCTCCGCTGTCCTGCGAGGACCCCAAGGGCTTCCTCAAGGCGCCGACGCCCGCTCCGACGCATCCCTCCGAGTCGTACAAGAAGAAGCGCGTCGCCGAGGCCAGGGCGTACGCGAAGGGCTGCGCGCGGCGCGCGGGCACGGCCCTGAGGCACTACAACTCCCTCAACAACGCCCGTGACCTGGACGTCCTGCGCGCGGCGCTCGGCGAGGACCGGCTGACGTTCGTGGGCGCCTCCTACGGCACGTACTTCGGCGCGCTGTACGCGACGCTGTTCCCCTCGCACGTGCGCCGGATGGTCTTCGACTCGGCGGTGGACCCGGACCCCGTGCACATCTGGTACCGCGACAACCTCGCCCAGTCGGCCGCCTTCGAGGCCCGCTGGGCGGATTTCCGGGAGTGGGTGGCCCGGCACGACGACGTGTACGGGCTCGGCCGCACGGCCCAGAAGGTGCTCGCCGGTTACGAGAAGGCGCGGCAGCGGCTCGCCGCGCGGCCGGCGGGCGGCACCGTGGGGCCGGGGCAGTTGCAGAGCGCGTTTCTGACGGCCGGGTACTACGACGACCACTGGCCGAGCAGCGCCCAGGCCCTGTCGGCGTATCTGAAGGGCGACTCCGGGCCGCTGGTCGCGCTGGCCGCGCCGTACCGCGCGGGAGCCGCCGAGGCGGAGAACGGAGCGGCGGTCTACACGGCCGTGGAGTGCAACGACGCGCCCTGGCCGACCGACTTCGGGGTGTGGGACCGGGACAACACCCGGCTGGCCCGCGTGGCGCCGTTCGAGACCTGGGCCAATGTGTGGGCGAATCTGCCGTGCGCCTACTGGCCGGCCCCCCGACAGCGGCCCCTGGACGTACGGACCGGGCCGGGCGAGCTGCCACCGGTGCTGATCCTGGCCGCCGAGCGGGACGCGGCCACGCCCTACGCCGGTGCCCTGGAACTGCACCGGCGCCTGGCCGGCTCGGTGCTGGTGACCGAGCGGAACTCGGGCACGCACGGCATCGCGGGCGGCGCGAACGCCTGCATCAACGCGTACCTGGACGCCTACCTCCTGGCGGGCCGGCTCCCGGTGCGGCGCGCCGCCTGCGCCCCGCACCCCGAGCCGCGGCCGGGCGGCCCCTCCTTCCAGGAGACCCGCAGGCAGCAGCTGCGGGAGGCCCTGAAGGGAAAGGCCGACCGGCCGGCCGCCCCGAAGTGATCAGGCGAGCCCGGCGACCAGGTCCGCGACGTCCTTGCGGCGCCCGGTGAAGAACGGGACCTCCTCGCGCACGTGCCTGCGGGCCTCCGAGCCGCGCAGGTGGCGCATGAGGTCGACGATCCGGTGCAGTTCGTCGGCCTCGAAGGCGAGGATCCACTCGTAGTCGCCGAGGGAGAAGGACGCGACCGTGTTCGCGCGCACGTCCGGGTAGCCGCGGGCCATCTTGCCGTGGTCGGCGAGCATCCGGCGGCGGTCCTCGTCGGGCAGCAGGTACCAGTCGTAGGAGCGCACGAAGGGGTAGACGCTGATGTAGTTGCGCGGCGTCTCGTCGGCGAGGAACGCCGGGATGTGCGAGCGGTTGAACTCGGCGGGGCGGTGCAGCGCCATGTTCGACCACACCGGTGTGAGCGCCCGGCCGAGCCTGGTGCGGCGGAAGAGGTTGTACGCCTCCTGCAGCTGGTCGCTGGTCTCGGCGTGCCACCAGATCATGAGGTCGGCGTCGGCGCGCAGACCCGAGACGTCGTAGGTACCGCGGACGGTCACGTCCTTGGCGGCGAGCTGGTCGAACAGCTCCTGGACCTCGTCGGCGTAGCCCGCGCGGTCCTCGGGCAGCGTGTCCTTCAGCTTGAAGACGGACCACAGGGTGTAGCGGATGACCTCGTTGAGGTCCTTGGCCAGCTTGCCCTTGTTCGGGATCCTGCCGGACTCGGTGGTGGGGACGTCGTCGCTCATGGGGCTATTCTCCCGCTCCGCCCTGCGGACCCCGCACCGGGTCGGCAGTGAGTTCCTGCACAGCGCCCGGGTCACCGCTCAGCCGGTCCACGGCCGCGTAGGCGCTCGCGATGCACGCCGGGATGCCCACGCCGTCGTACGCCGCGCCGCACACCGCAAGGCCCGGGAGCTTGCCGACGTGCTCGCGGATGCGGGCCACGCGCGCGTGGTGGCCGACGGGGTACTGGGGCAGGCCGTCGGTCCAGCGGGTGACACGGGTCGCCACGGGCGTGGCGGCGAGGCCGACGGCGTCGCGCAGGTCGTGCCGGGAGACGTCGACGAGGCCGGCGTCATCGCGTTCGAGGATCGCCGTCTCGCCATACCGCCCGACGGAGGTGCGCAGCACCACCACGTCCGGGTCCTCCTCGGCGATCCAGCCCCACTTCTGGGAGGCGAAGGTCGAGGCCTTGACGGTCCGGCCGTCGACGGGGGGCACCAGGAATCCGCTGCCCTCGGGCAGGGCGGTGTCGGCGCGGCGGTAGGCGAGGGTGATCAGGGCCATGGAGGCGTACTCGACGGCCCGCAGCTCGGCCGCCGCCTCGGGGGACTCGGCGCGCAGCAGCCCGGCGGCGACCGGGGCGGGCGCGGCGAGCACCACCGCGTCGGCGTGCAGCACCCGGTCGCCGGCGACCACCCGCCAGGCCGCTCGTGCCGGTCCGTCCTCCCGCTCCCTGCGCAGCTCCGTCACGGGGGCACCGGTGAGGATCTCGCCGCCGCGTGCCCGCACCGACTCGGCGACCGCGAGCGGGAGCCGGCCCACGCCGCCCTCGACGCCCATGAAGACCGGCCCGGTCTGCTGCGCCGCGGCCGCCCCGGCCTGGATCTCGCGGACCGCCTCCATCAGGGAGTCGTGGGTCCGGGCGGCCTGGAAGAGCTGGGGAACGGCCGAGCGCATCGAGATGCGGTAGGCGTCGCCCGCGTAGACCCCGCCGAGCAGCGGCTCGACCAGGCGGTCGACGACCTCGCGGCCCAGGCGCGCCGCCACGTACTCCCCGATCGCCACGTCGTCGCCGACCTCGGTGCGGGGCAGGCCGGCGTCGCGCTCGATGCGCGCGAGGCCCTCGTCGGAGAGCACGCCGGCGAGCGCGGAGGCGGTGCCGGGGACGCCCATGACATGCCCCTTGGGCATGGGACGCAGGGCGCCGCGGGTCCAGATCGAGGCGCCGGCGGTGGCGGGCTGCCGGAGCCGCTCGGCGAGGCCGGTCTCGCGCGCGAGGGTCACGGCCTCGGGCCGGCGGGCCAGCAGCGACTCTGCGCCGAGGTCGACGCGGACGCCCGCGATCTCACCGGCCAGGAGCTTGCCGCCCACCCGGTCCGCCGCCTCCAGCACGGTCACCCGCACCCCGCGCGCCAGCAGCCGGTGCGCGGCGGCCAGTCCCGCGATCCCGGCCCCGATGACGACGACGTGCCCCGTGCCTGCAGGTGTTGCGCTCATGTGCCCACTCTCTCAAATCCCACTGACCTTCCCGCCCCACCCCAGTGTCCGGCACGAGTCCCGACCGTGACCTCATCGGGACCGTTTCCGGCCAACGTCCCGCAGGGCCCGGGCGTCGAAGAGGCGTCAGTGGTCACGACGATCCCGGGGGCAGACCCACATGCACACACGACGTTCCGTTCGACCCGTTCACGCCCTGGCCGGGCTGCTGCTGGCCGCCGGGCTCACGCTCACCGGCTGCAGCGCGGGCGGCGGGGGCGTCTCCTCCGACAAGGCCGCCGCCGGGAGCGCCGCCGGGAGCGAGTTCCACGAGGGCGCCCCGGGCAGCGGCGGCGGCACGGCCGCCGGCGCGAGGGCCACCGCGCCGCCGAGGCCCGCCGCCGGCCACATCATCCGCACCGCCTCCCTGACCGTGCAGGTCAAGGACGTGCCCAAGGCCCTTGACGCGGCCCGTGCGACCACCGAGAACGCGGGCGGCTACGTCGGCGACGAGACCACCACCCGCGACGACGGGGGCCATGAGCAGACCCGTGTCGTCCTGCGCGTACCCACCGGCAGGTACGACGAGGTCCTCGCCGGCCTGGCCGGCACCGGCAAGCTGATCGACCGTACGGCGAAGGCGGAGGACGTCACCGACCAGGTGGTCGACGTCGACAGCCGCATCAAGTCGCAGCGCGCCAGCGTGGCCCGGGTCCGCGACCTGATGGACAAGGCCACCCGGCTCAGCGACGTGGTCACCCTGGAGGGCGAGTTGAGCCGCCGCGAGTCCGACCTGGAGGCGCTGCTCGCCCAGCAGGCGTCCCTGAAGGACCGCACGAGCCTGGCCACCATCACGCTGTCGCTGACCGGGACGCCGGTGCCGAAGGCCGCCGCGGACGACGAACCGGGGTTCACGGACGCGCTCGCGGGCGGCTGGCACGTGTTCGTCACCGTGGTCCGCTGGATCGTGCTGGCCCTCGGCGCGGTGCTCCCGTTCGCCGCGACGGCCGGGCTGCTCGGCGCGCTGTGGCTGCGGGTCCTGCGCCCCCGGCTGCCGCGCCGCCGCACCGCCGCGGCCCCCGCTCCCGTGATGACCGCGGTGGGCCCGCTGCCGGGCGGCCGGCAGGCTTCCCGGCCGGACGGGGAGCAGGGCGGGGAGCAGGGCGGCCGGGACTGAAACCCCCTGCGGTCGTAGCGTGTTCGCATGAACATGAGCGGCTCGAGAGGTACGGCGCGTGGGCGGGAACGACTGGTCGTCATCGGCGGCGACGCCGCGGGGATGTCCGCGGCGTCGCAGGCGCGCCGGCTGCGCGGGCCGGACGAGCTGGAGATCGTGGCGTTCGAACGCGGCCACTTCACCTCGTTCTCGGCGTGCGGCATCCCGTACTGGGTGGGGGGCGACGTCGCCGAACGGGACGAGCTGATCGCCCGCACGCCCGAGGAGCACCGCGCGCGGCACATCGATCTGCGGATGCGCACCGAGGTCACGGAGATCGACGTGGCGGCGGGCCGGGTCCGCGCGCGGGACGTCGACTCCGGTGCCGGGTCCTGGACCTCGTACGACAAACTCGTCATCGCCACCGGGGCCCGCCCGGTCCGCCCCGACATGCCGGGCGTCGACGCGCCCGGGGTGCACGGCGTGCAGACCCTGGACGACGGCGAGGCCCTGCTCGACAGCCTGGCACGCGCGCGTGGCCGCAGCTCTTCAGCGCCTCCCCGTGCGGTGGTGGTCGGCGCGGGCTACATCGGCGTGGAGATGGCCGAGGCCCTGATCAAGCGCGGCTACGAGGTGACGGTCGTCAGCAGCGGCGAGGAACCGATGTCCACGCTCGATCCGGATATGGGCCGCCTGGTGCACGAGGCCATGGAGGGCCTGGGCATCACCATGGTCGACAACACCGAGGTGACCAAGGTGCTCACCGCAGACGACGGCCGGGTGCGCGCGGTGGCCGCCGAGGACGCCGAGTACCCGGCCGACGTGGTCGTGCTGGGCATCGGTGTACGCCCCGAGTCCGGGCTCGCGCGGGCGGCCGGACTGCCCCTCGGCGCGCACGGCGGGCTGCTGACCGACCGTGCGATGCGCGTGCGCGGCCACGAGAACATCTGGGCCGGCGGCGACTGCGTGGAGGTCCTCGACCTGGTCTCCGGGCAGCAGCGCCATGTCCCGCTGGGCACCCATGCCAACAAGCACGGCCAGGTCATCGGGACCAACGTGGGCGGCGGCTACGCCACTTTCCCGGGCGTCGTCGGCACCGCGGTCAGCAAGGTGTGCGACCTGGAGATCGCGCGCACCGGCCTGCGCGAGAAGGACGCCCGCCGCGTGGGCCTGCGGTTCGAGACGGTCACCGTCGAGTCCACGAGCCGCGCGGGCTACTACCCGGGCGCCTTGCCGATGACGGTCAAGATGCTCGCCGAACGCCGCACCGGCCGCCTTCTGGGCGTCCAGATCGTGGGCAGGGAAGGTGCGGCGAAACGGGTCGACGTCGCGGCGGTCGCGCTCACGGCGGGTATGACGGTGGAACAGATGACGGCCCTGGACCTGGGTTACGCCCCGCCGTTCTCACCGGTGTGGGACCCCGTGCTCGTGGCGGCCCGCAGGGCCGCCGCCAAGATCCGCGGCAGCGCGCCCTGAGGGCCGGGCAGGCCTAGGCCGTGCCGTTCAGCCGCGGCAGCGAGGAGACCGACGCGGAGGAGACCGACGTGCTGGAGGCCGCCGTGCCGGAGGCAGCCGGCGCCGGCTGCTCCCCGGCCGGCTTGGCGTGGGCGGCGGCCGGCCGGGTGGAGCGCAGCCGGTGGCTGACGGCCTCGTCCAGCGTCACCGGGCGCTGCATCTGGGACGCCAGCCGCCCGGCCTCCTGGCCGAGCCGGGCGACGTCCTCCCAGGGCAGCCGCACCACCAGGGATATCTCGGCCTCGCCGTCGGGCAGGGCGTGCATGGGAGGGGTGACCCGTTCGTTCATCGCCTGTTCCTCACGTCGTCCCCGCGGCCAGCCTTCCCCTGGCCGCAGGCGGTTGAGGAGACATACGGACCCGGGGACGGCCGTGTTCACCGCGTGCGCCGATTCGGCGGGCGCATCCGGGGCAGTACTTCCCTGTGGTCATACCCGTCCATGACGTGAACCCGGTGCGGCGCACCCCCTGGGTGACGTACGCCCTGATCGCAGCGAACCTCGTCGTGTTCCTGGCCACGCCCGGCGTCGCCGGTTCCGTGACGGGCGGCGGCGTGCTGGCGCAGCTGTGCCATCT
The DNA here is from genome assembly GCF_044334385.1 of Streptomyces sp. NPDC020801. Classification (NCBI taxonomy): domain Bacteria; kingdom Bacillati; phylum Actinomycetota; class Actinomycetes; order Kitasatosporales; family Streptomycetaceae; genus Streptomyces; species Streptomyces sp. NPDC020801. Next base: position 139,827 of record NZ_JBIRST010000018.1, read on the forward strand.
GCAGGCGTTCACGGAGCACTACGCACTCGTGCCACGCGAGTTGATCCACCATCAGATGCCGCGGCTGGTGCCGACGGGCGACGTCGGGCTCGGGGCGCACGGACCGGGCTGTGTGCTGGCGCCGCCGGGCTATGACAAGTCGCCGGTGCTGTCGGTCCTGACGGCGATGTTCCTGCACGGCAGCTGGCTGCACCTGCTGGGCAACATGCTGTTTCTGTGGATCTTCGGCAACAACATCGAGGACCGCATGGGCCATGTGCGGTTCCTGCTGTTCTACCTGGTCTGCGGTTACGCGGCGGGGTACGGCTTCGCGCTGCTCAACGCGGGTTCCGGTCAGCCCCTGATCGGAGCGTCCGGCGCGATCGCCGGAGTGCTGGGCGCCTATCTGGTGCTGTATCCGAAGGCCCGCGTGTGGGTCCTCGTACCGTTCCTGGTCTTTCTGCCGCTGCGGCTGCCGGCCTGGCTGGTGCTGGGCTTCTGGTTCGTGCTGCAGGCCTTCTACTCGTCCGGCGGAGCCGTCTCGGACGCGGGCACCGTCGCGTACACGGCGCACATCGTCGGCTTCATCGTGGGCATGCTGATCGCGCTGCCGCTGCGTCCGGGCACCACGCCCCCGCCGGAACCGCGCCGCCTGCTGTTCGGCAGGCAGGCCCGGCCCCGGCACACCTGGTGAGGCCCGGCGGAACGGGCCGGCTCAGCGGGCGGTCTGCGTGTGGACGTACTGGACGAGCCGGGTGAGGGCGTCGGGGTCGGTGGACGGCATGACGCCGTGGCCGAGGTTGAAGACATGGCCCTCCAGGCCCGCCGCGGCGGCCAGGACCTCGCGGGTCCTGGCCTCGACGGCCTCCCGGGGGGCGAACAGGACGGTGGGGTCGAGATTGCCCTGCAGCGCCTTGCCGGGACCGACCCGGCGGACGGCCTCGTCGAGCGGGACCCGCCAGTCGACTCCGACGACGTCCGCGCCGGCCTCGCCCATCAGGCCGAGCAGCTCGCCGGTGCCGACGCCGAAGTGGATTCGCGGCACGCCGTACCCGGCGACGGCCTCGAAGACCTTGCGCGAGGCGGGCAGCACCGAACGGCGGTAGTCGGCGGGGGCGAGGGCGCCGGCCCAGGAGTCGAAGAGCTGGACGGCGCTCGCTCCCGCCTCGATCTGCACCCTGAGGAAGGCCGCCGTGATGTCCGCGAGGCGGTCGAGCAGGTCGGCCCACAGTTCGGGGTCGCCGTACATCATCGCCTTGGCGTTCTCGTAGGTGCGGGACGGGCCGCCCTCCACGAGGTAGCTCGCGAGGGTGAAGGGCGCGCCGGCGAAGCCGATCAGCGGGGTGGCGCCGAGCTCGCCGGTGAGCAGGCCGATCGCCTCGGTGACGTAGGAGACGTCCTCGGGGGTGAGGTCGCGCAGCTGCGCCAGGTCCGCCCGGGTGCGCACGGGGTTCTCGACGACCGGGCCGACGCCGGGCTTGATGTCGAGGTCGACGCCGATGGCCTTGAGGGGCACGACGATGTCGCTGAAGTAGATCGCCGCGTCGACGTTGTGCCTGCGGACCGGCTGGAGGGTGATCTCGGTGACGAGCTCGGGCCGCATGCAGGACTCGAGCATCGGGATGCCCTGGCGCACCTTGCGGTACTCCGGCAGCGAGCGCCCGGCCTGCCGCATGAACCACACGGGAGTGTGCGGAACGGGTTCACGCCTGCACGCCTTGAGGAAGGCGGAGTCGTAGGTTGCTGTCGGCGGCCGGTGGCTGGCGGGCGTCTCGTTGGCACTCACGGTGGCAAGTCTCGCACGCCCCCCGGGGGCGCGACGGCCGTGGTGTGCGGCCCCCGGATGGCCCGGGCGCCGACGGCGGGGTGTCTTGCCCTGCGCGAAGCCCCCGTTCCCCTTAATCTTCCCGGCATGGCTGCGGCTCAGGGACGACTGTCGGACGGCGCTGGCGGAATGGACGACGAGAAGGAGGGGGACGAGCATGGGAGCAGGGCGGAGCGAGCGCCGCTGCCCTTCCGGGCCGCCGTCGAGGCACTGAGGACCGCGCGGCTGCGGCCGCAGGTGGAGATCGAGCAGGTGCCCCCGCCCAAACGCCTCGCCCCCTTCGCATACGCGCTGGAGGCCACGGTCGTCGACGGCGAGCAGGACCTCGCCGACGGCCGTCTGGTGCTGCTGCACGACCCGGCCGGGCACGACGCCTGGCGGGGCACCTTCCGGCTGGTGACGCTGGTGCGCGCGGAGCTGGAGCCGGAGATGGCCGCCGATCCGCTGCTGCCGGACGTGTGCTGGTCGTGGCTGACCGGGGCGCTGCAGGCGCGCGGTCTGACGTACGGCGAGCCGAGTGGCACCGTCACACGCGCGAGCTCGCACTACTTCGGTGGCCTGTCGGCGCGGCCGGCCGCCTCGCAGATCGAGATCCGCGCCTCCTGGACGCCGCGCGAGGGCCTGGGCGGGGTCCCGGACACCGCGGCCCATCTGGCCTCCTGGTGCGATCTGCTCGCCCAGGTCGCGGGGCTTCCGCCGGCCGGCCCGGGCGACGCCTCGGTGGTCACGCTGCCGCAGCGACGCGACCCGCAGTCGCGCTGAAGCCGGGCGCTCCCCGGGGCCCACCGGCCGCCACCGGCCGCCCACCGGTCACCCACCGGCCGCCACCGGCCGCCACCTGCCGCCCACCGGTCCTCCACCGGTCGCGGACACCTGTCCGGGCGCCTTACCGACTCCTTGCCGTGTCTTTGTCGATACGGCCACTTTCGGGCACGTATCGACGCCGAACGACCCCGAGCGAACCGATTCGACCTTCGGATGATCGACAGCCTGTCCGAATTGCACGCATTGTTACTCACCAGATCGTGATCATTCTCTAAAGGACACCGGGTTTGGTGCCGAAGACGACTGTGACCTTGCAAGCACGGTTCGTCCCGGCTTGATCCCCACAAGCCGGCCCCGTCCCCCACCCCCCCCAGGAGGCCTGGTGTCCGTTCTCCTCGAGCAGCCCTCAAGCCTGGTCGCCTACCGCCCGAACAAGCCGACCGCCATGGTCGTCGTGGCGGACCCGCGCGTCCGTTCCACCGTCACCCGTCACCTGTGGGCGCTCGGAGTCCGTGACGTCATCGAGGCGTCGTCCGTCGCGGAGGCCCGTCCCCGCATCGGCAACCCGCGCGACATCTGCGTCGCCGACGTCCACCTGCCCGACGGCTCCGGGCTCACGCTGCTGTCCGAGACCCGTGCCGCCGGCTGGCCCAACGGCCTGGCGCTGTCCGCGGCCGACGACATCGGTGCCGTCCGCAACGCCCTCGCGGGCGGTGTGAAGGGCTACGTCGTCACCGGCACCCGTACCAACGTCGGGCTCCCCACCCGGCCGGGCGCCGCCCCCATCGGCGCCGCCGCCCGTATGCACCGCCGTCCCCCGGGTGCCCCGAGCCACCCGGGTGGCTACCGCGAGCTGTCCGGCCGCGAGGTCGAGGTACTGCGGCTGGTCGCCGAGGGGCAGTCGAACAAGGCGATCGGCGTCTCGATGGGCCTGTCCGCGCTGACCGTCAAGAGCCACCTCGCCCGCATCGCCCGCAAGCTGGGCACCGGTGACCGGGCCGGAATGGTCGCGGTCGCCCTGCGGACCGGCATCATCCACTGAACCCCGTCCGCACCTGACCCGTCCCCCTCGCACCCCCCGTCCCCTCCTCTCCTTCCGGCCCGCCCAGTCCCGCCGGTCCCGCCCCTCGCCGGATCCTCCGGCACGACGAGCCGTCCCCTCCTCCCCCCGTCGCCCCACGTCGTCCCACATGCCGGTCGTGAACCGGACGTGTCACCGACCTGACCGGTTTACGACCCCCCGGCGCCCGCCGACGGAACGTTCCGTCGGCGGGCGCCGTCCATCCACGGATACCCTTGACAGGTGACCGACGCCCAAGAGACCGCAGCAGACAGCTCACTGCGAACCACCGGAGGCGCCCCTCCGGACGACGGCGGATCTTCTGACACGGGGGCGCCGATCCCGCTGCTCGAGCCCCGCGAGGGCGTTCCGCCGGTGATCTCCGACGAGTCGGCGCTCGCCCGCGTGATCGACGCGTTCGCCGCCGGCTCCGGCCCCGTCGCCGTCGACGCCGAGCGTGCCTCCGGCTACCGCTACGGCCAGCGCGCCTATCTGGTGCAGCTGCGCCGCCAGGGCGCCGGTACCGCGCTGATCGACCCGGTCGCCTGCCCCGACCTGTCCGGCCTCGGCGAGGCGCTGTCGGGCGTCGAGTGGGTGCTGCACGCCGCCACCCAGGATCTGCCGTGCCTGCGAGAGATAGGCATGGTGCCCACCTCTCTGTTCGACACCGAGCTGGCGGGCCGGCTGGCCGGGTTCCCCCGGGTCGGGCTCGGCGCGATGGTCGAGGGCGTCCTCGGCTTCGTCCTCGAGAAGGGCCACTCCGCCGTCGACTGGTCGACCCGGCCGCTGCCCGAGCCCTGGCTGCGCTACGCGGCCCTCGACGTGGAACTGCTCGTCGACCTGCGCGACGCGCTGGAGAAGGAGCTGGACCGGCAGGGCAAGCTGGAGTGGGCCAGGCAGGAGTTCGACGGCATCGCCTCGGCGCCGCCGGCCGAGCCGCGCAAGGACCCCTGGCGCCGTACGTCCGGTATGCACAAGGTGCGTCGCAGGCGGCAGCTGGGGGTCGTACGGGAGCTGTGGCAGACCCGGGACCGGATCGCCCAGCGGCGGGACGTGTCGCCGGGAAAGGTGCTCTCCGACGCGGCCATCGTCGAGGCCGCCCTCGCCCTGCCCGCCAACGTGCACGCCCTCGCCGCGCTGAACGGCTTCGGGCACCGTATGGGCCGCCGTCAGCTGGAGCAGTGGCAGGCCGCGGTGGACCGGGCCAAGGCCCTGTCCGACTCCCAGCTGCCCCAGCCCGGACAGCAGGTGACCGGGCCCCCGCCGCCCCGGGCCTGGGCCGACAAGGACCCGGCCGCCGCGGCCCGTCTGTCGGCGGCCCGCTCCGCCGTCTCGGGGCTGGCCGAGCGGCTGAACATGCCGCAGGAGAACCTCGTCGCGCCGGACACCGTGCGGCGGGTGTGCTGGGAGCCGCCCGGGACGGTCGACACCGAGTCGGTGGCGGCCGCCCTCGCCGGGTACGGGGCCAGGCCCTGGCAGGTGGAGCAGGTGACGCCGGTTCTGGTGGAGGCGCTGACGGCGAAGGGCACGACGAACGGCGAGTAGTGGCCGCGGTACCGCAAGCCGGTCGCTGCGGCACCGCGTGCGTGCTCGTGGTCGGTGCGGTACCGCACGCCGGCCGGTCGTCGGTGCGGTACCGCACGCCGGCCGGTCGTCGGTGCGGTACCGCACGCCGGCCGGGCGTCGACGTGGGCCTGGGCCGCGGGCCGGACGTCGTGATTCGAGAGCTCTCCCGGCCCCTTTTCCAGCCCGCACGCGGTAGAAGCACGTCGAGATCGAGCCAAGATCCCGCCGCCCGGGTGTGTGACGTTCACCGCTCCAGCCGTGGGGACTGGGCAGTTACGTTACTCGTAAGTAGCATGGGCCTGAGCGCGCGCTCAGCGCAACGCAGCAGTGCCATCCCGCACCCTGGAGGAGAGCCATCGTGCCTCGTACCGTCAGGGACGTCGTCTTCGTAGACGGCGTCCGCACCCCGTTCGGCAAGGCGGGCCCGAAGGGCATCTACCACGAGACCCGCGCCGACGACCTCGTCGTGAAGGCGATCCGGGAGCTGCTGCGCCGCAACCCCGGTCTCGACCCGAAGAAGATCGACGAGGTCGCCGTCGCCGCGACCACGCAGATCGGCGACCAGGGCCTGACCATCGGCCGCACCGCCGGCATTCTCGCGGGACTGCCCACCTCGGTCCCCGGCTACTCGATCGACCGGATGTGCGCGGGCGCCCTGACCGCCGTCACCTCCGTCTCCGGTTCGATCGCCTTCGGCGCCTACGACGTCGCCATCGCCGGTGGTGTCGAGCACATGGGCCGCCATCCGATGGGTGAGGGCGTCGACCCCAACCCGCGGTTCGTGAGCGAGAAGCTGGTCGACGAGTCGGCCCTGTTCATGGGCATGACCGCGGAGAACCTGCACGACCGCTACCCGCAGATCACCAAGCTGCGCGCCGACGAGTACGCGGTGCGCTCGCAGGAGAAGGCCGCCAAGGCGTACGCCAACGGCAAGATCCAGGCCGACCTGGTGCCGATCTCCGTACGCCGCACCAACCCCGAGGGCGGCGAGACGGGCTGGGGCCTGGTCACGGCGGACGAGCCGATGCGCCCGGGCACCACCCTGGAGAACCTGTCGGGTCTCAAGACGCCGTTCCGCGTGCACGGCCGGGTCACCGCGGGCAACGCGGCCGGCCTGAACGACGGCGCCACCGCCTCGGTCATCGCGAGCGAGGACTTCGCCCGCGAGAACGGGCTGCCGGTCAAGATGCGCCTGGTCTCCTACGCCTTCGTCGGCGTGGAGCCGGAGGTCATGGGCTACGGTCCGATCCCGGCCACGGAGAAGGCCCTGGCCAAGGCCGGCCTGTCCATCTCCGACATCGGCCTGTTCGAGATCAACGAGGCCTTCGCCGTCCAGGTCCTGGCCCTCCTCGACCACTACGGCATCGCGGACGACGACGAGCGCGTCAACCAGTACGGCGGCGCGATCGCCTTCGGTCACCCGCTCGCCTCCTCCGGCGTCCGGCTGATGACGCAGCTGGCCCGCCAGTTCGAGGAGCAGCCGCAGGTCCGCTACGGCCTCACCACCATGTGCGTCGGCTTCGGCATGGGCGCGACGGTCATCTGGGAGAACCCGCACTTCGACGGAGGCGACAAGTGAGCACCACCGCTGAACTCCTGAAGGGCGCGGCCGAGCTGTTCCCGGACGAGGTCGTCACGCAGGCGCACGTGCGCCACTTCGACCTGCCGCTGGGTGCGGGCCGCTTCGCCCTCGTCACCCTCGACAACGGCTTCGACCACACCAAGCCGACCACCTTCGGCCCGCAGTCGCTCGCGAACCTCAACACCGCGATCGACCAGGTCGAGAAGGAGGCCGCGGACGGCGAGATCGTCGGCGTCGGCATCACCGGCAAGCCGTTCATCTTCGCGGTCGGCGCCGACCTCAAGGGCGTCGAGCTGCTCAGGCAGCACGACCACGCCCTCGCCATCGGCAAGGGCGGCCACGAGGTCTTCAAGCGGCTGTCGAAGCTGGCCGTGCCCACCTTCGCGTACTACAACGGCGCGGCGATGGGCGGCGGCGTCGAGGTCGGCCTGCACTGCACCTACCGCACGGTGTCGGCGGCCCTCCCCGCCTTCTCCCTGCCCGAGGTCTTCCTGGGCCTGGTGCCGGGCTGGGGCGGCTGCACGCTGCTGCCGAACCTGATCGGCGCCGACAGGGCCGTCTCGGTCGTCATCGAGAACAGCCTCAACCAGAACAAGCAGCTCAAGGGTAAGCAGGTCTACGAACTGGGCATCGCCGACGCCCTGTTCGAGGGCGCGGACTTCCTGGAGCAGTCGCTGATCTGGACGGCGTCCGTCCTCAAGGGCGAGATCGTCGTGGACCGCCCGGTGATCGACCGCGGCGAGGCCTGGGACCAGGCCGTCGCGCGTGGCCGCTTCATCACGGACGGCAAGGTGCACGGCGCGGCCCCGGCCGCCTACCGCGCCCTCGACATCATCGCCGCCGCCAAGAACGGCGACCTGCAGAAGGGCTACGACGCCGAGGACCAGGCCCTCGCGGACCTGATCATGGGCGGCGAACTGCGCGCCGGCATCTACGCGTTCAACCTCGTCCAGAAGCGCGGCAAGCGGCCCGCGGGCGCCCCGGACAAGAACCTGGCCCGCCCGGTGACCAAGGTGGGCGTGGTCGGCGCGGGCCTGATGGCCTCCCAGCTGGCCCTGCTCTTCCTGCGCCGTCTGGAGGTGCCGGTCGTCCTGACCGACATCGACCAGGAGCGCGTCGACAAGGGCGTCGGCTACGTCCACGCCGAGATCGACAAGCTGCTCGGCAAGGGCCGGATCAACCAGGACAAGGCCAACCGCCTCAAGGCGCTGGTCTCCGGTGTCCTGGACAAGGCCGAGGGCTTCGCGGACGCCGACTTCATCATCGAGGCGGTCTTCGAGGAGATCGGCGTCAAGCAGCAGGTGTTCGCCGAGGTCGAGGCGGTCGCCCCGGCGCACGCGATCCTGGCGACCAACACCTCCTCCCTCTCGGTGACGGAGATGGCGTCGAAGCTGAAGCACCCCGAGCGGGTCGTCGGCTTCCACTTCTTCAACCCGGTCGCGGTCCTCCCCCTGCTGGAGATCGTCCGCGGCGAGCGGACGGACGACGCCTCGCTCGCGACCGCCTTCGCGGTGGCCAAGAAGCTGAAGAAGACCGCGGTGCTGGTCAAGGACGCCCCGGCGTTCGTGGTCAACCGCATCCTCACCCGCTTCATGGGCGAGATCCAGAACGTCATCGACGAGGGCACCCCGGTCGAGGTCGCGGAGAAGGCGGTCGAGCCGCTCGGCCTGCCGATGTCCCCGCTGGTCCTGCTCGAACTGGTCGGCCCGGCCATCGGCCTGCACGTCTCGGAGACCCTCAACAGGGCGTTCCCGGACCGCTTCAAGGTCTCCCCGAACCTCAAGGCGGTCGTCGAGGCGGGCAAGCGCGGCTTCTACCTCTACGACAGCGGCAAGCCCGAGCTGGACCCGGAGGTCGCCGCGCTGCTGAAGCAGGGCGACGTGGTCCTGACGGAGGAGCAGGTCCGCGACCGCGTCCTGGACGCGGTGGCGCAGGAGATCGGCCTGATGCTCGAGGAGGGCGTCGTCGCCGAGGCCCAGGACATCGACCTCTGCCTGATCACCGGCGCCGGCTGGCCCTTCCACCTGGGCGGCATCACGCCGTACCTGGACCGCGAGGGCGTCTCTGAGCGCGTGAACGGCAAGAAGTTCCTGGCTCCGGGCGTGGCGAGCGTCCCGGCGTAACTTCCCCGCGTGACACGGCCGGTTCCGGCACACTCGACGGTGTGCCGGGCGCCGGCTTCGTCATGAAAGATCCCTTTTCCTCAGTTCTTCCTCAACTCCGTTGCCGTGATCGCCTCCGGATCGGCAAGATCGACTCTGTGCCGCCTGCCCGACCAGCAGGCGGCAGGTCCGTCCGACCAACGGACCGGGATGAACAACATCAAAGGGGAAACACGACGTGAGATCGTCGACAGTCATACGCGCTGCGGCCACGGGGACCGGCCGACGGGGGAACGGCCTGAGGACGGCCGCGGTGGTGGCCGCCGCGGCGGTGGCGCTGGGGGCGGCGGCACCGCTCGCGGAGGCGGCCGAGGCGCGTGGTGCCCGCACGGCGGCGCCGGTGTCCGCACTGCCCGCCGGGGCCGGCAACGAGGCCTCCGGCCTGGCCTTCACCGCGACCGACGTGCGCGATCTCATCCAGCGGATGAAGGCCGACGGTGGCTCGGACACGGCGGAGATCGCCGAGTTCGAGGCCTACGCCAGGACCCTGGAGGGCAAGGGACCGAGCAGGCCGATGCCCGGCTTCGGCTGGAGCACCATCGTCCGCAAGCTGGTCGTGGCCGGTTTCCGGCACGGCGGGGTGTGGCTGAGCAAGGTGCTCAAGCGCGTCTCGCCGAAGGCCGCCAAGTACGCGGGCCGGTACGGCAACAAGATCGCCGACGCGATCGAGGCGGTGGAGAACTGGGGCGAGCACGCGCTGACCATCGCCCTGGTGAAGGCCGGCATCCCGTACGACGTGGCGAGCGACCTCGCCAAGGCCATCATTCTCATCGCGGCGTGATTCCCACGGCGCGCCAGGTTCGCGGGGCCCGGCCGGCCCGGTCGGCGTCCCGCGGACCGGAGCGTGGGGAGAACAGGAGGTGACGTCCGGCATGGACGCACGATCTGCTCCGGGGGCCGGGGGCGACGGCGGGGCCGACCGTCCGTCGACGCCCGGGGAGAAGCGGCTCGCCCGGGCCGTCGTCGGTGGGCTCGTCCTGTTCGTGGCCGTGCTCGTGGGCCTGGTCTTCCTGCTGGTCCTGCTGGTCACCGCGGCCCTCTTCCCCGCGGCGATCGAGTTCGACGGCGTGGCACCGGTGTTCTGGGCGTTGCTGCTGCTGTCCCCGTGCGCTGCGGTCGCCGCGGCGATCACGGTGCCCGCGCGCCGGCTGGCCCACGCCCGGCTCCGGCCGGCTCCGGCCGGAGCCCGGGTGCTGGACGCCGTCTTCGGATGGCTGTCGGCCTTCCTGGTCGGCGTGATGCTGCTGGAGTGGACGCCGGGGGTTCGCGCCCACTCCCTGCTGCCGGCGGTCGTGGTGGCCACGGCCGGGCTGGCGCTGGAGCCGCTCGTGGAGCGGCTCGGCGCCGGCACGGGGAACGGACACCGGGACGGGCCACCGCCCACCTGAGCACCCGCCGCTCGCGCACCTGCCGGTACGCGAGCGCCCCGGGGGATCTCCCGAGGTCACCGAGGAGCGCACGACGGCGTGGCGCCGGTGCAACAGGCCGCCGGGTACGGCCGCGTACAGCCCCACACGCCCGGACTCGCCCGTCACCGCGGCCAGGCCGTCCTGCACATCACGGCCCTTCAGGTCGCTCCAGGCATCCCAGCCGCCCTTCTCCTTGTGGGCCAGCATGTTCACTCCGCCGCCCTTGTTGCGGACGAGGACATGGGCGCGTCCCCCGGCGTCGACGGCCACGGCCGGGGTGCCGGTGCGGTCGCCCTTCCTGCCGGGGTGCCGGTGCGGTCGCCCTTCCTGCCGGGGTGACCGACGGGGGTCCAGTCCGGGGCGGAGAGCCGGGGCCGGAAGTGGGTGGAGTGCACCAGGCCCGCCTCGCCGGGCGCGGTGGGCCGCCAGGAGACCAGGTGGGCGTAGCGGTCCGGGCCCTGGCCGACGGCGAGCACCGGACACAGCTTCTGGCCGCCGCCCACCTTGCGCGGCGCGTCCCAGGGTCCGCCCGGCCACCGCTCGGCCCGGCACGACACGCCGTCGCCCGACGGGAGATGGACACCGAGCCGGCCGTCCCGGCCGCGCATGGGCCAGTCGCCGTTCCCCGGTTCACCGTATTCCGGGCCGGGCGGGCGCCCCGGCCCGGACCCTGGTCACAGGCGCTTGGCGCTGCGCAGGAGCTGGGCGTAGAACCCGTCGCCGTCGATGCGGGACGCGCCGCCCTTGTCGCCCATCGTCGGGCCGTTGACCTCCTTGCGGCTGGATATGAAGACGCGGTGGCCGTCGGTGTCCAGGCCCAGGTAGAGGCCGACGTGGTCGATGTGGTTGCCGGTGCGGTGGTCCATCTTGAAGAACAGCAGGTCGCCCGGCTGGAGCACGTCGATGTTCTGCGGGCGGACGTACCAGGGGGACGGGCCCTGGATCTTGATGATGTCGACGCCGGCCTTGGAGCGGGCGATGCCGTCCGCGGTGCGGGGCAGCCCGTCGCCGAGGGTGTTGGACGCCATCAGCGGATAGCGGGCCCGGTAGCCCCACACCATCCGCATGAAGCCGGAGCAGTCCAGCGCCCGGTAGCGCTCCTTGCGCGGGTACACCGTGGTGCCGTTGCGGAAGGTGTACGGGATGCCGAGGTAGTCGTAGAAGTCGTTCTGCTCCAGGCGGTCCACGCCGTCCGCCTTGAAGGGGCCGAACACCGCGTCACCGGCGTACGGGACGCCCGAGGAGTCCTTCTTGACCGGAGCACCCTGCACGTACTGGAAGGCGATCGCGAAGATGTCGTCCTCCTGACTGCCGTAGTACTCCTTGAACCAGTCCTTGAACCACTGCTCCTCCTCGGATCCCTTGGTCCAGGGTTCGGGCATGAGCCGGACCCAGTCGTCGGTGACGACGTCGAGTTCGCCCACGCGGTGCGCGCCGACACCGCGCGCATGGCGCGGGCCGTGACGGCCGTGGACACGATCACCGCAAGCTGGGCGCGGGGAGCCTGAGTCCCCCATCCCGGGTCGCCGGTGGCGTCGACGGCGACAGCGCGGCGGACGTGGTCACGGCCGGACGTCGTGCACCGGGGGAACGATCTTCCTGGGCGACAGGAGCGCCGGCGGGATCGCCGGCAGCGCCACGGCGGTCCGGGCGGCATCACCACCACCGCCCGGATGGTCACGAGCGTGTGCCGTGGGACCCTTGGCCCATGGACCAGGACACCCCCCTGCTCGTGATCGTCGACGGTGCGAACGTGGTCGGATCGGTGCCCGACGGCTGGTGGCGGGACCGGCGAGGGGCGGCCGAGCGGTTGCGGAACCGGCTGGCCACGGACGGCGTGCCGGGCCTGCCGCCGGACCGCACGGAGATCGTCCTGGTCGTCGAGGGCGCGGCGCGTGGGGTGGAGCCGGTGCCGGGGGTGTGCGTCGAGACGGCCCCCGGCAGCGGCGACGACCGCATCGTCGAACTGGTCGCACAGGCCGGGGACCGTTCCGTTCTGGTCGTTACGGCCGACCGGGAGCTCCGGCGCCGGGTGACGGAGCGGGGAGCCGAGGTCACCGGGCCACGGGCGGTGCGCGACTGAGCGGCCGGGGCCGCTCCGCTACGGCTTGCCGGCGCCGCTCGTCCCCGGTGCCCCGCCCATCGCGTCCGGCTGTCCGCTCAGGGCCAGGCGGCTGTGGGAGCGGCCGTAGAGGAAGTAAACGACGAAACCGATCACCATCCAGATGGCGAAGCGGAGCCAGGTCTCGGCGGGGAGGTTGAGCATCAGCCACAGGGAGGCGAGCACCGAGAGGATCGGCACCCAGGGCACCAGCGGGGTCCGGAAGGCGCGGTGCAGGTCCGGGCGGGTGTTGCGCAGGATGATCACGCTGATCGCGACGACGACGAAGGCGAACAGTGTGCCGATGTTCACCAGTTCGGCCAGTGCGCTGAGGCTGGTGAAGCCCGCCACGATGGCGATGATCACGCCGAGCAGGATGGTCGGCCGGTAGGGGGTGCGGAAGCGCGGGTGGGTGTGCGAGAAGAACCTCGGCAGCAGCCCGTCGCGGCTCATCGCGAAGAAGACCCGGGCCTGGCCCAGAAGCAGGATCATGCACACCGTGGTCAGACCGACCGCGGCCCCGAAGCTGATCAGGCCCGCGTACCACGGGTGCCCGGTGGCCTTGAAGGCGTCGGCCAGCGGCGCGTCCACGGACAGCGAACTGTACTTCTGCATCCCGGTCACGACGATCGACACCGCAACGTACAGCGCGGTGCAGATGACCAGCGAGCCCAGGATGCCGCGCGGCACGTCGCGCTGGGGGTGGCGGGTCTCCTCGGCGGCGGTGGCCACGACGTCGAAACCGATGAAGGCGAAGAAGACCACGGACGCGGCGGTGAAGATGCCCATCACACCGAAGTTGGAGGGTGCCCAGCCGAACATCAGCTGGATGAGCGGTGCCTTGAGGTTGCCCTCCGCCGCCACCGACTGCGCCTTCGGTACGAACGGGTGGTAGTTGCTGCCGTTGATGAAGAAGGAGCCCGCGATGATCACGACGAGCACGACCGCCACCTTGATGGCGACCACGATCGAGGTGACCCGCGCGGAGAGCTTCATGCCGAGGACGAGGATGGCGGTGAGGACCAGGACGAGGGCGGCGGCGAGGACGTCGAAGCCGAACCCGGAGGCGGCGTCCCGGCCGCCGATCACCTCGGGCAGATGCCAGCCCGCGTTGTCGAGCAGTGAGTGGATGTAGCCGGACCAGCCGACGGCGACCACCGCCGTGCCGAGCGCGAGTTCCAGCACCAGGTCCCAGCCGATGATCCAGGCGGGGAACTCGCCGAGCGAGGCGTAGGAGAAGGTGTACGCCGACCCGGCCACCGGGACCGTGGAGGCGAACTCGGCGTAGCAGAGCGCTGCGAGCGCGCAGACCACGCCGGCCGCCACGAACGACAGGGAGACGGCCGGACCGGCGTTGTTCTTCGCGGCCGTGCCGGTGAGGACGAAGATGCCGGTGCCGATGATGACACCGACGCCGAAGACCGTCAGGTCCAGCGCGGACAGGGATTTCCTGAGCGCGTGTTCCGGTTCCTCGGTGTCCTGGATCGACTGCTCGACGTTCTTCGTCCTAAAGAGCGTGTTGCTCACGGGCCTACCTCCCCTGCTTGTCGTCCTCGACATGGCTCGACATGATCGAGAGGGCTGGGGATGCGTATGCCCCGGCACTGGCAGGTTCACGCAGTCGGGCCGGTTCCGCCACCGGTGGAGGTGGCGAAACCGGCCCAATGGGTTCATGGGTTCTCGTGGACGGGCGCGCCTTCCGGTGAACGGGTGAAGGCCTCAGTCGCGCGCGGGCTGCACCGAGCCGACCTCGCCGGCCGTGCGCCCGGTGGGGGTCCCCCCGCTCGGGCGAAGCCGGGAGTGGGGGAGGCCGTCCAGCTTGGAGACGAGACCCGTGACCTGGCGGGCGATGTCCGGCGCGGTCAGGCCGATCTCCGCCATGACCTCGGCGCGCGAGGCGTGGTCGAGGAAGCGCGGCGGGATGCCGAAGTCGCGCAGCGGTACGTCGACACCGGCGTCCCGCAGGGCCTGGGCGATCGCGGATCCGACACCGCCGGCGCGGGAGTTGTCCTCGACCGTGACGACCACCCGGTGCCGCTCGGCGAGCGGGGCCATGGCCTCGTCGACGGGCTTGACCCAGCGCGGGTCGACGACGGTGGTGGAGATGCCCTGCCGGTCGAGCAGGCCGGCGATCTCCAGGCACATGGGCGCGAGGGCGCCGACGGAGACCAGCAGCACGTCCGGGCGGTCGGTGCCGGGCTCGCGCAGTACGTCCATGCCGCCGACGCGGCCCACGGCGGGTACGGCGGGGCCGACCGCGCCCTTGGAGAAGCGGACCACGGTCGGTGCGTCGTCGACCTCGACGGCCTCGCGCAGCTGGGCGCGGACCTGGTCGGCGTCGCGCGGGGCGGCCAGGCGCAGGCCCGGCACGACCTGGAGGATCGACATGTCCCACATGCCGTTGTGGGAGGCGCCGTCGGTGCCGGTGATGCCGGCCCGGTCCAGGACGAAGGTGACGCCGCACCTGTGCAGGGCCACGTCCATCAGGACCTGGTCGAAGGCGCGGTTGAGGAAGGTGGCGTAGACGGCGAAGACGGGGTGCACGCCTGCGTGGGCCAGGCCGGCCGCGGAGACGGCGCCGTGCTGCTCGGCGATGCCGACGTCGTAGACCCGGTCGGGGAAGGCCTTGGCGAACTTGTCCAGGCCGACCGGCTGGAGCATGGCGGCCGTGATGGCGACGACGTCCTTGCGCTCCTTGCCGAGCTTGACCATCTCCTCGCCGAAGACGGAGGTCCAGTCGGCGCCGGAGCTGGCGATCGGCAGGCCGGTGTCGGGGTGGATCTTGCCGACGGCGTGGAAGCGGTCGGCCTCGTCCTGCAGGGCGGGCTGGTAGCCGCGGCCCTTCTCGGTGAGGCAGTGCACGATGACCGGGCCGCCGAACCGCTTGGCGCGGGCCAGCGCGGACTCCAGGGCCTCGATGTCGTGGCCGTCGATGGGGCCGACGTACTTCAGGCCCAGGTCCTCGAACATGCCCTGGGGGGCGATGAAGTCCTTTAGGCCCTTCTTGGCGCCGTGCAGCGTCTCGTACAGCGGCCTGCCGACGACCGGGGTGCGCTCGAGGACCTCCTTGGTACGGGCCAGGAAGCGCTCGTAGCCGTCGGTGGTGCGCAGGGTGGCCAGGTGGTTGGCGAGGCCGCCGATGGTGGGCGCGTAGGAGCGCTCGTTGTCGTTGACGACGATGACCAGCGGGCGGTCCTTGGCGTCGGCGATGTTGTTGAGCGCCTCCCAGGCCATGCCGCCGGTCAGCGCGCCGTCGCCGATGACCGCGACGACGTGGCTGTCCCGCTCCAGCAGCTGGTTGGCCTTGGCGATGCCGTCGGCCCAGCCGAGCACGGTGGAGGCGTGGCTGTTCTCGATGACGTCGTGCTCCGACTCGGCCTGGGAGGGGTAGCCGGACAGGCCGCCCTTCATCTTCAGCCTGGAGAAGTCCTGCCGGCCGGTCAGCAGCTTGTGCACGTAGGACTGGTGGCCGGTGTCCCACAGCACCTTGTCCTTCGGGGACTGAAAGACCCGGTGCAGCGCGATGGTCAGCTCCACCACACCGAGGTTGGGGCCGAGGTGGCCGCCGGTCTTGGAGACCGCGTCGACGAGGAAGGTCCGGATCTCCTCTGCCAGCTTTTCCAGCTCATCCAGGCTGAGCCGGTCCAGATCGCGCGGTCCCCTGATGCGGGTCAGCAGCGGCACCCGTGCCTCCTTGCAGTAGAGCTGATCGAGCTGTTGCCGGGCCTGTCGAGTCTAATGTTCCGCCTGAGCGCCCGGTGTCCGGGCGGTGCGTCGTAGGTCACGCGAACGGCGGTACCCCGGTACGGCCCGGGTCATGGCACAACCGTGCCCGGCACCGCCGTCGGTGCCGGGCACGGTCCTTGCGTGAGCCGGGGTCAGGCGCGGCCCGCCGTCTTCTGGGTCTTGCGGGTGACCGCGTCGATGACGACGGTCGCCAGCAGGACACCACCGGTGATCATGTACTGGACCGGGGAGGCGATGCCCTCCAGGGCGAGGCCGTACTGGATCGAGACGATCACCAGCACACCGAGGAGCGCGTTCCAGGTGCGGCCGCGGCCGCCGAAGAGGGAGGTGCCACCGATGACGGCCGCCGCGATGGCGTTCATCAGCAGGTCACCGCCGCCGGCGCCCTGGTTGGCCGAGGCGATCTTGGAGGCGATGAACAGACCGCCGATCGCCGCGAACGTACCGGAGATCGAGAAGACCGAGATCCGGACCATGTCCACGTTGATACCGGCACGCCGGGAGGCCTCGACGCTGCCGCCGAGCGCGAAGATCTTCCGGCCGTAGGCGGTGCGGCGCAGCACGAAGTCCGTGAGCAGCAGCACGGCGACGAAGATCACGACGGCCAGCGGCAGACCCTTGTACTGGTTGAAGACGATCGCCACGGCGAAGGCGACGACGGCCAGCAGCACGGTGCGCAGGATGGTTTCGCTCAGTGGGCGGGACGGCACACCGGCGGCCTCACGGCGCTTGTTGCCGAAGAACGCGCTGAGGAAGTACAGCACGGTCACCGCGGCGGCCAGCCCGTAGGCGGCGGCCACATCGGAGAAGTAGTAGCTGGTCAGCTTGGCGACCAGACCGTCGCTGTTCAGGTTGATCGTGCCGTTGTCGCCCAGGATCTTGAGCATGAAGCCGTTCCAGAACAACAGGCCGGCCAGGGTGACGGCGAACGCCGGCACACCGATCTTCGCGAAGAAGAAGCCCTGGATCGCACCCGCGACCGTGCCGGTGAGGATGGCCAGCACGAAGGCCAGCACCTCGTTCATGCCATGGGTGACGTTCAGCACCGCGAAGGTGGCGCCCGCGACACCGGAGAGCGATCCGACCGACAGGTCGATCTCGCCCAGCAGCAGCACGAACACGATACCGACGGCGATCATGCCCGTGCCGACCATGGCGACGGAGATGTCGGAGAGGTTGCCCGCGGTGAGGAAGTTGGAGTTCAGGCTCTGGAAGATGATCCAGATGATCACCAGACCGATGACGACCGGGAGGGAACCCAGGTCACCGGCCTTCATCTTGCGCTTGAACTCGGTGACGTAGCCCGCCAGGCCCTGTTCGCGCACCAGCAGGCGGGGGTCGACGGCGACGTCGGAGCCACGCGCTGCCTCGGGGTTCTCCACGACGTTGTCCCCGGGGGGCGTGGAGGTCTTGTCGATGCTCACTTCTTGATCTCCCCATTGGTGCGCGCCGCACGACGGGTCACGGCGTTGTCCGTGGCGCCGGTGATGGCGGAGATGATCTCTTCCTGCGAGGTCGACTTGACCTCGAAGACGCCGTTGTTGCGACCCAGGCGCAGCACGGCCACCTTGTCGGCGACGGCCTTGACATCGGCCATGTTGTGGCTGATGAGGATCACGGCGTGGCCGCGCTCCCGCAGCCGCTCCACCAGGTCGAGGACCTGCGCGGTCTGCTCCACGCCGAGGGCGGCGGTGGGCTCGTCGAGGATGACCAGCTTGGGCTCGCCGAGCATGGAGCGGGCGATGGCCACGGTCTGGCGCTGACCGCCGGAGAGCGAGGCGATCGGGATACGGACGCTGGGGATGCGGATCGAGAGCTGTTCGAGCAGCTCGCGCGAGCGCCGCTCCATCTCGACC
The DNA here is from genome assembly GCF_044334385.1 of Streptomyces sp. NPDC020801. Lineage (NCBI taxonomy): Bacteria > Bacillati > Actinomycetota > Actinomycetes > Kitasatosporales > Streptomycetaceae > Streptomyces > Streptomyces sp. NPDC020801. Next base: position 157,879 of record NZ_JBIRST010000018.1, read on the forward strand.
TCGTCCAGGACACCGCGCCGGCGGATCTCCCGGCCCAGGTAGAGGTTGCCGACCACGTCGATGTTGTCGCACAGCGCGAGGTCCTGGTAGACCGTCGCGATGCCGAGGTTCTGGGCGTCGTGCGGCTTGTTGACCTGGACGGTCTTGCCTTCCCATTCGATGACGCCCTCATCGATGGGGTGCACGCCGGCGATCGTCTTGACCAGCGTGGACTTTCCGGCGCCGTTGTCGCCCACCAGGGCGACCACCTCACCGGCGTGGACCTCAAGCTCTACGTCGGTGAGCGCCTGGACGGCACCGAACCGCTTGGAGACCCCGCGCAACGCCAGCACGGGCGTAGCGGACACGTGAACCATCTCCTTCGCCGCCTGACCCGGCGGGAGGTTGTGCAGAAGTTTAGGGGGATGTTCCATCCGGCGCCCCGCGACGAGCTTGCGGGGCTGTCTGATACGCGGGGCACCGGAGGAGCCTTGGGGCGCCTGACCCTTTGTCCCGCCAGGGGAATTCAAGTGCGAATCCCCCTGGTTGGAAAGGCGCTGTGGGTCGATTACTTCAGACCGATCTTGTCGCACGCGGCCTTGTACTGCGCGGTGCAGATGTCGGGGAGCGTGTAGACGCCGTCCTTGATGACGGTGTCCTTGATGTTGTCCTTGGTCAGCGCGGTGACGGGCACCAGGACCGAGGGGACGCCCTTGGTGGTGGGGCTGTCGACCTTGTCCTTGGCGACGGAGTCGAGCGACTTGCCCTGAGCCAGGTCCACGGCCATCTCGGCGGCGGCAGCGGCCTCGGGGGCGTACGGCTTGTAGACGCTCATGTACTGCTCACCGGCGACGATGCGCTGCACACCCGCGAGCTCCGCGTCCTGGCCGGTGACCGGGACGTTGGAGAGGCCCGCGGCCTTGAGGGCGGTGATGATACCGCCGGCCATGCCGTCGTTGGCGGAGTAGACGCCGACGATGTTCTTCTTGCCCAGCGCGGAGATGGCACCCTCCATGTTGGAGTTGGCGTTCTCCGGCTTCCACTCCTTGGTGTCGTACTCCTTGCCGATATTCACCTTGCCGTCGAGCACCTCGTGGGCGCCCTTCTTGAACTGCGCGGCGTTCGGGTCGGTGGAGGAACCGTTCATCATGACGATCTTGCCGGACTTGGCCTTGGAGCCCAGGGCCTTCAGCAGGGCCTCGCCCTGGGTCTTGCCGACGGTCTCGTTGTCGAACGAGGTGTAGGCGTCGATCGGACCCTGCGCCAGTCGGTCGTAGGCGACGACCGGGATGCCGGCGTCCTTGGCCTTCTGCACCGAGTTCTTGATGGCGGCGGCGTCCACGGCGTCGACGATCAGCACGTCCACCTTGTTGGTGATCATGGTGTCGACCTGCTGGTTCTGCTGGCTGGCGTCCTGCTTGGCGTTGGCGTAGACGACCTTGCCCTTGTTGTTCGTGAGCTCCGCGACCTTCTTCTCGATCAGCGGGCGGTCGAACTTCTCGTAACGCGCGGTCTGGTTCTCCGGCAGGAGCAGACCGACCGTGATCGCGTCGCCCTTCTTCTCGCTGCCGGACGACTTCGAGGAGCCGCCGCCGGACTCCTTGGCGCTGCCGCAAGCGGCGAGCGAAACGGCCATGGCACCAGCAGCTACGGCGAAGGCCGCACGACGCATACGCATGTTCACTTCTTCAAACCTCCCTGACGAGGCCGCGTCGTTGCGGCCGAGGTGGCTGGAAGTCAACTCGGCCACACGTGCGACGTCAAGAAGTAAATCCTTAACGAGATGGCAACGGTGCCATCCGTTCTCTAAGTGAAGGCAGGGACCGCCATGGGCAGGGTGCCGTCCAAAAGGGTCGAATCACCCATCTCGCTGAGCGCCAGGGCCAGCGCCCCCAGCACCTCCGCGCGGCCCCCAAGTGCCCCCGGAAGAACGGACAGTTGCCGCGCGGCGCTGGGGATGGCGTAGCGGCCGACGGACTCCCTGATCGGCCCGAGCACCAGCTCACCGGCCTCGGCGAGATCACCACCGAGGACCACCCGGCTCGGGTTCAGCAGGTTGCAGAGATTGGCGACTCCACTGCCGATGTGGCGACCGACGTCGGCGATCACCCGACGGCAGCCCGGGTCACCGTCCCGCGCCAGTCGTACGACGCCTTCCATCGTCAGATCGGTGCCGTGACTGGACTGGAGCAACGGGAGCACATAGCGCGCGGCCGTGAAGGTCTCCAGGCAGCCCCGGTTTCCGCAGCGGCAGACCGGGCCGGATTCGTCCAGTGTAATATGTCCGATTTCACCCGCTGTGCCGCCAGGTCCGCGGTAGATCTTCCCGTCGATGACCAGGCCGGCACCGACGCCGCTGGCGATCTTGATGTAGGCGAGGTCCTTGACCCCCCGCCCGCTGCCCCAGACCAGCTCACCGAGGGCGCCGAGGTTGGCGTCGTTGTCCACGTGCACCGGCACGCCGAGCCGCCCCCGCAGCTCCTCGGCGGGCTTGATGCCGGTCCAGCCCGGCAGGATGGCCGTGGAGCCCAGGGTGCCGGACTCCACGTCGATCGGACCGGGTACGCCGAGACCCACGCCGGCGATCTTGGACCGGTCGACCCCCGTCGCCGCGATCAGGCGGTTGACCAGCTCCTCCGCCCGGTCGAAGCCCTGGGTCGAGGAGGCGTCCACGTCCAGCGGCTCGGACTCCTCGGCCAGCACCTGGTGGGCGAGGTTCCCGATCGCGACCCGCAAATGGGTGTGCCCGAAGTCGACGCCGATCACGATGCCGGCGTCCCCGCTCAGGGACACGCTGCGGGCCCGGCGGCCGCCCGCCGAAGTGGGTGTGACCTGGACCGTTCCGCCGTCCTTCAGCTCCCGCACGATATTGGAGACCGTCGCCGCGGACAGGCCCGTGGTCCTCGCGATCTCCGCCTGCGTGAGGGATCCGGCCAGGCGCACGGCACGTACCACCCGCTCCAGGTTTGCCCGGTGCAGCGACGACTGCGACCCTGGAGTCTCCACGACGACCTCCTGAGCGCGGGGCCGCTTCGGCGAGGCCCCGTCCATGTCCAACTAGTGAACTCTAAGCTGAGCCGTTCGGGTTGCCTCCCGTCAAGAGGTTGAACCGTTTCCGGGGCCTTGGACACACTTGCGGACCCGTGGTACGCGCACGCGTACGCCGCTCCCGCCAAGCCCGGGAGCGGCGCAGTCCGCGAGACGGTCCGGTGCGCTACTTCAGCGTCGCCGAGGTCAGGCCCGCCTGCACCTGGCGCTGGAAGGACAGGTACACCACCAGCATCGGGATCATCGCGATCGTCACACCCGCGAACAGAACCGGCAGGTCAGAGGCGTAGCCCTGCTGCTGCTGAAGCTGGATCAGCCCCTGGGTGAGGACATAGCGCTCGGGGTCGTCGCCGCTCTGCGGCTGCATCAGCACCGTGGGCAGGATGAACTGGTTCCACTGCCCCAGCGTGTTGAAGATCCCCACGCTGATCAGGCCCGGCTTCGCCATCGGCAGCATCACCTGGAAGAAGGTCCGGGTGTGCGAGGCGCCGTCCAGGATGGCCGCCTCGAAGACCGCCGTGGGCAGGGTCCGGAAGAAGGCGTGCATGAAGAACACCGTGAACGGCATCGAGTAGGCGATGTAGACCAGGATCAGGCCCTGGTAGGTGTTCAGCATGTCCAGGCGTTTGACCATGAAGAACAGCGGGACCAGGGCCAGGAACACCGGGAACATCGCGCCCGCGACGAAGAAGTAGTACAGCAGCCGGTTGCCCCAGAACTGGTAGCGGGCCAGCACGTACGCGGCCATCGAGCCGAAGAGCATGGTCAGCGGCACGGAGAACACCAGCACGATGACGGTGTTCAGGAAGTAGTCGCCGATGCCCTTGTTCCAGGCACGGTGGAAGACGTCGAGGGACCAGTTGTGCGGCCAGCCGAAGGCCGAGCCGCCGATCTGGGCGTCGGTCTTGAAGGAACTGATCACCAGCCACAGCAGCGGCAGCACGATCAGCAGGGCCCACAGGGCGAGGAAGCCGTGCGAGAAGACGTTCAGGACCACGCCTTCGCCGCGGCTCTGGCCGGGGCGGTCCGCGGGCCTGCTCACCACCGGGCCGGCCGGGACGGGGCCCGGGGCGGAGGCGGTCTCCTTGAGGGGTGCGCTCATGTCGTCGTCTCTCCCGCTCAGAACTCGATGCGCTCGCGGCGGGTGGCGCGCAGCGTGACCACGGACAGGATCAGGGTGAGCAGCAGCATGACCACGCCCATCGCGCAGGCGTAGCCGCTTCTGCCGTAGTAGAGGAAGTTGCGCATCATCACCGTCGACATCACGTCGCTGTGGTGATCGGGGCCGCCGCCGTAGGCACCCATGTTCTGGGTCATGGAGGAGACCAGCACGAACATGTCCATCGCGACGATGCCCAGATAGACCCAGGCGGTCTGCACGGTGTCCCACAGCAGGGGCAGGGTGATGCGGAAGAAGGACTGGGTGCGGCTCGCGCCGTCGATCAGAGCGGCCTCGTAGACGTCCTTCGGAATGGACTGCATGGCCGCCGAGAACAGCACGAGATAGAAGCCGACGCCGTGCCAGACGACGACCAGGATCAGCGCCCAGAGCACGATGTTCGGCTCGTTCAGCCATTCCACGGGGTTGCTCGCGTCGACCAGGCCGAGTTTGATCAGGAAGCCGTTGAGCAGGCCGCCGCCGTCACTGCGGTACACCGCGTTGAACAGCACCGCGAGAATCGCCAGCGACAGCACCTGGGGGAAGAAGTAGATGATTTTGTAGAACTTGGATCCGGCGACGCCCTGCACCCCGCCGGCCCGGCTGCGGCCGCCCGCGTTCACCATGAACGCGAAGAACAGGGCGAGCAGAATGGTGATCACCGGGATGAACACCAGGAACAGGATGTTGTGCCAGATGGCCTGCAGGAAGACGTCGTCCTGGAACAGTGCCCGGTAGTTGTCCAGGCCGACGAAGTTGAAGGTCTGCGACTGGCCTTTCCAGTCGGTCAGCGAATAACCGAACGTCTGGATGTACGGCCAGATCACAAAGATCAGATAGAGCGCCACGGGAACGAAGAGAAATCCCGCGACGAACCGGTACTGCCCCTTACGCATGGCGTTTTCCTGCCCCTGGTGTTCCGGTCAGTACAAGCGCCCCGAAGGGGCGCGGGGAACCGCGCGCGACCGGCCGCGCCGGACCGGCACTCGCAGTATCCCCCGCGCCCCGCGGCGCACGGCGAAGCTAGTCGTGGTGATTCTTCTTGCTGGCCGGGTCCTTGGCCTGCTTGTCCACCGCGGCCTGACACCGCTTCAGCCACTCCTTCGGCTGAATGCGCTTGGCCATGAGCTCATTGGACGCGTTCTGAATCGCCGTGTCCATCTCGCTGTACCAGTCGGGGTAGATGTAGCGGAAGGTGTTGGAGCCGGCCGCCTTGGAGGCCTCGACCGTGGACTGGGTGCCCGGGCGCAGCTTGACGCTCGGGTCGACGCCGTCCTTGAGGATGGTCAGCGAGTTGGCCTCCTTGGCGAACAGCGTCGACCACTCCTTGGAGAGCATGTGCCGCATGAACTCCTTGGCGCCGGGCAGGTTCTTCGCCTTCGCCGGGATGATGAAGGGCTCGCCGGAGCCGGCCCGGATGGCCTCGAAGGGCATCTTGCTGCCGGCCAGCATCGGCATCGGCATGAACTTCATGTCGAAGTCCGACGGCGTCTGCTTGAGCTGCTCGTTCTCCAGCCAGGAACCGCAGGTGATGAAGGCGGCCTTGTACTGGTTCCAGCGGGTCTGCGACTCGGTGTGGGTCAGGCCGTTGGTGCCGGGCATCAACAGGCCCTTCTCCACGACCTCATAGATGGCCTCGACACCGGCCTGGGCCGCGTCGGAGCCGACGAACGCCTTCGGGTCGAGGTTGTCGATCGCCTTGACGGCGTCGATACCGCCCTTCTTGGCGATCAGGTCCATGATGGCGACGTTGATGTAGTACGGGTATTTGCCCTGGTGGGCGAGGCCCCCGATGCCCTGCTTCTTGGCGTCCTGGCAGATGGCGAGGAAGTCGTCCCAGGTCTTCGGCGCCGTCCAGCCCTTCTCCTTGAAGAGCTTGCCGGAGTACCAGAGGCCCCAGACCGTGTAGATGTAGTTGAGGGCGACGACCTTGCCCTCCTGGATGCCGGGGTCGAGGGTGCCGGGGATGAGGAGGTCGCGCACCTTCTTGCTCGAGTCGTCGATCGCCGGCGCGTCGAGCACCTCGGAGAGGTCGAGCAGCTGACCGTTCTTGTAGAGGACGTCGATCTTGATCTGCTGGGCACCCGAGTCGTCGACGACGTCCGGCGGATTGCCGGCGTTGAAGCGGGGCTGCAGCTTGCCGGTGATCTCCTGGGTGCCGGTGTGGGTGGAGGTGATGCCGAGCTTCTTGCCGAAGTCGGCCTCCCACGCCTTGGCGTAGTCGTCGCCGTAGCCGCCCTTGAAGACGACGACGTCGAGCTTGCTGCCCTTCTGTGCGCCGAAGGGGTTGGTCTTGGACGTCTTGCCCTTGGTGTTGGTGTCGTTCGAGTTGTCGCCGCCACCGCTGGCGCACGCCGACAGGAAGCTCATCGCGGGTACGGAGACCAGGCCGAGCGCGGCCGACCGCTTGATCAGATCGCGGCGGCCGAAACCCGGTGCGCCGGTGTTGCCGGAACCGTGGTTCCCGGCGGAAGTGGATCCCATGCTCAAGTCCTCGCCTTCTCCAGGACTCAGGCGGTGAACCGGATCCTCCCCGGCACCGCTGTCGGGTCAAGCTGGGTCGTGCAGGAAGTACTTCGTGCGTCATCTACCGGGATCGGTGGGAAAACAAGGAGGCTGGCGCGTTTCGCACGTCGAACCACCCTTTCCGGCTCCCCCCGGGCCCGCTTCCGGCCAGTCGAACGGATTGGCGGACGCCGACAGGTATAGTCCACTTCCCGCCAGCGGAGCAAGATCGAATGCAAGGTTGGCTGTCGGTCTTTTCCGAGTTGAGACCTCGCGGAAATATGAGCCCGCTGTGGGTTCCCTGACGGAAATATCCGTGACTTTGCGCTCGAATGCCACACCCAACGCCCTTGACACCACTGGGCACTTGACTCCCTACTGGTCCTTGCGCGCCGAAGGTGACAACGTTGTCCGGCGCGCGGGGAGACCAGGGAGGGTGCCCTCGTATGCAGCGCAGAGTTCGGCACAGATCGGGTCCGGCGGTCGTCATCACGGCCGCCTTCGTCATGGCCGTCGGCTCCCAGGGGGCGGCGGTCGCCCTGCCCGGCAAGGCACCGGCCGCCGACCGGGAGTTCGCTTCCTCGTTCGAGACCGGCGATCCGGCGCCGGACTGGCTGAACACGGTCGACACCACACCGGACGGCAGCAAGCGCGCCTCGGGTGTGGACGGCGGCTACGGCACCGGCATTCCGGGCAATGTGGACGACCACGTCACGGACCTGCGGGCGAGCGGCGAGAACACGGGCTCCGGCGAGGTGAAGGAGAACCTCGTCGACGGTGAGCCGAGCACCAAGTGGCTGACGTTCGAGCCCACCGGCTGGGTCGAGTTCGACTTCGACAAACCCGTAAAGATCACCCGATACGCCCTCACATCGGCCAACGACTCCGCCGAACGCGATCCGAAGGACTGGACGCTTCAGGGCTCCACCGACGGCAAGGACTGGAAGAGCCTCGACTCCCGCTCCGGCGAGAACTTCCCCGAACGCTTCCAGACCAAGACCTACGACCTCGCCGAGCCGGCCGAGTACCAGCACTTCCGGCTCGACGTCACGAAGAACAACGGCGCCTCGAACATACTCCAGCTCGCCGACGTGCAGTTCTCCACCGGCGACAGCGGCGGGACGGTCCCGCAGGACATGCTCTCGCTGGTGGACCGCGGCCCGAGCGGCTCGCCGACCGCCAAGGCGGGCGCCGGCTACACGGGCAAGCGGGCCCTGCGCTACGCCGGCCGGCACACGGCCAAGGGCCGGGCGTACTCGTACAACAAGATCTTCGACGTCAACGTCAAGGTCGCGCGCGACACCCGGCTCTCGTACCGCGTCTACCCGTCGATGGCCGACGGCGACCGCGACTACGACGCCACGAACGTCTCCGTCGACCTGGCCTTCACCGACGGCACGTATCTGAGCGGGCTGGGCGCGACCGACCAGCACGGCTCCGGCCTGAGCCCGCAGGGCCAGGGCGCGGCCAGGACGCTGTACGTCAACCAGTGGAACAACGTCGTGTCCAGGATCGGTTCGGTCGCGGCCGGCAAGACCGTCGACCGGATACTGCTCGCCTACGACTCCCCCGCGGGCCCGGCGAAGTTCCGCGGCTGGCTGGACGACGTGGCGATCAGGCAGGTGGCGCCCGAGAAGCCCGAGGCGCATCTGTCCGACTACGCGCTGACCACCCGTGGCACCAACTCCAGCGGCAGCTTCTCGCGGGGCAACGACTTCCCCGCCACCGCCCTCCCGCACGGCTTCAACTTCTGGACGCCGGTGACCAACGCGTCCTCGCTGAGCTGGCTGTACGAGTACGCGCGGGCGAACAACGACGACAACCTGCCCACGATCCAGGCGTTCAGCGCCAGCCACGAGCCGAGCCCCTGGATGGGCGACCGGCAGACCTTCCAGGTGATGCCGTCCGCCGCCTCCGGCACCCCCGGCACCGGACGCACCGCCCGCGCGCTCGCCTTCCGGCACGAGAACGAGACCGCGCGCCCCTACTACTACGGGGTCACGTTCGAGAACGGTCTCAAGGCGGAGATGACGCCCACCGACCACGCGGCGGTGCTCCGCTTCACCTATCCGGGCGACGACGCGAGCGTGCTGTTCGACAACGTCACCGAGCAGGCGGGCCTGACCCTGGACAAGGAGCACGGCGTCGTCACCGGCTACTCGGACGTGAAGTCCGGCCTGTCGACGGGGGCGACCCGGCTGTTCGTCTACGGCGTCTTCGACAAGCCCGTCAAGGACGGCTCCGCCACCGGCGTCAAGGGCTACCTCCGCTTCGACGCCGGCTCCGGCCACTCGGTCACCCTGCGCATGGCCACCTCCCTCATCAGCCTCGACCAGGCCAGGGACAACCTGGCCCAGGAGGTCCCGGACGGCACCTCCTTCGACACCGTGAAGGCGCGGGCCCAGCGGACCTGGGACGGACTGCTCGGCAAGGTCGAGGTCCAGGGCGCCACTCCCGACCAGCTGACCACGCTCTACTCCAGCCTGTACCGGCTCTACCTGTACCCGAACTCGGGCTTCGAGAAGGTGGGCGGCAAGGACCAGTACGCCTCCCCGTTCTCGCCGATGCCCGGCCAGGACACCCCGACGCACACCGGTGCGAAGATCGTCGACGGCAAGGTGTACGTCAACAACGGCTTCTGGGACACCTACCGGACCACCTGGCCCGCGTACTCCCTGCTGACCCCGTCCCAGGCCGGCGAGATGGTCGACGGGTTCGTGCAGCAGTACAAGGACGGCGGCTGGACCTCCCGGTGGTCCTCCCCCGGCTACGCCGACCTGATGACCGGCACCTCGTCCGACGTGGCCTTCGCCGACGCCTACGTCAAGGGCGTGCACATGGACGCGAAGGCGGCGTACGACGCGGCCCTGAAGAACGCCACCGTCGTACCCCCGGCCTCCGGCGTGGGCCGCAAGGGCATGAGCACCTCACCCTTCCTCGGCTACACCAGCACGGACACCGGAGAAGGCCTGTCGTGGGCGATGGAGGGCTACGTCAACGACTACGGCATCGCGAAGATGGGCGAGGCCCTGTACAGGAAGACGGGTCAGAGGCACTACCGGGAGGAGGCCCAGTACTTCCTCAACCGCGCCCAGGACTACGTCAGGCTCTTCGACAACAGGGCGGGCTTCTTCCAGGGCCGTGACGCCCAGGGCAACTGGCGCCTGGACCCCTCGAAGTACGATCCGCGTGTGTGGGGCTACGACTACACGGAGACGGACGGCTGGGGCTACGCCTTCACCGCCCCTCAGGACAGCCGGGGCCTGGCGAACCTGTACGGCGGCCGCAAGGGGCTCGGCGACAAGCTCGACGAGTACTTCTCCACCCCGGAGACGGCGTCCCCGGAGTTCGTCGGCTCCTACGGCGGTGTCATCCACGAGATGACCGAGGCGCGGGACGTGCGCATGGGCCAGTACGGCCACTCCAACCAGGTCGCGCACCACGTCATCTACATGTACGACGCGGCCGGGCGACCGTGGCAGGCGCAGGCGAAGGTCCGTCAGGTGCTCTCCCGGCTCTACGTCGGCAGTGAGATCGGCCAGGGCTATCACGGCGACGAGGACAACGGCGAGCAGTCGGCCTGGTACGTCTTCTCGGCGCTCGGCTTCTACCCACTGGTCATGGGCAGTGGCGAGTACACCATCGGCTCCCCGTTGTTCACCCGGGCCACGGTGCACCTGGAGAACGGCCGGGACCTGGTGATCAAGGCCCCGGGGAACAGCGCCAAGAACGTGTACGTGCAGGGCGTGCGTTTCAACGGCCGCGCGTGGAACTCGACCTCCCTCCCCCACTCCCTGCTGTCGAAGGGCGGGGTCCTGGAGTTCGACATGGGCCCGCGGCCGTCGTCGTGGGGCACGGGCAGGGACGCGGCGCCGGTGTCGATCACCAGCGACGACAAGGTGCCGAGCCCGAAGGCGGACGTGCTGAAGGGTGACGGGGCGCTGTTCGACAACACCTCGTCGACGCAGGCCACGGTGACGACGGTGGACCTGCCGGTCACCGACCCCGCCAAGGCCGTCCAGTACACCCTGACCTCGTCCGCCGACCACACCAGGGCCCCGACCGGCTGGAGCCTCGAGGCGTCCACCGACGGCACGACCTGGAAGACGGTGGACAAGCGCTCCGGCGAGTCCTTCGCCTGGGACAGGCAGACCCGCCCCTTCACGATCGCCTCTCCGGGCACGTACCAGAAGTACCGGCTGGTCCTGGACGGCGCCTCGACGCTGGCGGAGGTGGAGCTGCTGGCCTGACGCGCAGACAGCGGCCGGCACACCCGGCATGAGCAAGGGGCGGGCCCGAGGGCCCGCCCCTTCCCGCTGCTCGGCCGTCTACCTCGTCGCCAGGGTGAAGACGTGCAGGTCGGCGTTGTTCGGGAGCCTCACCGACCTGATCTGTCTGCCGGCCGGGGCCTCGTACGGCCTGGTGGCGAAGACGTACGTCGTCACCGGGTCCTTGTCGGCGCCCGCGACGTTGCGGTACGCGGTCTTGGCGACCACCTCGTTGCCGTACTGGACTGTGCCACCGCCTCCGCCGACGGTCCAGTCGGTGAAGGAGAGGTCGACGGTGTCGGTGGTGCCGTCGGTGTAGGTGACGGTGGCCCGGGTCTGCTGGTTGCCGCCCACCGCGCTGCCGACGAAGGAGAGTGCGGCCGTGGGTGCGGGCAGGGTGATCGTCCGGCCGTTCGCCGACGCGTTGTCCGGGCGGCCGTCCGGCGAGTCCGGCCAGGTGAAGGCCAGGCCGTCCACCGTGCCCCGGCCGCCGGGGGTGAGGCCGGCCGCCGCGAGGGCCTGGCGGGAGTAGCTCCAGCCGCCGCCGTCGAAATCGGCCTCGTCGTGGCCGCCCTCGTCGTCGGAGATGCCGGTGCTGTCGTAGGCGGCCAGCAGGGTGCCGGGGGCCGCGACCGTCAGGGACACGGGTTGTTCGTACGACGAGCCGCCGGACGTCACGGTGACCTTGGCGTCGTGGAAGCCCTGCCCGGTGTTCCGGCCGGCGGTGAGGGTGATCTCCTGGGAGCCGCCGGCCACCGTGCCCTCGGCCGGTGTCGCCGTGATGCCCGCCGGGGTCTCCACCTTGAAGCGCACCTGCGGGCCGGTGCCGCCGTTCAGCGACACGGCGCGGATGCCGATCGTCGTGCTGTCACCGGGCGCGAGGGTCGCCGTGGTCGGGCCGACGCCGATCTGGTACGGCTGTTCGCCCTGCCGGAAGGAGGGCGGGGCGGCGGACGGGTCGCTGCCCCAGGTGCGGTCGGGGGTGCCGGAGAGGGTGTAGTCGAGCCGGCCGCCGTCACGGACGAAGGAGGACGGGAGCCAGGGACGGTCGCTGGAGTGTCCGTTCACCTTCAGCGACTGTACGTACGGCGATCCGGCCGCCGCTCCCGTCGCGCGGATGGAGATGCCGTTCCCGTTCGGGCGGCGGATCTCGACCCGCTCGAACAGCGGTGAGGCGAGGACGAGTTCGGCGCGGGACGGGACCTGCGGGTACATGCCGAGGGCGGAGAAGACGTACCAGGACGACATGGCGCCGAGGTCGTCGTTGCCCGGGATGCCGCCCGGGCTGGTCGACCACAGCTGCCGCATGGCGGCGCGCACCGTCTCCTGTGCCTTGCAGGGGGCGCCCGCGTAGTCGTACAGGTAGGGAACGTTGATCGAGGGCTCGTTGTCGAGCTCGGACTTGGCGCCGCCGCTGCCGGTGAGGGCCCAGCTGCCGTCGGCGTTGTGGAAGAACGCGTCGAGGCGGGTGAGGGCCTTTTCGCGGCCGCCCATCGCCGCGAACAGGCCGGCCGGGTCGTGCTGGACCATCCAGGTGTACTGGGCGGCCGTGCCCTCGACGAAGCCGTTGCCGGTGTCCGGGGTGAAGCCGGTGACCCAGCTGCCGTCCGCCTTGCGGTTGGCGATGTAGCCGCCGGAGAGGTCGGCCGCGATGTTGAAGTTGTTCTGCCACCACTGGGCGCGGCGGGCGAAGGCCGCCGCGGTGTCCTTCTGCCCGGCGGCCGAGGCGAGCTGGGACAGGGAGAAGTCCGCGGTGGACATCTCCAGGGTCTCGGCGGCGCCGCCCCAGGCGTTGGAGACGGAGGGCATGTAGTGCAGCTTCAGGTACTTGTCCAGGGAGGGGCGCTGGCCGACCGACAGCACCGGCTTGCCCGCCGCCGAGCGGTCCTGCCCCGTCGGTACGGTGGCCGCCTTCACCAGGGAGGCGAGCGCGCCCTTCAGGTCGAAGCCGGTGCCGCCGAAGGCGCGGATGCCGGCCAGGGCGGTCGCCGAGGGGTCGCCGTTCATGACGTGGGTGCCGCTCGCGCCGTGCAGCCAGCGGTCCCAGGCGCCGCCGTTCTGCCGGGCGAGCTCGTACAGCGACTGTGCGATGTCGGAGCCGGTGCTCGGACTGAGCAGGGTCAGCAGTTGCACCTGGTCGCGGTAGACGTCCCAGCCGGAGAAGGTGCCGTACTGCGCCTGGTGGCCGCCGGCTACCGTGTGCACCTTGCCGTCGGCACCGCGGTATCGGCGGTCGGCGTCGCTGATGACGTTGGGGTGCAGCAGGGCGTGGTAGAGCGCGGTGTAGAAAGTGGTGCGCTCGTCGTCCGTGCCGCCGCCGACCCCGATCGCGGCCAGCCGGTCGCGCCAGGCGCGGCGGGCCGCGTCCTCGACCGAACCGAAGGAGCGCTGCGGCGGGTTCTCCGCGGCCAGGTTGGCCTCGGCGCCGGACTGGCTGACATAGGAGATGCCCACCCTGACGCCGACCGGGCCGGTGCCGGGGGCGAACTCGACGTAGCCGCCCGCGCCCTTGCCCGCGACGGGCCGCCCGCCGTTCGAGAAGCCGCCGGTCCCGCCGGTCGCGGTGGTGGACCCCGGGGTCAGCCTGTCGTCCTGCCAGGTGCCCGTCGCCTTGAAGGGGCGGTCGAAGCGGGCCGTGAAGTACAGGGTGTAGTAGGCGCGCCGGCCCTCGGGGTCGAGGTAGCCGCAGAAGTTCCCGGAGGTGACCGAGCCGGAGACGGTACGCCCGGCCGGGTCGATGGTGATCGACGAATCCGTTGAGCCAACTTCGGAGTTGGCGGTACGGATCAGCAGCGACGCGGGCTTGCCGGCCGGATAGGTGAAGCGGGCCGAGCCGGTGCGGGCCGTCGCCGTGAGGTCGGCGGTGACGCCGGAGGCGAGGCCCACCTTGTAGTGGCCTGGCTCGGCGGTCTCGTCGGTGTGGCTGAAGTCCGAGGCGTAGAGGGCGTCCTTGGTGTCGCTCGCCGGTGAGGTGGTGACCTCTCCGGCGTACGGGAAGAACGGGATGTCGCCGCTGCCGCCCGCGCAGCCGGTGCCGGACATGTGGGTCAGGCTGAAACCGCGGACACGGGTGGCGTCGTACTGGTAGCCGCCGGGGGCGGCGGTTCTGGTCGCGTCGCCCCGGGTGTTCTCCGGGCTGAAGGAGAACATGCCGAAGGGCGTGACGGCGCCGGGGAAGACGTTGCCGCCGTTCCTGGTGCCGATCAGCGGATCGACGTACGCGGTCGGGTCCTTCACCAGGGCGGCGGCCCCGGAACCCGGCGGCGCGGCGGTCGCCGCGAGGGCGGGGGAGCCGCCGGCCGCGAGCACCGCGGCCAGCAGCAGGGACATGGGACGGAAACGCATGACGCGGCCCCTCCTCCTTCGGACGGGTCGCGCACCACAGGTCGCACAAGCCGCAGGGACAGTAGCGTGCGCCGGTGGTACCACGGAAGACCGCGTAGCGGCGCGGAGGCGCGCCCTGCCACTCACACGGGTGGACTCGGCACCAAGTGGCTTGACATCGTTGTCGGTTGCGGCGGTAGAGTCATGTACAGACCATTACGACAACGTTGTCGCACCATGGTCGCCACAAGCCAGCATCGCCCGGACAGGCACCTTCCCCCCCCTCGCCTGCCCGGCTCGCGGACCCGGTGGCCTCGGCTCGGCCACCGGGTCCGCCCGGAGCGGCCGTCCGCCCCGTCCCGGCGGGCCGTTCGGCCGAACCGGCGCCCGGCCCGCACGGCGAAGGGCCGCACCCCCGTCGCCGGGGATGCGGCCCAACCGCAGCGGGAGGTCCGTTACTTGCGGATGAGGCTGCGCAGCACGTACTGCATGATGCCGCCGTTGCGGTAGTAGTCCGCCTCGCCGGGGGTGTCGATGCGGACGACCGCGTCGAACTCGACGCCGGTGTCGGTGCTGACCTTCACCGTACGCGGGGTGGTGCCCTCGTTGAGCTCGGTGACGCCGGTGATGGAGAAGGTCTCCTCGCCGGTCAGGCCGAGGGACTCGGCGTTCTGGCCCTCGGGGAACTGCAGCGGCAGAACGCCCATGCCGATCAGGTTCGAGCGGTGGATGCGCTCGTAGGACTCGGCGACGACGGCCTTGACGCCGAGCAGGGCCGTGCCCTTGGCCGCCCAGTCGCGCGACGAGCCGGAGCCGTACTCCTTGCCGGCCAGGACGACCAGCGGGATGCCCTGCTCGATGTAGTTGCGCGAGGCGTCGTAGATGAAGGAGACCGGGCCGTCCTGCTGCGTGAAGTCACGCGTGTAGCCGCCCTCGGTGCCCGGCGCGATCTGGTTGCGCAGGCGGATGTTGGCGAACGTACCGCGGATCATGACCTCGTGGTTGCCGCGGCGCGAGCCGTAGCTGTTGAAGTCGCGGCGCTCCACGCCGTGCCCGGTGAGGTACTGGCCCGCCGGGGTGTCGGCCTTGATGGCACCGGCCGGGGAGATGTGGTCGGTGGTGACCGAGTCGCCCAGCTTGGCGAGCACCCGGGCGCCGGCGATGTCGGTGACCGGGGCCGGCTCCATCTCCATGCCCTCGAAGTACGGGGGCTTGCGGACGTAGGTGGACTCGGCGTCCCACTCGAAGGTGTTGCCGGTCGGGATCGGCAGCGACTGCCACTGGGCGTCGCCGGCGAAGACGTCCCGGTAGGAGGTGGCGAACATGTCCTGGCCGATCGCGGAGGCGACGACCTCGTTGACCTCCTGCTCGGAGGGCCAGATGTCCTGCAGGTAGACCGGCTTGCCCTCGGTGTCGGTGCCGATCGGGTCCTTGGTGATGTCCACCTTCATGGAACCGGCGATGGCGTAGGCGACGACCAGCGGCGGGGACGCCAGGTAGTTCATCTTGACGTCGGGGTTGATCCGGCCCTCGAAGTTGCGGTTGCCGGACAGGACCGAGACGACGGCGAGGTCGTGGTCGTTGACGGCCTGCGACACCTCCTCGTCGAGCGGACCGGAGTTGCCGATGCAGGTGGTGCAGCCGTAGCCGACGAGGTTGAAGCCCATCTTGTCGAGGTACGGCGTGAGGCCCGCGCGGTCGAAGTAGTCCGTGACGACCTTGGAGCCCGGGGCCAGGGTGGTCTTGACCCACGGCTTGCGGGTCAGGCCCTTCTCCACGGCCTTCTTGGCGACCAGGGCGGCGCCGACCATGACGTACGGGTTCGAGGTGTTGGTGCAGGACGTGATGGCCGCCACGGTGACGGCGCCGTGGTCCAGGTCGTAACTCGTGCCGTCGGGGGCGGTGACGGTGACCGGCCTGGACGGGCCCGGGCCGGGGATCACGGCGGAGTGCTGCGGGGCGCCGGCGCCGTTCTCCTGGTGGCCGTAGGCGGGGGCGTCGCTGGCCGGGAAGGACTCGTCGGACGCCTCGTCCACCGGCGACTCGGCACCGCCCTTGGCCGGCTCGGAGACCTGGACGTAGTTGCGTACGTCGGTGTTGAACTGCTCGGCGGCCTGGGCGAGGACGATACGGTCCTGCGGGCGCTTGGGGCCGGCGATGGACGGCACGACCGTGGACAGGTCCAGCTCGAGCTTCTCGGAGAAGTCGGGCTCGGCGTTCGGGTCCAGCCAGAGGCCCTGCTCCTTGGCGTAGGCCTCGACGAGCGCGACCTGCTGGTCGGAGCGGCCGGTCAGGCGCAGGTAGTTCAGCGTCTCGTCGTCGATCGGGAAGATCGCGGCGGTGGAGCCGAACTCCGGCGACATGTTGCCGATGGTGGCGCGGTTGGCCAGTGAGGTGGCGGCCACGCCCTCGCCGTAGAACTCGACGAACTTGCCGACGACGCCGTGCGCCCGCAGCATCTCGGTGATGGTGAGTACCAGGTCGGTGGCGGTGGTGCCGGTGGGCAGCTCGCCGGTGAGCTTGAAGCCGACGACGCGCGGGATCAGCATGGAGACCGGCTGGCCGAGCATGGCGGCCTCGGCCTCGATGCCGCCGACGCCCCAGCCGAGGACGCCGAGGCCGTTGACCATGGTGGTGTGCGAGTCGGTGCCGACCAGGGTGTCGGGGTAGGCCTTGCCGTCGCGGACCATGACGACACGGGCCAGGTGCTCGATGTTCACCTGGTGGACGATGCCGGTGCCGGGCGGGACGACCTTGAACTCGTCGAAGGCGGTCTGGCCCCAGCGCAGGAACTGGTAACGCTCCTTGTTGCGGCCGTACTCCAGCTCCACGTTCTGCTTGAAGGAGTCCGGGGTGCCGAACTTGTCGGCGATGACGGAGTGGTCGATGACCAGCTCGGCCGGGGCGAGCGGGTTGATCTTCGCCGGGTCGCCGCCGAGCTCCTTGACGGCCTCGCGCATGGTGGCGAGGTCGACGACACAGGGCACCCCGGTGAAGTCCTGCATGATCACGCGGGCCGGCGTGAACTGGATCTCCTGCGACGGCTGGGCCTGGGAGTCCCAGCCGCCGAGGGCACGGATGTGGTCGGCGGTGATGTTCGCGCCGTCCTCGGTGCGGAGCAGGTTCTCCAGCAGGACCTTCAGGCTGTAAGGCAGTCGGGCCGAGCCCTCGACCTTGGCAAGCCGGAAGATCTCGTACGACTCGTCGCCCACCTGCAGCGTGCTGCGGGCGTCGAAGCTGTTCGCCGACACGACAGTCTCCTTCATTGATGTGCGCGTACCACCACGATCCTGCCGCCACGGCATCTGGGCCTGTCCGCTGAGGTAAGGCTAAGTTAGGTAACCCTTACCGATGGTGGCGGCTGCGGTGCACCTCGGCAGATATCTCGATGTCGAGATAACTCTAGTACATGGGGGCCGGATGGTCATGTGCGGCCCGGCTGCGGCGTGGGCCGCCCCAGGGGCGCGGCCCGCACGGCCGCCGAGCACCCCGGCACGAGGCAGCGCCCCGGCCCGCCCGCCCCATCGGTACGCCGCGGCGACCTCCCCGGGCGGCCCCCGCCCCCACCGAGCCGCCCACCGACCCGCCCGACGACCGCCCCACCGGCCCCACGGGCCCGCCCGGACACCCCACCGCCCCACCCGGACACCGCCCGGACACCGCCCGGACACCGCCCGGACACCGCCCGGACACCGCCCGGCCGACCGCGCCGGCAGCCGGCCCGGCGGTCAACTCCGCACGCACGCCGGGCACACCCACCCATCACCGCGCCAAGTCGGGGTATCCGAAGGAGACCTGGCAGTGACCGCGACGCACAGCACAGCGTTCGGGAGGAGGCACCGCATGCCGCTCACGTTTCGAAAGAGTTTCCGGATTCTCCCCGGAGTGCGGCTGAACATCAACAAGCGCTCCTGGTCCCTCACCACCGGCGGGAAGAACGGGCCGCGACACACCCACAGCAGCACGGGACGTAGTACGACATCTATGGATTTGCCCGGGCCTTTCGGGTGGCGTCGAACCCGTACCAGCAGGCATCACTGACGGCTCATCACCCGAATGGACCCCTCAAGAGGTGCCATCTCATATCTGAGATAACCTCAACCTCATGGCAGACGACTACCTCGTACGCATCGGCAAGCTCATCCGTGACGCCCGGCAGCACCGCGGCTGGACGCAGGCACAGCTGGCCGAGGCGCTCGGCACCAGCCAGAGCGCCGTCAATCGCATCGAGCGCGGCAACCAGAACATCAGCCTTGAGATGATCGCCCGAATCGGTGAAGCCCTCGACAGCGAGATCGTCTCGCTGGGCTACGCCGGCCCGATGCACCTGCGGGTCGTCGGCGGCCGTCGGCTGTCCGGCGCCATCGACGTGAAGACCAGCAAGAACGCGTGCGTGGCCCTGCTGTGCGCCTCGCTGCTGAACAGGGGGCGCACGGTGCTGCGCCGGGTGGCCCGGATCGAGGAGGTGTACCGCCTCCTGGAGGTGCTGGGCTCGATCGGTGTCCGCACCCGCTGGATCAACGAGGGGGTCGACCTGGAGATCGTGCCACCGGCCGACCTCGACCTGGACGCCATCGACGCCGAGGCCGCCGTCCGCACCCGCTCCATCATCATGTTCCTCGGCCCGCTGCTGCACCGCATGGACCGCTTCAAGCTGCCCTATGCGGGCGGTTGCGACCTGGGGACGCGGACCATCGAGCCGCACATGATCGCGCTGCGCCGGTTCGGGCTGGACGTGGCGGCCACCGAGGGCCAGTACCACGCCGTGGTGGACCGTTCCGTCCGCCCGGACCGCCCGATCGTACTGACCGAGCGCGGCGACACCGTGACCGAGAACGCGCTGCTCGCGGCCGCGCGGCACGACGGTGTGACCGTCATCCGCAACGCCTCGTCCAACTACATGGTCCAGGACCTGTGCTTCTTCCTGGAGGCGCTCGGTGTCAAGGTCGAGGGCATCGGCACCACCACGCTCACCGTGCACGGCGTGCCGGTCATCGACGTGGACGTGGACTACTTCCCCTCCGAGGACCCGGTGGAGGCGATGAGCCTGGTGGCCGCCGCCGTCGTCACGGAGTCGGAGCTGACGGTCCGCCGGGTGCCGATCGAGTTCCTGGAGATCGAGCTCGCGGTGCTCGAGGAGATGGGGCTCGACCACGACCGCACGCCCGAGTACTTCGCGGACAACGGCCGCACCCGGCTGGTGGACCTGACCGTGCGGCCCTCCAAGCTGGAGGCCCCGATCGACAAGATCCACCCGATGCCGTTCCCGGGCCTGAACATCGACAACGTCCCGTTCTTCGCGGCCATCGCCGCGGTCGCGCAGGGCAAGACCCTCATCCACGACTGGGTCTACGACAACCGCGCGATCTACCTGACGGACCTCAACCGCCTGGGCGGCCGTCTGCAGTTGCTGGACCCGCACCGGGTGCTCGTCGAGGGCCCGACCCGCTGGCGCGCCGCCGAGATGATGTGCCCGCCCGCCCTGCGCCCCGCCGTGGTCGTCCTGCTGGCCATGATGGCCGCCGAGGGCACGTCGGTCCTGCGCAACGTGTACGTCATCAACCGCGGCTACGAGGACCTCGCCGAGCGGCTGAACTCGATCGGGGCGCAGATCGAGATCTTCCGGGACATCTGAACCGGCCGGTGCCGCCGTGCCCTTCCCGGTCCGCGCCGCCGCAGGCCGGAAGAGGGTCGGCGGCATCTGCGGAACTTCTCCGGGACTTCTCCGGGACCTTGGCCGAGGTCGGGTTGAGGTCGGACCGGGACGCGGTTCACGCCCGGATCCGTCACTGCATGTTGGCGTTCGGCTGCACCCAGTGGAAGCCGCGGCCGACGAGGGGGAAGGTGTCGAGATTCATTCGGTGCAGTCGCAGACGCAGCCGGTGGCCGTCGAATTCGCCGTCCAGGATCAGTAGATCGTCTGCGGGACGCTGCAGTGTCAGCGTTGTCCTCCACTGCGGGTCGGTCATCTTGAGCAGGGTGATCGAATGGCCGTCCATGTCGATCGCCGCGACATGGCCGTCGAGCGAGTCGTCCATGCGCTGGATGGTCACGATGTCGGCGGAGTCGAAGACGACTCGCCGCCATCGTTGTTCGTCTGTCGTCAGCGGTGGGTGCAGCTCACCGTCGACCGAGAATTCCTCCACGTTCCAGATGCCGTACAGCGCGGGCTTCTCCCGTCCTCCGCCGTACTTCTTCCAGAACGCCCAGTCGTTGCGCATCTGCGCACGGAGCAGCCACAACCCGGCGCCGACCTGCACCGCAGCGGCGATCCGGTTCGCGTTGCGCGTACGGAACAGTTCCGGCCGGGGAGAGGGGTGGACGGCCCGATTCGACAGGAAGACTTTGGCGAGGTGCGCCGACTCCGGTGCCAGCAGCACAAGGCTCAGCAGGAGCAGATGGAACGAATGGATCTTCACCGGGACGTCGAAGGTCATGTTCAGGACGAACACCTGAGCCAGTTCCATCGCGCACAGCAGCGCGCCCAGCGTCGCTGTCCTCGGCAGGATCAGCAGCAGTCCGCCGGCGATCTCCGCGCAGCCCAGCAGGATCTGGTACGGCTCCGAGGAGGCCGTCTGCGACCACAGCGCACTCATCGGGCTGAAGTTCCCGAACGGCTCGATGAGCTTGGCCAGTGGCAGTTGGAACTGCAGCGGGATGGCCTTGGCGGCACCGTAGTAGAACATCTGCCCCGCAAGGCACATCCGGACCACCGACCGGAACCAGGTGTCCAGCGTGACGTAGTTGGTCCGGCGCCGGTCCAGCACGGACCAGATCGGGGTGACCGCGGCGGCGCCCGTCAGCCAGCAGAACTGCCCCACCCACGCGGACAGGTCGTCACCGCCGTCGAAGCGCTCGCCCACTTCCTTGTCGAACATGTGAATGGCCACCCAGTTCCGCACCGGACGTATCGACCAGAGTTTCGCCCAGGAGTCGGCCGCCGCCTGCAGATGACCGAGTCCGCCGCCCCGCAGGGCCAAGTAGATCTGGGGCGTCGTCAGGCAGTAGAGCCCGGCGTAGGCGAAGGAGAACCGGAAGGCGACCCGGGTGGCCGTACTCCAACGCGCGGAGTTCAGCGGGTTTCCGGTCCGCAGGTTCGTGCGCATGGTCGCCCGGTTGGGCCGTGAGGATGCCAGGGCCCGTAGCCATTTGCCTGCCCGTACCTTCATGATTCATCGCCTTCGCACTCGCCGTGTTCGCGGCTGAGACATTCGGTCCGTACGCAAGAGCCGGTCGGTGGTTCCTGGGTCAGGTGCGGCGGAATCGACCGAGCCAGGCGGGCAGGTCGAAGGGTTCGGTAGCGGACGGGAGTATCGCGTGCATGCCGGTGTCGGTGATGGACTCGGTCGTCCAGCCGTCGGCGAAGCCGTTGCGCAGGTCGTCGGTGGTCCGTTTCGGGCCGTTGTCGGGAAGTTTCGCCGGGATCTGCTCGATCGCCTCGGCGAGCCGTGCCTGCATCTCCTCGGCCCCGCGGTCACTGATCGAGAGCACGTGCACGACCGCCCCCGGGCGGCAGACGCGGTGCAGCGCCGCCGCGTAGGTCCGTAGGTTTGCGGCGTCGAACGTGTGCGCGAGACCGCAGTCGATCACGGAATCGAAACGCCCGTCGTAGCCCGCGAGTTCGAGGGCGTTGGCGACCTCGAAGGTGGCGTCGAGCCCCCGCTCCCCGGCCTTGTGCTGCGCGATGGAGATCGCCGTCGGCGACAGGTCGAGTCCCGTCACCGCGTAGCCCTTGCCGGCCAGGTGGAGCGCGTCCTCGCCGGTGCCGCAGCCCGGATCGAGCACCGCGCCACTGACGAGTCCCGCTTCCTCGACCGCGACGAACGCGGGCTGCGGCCCGCCGATGTCCCAGGGTGGACGCCTGCCGAACGGACTCTCGCCGCGGTAGACGGCGTCGAAGACATCGGTCAGCGCGTCGATTCCGTCGGGTCGGGAAGCAGGCTCCGTCATGCTTCCATGATTGGGCCGCCCTCGGCTCGTTTTTCGATCTCTTGCCAACTTCTGTCATCCGGCCGGCCAAGCCGCCGGGCCCCGCGGCCGATCGGGCACGAGGGGCTGAGGGTGTACGGGTGTCGTGAAGGTGCGGTCGGGTGGGGAGGCCACCGTTCCCGGCCGCACTCTCGCGAGTCGGCGTGCGGTCAGCGCGAGCCGTACTTGCGCACCGACAGCGGAGCGAAGACGACGATCAGGCCGACGGACCATGCGAGCGTCTGGAGTACGGAGCTGCCCGCCGGGCCGCCGGTGAACAGTGCGCGCAGTGCGTTCACGGCTGCGGTCATGGGGCTGTGGGCGGCGTAGGCCTGCAGCCATCCCGGCATCGTGCTGGTCGGCACGAATGCCGAGGAGATCAAGGTGAACGGGAAGATCCACACGCCACCGACCGCCTGGGCGGCCTCCGCGTTGCGCACCGACAGACCGAGGAAGGCGGCGAACCAGGACACCGCGTAACCGAAGAACAGCAACAGCAGCATGCCGGCCAGCGCCGGCAGGAATCCGTTGCGGAAACGGAAGCCGACGAGCAGGCCGACGCCCACGGTCACGGCCAGGACGCACACGTTGCGGAAGATCTCCGACAGCGTGCGGCCGACGAGCACGGCGGGACGGCTCATCGGCATCGAACGGAAGCGGTCCATCAGGCCTTCGCGCATTTCGGTGGCGATGCCGATGGTGGTGCCGGCGGCCGAACCGTAGAGCACCATCTGGACGAAGATGCCGGGCAGCAGGAACTGGGAGTAGCGTTCGCCCCCGACGTTGATCGCGCCGCCGAAGACGTATGTGAACAGCAGGATGAACATCACCGGCTGGACGAGCGAGAACATCACCAGCTCGGGGCTGCGCAGAACATGCCGGATGTTGCGCAGTGTCATCTCCCACACGTCGGAGAACCACCATGAGACTCCGCTGTGCGGCTTCGTGTTCACCGTGCCGCCCTGCATCGCCAAGGTCGTGGACGTCATGACCGCTTGGTGTCCTTCCCGGTTTCCTGCTTGTCGGTCCTGTGCTCGGCGGAACGACCGGTGACGGCGAGGAACACGTCGTCGAGTGTCGGGCGGCGGACCGCCACGGCACCGATCGCGACACCGGAACCCTTGAGCAGATGCAGCAGATCGGCCAGCGTGCCGCCATCGGCCAGCGGCGCGTGCACCCGCATCGTCTCCAGGTCGGCGACCGGCTCGATGCCCAGCCTTTCCCGCAGGAGTTTCGTGGTCTCCTCGACGGCGGCGCCGTCGAGGACTGTGATGCCGACCCAGTCCTGGCCCACCTGTGCCTTCAGCTCGTCCGGCGTGCCACTGGCAATGACCCTGCCCTGGTCGATCACTGACAGCGAGTCGGCGAGCTGGTCCGCCTCCTCCAGGTACTGCGTCGTGAGCAGCACGGTTGTGCCCTCCGCGACCAGCTCGCGCACGATCCGCCACACCTCCATGCGGCTGCGCGGGTCCAGGCCGGTGGTCGGCTCGTCGAGGAAGATGAGTTTGGGCCGTGCCATGAGGCTCGCGGCGACGTCCAGCCTGCGGCGCATGCCGCCCGAGTACGTCTTGGCCTGCCGATCGGCCGCCTCGCCCAGATCGAAGCGCTCCAGTAACTCGCTCGCGCGTGCCCTGCTGTCGGACTTGGACAGCCGGAACAACCTGCCGATCATGCGCAGATTCTCACGCCCGGTCAGCAACTCGTCCACCGCGGCGTACTGACCGGTCAGCCCGATGATGGACCGTACGCGCCGTGGATCGCTGCACACGTCGACGCCGAACACCTCGGCCGTCCCCTCGTCCGGCCTGATCAGGGTGCTCAGCAGACGGACGGCGGTCGTCTTGCCCGCGCCGTTGGGGCCGAGCAGGCCGTGCACCGTACCCTCCGGCACGGTGAGCTCAAGGTGATCGAGTGCCGTCACCGAGCCAAAGCTCTTGCACAGTCCAGCCATTCTGATCGCTGCCGGCATTTGACGAATTTCCCTTCTGGATCCGAGCTGTCCGGAGTTCTGCACGGTGCTCCGGCGAACTCTGAACTCCCGTGCTCACACTGCTCAAGTGTATCCTTGCAATCACAGTTGAGACTTTTTCAGAAAATTCCGTGGAGAAGTCCGCGGAAGTTTCAAACGACGGATTGCCTGGGGCTCGCACCAAAGCGCATGCGACGGCCCTGCGCGCTTGTCCGGCACTCATCCCGGCGTGCGGGACCGGCGCTTGTGCGGCACTCGTCCCGGCGTGCGGCACCGGCGCTTGTGCGGCACTCGTCCCGGCGTGCGGCACCGCCGGCACCTGCCGCTGACGGCCGCGGTCGCGGGCGGCCGTCACGGGCAGCGCGCCGATCGTGGCCGGCTCGTCGGCCACACCGAGCACGCCCCGTCCCGATCTGCCGGGACGGGGCGTGTCAGGCGGGAGGACTTCTCCTGCGGGTATCCGGCGGGATGCCTCGCCTCAGCTGCCGACGTAGGCCGCGAGGTGCTCGCCGGTGAGGGTGGAGCGGGCGGCGACGAGTTCGGCGGGGGTGCCCTCGAAGACGATTCGGCCGCCGTCGTGTCCGGCGCCGGGGCCGAGGTCGATGATCCAGTCGGCGTGCGCCATGACCGCCTGGTGGTGCTCGACGACGATGACCGACTTGCCGGAGTCGACCAGCCGGTCGAGCAGGCCGAGCAGTTGCTCGACGTCGGCGAGGTGGAGGCCGCTGGTCGGCTCGTCCAGGATGTAGACGCTGCCCGCCCCGGCCATGTTGGTGGCCAGCTTGAGGCGTTGGCGCTCGCCGCCGGACAGGGTGGTGAGCGGCTGGCCGAGGCTGAGGTAGCCCAGCCCGACATCGGCGAGCCGTTGGAGGACGGCGTGCGCGGCCGGTGTGCGCGCCTCACCGCTGCGGAAGAACTCCTCGGCCTCGACCACCGACATCGCGAACACCTCGCTGATGTCGCGGCCGCCGAGGCGGTGGTCGAGCACCGACGCCTGGAACCGCCTCCCCTCGCACTCATCGCAGGTGGTGGCGACGCCGGCCATGATCGCCAGATCGGTGTAGATGACGCCGGCGCCCTTGCAGTTGGGGCAGGCGCCCTCGGAGTTGGCACTGAACAGCGCCGGTTTCACGCCGTTGGCCTTCGCGAACGCCTTGCGGATCGGCTCGAGCATTCCGGTGTAGGTCGCCGGGTTGCTGCGCCGGGAACCCTTGATGGCCGACTGGTCCACCGTCACCACGCCATCCCGTCCCGCCACCGAGCCGTGGATCAGGGAACTCTTGCCGGAGCCGGCGACCCCGGTGACCACGGTCAGCACGCCGAGCGGGATGTCCACGTCGACGTCGCGCAGGTTGTGGGTGTCCGCCCCGCGCACCTCCAGCACACCGGACGGCTCGCGCACCGACGGCTTCACCGTGGCCCGGTCGTCCAGGTGCCGTCCGGTGATCGTGCCGCTGGTCCGCAGTCCCTCCACGGTGCCCTCGAAGACCACCTCGCCGCCGCCCGCACCGGCCAGCGGGCCGATGTCGACCACGTGGTCGGCGATCACGATCGTCTCCGGCTTGTGCTCCACGACCAGGACGGTGTTGCCCTTGTCGCGCAGCTGGAGCAGCAGGTTGTTCATGCGCTGGATGTCGTGCGGGTGCAGGCCGACAGTGGGCTCGTCGAAGACGTAGGTGACGTCGGTGAGCGCGGAGCCGAGGTGGCGGATCATCTTGGTGCGCTGGGCCTCACCGCCCGAGAGCGTGCCCGAGGACCGGTCGAGCGAGAGATAGCCCAGCCCGATCGAGACGAACGAGTCGAGGGTCTGGCAGAGCACCGTCAGCAGCGTCGCGACCGACGGCTCGTCCAGGCCGCGGACCCATGCGGCCAGGTCGCTGATCTGCATCGCGCAGGCGTCGGCGATGCTGACACCGTTGATCTTCGAGGACCGCGTGGTTTCGCTGAGCCGGGTGCCGTGGCACGCCGGACAGACGGAGAACGTCACCGCCCGGTCGACGAAGGCACGGATGTGCGGCTGCAGTGCCTCCTTGTCCTTGGTCAGGAACGACTTCTGGACCCGCGCGATCAGGCCCTCGTAGGTGGTGTTGATCCCCTTCACCTTGACCTTGACCGGGTCCCGGTGCAGGAAGTCGTGCAGTTCTTCGCCGGTGTAGTCGCGGATCGGCTTGTGGGGGTCGAGGAAGCCGGACTCGGTGAACGACTGCACCACCCAGCCGTCCGCCTTCCAGCCGGGGACGGTGATCGCGCCGTCGGCGAGCGACTTGGAGTCGTCGTAGAGCTGGGCGGGATCGATGTCGGAGACGGTGCCCATGCCCTCGCAGCGCAGACACATGCCGCCTACGACACTGAAGCCCTTCTCGATCTTCTTCCCGTTCACCACCAACGTGCCCGACGCCTCCGCCGAGGCGACGTTGAAGGCGAACGCCTTCTGCGAGCCGATGTACGGCTTGGCGAGCCGGCTGAACAGGATGCGCAGCAACGCGCCCGCGTCGGTGGCGGTGCCGACCGTGGAGCGGGGACTGGTGCCCATCGGCTGCTGGTCGACGATGATCGCGGTCGTCAGCCCGTCGAGGACGTCGACCTCGGGCCGCCCCAGTGTCGGCATGAAGCCCTGGACGAAGGCGCTGTAGGTCTCGTTGATCAGCCGCTGCGACTCCGCGGCGATCGTGTCGAACACCAGGGAGCTCTTGCCCGAGCCGGAGACACCGGTGAACACCGTCAGCCGGCGCTTGGGGAGCTCGACGTCGACGTTCTTGAGGTTGTTCTCCCGCGCACCGTGCACGCGGATCAGATCGTGGCTGTCGGCAACGTGCGACGCTGGCGGCTGTGTGTCCGTCCTCGTGCCGACGGTCATGGGGTCCCTCCCGGGTGTTGGACGCGGCACGCCTTCGTCATATGGGGTGGTGACGAATTCCTGAACTTCCCTGCTCATGACGCTTAAGCCTATACCTGCAATACCGTTTGAGACTTTTCCGGAAAAGCCGCAGGAGGGGTGCGCTACAGTTTCAAACCGTGGATTACTTACGCCCCTTCGACCTCGCCCGTGAGCACGGCATCTCGACCCAGGCGGTGCGCAATTACGAGCGGGACGGGTTCATCCCGCTCGCCGAACGCACCCCGGCCGGCTACCGGACCTACACCGAGGCGCACGCGGTGGCCCTGCGCGCCTATCTGGCGCTCGTCCCGGCGCACGGTTACGCAGTGAGCGGGCAGATCATGAGGTCGCTCAACGCGGGCGGACTCGACGCCGCGCTGACGGCCCTCGACCGCAGTCATGCCCAGCTGCTGCGCGACCGGGGAACACTGGACGCGGTCGGACGGGCCGTCGAGCACCTGACCACCGGCCCGGACACCGCCGAGCACACACCGGCAAGCACCGAGACCCTCAGCATCGGCGAACTGGCACACCGGCTGGGCGTCACCGCGGCGACCCTCCGCAACTGGGAAGTGGCGGGCATCCTCGCCCCCGACCGCGAGCCGGTCACCGGACACCGCGTCTACGGTGCCCCCGACATCCGCGACGCCGAACTCGCCCACCTGCTCAGACGAGGCGGCTACCCGCTGGACCACATCTCCACCGTGGTCCGCCAGATCCGTACGGCCGGCGGCACACAGGCGCTGTCCGCCGCCCTCGACGACTGGCGGCGCAGACTCACCACCCGGGGGGTGTCGATGCTCAACGCAGCCGCCCAACTCGCTCAGTACGTGGACCTCCTCGACATCGCCCCGGCCGAGCCGCCCACACACCCCGCCGTCACGACGCGGCTGTGAACCGGACACCGACGCCTGCGGCGGGCCGCCATGCCGTGCCCGCGCGGGGCCGGACGACCGCGAGTTGATCAACGGTTTGAGACTGCACAGCACGGCTGAGCGGCCAAAACCTTCAAAAGTCTCAACTGTTCTTTCAATGGTTTGATTGAGACACATGAGACAGGACATTCGAGACCTCTCCATGGCCTCATGCGACGTGCTGGCACTCGGTGAGCCCACGCATCGGGAACCCGCCTTCGGGTGGGTCCGCAACGAGCTGTTCGTTCAGCTGGCCGACCGCGGCTTCCGGTCGATCGCCCTCGAAACCGATCGCGTGGCTGCACTCGGCGTGAACGACTTCGTCCAGGACGGAGTCGGGAGCCTCGACGCGGCGATGAGCGAAGGCTTCTCCCACGGCTTCGGAGACCTGGACGCCAACCGGCAGCTGGTCACCTGGATGCGCAGCTACAACCGGAACCGGCCGCCGGAAGAACGGCTGGCCTTTCACGGCTTCGACGCCCCGATGGAGACCACCAGCGCACCCAGCCCGCGGCGCTGTCTCGAATACGCCCGCGACTACCTGCAACTCGACCTCGACCTCTCGGGCCTCCTCGGCGACGACGAACGCTGGAGCCGTCCGGAGGCGGTCCTGGACCCGGCCATGTCGATCGGGGCCACGGCCGAGGCCGAGCGGCTGCGGTCGATCGCCGACGACATGCTCACGCTGCTCCACGCACGCGCATGGGAAAGGACCGCGGCCACCTCGCGCGCCGAGTGGCTAAGGGCCAAGACACACCTCACCGCCGGTCTTGGCCTGCTGCGCTATCACAAGCAGTCGGCACAGCGGCTCGAACACGGGGCGCGGCTGTCCCGCCTGTTCGCCACCCGGGACACGCTCATGGCCGAGAACCTCCTCGATGTCCGAAGCGTCGAGGCACGACGGGGCGCGACACTGGTCTTCGCCCACAACCTCCATCTGCAGCGAATCCCGAGCACCTGGCGCCTGGCGGACCTGTGCGTCAACTGGCCCGGCGCCGGCACCATCGTGGGGTCCTTGCTGGGCGAGCAGTACACCTTCGTCGCCGGCAGCCTGGGCCGCAGCGAAGCCCTCGGGCTCGGGGATCCCGAGCCGGACACCTACGAGGGTCTTCTGCAGCGCCGTACCACCACCTGGGGCCTGACAAGGGGCGTCACGGCCGGCCCCGCCCGCACGCGGACCGACACGGCCCCGCGGCAGGGCTACTTCCCTCTCGACCGGGCGACACTCGACACGGCTGACGCGGTCCTGCACATCAGCGACGGCACAGCTGCCGTCACGCATGGCCTGGCTGTCGAGGCCGTTGGGTGAAACGCCGTGACAGAGATGGGAAGGATTCAACGAGCGCCTCGGGCACGGACACTAGATTCGCCGTTGATCAGGACTCTTGCGAAGGAGCTGACTGCGGTTGTACACGGTTCCGGCAATGTTCGAGTCAACCGTCGCCCGGCGAGGCGGAGAGCCCGCCCTCATCGACGAGGAAAGCACGTTCGGATACTCGGAACTGAACATCCGGGCCAATCGGCTCGCGCGCAGCCTGATCGCGCACGGTGTCGGCCCGGACTCCCTCGTCGCGGTCGCGGTGCCGAAGTCGAATGACCTGATCGTGGCGATCACGGCGGTGCTCAAGGCCGGTGGCGCCTACCTCCCACTCGATCCGGGCTATCCGGCGGAACGCTTGGCGTTCATGCTGTCCGACGCGCGGCCGGCGCTGCTCCTGAGGTCGTCCTCGGTGGCGTCCTTCGACTCGGGGGTGCCGGAGATCGTGCTCGACGACCCGGCCTTCGGGGAAGCGTGCGCAAAGCTGCCGGGACATGACGTCGCTCGGCACGAACGCCGCGCGGAGCTGCATCCGGATCACCTGATGTACGTGATCTACACATCGGGGTCCACCGGCACCCCGAAGGGCGTCGCCGTGCCGCACAGGGGCGTGCGCGACATGGTGGACACCCAGGCAGCCGTTCTCCGTGTGGGGCCCGGCGATCGAGTACTCCAGTGGGCGTCGATCAGTTTCGATGCCGCGTTCTGGGACGTGACGCTGGCGTTGCTGTCCGGAGCGACGCTCGTGATGGCACCCGCGGAGGACTTGCTGCCGGGCCAGCCGCTGAGGGACACCCTGCTCAAGTACGACATCACCCACGCGGTGCTGCCACCGGTCGCATTGAGCGTGACCGACGCCGAGGACGTCCTGATCGGCGGAACCGTCATGTCCACGGGGGACAGCTGCACGCCGACGCTGGTACGGAAGTGGTCGCGCGCGAGGCGGATGTTCAACGGCTACGGCCCGACCGAGGTGACCGTCGGCGCGACGATCAGCGGGCCGATACGTGACGCCGACGACGTCGGAATAGGAACACCGTGGATCGGCAACGAGGTGCATGTGCTCGACGAGCGCATGCACCCGGTGCCGCCCGGTTCGGAAGGTGAGCTGTACATCGCGGGCAGCGGACTGGCGCGCGGGTATCTGAACCGGTCCGCGGCGACCGCGGCGAAGTTCGTGGCGAACCCGTTCGGACCGCCCGGCAGCCGGATGTACCGCACGGGTGACCGGGGCCGTATGGGGAGCGATGGCGAGTTGTCCTTCACCGGTCGCGTGGACGGTCAGGTGAAGCTGCGCGGGTTCCGTGTCGAGCTCGGTGAGATCGAGACCCGGCTTGCCGCTCATCCGGCGGTGGATGTCGCCGTCGCCGTGGTGAGGGGTGATCTGGCCGATGCGCACGTCGTCGGTTACGTCACCACCACCGCACCGGTCACACCCGCCGAGCTCCGCGCACACGTCGCCAGGTCGCTGCCCGCGCACATGGTGCCGGCGAAGATCGCGGTGCTGGACCGGTTTCCCACGCTGGCGAACGGAAAGATCGACCGGGACGCCCTGCCAGCGCCGGAAGCGCGGCCGGGCGAACCGCACGGGCGGGACGACGGCGAAGCGGACGGTTGTGCGGCTGTCATCTGCGCGATGGTGCGGGAGATCCTCGCGATCCCGCAGGCGGGGAGCGCCGACAACTTCTTCGATCTCGGCGGGCACTCCGTGCAGGCGACCAGGCTGGCCGGACGGATCCGTGAGGAGTTCGGGGTCAGGGTGCCGATCCGAACCGTGCTGCAGTCGCCGACGATCGGCGAGCTCGTCGCGGCTGTCGAGACTCGCCTGCGCCACGAAGCCTGAGCACCTTGTTCAAGGCGGTCCCGCAGGCCGGGCAGCTCAGCCGAAGGCCACCGGCAGGCTGCTGTAGCCGTGCAGGAAGTTCGAGTAGATCGGTGTGGGCGTGCCGCACACCTCGATCTCGGTGACCGACTGTGTGAGCGCGCTCAGCAACGCGCGCAGCTCCGCCCGGCCGAGAAACGCGCCGACGCAGAAGTGCGGGCCGTGGCCGAACGACACGTGCTTGTTGGGGGAACGGGTCGGGTCGAACCGGCGAGGCTCGGCGAACACCTCCTCGTCGTTGTTGGCAGAGGTGTTCCACAGCGTCACGATGTCGCCCGCCCGGACCCGTTGCCCGCCGATCTCCGTGTCCCGGGTCGCGGTGCGCGCGAAGTGCATCGCGGGCGTCGCCCACCGGAGCACCTCTTCGACGGCCGAGTCGAGACCGGCCGAGCCGTCGCGCAGCGCGCGCCATTGGCCGGGGTGCTCGGCGAGAGTCTTCACCGCGCAGATCGCCGACACCCGGGACGACTCGTCGCCGCCCAGAACGAGGCTGTAGCAGTTGAGTGCGACCTCCTCCAGCGTGAGGGGGCGGTCGCCGGCCTCGGCGGTCGCGATCATGCTGATGACGTCGTCGCCGGGGGCGCGCCGGCGTCGCTGGGCGAGGTCCATGAAGTAGCCGACGATCTCGTTCCGTGCCTCCAGCGAATCGAGTTGGTCGGCTTCGGCGTCGTCCGAGGAGAGCGCCAGCTTGTTCCACTGGAGCAGTTGCCTGCGGTCCTCCTGTGGAATGGAGAGCAGATCGCAGATGGTGTTCATCGGAATGTGCTCCGCGACCTCCGTCGCGAAGTCGAACTCACCCAGCTGCGTGACCGCCCTGATGAGGCTGGACGCTCGCCGCCGGACGCTGTGCTCGACCTCGCCCAGCACGCGCGGCGAGAACGCGCGCAGCATCAGGTTGCGCAGCTCGCGGTGGCGCGGCCGGTCGGTGACCGCGAGCATCTTGCCGCCGGCGGAGTCCCCGCCGCGCAGCAGCACGTCCAGCACGGTCCCGCGTGCGGAGCTCAGCGACTTCACGTCGGCGTAGCAGGAAAGCACGTCCAAGTGGCGGGCGACGACCCAGAAACCAGGATCGCCGTCGTGCCAGTACACGGGCTTCGACTTCCGCACCTCGCGCCAGAACTCGTGCGCATCGTGCCGGACGAAGGTGGTGGCGTCGGTCAGGTCCAGCTCGGTCCGCGTACTCATGCGTGAATCGTGGCAACGGCTGCAATGGCGTTGCGGGTATCTTGCCCAGGTCTTTCTCCCTGAATGAGAGACGAAAGATTGGTGATCAGTCACTGCGCTGCCGTGCCATGCTCCGGAACATGGGTCACCGAACTCCCGGCGCCACTGGCTCAGGCCGGTCGATCACCGTCTCCAGCTGCTCCAAGAGCCTCGCGATGACGGGTTGCCGGCCGGGGTACGCGGTCACGGCGAACGAGGAGGCGGCACGGGCGCTGCCTGCGCCGCGGGCCTCATCGGTGTGCTGCCGTCGGGTGGCTGCCACCCGGCGGCCGACGTCGCGCGTACGGGCCTCGGCGCCGAGACCTTCGCCGCCCGGCTGCCCGAGGACTCGAGGAGAGGAACCCCGCCGTCGTGCCCGGCACCGGTTGTGCAGGGCTACTGCCAGCCGGAGTTCATGAACTCATCGACTTCACCAGTGCAGTCATCAGCGAGGAGGCGGCGTCTTGGGCACTCTGACGTATGCGGACTATCTGCGGATGGAGACTTTGCTCTCGCTCCAGGAACCGCGCACTCCGGACACGGCCGGCCGGGCGGTCGTGCTGGCCGAGCAGTTCTTCATCATCACACACCAGTCCTGCGAGCTGTGGCTGAAGCAGATCGGGGCGGATCTGGACGCCGCTGCCGAGGCCCTCGTACCGCCCTGTGACACCTACGATCTGGAGCTGAGTTACGAGTTCCTGCTGCGAACCGGTGAGATCCTTCGTGTGCTGCAGGACCAGCTTGTTGCATTGGAGAAACTGCCGCTCCGTTATTTCGCCGAGTTCCGGCCCTATCTGGACACGGCGAGCGGCGCCCAGTCGACCCAGTTCCGGCGGCTGACCGGGCTCCTGGGCAACGACCAGCATCCAGGCAGCCTGTACGAGGCGTTCGTGGCGGCAGCCGAGTATCACGGTCAGTCGGTTCACGACGTGTGCCGTCGTGGTGTCGAGTGCGGAGTGCTGCACCGCATCGCGGAAGCGCTGCTGGAAATCGGAAACGGATACTGGCACTGGAAAGTGGCGCACCTGGCGCTGGTGACGAAGATGGTCGGGGACCAGCAGGGAACCGGCGGGTCAAGCGGTGCCGACTTCCTTGCCCGCCGTGTCACCAGGCCCTTCCCCGAACTGCGTCGGCTGCGCGGAAAGGTGCACCACTGCTAGCGCCCGGTCAGGTGGCCGCGGTTTCCAGCACGTAGCCGCGGCCCCACGCCGTCCGGATGATCAGGTCGATCGGAGACAGGCGGCGGCGGAGCCGCATGATGTGGAGGTCGAGCGAGTTCCTCGTCGGCCTCGGCACCCGCTCCGCGAGCCGTTGCGTGAGCTCGTGCCGGTACACCACCTCCCCGAAGTGCTCGATGAGCAACTCCATCAATTCGGTCTGGACGTTCGAGATGGTGATCGAGTGAGCACCGAAACACAGCGTTCCGGCCGAATCGAGTGTCGGAACCTGGCGGCTGTCGAGCCGGTTCTGTAACGCTGTGACGCGAGCGTCCAGATCATCTCGAGATATGGGTGCACGAACCCAGTCTTCAAATGGGTCGTTGCAGACTGGAGGCCGGGCCCCTCCCTCGACGACGAGGAGACGGGGAACACCCTCCCTCTTACATCGATTCCGAAGGTCCTTTTGTGCCGGCCATCGGACGAACATGACGTCGCTGTTTGTGCCTCCCACAGCACAAGCCTCCCCGTTGACGCTCATGGATGGTCACAATCTTCGCCTGAATGCGGCGTCCCTACGTCTGCCGTGCACGTACAAATGGTCGCAAGCCATGGTAGTTGGGTCTTTGCGGCCTGCAACCGGTCGGCGGCACCGATGTTTTCCGGGTGGGGCCCCGGACGGGCCCCACCCGGCATGGCCTGTGGCCTACCCGTTCATGGCCTCCCGGAGACTGCGGGGCCGCATGTCGGCCCAGTTCTCCTCCACGTGGGCGAGGCTGTCCGCCCGCCCCGCCGGGCCGAAGACGATGCGCCAGCCGGCCGGCACCTCGGCAAACGTGGGCCAGAGGGAGTGCTGGTCCTCGTCGTTGACCAGCACGTAGAACTGGCCGTTCTCATCGTCGAACGGATTGCTGCTCACCCGTATCCTCCAGATCTCTTTCCACCGGTCAGGGGTTTGGTCAGGGTCACTGCGCCGCCCGCAGAATCCGGTTGACGACTCGGCTGATCTCGGCCGCGTTCCGCGGCCAGTACATCTCGTTGTGGGCGCAGGAGACGTCAATGCGCTCCACCCGGCCGTCGACGTGCTCCTGCCAGAGCACCTCGAGTTCCTCCTCCAGCTCCCGCTTGTCGTGGGTCTCGGGGTCGAGGAGTGCGTTGAAGAAGACGACATCGCCGCGGAATCGCGGTGAGTTGAACCGCCGCATCTGCTCCATCTGCCCGACGAAGATCGACGATGCGGTGGCGACCAGGGACGGGTATTCCTCCATTCCGGCCAGATGGCCCATGTAATTGGCGAGGAATCGGCGCACCATGGCCTCGTCGAGCGCTTCGAGGCCGGCGAAGTGGCCGGCGGGCGCGGAGTCCAGCAGTGCCAGGAGCGCCACCTCGTGTCCGCGGCGCTGCAGTTCCGCCGCCATGGCGTGCGCCAGCGTGCCGCCGAAGGACCAGCCCAGCAGGCGGTAGGGGCCGTTCGGCTGGACCCGCAGCACCTCCCGCAGATAGTCGTCGACCATCTCCTCGATGGAGTTCGCCGGCGGCGTGGTTCCGTCGAAGCCTCGCGCCTGGATGCCGTAGAGCGGCCAGGGCGGGTCCACATGCCGGGCGAAGCCCATGTAGGGCCAGCTCAGCCCGCCGCCCGGGTGCAGCCACCACAGCGGGGGCTTCTCCCCCTCGGTACGGATCGGCAGCAGCACGGCGAACGGATCCTCGAAGCCCACCTGTGTGTCCGCGGACAGCTGGGCCGCGAGTTCGGCCACCGTGGGGTACTGGAACACCGTCCGGATCGGCACGTCCACGCCGAGCTTCTCGTGGATCTGCCAGACGAGGCGGGTCAGCCGCAGGGAGTGCCCGCCGCAGGCGAAGAAGTCGTCGTCGATCCCGATCCGGTCCAGGCCCAGCACCTCGGCGAACAGTGCGGCGAGTTCCTCCTCGCGCGGCGTGCGCGGTGCGCGGTAGTCGCCGCCGGCCGGGTCGGGTTCCGGCAGTGCGGCGCGGTCCACCTTCCCGTTCTCGGTGAGCGGCAGCCGGTCGAGGACCACGATCTCGCCGGGCATCATGAACTCCGGCAGCCGGGCCGCGAGTTCCTCCCGCAGCCGGGACGGCAGCCGGGACACGCGGCGGGACACCGCGGGAACGTTCACCAGGCGGGACGAGGGGGCGTCGGCCGGCCGGTAGACGCCGTCGCAGCAGGGGGCGTCGACGTCCGGCAGTACGACCGCCTCGAAGCAGTCCGCCGCCTGTGCCGACCAGGTGCAGTACACGGCGAGCCCTCGTGCGGCGCCCCACGCCTCCAGCTCGGCGGGGTCGAGCGTGCCCCGCGACTCGACGGGGGCGCCCCACTCCCCGGCCTCCCCGGCCAGCCTGGCGTTGGGGATGCGCGTCAGGCGCAGTTGGCCGCCGTGCCGGGCCAGCGCGGTCTCCACGTCGGCCAGTTCATGGACGTCCGCCCCCCAGACCGCCGCGGGCAGGTCCGCCAGGTGCAGCGACCGGGTGGGCTCCTTGTGCAGCACGACCTCGTAGCGGTGGCGGGTGAGCTCGTTGTGGTGGGCGCCCCGCTTGAGGCGGATGTCGGCGGCGACGGCGTCCGGACGTGCCTCGGCCCAGCGTGTGAAGTAGCCCGGGTCGATGACCAGTTCCTTCTCGCCCAGCACCGCGCGTTCGACGGCGGCCTGCACGGCGGCCGGGCCGTCGTCCGGTTGCCGGGAACGGTGGACCGCGGCGCTGAACATCCGCAGGGTGCGGTAGTTGCGGACGTCACCGATCACGATGCGTCCGCCGGGCGCGAGCCGGTCCATCGCGATGTCGAGCACCCGGGTGAGGTAGCCGGCGTCCGGGAAGTACTGCACGACCGAGTTGAGGATCACCGTGTCGAAGTACCCCGCCGGCAGGCCGTCCGGGTCGTCGGCGGGCCGGCAGAGCAGGGACACCTTGTCCGACAGCCGACGGTCGGCGCCGACTTGAGCGCGCAGCCGTTCGACGACGGGTGCCGAGAAGTCGGTGCCCCAGTACTCCTCGGCCTCAGGTGCCAGCGGTCCGAGCAGCAGGCCCGAGCCGACGCCGATCTCCAGCACCCGGCGCGGCTGCAGGGCGCGCACCCGCTCGAGCACGGCCTCGCGCCAGGCCCGCATCTCGGGCAGCGGGATGGGCCGGCCGGTGTAGGAGCTGTTCCAGCCGGTGAAGTCCTCGCCGACCCCGTCCGGGTCCACCGCTGTCCCGCCGTACATGTCGTCGTAGATCTCGCGCCACTCGCCGACCTGCTCGACGGCGTCCCGGTCGGTGGAGGCGGACGCGTCGGGCACCACGTAGGCGACCAGGCTGCGTTCACCGAGCCGGTCCTGGCGTACGACGACCACCGCGTGCGCCACGCCGTCCTGCTCGCGCAGGACCGCTTCGAGCTCGCCCGGCTCCACGCGGAAGCCGCGGAGCTTGATCTGGTCGTCGGCCCGGCTCACGTACTGAAGGCTCCCGGCCGTGTTCCAGCGCACCAGGTCGCCGGTGCGGTACATCCGCGCCCCGGGCGGCCCGAACGGGTCGGGAACGAACCGCACGCCGGTCAGGCCCGGCCGGCCCGCGTACCCGAGGGCCACCCCGTCGCCCCCGATGTACAGCTCACCCACCACACCGGGCGGCACCGGCCGCAACCGGTCGTCCAGGACGAACAGCCGGCTGCCGTCCACGGGTTCGCCGATCGGCAGCGGGTCGGTGCACTGGTCCGCCGAGGACACCCGGTGCCGGGCGGCGAACGTGGTGGTCTCCGTCGGGCCGTACCCGTTCACCACGGTGAGACCGGGACAGGCGTCGAGGACCCGGCGGACGGCGGTCGGCGAGAGCACGTCACCGCCCGCCCACACCTCGCGGACGCCGGTGAGGCACTCCGGGTGCTGCTCGGCCATCACGGCGAAGAGTCCGGCGGTCAGCCACAGCCCGGTCACCGCCCGCTCGGTGATGACGCGGGCCAGTTCCGCGGTGTCCGGCCTTCCGGCGCGTGCCACCACAGCGGTGCCGCCGCCGAGCAGCGGCACCCACAGCTCGTACGTGGACGCGTCGAACGTGTGCGGTGAGTGGACCAGGACGCGGCGGTGGGCACCGGTGGCCCAGGAGCCGTCGAGCGCGAGGTCGACCACGTTCCGGTGGGTGACCTCGACCCCCTTGGGCTGGCCGGTGGAGCCGGATGTGTACATCACGTACGCGGTGCTCTGCTCCCCGGCTGCGTCGGCCTCGGGCGGCGAGTCCGGGCACCCGTCGAGGTCCTCGTCGGCGAGACCTGCGTCCACGGTGACGGTGGG
Source organism: Streptomyces sp. NPDC020801 (assembly GCF_044334385.1). Lineage (NCBI taxonomy): Bacteria > Bacillati > Actinomycetota > Actinomycetes > Kitasatosporales > Streptomycetaceae > Streptomyces > Streptomyces sp. NPDC020801. Next base: position 195,737 of record NZ_JBIRST010000018.1, read on the forward strand.
GGCGAGGTCTGCGAGCATGAAGTCGATGCGCTCGCGCGGGTGGCCGGGGTCGATCGGCGCGTAGGCGGCTCCCGTCTTCAGCACCCCGAGGATGGTCGCGACCAGCAGGGGTGAGCGTTCGAGCAGGAGCGCCACCCGGGTGTGCGGGCGGGCGCCGCGTGCCCTCAGGTGGTGGGCGATGCGGTTGGACCAGCGGTCCAGTTCGGCGTAGGTCCAGCTGACCGTTCCGTCCGCGGATTCCAGCGCGGTCGCGTCCGGGGTCGCGGTGGCCGTGGCGGCGAACCGCCGGTGGACGGTGCCGGCCTCGAACCGGGCGTCCCGGCCCTGGCCGCCCCACCGGGTCAGCGCCGCGCGCTCGCCGTCGGCGAGGATGTCCACGGCCCCGATGGGCGTGTGCGGCGCGGCGGCCACCTGCCGCAGGAAGTGCACCCAGCGGTCGAGCAGGGTGGTGATCGTGCCGACGTCGAACAGCTCCGTGGCGTACTCGGCGAACCCGTCGATCCGGGCCGGCCCGTCGTCGTCGCGTTCGGTGAGGCTGATGAACAGGTCGAAGCGCGAGGTGCCCATGCCGAACGGTTCCTCGGACACCGTCAGGCCCGGCAGGGTGAACTCCGGCCGCGCGTTGTTCTGCAGCGCCAGGCACACCTGGAAGAGCGGGTGGTGTGCCGGCGAGCGCACCGGGTTCAGCACCTCGACCAGGTGCTCGAACGGGATGTCCTGGTGGTCGTACGCGGCAAGGCTGGTCTCCCGCACCTGACTGACGAGTTCGGCGAAGCCGGGGTCACCGGAGGTGTCGGCCCGCAGCACCCAGGTGTTGACGAAGAAGCCGACCAGTCCGTTGAGCGCCTCGTCGGTGCGGCCCGCGATGGGCGAACCGATCGGCACGTCCGTGCCCACGCCCAGTCTGGTGAGCATCGCGGCGAGTGCCGCCTGCAGCACCATCGACACCGTGGCGCCGGACTCGCGGGCCAACCGCCGGATACCCTCGGTGAGTTGGTTGTCGAGTTGGAACGGCACCAGGTCGCCGGCGTGGGACGCCACGGCGGGCCGTGGGCGGTCGGTGGGCAGGTCGATGGTCTCCGGCAGGTCGGCCAGGTGGGTGG